>JBAQFB010000006.1:0-377348 GCA_049287065.1 Candidatus Nanopelagicaceae bacterium
GAACCACTTCGTGAAATCGAAGCAAATTAGGTTTGTTTTTCTTGGCAGCGCTTAGTTCAACACCACGCACCGCAGTACTTCCAATGTCCAGACCGACGACGTTCGTAGCCACTCCTTACTCCGCTTCTACTCAAACACCAGATGAAAGTGAAAAGATTGAAAGGTAACTCTGGACAATCTGCACACCGAAGAAGACCCCGAACCAAGCGCCTGCCACCATCCACGGACCAAACGGAATACCACTCTTTAGATTAGTTTTCTTAAAGAGAATGAGTGCGAGAGCAAAAATTCCGCCTAATACGAAAGCCGCGAAAGCACCGGTGACCAGTACATCCCATACTAGGTAGCCAAGAAAGAGCCCGAGAACTCCGGCAAATTTCACATCGCCAAACCCCATCCCCTCTGGGTATATCAACGCCATAGCCAAATAGAGCAACCACATGACCCCTGCTCCGATAATGGCCCTTACTAGGGCTCGATAGTCTCCGCTTATTAATCCATCGGCGGCAAGAAGGACACCCCCGACGGCATAGCTTGGAAGCACAATCGCGTTAGGCAGCGTGTGGGTTGAAAGGTCAATCAGGGCAAGAGCGGTAGTGATCGCGGCTAGATAAAGAAAGGCAGTCAGCAGGAAAATAAAATTTGAATTCGTGAATTCAAATTTCCACGCAACTAGCGCGAAGAAAATTGCGGTACCCAACTCGACCATTGGATATCGCGACGAAATAGCGCAATTGCAGGTGCGACACCTTCCTCGCAAAAGGAGCCATGAGATGACAGGAATATTGTCGTAGCCCTTAATACGCGCACTGCACTGAGGACATGCGCTCGGCGGAGATACCACCGATTGGCGAAGAGGCACACGATAGATCACCACGTTCAAAAAAGAGCCCACCGCTAAACCGAGAATGCCTGCGATCATCACCATTTATCGCATCGCCAAGTCTCGAATTGAAGTACGGCCGCCAAGAACTCCAGTACCGGGTGGTGCTAAGAACTGTCCCGTACTGAGATTAACGGTGGGTAAACCGATTGGAAGATACTCCAGAACAAAATTAGAACTAGTTGCCACTGAGGACGCATATATCTGTCCGCGCCATACGCCTCCGGAATTACTCACTTCGCATGGCGAATAGATCATCGCCCCAACGTGTGTATTGATCGTCACGTTCTGACCAATAGTCGGTGAAGCATTATTGAGACAGGTGGGAAGTTGATCCAGTACCGCGTCAGGAATTATGACCCAGAACCGCTTATCTGTTCCGTCAGCACTTTGAATATTGTTCGTGCCCATCGTGAAACTATTTGTAATGATGACAAGATCGCTGTGGAGTGAGAGAGGGATCCCACGTAGATCGGTGTCGTTCCCGCAAGCTCTTGTATCGACAATCATTGGATTTGTTGATGCTTGCGCCGTATTCAATGCGGTCACTAAGTCCGCCGAACTGCAGGAAGACATCGTGAGTACTGTAAATGGAGCGCCCGTGGAAGTCTTCCAATCAGCAGGATTGTAGGCAAAATCAATCCAGGGCGGTGCGGCGGGGATTACGGGAGTGACAATTCCAGCCTGATTTGTCGTAACAGTCCCCTGAATTATTCCCGCTGGGGCAGTGACACTCCCCGATGTTACGACTGATCCCCCAACCGAGGAGTTGTTGCTGAAATTGGAAGAGAGGGCATTTGGTCCCGCCACGATATTTCCACCAACTTTTCCGCCAATGTTCACGCCACCGGAAGAAAATACATTTCCATCAATAACTGAGGAACTGGAAAGGGTCAATGCATACTGACCAACTCCCGTACTCGTACTATCTGTAATCACATTTCCGATGACTTCACCAGAAGAAATACTTATCGAGCCGGACGCCCAAAGGTCACCGTTGATGGTGCATCCACTCGTCACAGAAAGTGCGCCCGCACCGAGAATCACATCACCTTGTATCTGCGTTCCAGATGTACAGGTCGCACTTCCCGAGTAATACTGCAAACTTGGGCGGGCCGTAGATGCTTGTGTGATGGTCAAATTATTAATTGTGGGATCGAGTTGAGCATATGCATAGAGTGAAGGACCAGAAGGGGTGATTACGTATGAAGGAGGAGTGGGTGTGTATGGGTAGATGGCTTCGACCATCCGCGCATCATTCGACGAGTTCCCAGCAACTCCATACTGACTCGCCCAACCGGTGGATACCAACTTAAGTCGCGCCGCACTTGCCGTAGTCGGGCATCCCGACACCCACGAGGTATCAACATCGCCAGGTGAGGAGGCCAGAGTGGAGTGTGAGATAACAACAGAGAAGACTGGTGCGGTCGAACTCGTATACACAGGTTGGCAGATGCTCGTCGCTAAACTAGCGGCCGCAAAATCAATGCCGGCTTCAGCAGCAGCTTCGGCTTGCACTCCCGCACGTGTCGAAGTCGTATATCCAATCGCATGTACTGACACCGCCACGCTCGTAACTCCAATAACACTTGCCACGCCCATGACACCGAGAACGCCGATGAGCGCGCTGCCTCTCTCCCGACCTTTGCGCAAAACAATTCTGGGTACAAAAATCCGGGCGAGAAGCTCTAGAAGCATGGTGTGCTCACAGTTGAAGACTGCGTTGTGTAAGTCATCGTCTTGATGAGTACGTATGGATGCAAGCCTGCCTTGACGTCAAATTTCAGTTCGACCCGGCCACCACTTGGTGCGTTAAACACTTTGCCAGTTGCTGGATCCGACGGCGTGATTCCAGTGCCCAAAAGAGTCCAATTCCCTTGCGGGCCACCCGCTGGCAGGCTAATTATCGAAGCGGGTGTGGTTCTGTGGGTGTAAACGGTGCCGCCATCGGAAGGCGTGTAGTACCAAGCTTGGCATGAGGCCGCGGTGGAATCCGGATCCAAACCAATCGTACGTGCCAGCAATAATTGCGTGCCCGTCACACCATCGCTAATAACCGTCAACGCTGATGCATTCTTTACGCCAGCTTGAACAGAGCGCACAACTTGTTGCGCCGTAATTGAAGCATCCGTAACAGTACGTGTCATCTCTTGTGTTCGCAGACCGTTGATAAGCAGTCCGCCTGCAATCATCACGACAATGATGGAAAGGGTGCTTGTAATGAGTAATTCCACCAGCGTAAATCCCTCGTCACGAGAACTCACCGCCACTTCCCTATCCTTCTTCATTGCGCTCAAGCCGTTCCTACGTAAATGAGAGTGACGGCAGATGCAATGGGTGTTGTGACACCGACTCGTGAGACTTCAACACTCGCACGTACAACACCTGGATACATTGTTGGGCAGGTGGTGGAATTCCATTGCGGTTGAAGAGTCACACCGCGTGGATCAATTACTGGCGGAAGAGTCACTTGTAAATATGCAAGTACATCTGCGCAACTTGGAGTTGAAGAGGATGCAGAGCGGACGGCGCGCGCTCCCTCAATCTGCTCATTGACTATCTGTGTGGCTGTGGCGATTGTGGTATTTGCGCCAGTTTCTGTCCATGAATTCAGAAGCAGTGGGACAAAGGAGACTGACATCATGCCGAGCAGGAACATGGAGACGACGACTTCAATTATTCCGAATCCGTTCTCGTCTTGACGGAATTTCTGGAGTAGCAATCCAAAATTATTGGTCTTCATGTCATCACCTGCCTCTTGTACTGCGATTGGGGAAGATCGCTATGGGGTGTCGTTCTGCACGACACCCCATAGCAGATCGATGCTAAGCGGTCTGTTGGGTTATGAAGGTGTCGTGCAGTTGGCGGCTACTGGGATAGTGGCTGCTGGGGCTTTCAATACACCGCCTGTATCTGTCACGTAAAAGACAGAACCAGTCACGCTCTTGGCAGCAATACAGAAAGAACTGCCCGTTACGTTGTAGGTGATGACACCAGTGTTGGCGCTCCTTGTATAACCATCAGCGGCCGTGAGGGGAATTGCTGAGATGTCGATGTTTGAGGCGGGAAGAGTGCCACTCGCGGTCTGAAGGGAAATAACTGCGGTCTTGGCATTGGTCAGATCTGACTGAACCGCGCTGTCTTTGGCATTGTTCTGAACGTTCATATACACCGGAATCGCAATAGCGGCGAGAATGCCGATAATCACGATAACGACGAGGAGCTCGATCAGGGTGAAACCCTTTTCCTTCTCCTGCAGGGAAGTACGGCGGCTTTGTAGCCCGCCGGCAATGTGAGAAATCATGAGAAACATCCTTTTCAATCGAGTACTGCACGGATATAGAACTGTCTGGCCTAGTTGGAAAACACGCGTAGGGAAGATTCCAACTAGGCCAGACGGGAACTTTACAACCGACACTTACTTTCTGTAAAGGGCTATTGTAAAGAACTTCTGGTAAAAGGGGGGAGTCAAGGAGATGAAGGAGTACTAACGAGTAACTTATTTGATCAGTTTTGAGATGTTGAAGATCGGTAAATAGAGAGCTACAACCATTCCTCCGATAACGACTCCAAGAAATGCCACCATCAGCGGTTCGATCATCGCAGTGAGTTGCTCGGTTGCCGCTTCAACTTCTTGATCATAAAAATCCGCAATCTTGTCGAGCATCACTTCAAGTGAACCGGCATCCTCACCAACTGCAATCATCTGCGTAACCATTGGTGGAAAAACGGGTTGGTGTGCCAGTGGCACGGAGAGCGAATGACCTTGCCGCACGGATTCAGCAACTTTCTTGAGAGCTTCCTCCACTACCCAATTGCCCGAAGTCTCACCGACAATCTGTAGGGCTTTAAGTATTGGAACTCCAGCACCTATCATGTCCGCGAAATTTCGACTAAAGCGAGCAACGGCAATTTTCCGCATCAATAATCCGAAAACCGGAAGCTTAAGTTTTATTGGATCAAGACGCTTTCGGATGCGAACTGTGTTTTTGTTCTTGGGCCACCAGATCGCGAACGCGATAGAAAATACCAACATAAGTGGTCCAACCCAGACCATCGCGTGGGAGGCATACACGAGCATCATGGTCGGAAGGGGAAGTGTCCCACCGAGGCCCGTGAACATCTTTTGGAAAACCGGAACAATAAAGATCAACATAGCGACTACGGAAACAAGTGACATGATGAGAACGATCACTGGATAAGTCAGTGCTGATTTTATCTTCCCACGGAGCCTGACCTCTTTCTCAAAATTTACAGCTACTGAGTCAAGGGCACCTTCAAGAAATCCACCAGCTTCGCCCGCACGAATCATGCTAATCATGAGAGGTGGAAATACTTCTGGATACTTGGCAAAAGCGTCGGAAGTGGAAACTCCGGCTTCCACTTCATCGCGAATTTGTCCAAGAATTCTTGCCAGCGGCTTACTCTCCGTTTGCGCTGCCAGAATATTGAGGGCCCGCAGAAGTGAGAGTCCCGCGCCGATCATCGTGGCCATCTGGCGACTCATTACCGCTAACTCTTTTAGTTTAATCCGCTTCGTAAAACCAGGGATCGATATTTCCTTCTTGAGTCCGGTAGGAGCGGCGGGCTTTGAATTTCCGCGCGGAGTGCCTGCCCCGGAATTTTGAGGGACCTGTGTAATGGCCATCAACGCACCCCTGAGAAAGAGTCGCCAAAATCAATGGGTTCTAGAGTTGATCGACTGTGTTTCACGATGTCGCCATCGAACAGACGCTTAATTCCATCCGCATCATTGGCCTTTTCCAGGGCGGCCTCCGCAGTGATTGTTCCCAGATTTACCAGTTCGGCTAGATGCTGGTCCATCGTATGCATCCCCTGCGAGCGCCCGGACTGCATCATCGAAATGATCTGGTACGTCTTGCCTTCCCGTACTAGGTTGGCAATCGCAGGTGTGGTTACGAGAACTTCTGTAGCAACCACCCTGCCCAAGCCATCGGCACGTTTCACTAATATCTGACAAATGACGCCTTGCAATGTCGCTGCAAGTTGAGTCCTAATCTGACCTTGTTGATGCGGAGGAAAAACATCGATGATGCGATCAATGGTCTGTGGTGCATCCTGTGTATGAAGTGTGGCGAAAACTAAGTGTCCGGTCTCGGCAGCGGTCAGTGCGACCGAAATGGTTTCCAGGTCCCTCAACTCTCCGATGAGAATAACATCGGGGTCCTGACGAAGAACATGTTTGAGTGCCGCCGCAAAACTATGAGTATCTGTGCCCACTTCGCGCTGGTTGACAATCGAACTCTTATGCTTGTGGAGAAATTCAATGGGGTCTTCCACCGTAACTATGTGATCAGCGCGCGTGCTATTCACCAGATCTATCAGAGCCGCTAGTGTCGTCGACTTTCCAGATCCAGTCGGACCAGTAACAAGTACCAACCCGCGTGGGAGTTGGGCAAAACTCCCAACAGATTCTGGAACTCCAAGTTCTTGCAATTTCTTTAACTCAGTCGGAATGATTCGAAAGGCTCCCCCAATCGATCCGCGCTGTTGGTAAATATTGACACGGAATCGTGCTTCACTTGAAATTGTGTATGCAAAGTCAAGTTCAAGTTCATTCTCAAATGTGTTCCGTTGAGATTCTGAAAGAAGGCTAATCACTGCGGTCCTAATCTTCTCGGCTGACCAAGGAAGAGTGCTGCCAGCGGATTTCAGGGAGCCATCTATTCGATACATAGGCGGCGCACCGACGGTTAGGTGCAAATCTGAAGCACGCCGATTAACTACCTCTTGCAGTGCTGCGATTAAATCAGGATCTGCCAGCTCTCCAACTGAAATCATTACGCAACCACACGCAAGATTTCTTCCACAGATGTAAGACCCAACTGAACCTTGGCCCAACCGTCTTCCCGAAGTGTGATCATGCCTTGGTCGCGGGCGACTCGGCCGATCTCCGCACTCGATGCGCGCGCAACGGCAAGGCGTTCGATTTCTTCGGTGACAGTCATGACTTCGTGAACTGCAATTCGACCGCGGTATCCGGTATTGGAGCATGAGGGGCAACCCACTGGCTGGTAAATCGTGGGTGGCATCTGATCTGGGGCGAATGCAAAGTTGAGGCTAGTCAGATACGCCGGGTCATGTTCCACTGGTTTCTTGCAGTGAGCGCAGAGCCGACGGGTAAGCCGTTGCGCCACGACGCAATCAAGGGCGGAACCCACCAGGAATGGCTCGATATCCATTTCGGTCAGACGGGTGATCGCGCTGGGGGCGTCGTTGGTGTGAAGGGTCGAGAGGACGAGGTGACCGGTGAGAGAAGCCTCCACCGCAATTTGGGCTGTTTCGTGGTCACGAATTTCACCGATGAGAACGACGTCAGGGTCGCTGCGCAGGATCGAGCGCAGTGCGCTGGCAAAGGTAAGCCCGGCCTTGGGATTAACTTGGACCTGGTTGATCCCTTTCATCCGATACTCAACTGGGTCCTCAACCGTGATGACGTTGATTTCTGGACGAGATACCGCACCCAGGGTTGTATACAAGGTCGTGGATTTACCTGATCCGGTTGGCCCGGTAATCAAGATCATTCCGTACGGCTTTGTGTATGACTTTTCATAAGCCGTGAAATTTCGGTCAAGTAGGGCGAGATCACGCACATCCAAGCTCGAGTTTGGGTTGTCGAGGATTCGCATAACGATCTTCTCGCCCCATACCGTTGGCAAGGTCGCAACGCGGAGGTCGATTTTCCGTCCACCATGGCGGACAGACATCCGTCCATCCTGCGGTTTGCGCCGTTCTGCAATATCAATCTCGCTCATGATCTTGAGTCGAGAGATCACGCCGCTCTGGATGCTCTTAGGCGCCGTCTGCATTTCATGGAGCACGCCGTCTATACGGTATCGAACGCGCACATTGTGCTCATCGGGCTCAATATGGATATCGGAGGCGTGGTCTTGAATCGCTTGACTGACCAGCAGATTTACAAAACGGACAATTGGGGCATCATCTTCCAGGGAATTAGAGACTCCAAAATCATGATTCTCCTGCGGGATATCGTTTTCAAGCAGGGCACTCGTTAAATCGCTGAGCTCATCATCGGCTCGCAGAAAACGGTCGATGGCGGCCAGTAGATCGACCCGCTCCACACCTACTGGGGAGACCTGCATTTTGGCTGAAGCGCGGACATCGTCGAGGGCAACAACATTGCCTGGATCAGCCATGGCCAAAACGAGTCGACCGTTGTTGATTCCAATGGGGAGAACTTCGTGGCGGCGACAGATAGCTGCGGTGACAAAGGAGATCGCGCTGCGATCAATCGGGTAATCCAGCAACTCGACGTAGGGGATCCCAGCCAGGGTCGCGCGGGCCCGCGCAGAATCAAGATCGCTAGCTAAATCAACCGTTCGGACAGCGAGAAAGGGAACGTCGGGACGGTCATCGTCGTCGGATGTGGGTCGCGAACTCAAGGAGGAAGTTGTCACGCTCGGAGCATAACCAGGAATGAGGTAATCAGTAAAGAGTTACCTTACAGAAAGTTATGTGAATTTGTAAGGAACACTCCGTGCACTCGGCTACTTGCATAAGTTACTCACCAGTAGCATCCTTATCTCCTACCTCACAGAGACTGGAACGGACTGGTTTACGGGTTAAACGGAGCCACCATGAAGGAGAGCGAATATGGGTCATTACCTCGCCAACCTACGAGATATCGAGTTCTGCCTTTTCGACCTTTTGGAGCGAGAGAAGATTCTTGGCACCTCAATTTACAAGGAGCTAGATCGCGAAACTGTGATGGGCATGCTGGAAGAGGTGAAACGTCTAGCAGAGAATGATCTGGCTGCCTCCTTCGTTGAAGGCGATCGAGCGGGCGTAGATTTTAACGTGGCAACTGGTGACGTTAAATTGCCAGCCTCATTTAAGAAGTCGTATCGAGCATATATGGACGGCGAATGGTGGCGTATAGACGCACCAGTCGAACTCGGCGGCACGGCGATTCCTTCATCTTTGCGCTGGGCGATTGCTGAAATGGTTCTGGGTTCAAATCCAGCAGTACATATTTACGCCTCAGGTATGTCTTTTGCCAATGTTGCCTACTACCTAGGAACAGATGAACAGAAAAAAATTGCAAAATTAATGGTCGAGCGCGACTGGGGTGCGAGCATGATGCTCACCGAACCAGATGCAGGTAGCGACGTCGGGGTTGGACGGAGTAGAGCTGTACGGCAAAGTGATGGAACTTGGCACATCACAGGTACGAAGCGCTTTATTACATCCGGCGATAGTGACCTCAACGAAAATATTGTTCACTTTGTACTCGCCCGCCGTGAAGGTGGCGGACCTGGAACCAAAGGGCTAAGTCTTTTCTTGGTTCCAAAATTTATCTTTGATTTTGAAACAGGCGCGCTGGGAAAACGTAACGGAGTCTATGCAACAAAGGTCGAGCACAAAATGGGCCTCAATGTCTCATCGACTTGTGAGATGAATCTTGGCGAGAAGGAACCTGCGGTTGGTTATCTCCTGGGGGAAGTACATGATGGCATCGCGCAAATGTTCAAGATTATTGAATTCGCACGAATGATGGTTGGTACAAAGGCGATTGCCACTCTCTCTGCCGGCTATCAACAAGCGCTCGCATACGCGAAAACCCGCGTTCAAGGTGGAGATATGAAAGCCATGAACGACAAAGCCAGTCCCCGTGTTTCGATCATCCACCACCCAGATATCCGCCGTTCTTTGATGGTGCAAAAGTCCTATTCCGAAGGTATGCGAGCCCTGGTTCTATATACAGCATCAATTCAGGATGAAGTAAAAATCGCTCGTGTTGAAGGTAGCGGCGTAACCCAAGACAAACTCGATGACCTTGAAGCATTAAACGACTTGTTATTGCCGATTGTTAAAGGCTACGGAAGTGAAAAATCCTGGACCCTCCTTGGCACGGAGTCGCTCCAGACATTTGGAGGGTCCGGATTCACGCAAGATTGGCCACTTGAGCAGTATGTTCGCGACGCGAAAATTGACACTCTCTATGAAGGAACAACTGCAATCCAAGGCTTGGATTTCTTCTTTAGAAAGATAGTCAAAGACGGTGGACGTGCCATAAACCTCTTGGGCAAGGAGATCGCTGCCTTCGCTAATTCAGGCGGGGTCCACGCAAAAGAGAAAGAGGCTCTAAAGAAAGCCCTCGGTGATCTCAATGCGATAGTCGGCGTCCTCGTCGGACATGCAGTGGCCTCCCAGGAAAACGCAGATGAGATTTACAAAGTAGGACTCAACACCTCACGGACGCTTATGGTGGTCGGTGATGTCATCACTTCCTGGCTTCTTCTGCGCCAGGCTGATATTGCCGCGGAGAAATTGTCATCTTCTACCAAAGATCATGATTTCTACCTAGGAAAGATCGCTGCCGCCAAGTTCTTCGTGGGCAACTACTTGCCACACATTTCTGCCGACCGTCTCATTGTCGAAGCAACGGAGAACTCAATTATGGAGATTCCGGAGAGCGCTTTCTAAAGTACCCTTGCCGGATGCTTAGAGCTCTCCGCGCTGAGGCGTTCCTTGTACTCGGTGCATTCGCTTTCGCTTTCAACGGCGTCGTATCTAAATTGGTGTTGGCAAATGGACTATCTGCCTGGCGTCTTACCCAGATTAGATGCACGGGAGCATTTCTCATCTTGCTCATCTATGTAGCAATTCGAAATTGGAGATCGCTCCTTACAACCAGGGAGGAGCTTGGCTGGTTAGCCGCTTACGGAATTATCGGATTTGCCCTCGTCCAAGTCGGCTATTTCATAGCAATTGGTCGTATGCCGATAAGCATTGCCCTCATCATTGAATTTACTGCACCTATTTGGATTGTGATTTACATTCGATTCATCAGAAAGAAATTTGTGCCACCAATGATGTGGCTCTCCCTTGCGCTGGGTTTTTCGGGGCTGCTACTTGTTGGCCAGGTATGGAAGGGACTCACCCTCGATGGCATCGGAGTCATCGCCGCCTTTCTGGATGCCTTCGCCCTTGCCGCTTACTTTCTCCTCGGTGAGAAACTTGTAGCCCTTCGCTCTACAGAGACACTGACCGTTTGGGGGCTGGGATTCGCTTCCCTCGTCTGGGCGATTGCGACTCCCGTCTGGAGTTTTCCTTTCTCAATCTTCTCCGAGAACGTCAACCTGCTTGGCATATTTAAGGAGCAGAGCCTGCCCGGCTGGGTCCTGATTACCTGGATTATTGTGATGGGAACGATCGTTCCGTACTTGCTCATCCTGACGGGTCTCAAACAACTCTCCGCTTCGACCAGCAGTGTCATCGGAATGCTAGAGCCAGTCATAGCAGGAGTGATTGCCTGGTGGTGGCTCAATGAAACTTTTACGGCGATTCAACTAATCGGCGGGACGGTTGTGATTGCTGGAATCATTCTGGCCGATCGGGCCAGACGAGAAGCACGCTAGTTTTCGCCCCGTTGCTGGGTGTAATCGCTCGGAGCCAAACCTTGCGGCATATCTACGAAGCGCGCAAAGTGGAGTTGGGCAGAGACAGTAATCGTGCGAGTAGGTCCATTGCGGTGTTTGGCGATAATGAGATCGGCTTCGCCAGATCGATTCTGGCTGTCGTACATATCATCGCGGTGCAGAAGAATTACTACGTCTGCGTCCTGCTCAATAGAGCCTGATTCACGCAGATCCGAGAGCATCGGCTTCTTGTCTGAGCGCTGTTCTGGCGAACGGTTGAGCTGGGAGATCGCAATGACTGGGACATCCAATTCCTTGGCCAGAAGCTTTAATTGGCGGGAGAATTCGGATACTTCCTGCTGGCGACTCTCGACTCGTTTTCCACTCGTCATCAACTGCAAATAATCAATAACAATCAACTTCAAGTCGTGGCGCTGTTTAAGGCGACGCGCCTTGGCACGAATCTCCATAAGAGAAAGATTGGGCGAATCATCTATGAAAAGTGGGGCAGCCGAAATTTCGCCCATGCGTCGTGCAAGCCGCGACCATTCTTCATCGCTCAAATTACCGGCGCGAATATTATTTAGTCCGACCCGTGCTTCGGCCGACAACATACGCATGGTTATTTCAGAACGGCTCATCTCAAGCGAGAAGATGACCGCTGCATCACCACCGTGGATTGATGCATAACGCGCAATATCAAGACCGAGAGTTGACTTACCTACCGCAGGACGCGCGGCGAGAACAATCATGTTTCCGGGATGAAGTCCGTTTGTTAATGTGTCTAAATCCTTAAACCCAGTTTTTACGCCTTCTGCGCCAACCCCTTTAGAAATTGCCTCAATCTCATCAAGTGCTTGGGGAAGCAATGTACTGAGTTGAACATAGTCTTCATTTGATCGGCGTTCGGTTACGGAATAGACCTCTGCCTGAGCTTGGTCAACCGAATCATCAACATCGCCTTCGTCTCGATAGCCAAGCTGAACTATCTTCGTGCCAGCCTCGACCAGGCGGCGCATAATTGCTTTCTCTCGAACTATCTTTGCGTAATACCCAGCATTGGCCGCCGTCGGAACTGATGAAATCAGAGTGTGAAGATACGGTGCACCTCCTGCACGTGCAATTTCCCCGCGCTTTGTCAGCTCGGCCGAAACTGTCACTGCATCGGCAGGTTCGCCGCGTCCATACAAATCTAGAATTGCGTCGTAAATACTTTCATGCGCGGGTCTGTAAAAATCGCGCTCGCGTAGAATCTCGATGACATCTGCAATCGCATCTTTACTTAGAAGCATTCCCCCGAGCACACTCTGCTCAGCAATGAGATCCTGCGGCGGTGTCCGTTCGAATTCCTGCTCTCGATTGGAACGTTGGGGAAGTTCTGTAATGCTCACATCCACCACCATTCCAGTCACCGCTGACAATCAGTGCACGCGCAACGGTAGAGATCAAGCGCTCAAGAAGCGAGAAACCAGCTTGGGTCCTGTAGAGAACCTGTAGAGAACCTCTAGAAAAAAGGTGAATAACCCTGACTTCTCTGTGCGCTTACCTGTTGACGGAGTGTGGAAAAAAGGGAAATTCATCGCTTTTCGATGCAAAAGTCCAGGTCAGAGCCTTAACTTTTATCCAGAGGCTGTGGAGAAAAGTTTTTTAGCCGATCTCATATATTGGTATTTAGATCAGGATCGGATCCGCGAGTTCGTCGGATCAAAGAGTGGTTCCGCCGCCACTACACCCTCGCGCCATTGCCCAAAGAACTCCACGTTGACGACAGTCCCCGCGCTTGAGTATTGGATAGGCAGATACGCGTAAGCGATCGCTTTATTGAGCGTGTAACCCTGTCCACCGCTTTTCACGCGGCCGATGATTTCATCGCCATATTTGATTGGCTCATTTCCAAGTGGAACCTGCCGGATATCTGCAAAGAGGATTGGTACGAGTTTTCTGGTTAGGCGCTCTTTAGCTTTAAGAAGAGCTTCCTTACCGTGGAAAGTCTTCTTATTAATGGAAACCGCAAAATCAAGTCCAGCTTCCCACGGGTTTGTTTCTGTAGATATTTCAACACTCCAGGCACGGTAACCCTTCTCAAGTCTAAGTGATTCAATCGCCCGATAACCGCAGACTTTCAAATCAAACTGCTTACCTGCCTCAATTAGTTGACGCCAGAGAGTTTCACCATTTTCGGTTGGAACATAAAGTTCCCATCCGAGTTCGCCAACATAAGTGATTCGAGTCGCGCGAACCGCTACTCCACCCAGAACAATTTCACGCGAGTGCATAAATGGAAAATTCTTATGGCTCAAGTCGTACTCAGTCAGGTTCATCAGAATTTCTCGTGCCTTCGGTCCCCAAATTCCGAAACATGCAAGTGAATCGGTGACATCGGAAATCGAGACGCTGAAATTCTGCTCTCTGGCTATTTTTTCTAACCAACCAATATCGTGCCCCCCGAATGCAGTCCCAGTGACAATCATGTATTCATTCTCAGATAATCGAGTCACGGTGAAGTCAGATTCGATTCCTCCTCGGGAATTGAGAGCTTGCGTATATACGGTGCGCCCAACTCCTTTCACAACATCGTTGGCACAGACGTAATTGAGAAACTCGGAACAATCTCTTCCCTTTACACTGATTTTAGCGAAACTAGATTCGTCAAAAAGTCCGGCACTGGCGCGCGTCGCGAGGTGCTCAGTGCGCACGGCACTGGACCAATGTTTGCCAGCCCAGCCATAAGGTTGGAGTGAGTCGTCACTTAAATTTGAGGTGTAGAAATTTACCCTCTCCCAACTTGCTTTCTCGCCGAAAACTGCACCAACTTCTTTATGCCATTCATATATCGGGGATTTCCTTGCTGGGCGTGCACTTTGGCGCTCCTCGCCAGGATAGTGAATGTCGTAATACGCCTCGTAGTTCTCAGTAACTCTTTCCAGTGTAAATCTCGCAGACTTGTATGAGTTGCCGAATCGGCGGATATCCATATGCCACAGATCCATTGTGGGCTCGCCAGCAACGATCCATTCGGCTACAACCTTGCCAATTCCTCCCGCTCCGGCGATTCCGTGTGCGCAAAAACCAGCAGCAACATAGAAACCTCCGACAGAGGTTTCGCCTAAACAAAATTCGTTGTCGGGGGTGAACCCTTCTGGCCCATTGATAAAATTCTTGACACCAACCTCGCCCATTTTTGGGACGCGGATCTGTGAATTTATCGCGATCTCCTCAAATCGCTCCCACTCCTCTGGAAGAAGTCGCCCATTGAAGTCGCTCGGAATACTGTCAAGGTGCTCGTAATCGGCAGTCCATGCCTTTGAATTCCGCTCGTATCCCCCCATCAAGAGTCCACTCACCTCTTGCCGAAAGTAGATGAGCAAATCGGGATCGCGCAACGAAGGAAGGTATGGTTCCCCAGCCGGCATAAAGTTCTCTGTAATGAGGTACTGGTGACTCATCGGAACAATTGGGATTCGTACATCAACCAATCGCCCAATTTCGGGGGCAAACATACCTCCGCAATTGACAACAATCTCGCACTCAATGGTGCCTTTCTCGGTTTCGACATGTGTCACGCGCCCGTTGGCAGTCTTGATTCCCACTACCCGCGTGTGGGTAAAAATTTGGACTCCATTAGCGCGCGCACCAGATGCCAGCGCTTGAGCAAGTTGGGAAGGGTCAACTTGACCATCTGATGCCATATAACAAGCACCCACAACGCCTTCCATATCCATTAACGGAAATAGATCTTGTGCCTGCCTTGGAGAGATCTCTTGCAGATCAAGACCGAAAGTCCGCGCCCAACCTATCTGTCTTCTGATTTCTTCCATACGCTCGGTTGTCGAAGCCAACTTGATACTGCCGCACTCCTTCCAGCCGGGTGGCGTATCTGTTCTCTCAAGTTTTCGGTACAGATCCACCGAGTGCATATTCATTTTCGTAAGCGTTGGATCGGCTCTTAATTGACCTACCAGTCCAGCAGAGTGAAAAGTCGACCCACTGGTGAGGTCATCGCGATCAAGCAAAATCACATCTTTTTCGCCCAACTCCGCCAGGTGATACGCAACGGATGTACCACCGACTCCTCCACCAATAATTACAATTTTTGCCCTCTGCGGAAATACAGACGTAACCATGTCTGAAATGTATCCTGAAGGCGTGAGCGACTCCACTACCTCAATCGAGGAATCTCTAGAAACAATGTACGGATCGTTACTTGATCAAGTCCCCGTACTGACAAATCGAGATTCGCTCAAAGAATTGTCCGGCGGCCTTACCAATCGAAATCTCCTCGTGCAAACCGCTGAGAAAAAATACGTTGCACGCATTTCGAGCAATAGTTCGGCCCTTCTCTCGATTGACCGTGAATCTGAGTACCAAAATTCCAAGATCGCAGCCACGGTTGGAATTGCGGCGCCAGTAGTCGACTATCTGCCCGGACAGGGACTGCTTGTAATCGACTATCTCAACGGAACCACTTACTCTGCGCCTGATGTTGCTACAAATTTGCCGCGGATAGCGCAGAGTTGTCGACTCCTCCATTCTGCCCCCGCCTTTGTTCGAGATTTCAATATGTTTGAGATTCAGAGGACTTACTTGGGAATTGTCCAGGAGCGCGGATTTCGACTTCCTGCTGACTATCTGGGCTTTGCTGACGACGTATTGCAGATTCAGAAGGCGATGAAAATTCTGGATGAAGGAACCGTCCCGTGCAATAACGATCTACTCCCAGGTAATTTCATTGATGATGGCGAGAAGATCTGGATAATTGACTACGAATATTCCGGCAATAACGACGCCTGTTTCGAGCTTGGAAATATTTGGGCCGAAGCGTTCCTCGGTATCGAAGAGTTGGAGGAGCTAGTCACCGCCTACTACGGAGCAAATAGACCAGAGAAATTTGCGCGAGCCTGGTTGCAGGCGTTACTTGCGAAATACGGCTGGACTCTCTGGGCCTCCATCCAAAGTTCGATTTCCGAATTGGATTTTGATTTCTGGTCATGGGGAATGGAGAAATACCAACTAGCTCAATCGGAATTCTCCAGCCCGATGTTCACGAAGATGCTTAAACAAGTAAGTGAAAAATAAAACGGGCCCGCTGTAATCAGCGAACCCGTTCTAAATGAAGGTATTACTTAGGCTGCAGCTACCACTGTGATAGAAACATTCGCCACGATCTGGTGCGCGAGTGAAACCTTGGCAGAGTGAGTACCAGTCTTCTTAATATGGCCGGCGAGCTTGATGTTATGCCGATCGATATCTTGCCCCGTTGCGACTTTGATGGCTGCCGCTACATCCTTATCGGTGACTGAACCGAAGAGGCGACCTGAAGTTCCAACCTTCACAGAGACTGTGATAGTTGCGGCTTCTAGAGATGTCTTAATCTCCTTGGCATGATCGATATCGCGCACTTCACGTGATGCACGTGCACGGCGAATTCCTTCAATCTGCTTCTCGCCGCCCAATGACCACGCGATAGCGTTGCCACGAGGAAGCAGGAAATTGCGAGCGAAACCATCTTTTACGGTGACTACGTCACCGGCAAGACCTAGACCTGATACTTCACGAGTAAGGATAAGTTTCATTTTTCTATCCCCTTATCGCGCTGTTGAGGTGTAGGGCAGGAGAGCAACTTCGCGGCTGTTCTTCACAGCAGTTGCAATCGAGCGTTGGTGTTGCGTGCAGGCTCCGGTTACCCGGCGAGCGCGGATCTTGCCACGATCCGAAATGTACTTGCGGAGGGTGGCAATATCTTTGTAATCGATATAGCTGACCTTGTCGCGACAGAAACTGCATGGCTTCTTCTTAAACTTCTTATTGAGCGCAGCAGCCTTTGCTGATTTGTTCTTAGGCTCCTTGAGCGCTCTGTTATTACGTGCTCCCATTGTGGTGCTCCTTTACGGGTGCCCTGCTTATGCAGGAATGGATGGATAGTGGATTTAAAAAGGTGGTGCGTCGTTGGTGGTGGTTGCCCATCCGCCGCCGGCTGGAGAAGTTGAAGCAGCGGCCCAAGGATCATCATTGAAAGTTTCTGTCGATGGTGCGCTGAATCCACCGGCTGCTCCGCCTTGGCGAGTTGTCTTTGTGACTTTCGCTGTTGCATTTCGCAGTGATGGTCCTACTTCATCAACTTCAACTTCAAAAACCGTGCGCTTTTCGCCTTCTTTAGTTTCATATGAGCGTTGCTTTAAGCGACCAGAGACAATCACGCGCATGCCCTTTGTAAGAGACTCGGCAACATTCTCTGCTGCCTGTCGCCAAATTTGGCATTGCAAGAAAAGACTATCTCCGTCTTTCCATTCATTCGTGTTCTTGTCAAGATAACGAGGAGTTGAGGCAACGCGAAATTTTGCTACGGCTGCACCGGAAGGGGTGAAACGTAACTCTGGGTCATCGACGAGATTGCCGATCATTGTGATGTTTGTATCTCCTGCTGCCATTTTCTTCTCTTCTCCTAGATGGTGCTCAAATTATTGGCTAAATAATTCTTAGACTATTCAGGCCGTATAACTTTTGTGCGCAAAACCGCTTCGTTCAAATTAAGTTGACGATCCAACTCTTTGATCGCTGCAGGCTCGCAGTGCATATCGACAACTGCGTAGATTCCTTCGGACTTCTTCGAAATCTCAAATGACATACGGCGCTTGCCCCAAACATCGAGCTTGTCGACGCGGCCGCCGCTCTCTTTGATGATCTTGAGATAAGTCTCAAGGCTTGGTGTGACTGTGCGTTCTTCAAGTTCTGGATCAAGAATGACCATTAATTCATAGTGACGCATGCGTTAACCCGACCTCCTCTGGACTAAAGCGGCCACGGTATTTCCGTGACAGGAGGGTTAGTGCTCCTCAACGAGCCAGGAATCTGGCCCGCGAAGGAGCCTAAGGGTAACTTGTGGCGGACCCGAATAGAAAATCAGCGAGTCGGCTTCGTGAAGCTTGAGCCTGTGGGGGCGGATTCTGGTGGAGCCCCTGGACCAGGGTCCCAATGAAGAAGACTGTCGTCAGGATCCGCAGAATTGAGGCAAGGGCATACCCCGTTCCGGGGAGCCCGAAATGGGAGCCCTGGACAGATGCCAGATGTTGCCAGATCGCCACGTGGTAAATCGCCTCTCCCGCCTGCCAGATCCAGAATGAAGCGAGTTGACCCTTGCCACGCAGTGAAATGATCGCAAGTGGGGCAAGCCAGAGAACGTACTGGGGTGAGTAGACCTTGCCAACACACAAAATCGCGGCCAGCACGATGAAGCTGATCTGTGCCAGTGAGGGCGGATACGAAATTTCAAGAAGTAGCAAGGTGATGGCCGTAAGCACCGCCAGCAGGGCGAGGATAGAAATGTAGTTGAGGTGACCCACATTTATTCCAAGAAGGGAAAGTCCGTACCAGAGCGAACCCCAATCTGGACCTCTATCCAAATTCAATTTATAGAAATGCCACCAACCTGCAGGGGTCGTCAAAATTACCGGCAAGTTAACTGCCAGCCAGGTTGCCCCCGCGACAGCCGTGAACTTGATAAAAGATCGAATTTCGTCCCTGCGCCAGAAGATTAAGAGAATTGGCAGAAATAGGAACACGGGGAAGAATTTTGTCGCAATAGATATCCCGAACAGAACCGCGCTCCACGTGAATCGCTCTCTATCAAAACAGTAGATTGCCAACAACATGGTGAAGATGCCCCACAAATCCCAATTTATGTAAAGGGACGCAAGCACCGCCGGAGAAAGTGCCAGCAGATATCCATAGCGCGGTGAGATCTTCCACATAACGAGAAGAGAGCCAATAAATAAGAGTGCAATAAGAATTGCGTTAACGTCAAAATAATTCCTATTAGATCCTGGTCCGCCTGAAGAAATAAAGGAAGTTGCCCACATGACCGCGCCAGTGATTACCGGATATTCGACCGCCTTCTCTCCGCCCTTAAAGGCCCACTGATGAACATCCATTGCGCGTTCAGTAAATAAAACTGGAATATCTGAATAGCAGGCATGCACATACGAATCAGGTGATCCCCAATTGGTGTTGCGGCAATGGTCAAACTTTGCAAATGAGAAAAGACTTGCCAATACTCCTAGAAAAATAAGCGCCTTGACGGTCGAATGCTTTCCTAGGAAGGTGTGCAAGATTTCGACCTACGGAGTTGGGCTAACTGAATCGGTGGGTGAAGGAGTTAGTGAAGGAGTCTGGCTTGGAACCGGTGTTGGAGTCACTTCCACAGGAGGTTCCGTCATAATAATTGGATCTGTCCCGCCGATGTGCACCGGTTTAGGAAAAGCCAACTTAGGTTGACCAGCGAGTGCACCTTTCATAAAGGCGGTCCACATTTTTGCTGGAAATGTTCCTCCCGTGACAGAGGTGAGTCCACCGATTCCGTTGAGTGTCTGTGACGCGTTTTCTCTGAAAAAGGCAACAGAGGCGGCTAACTGTGGTGTATATCCACTAAACCATGCCGATGCATTCTGTTCGCTAGTGCCAGTCTTTCCAGCAGCGGGGCGGCCTAAACCTGAAGTGCCGTATGTTGCGGTCCCACTCCTAACAACCTGCTGCAAGGCATATGTTAAATCTGCCATCACATCTTTCGAAAAAACTTCCTGGGCCTGGATGCGCGCTTGATAAAGCACCCCTTTATTTGATCCTTCAACCTGACTAATGAGAAATGGCTTTGCATACACGCCTTGCGCCGCGAATGTCGCGTAGGCCGACGCTACGTCTATAACGTGAGGACTTGCTGCCCCGAGCACAACCGAGGGAGTTGGCATCATCTCCACGCTAGGCGGAATACCTGCGCGTCGGGCCGCGTCGACTACTCTCAGTGGACCCACTGCAATTCCAAGTGGGACATAAATAGTATTAACCGAATGGGAAGTCGCCTTAAGCAAACTTACTTGACCCCATTGTTCGTTTCCATAATTGGAAACCTTGTAGGGCTTTCCAAGATCATCGAAAACTTGTGGGGAGTTTCCATTCCACATAGACGTAAGTGGAATCCCCTGCTCGAGTGCGGCCGCGAGTGCAAATGGTTTAAAGGTTGAACCAGCTAGGGCGATTGATTGAGTCGCATCGCTGAGTTGGCGAACCAAGTAATCCTTTCCGCCATAAAGTGCCAAGATTTCTCCGGTACCAGGGCGAATCCCGACCAACCCGATATGGAGATTTTCAGGCGCTCCTTTGGGTGTCTGCTTATTGACCGCATCAACAGCAGCCTGTTGAGCTTTTTGAACAAGGGTAGTTCGGACAACGAGACCACCAACCATCAGTTGTTGATCGGAAAATCCGAGTGCATTCAATTCCTTCTGCGCTGCGGCAATGATGTATCCCTTAGGACCTGAGAGCGAACCAGACGTCACAGGTGGACTAATTACTGGAAACGTGGCTTTCTTTGCTTCCTCTTTCGTTATCCATTTTACTTCCAACATGCCGGCGATCACATAAGTGAAACGATTGCGCAGTCGCTCTTCATTCTCTTTTGAATACTGGGGATCGTAGTAACCAGGTGAACGCAATATGCTCGCAATAACGGCGGCTTGGGCCAACGAGAGTTGATTTACGCTTCTATTAAAATACTGTTGAGCTGCTGTCTCCACTCCGTACGAACCGCGCCCGAAGTAAATCGTGTTGAGATAATTCTCGAGAATCTGATCTTTAGATAACTGCTGCTCCAACTTAATGGCGATAACCAACTCTTTAACTTTACGTTGGATGTTTCGGTCCGGCGTAAGGAAAGCAGTCTTGGCATATTGCTGAGTAATTGTTGAACCGCCTTGCAGCGCTCCGCCCCGTAAATTATTTAGAACCGCTCTCATAATTCCAGAGATGCTAAACGCCTGCTCTGAGTAATAATTTCGATCTTCGGCAGAGAGAACCGCTTGACGAACATCGAGCGGAATTCTGGCAAGTGGAACGCTGGTTCGATTCTGGGCACCCAATCGTCCAATCTCTACTCCATTGGAGTACTGGATGATCGTGGCCTGAGTGTTTACGAAGGAATTCGGATTAGGAATATCCACCGTGAAGTAGGCGAGGGTGAACAGGGCTGCCAGCGTGACAAAACCCAGGCCGCCCACAAAAATGGCGGTTCGGAAAAGGATTTTACGTAGCACGTGTGAAGGTTACCGCTTAACCCAATCCTCATCTTCTAACGTGCGCTGCCGTCTCGGCGCTTTTCTGGCAATTCCATCGCCTAGCAGAAATGAGGCGCACAGATGATTCCAAGAACACTCTCGGCAGACCTCCACCACGTAAACTCGGAACTCTCCGAATTCCTTCTCCATCTGCATCAATTCTTTATCGGACTTAATTCGCCCAGAATATTGTCCTAGTTGGTCCCCGAAGGTGTATCTCAATTCAACAAGAGCACGCTTCTTGCAGACTGGGCAGGCCCTTTCAACACGAGCGCCATGAAACTTGGCGGCTTTCAATAGGTAAGGATCGGCATCGCAGGCATCAACTTTCCCGCGAAAAAGAGCCGACAAAGTTGCGCGCTTATCTAGGGTGTAATCAACGTAAGCACGTACCGAATTCACATCGCACAGAATAACGAGACTATTCAACTTAAAGAAACTACTCTTCGAAGGTGCACGGTTTGAGTTTCCTGAGACTTTTGCGCCATCCGAGACTCTCGCGACTCTTTACGCTCCGCTGGACCGGCCAGGCAACTGATGGTCTATTTCAGAGCGCTCTGGCCTCCTTCCTCCTATTCTCCCCTGAGCGAGCGGCAAATGCTCTTAGTGCAGCGCTGGCATTTGCCGTAGTACTTCTTCCCTATTCGATTATCGGGCCGTTTGTTGGAACGGTTCTTGATCGCGTGTCTCGTCAACGTGCTCTCTTCTACGCAAATCTATTACGATCGATTGATCTTGCGCTGATAGCCTTCCTTATTTTTGGAGGGCACACTGGAGTAGAACTCACCGCCGCAGTATTAGCCGCATTTGGAATAAACCGACTCATTCTAGCCGGACTCTCTGCGGGCTTACCCCTTCTCGTCGATACTGATTCACTAATCGCTGCAAACGCGATGGCAGTAACGGGTGGCTCCCTTTTGGTTGTCCTCGGAGGAGGCGCTGGATTTGGTCTGCGGAAACTTGTAGAAAATTATGACAATGCCAACCATGCAGACGCCTTGCTTGTGCTCATTGCCTCGGTTGGATATTTCTTCGTCGCATTGCTCGCGCTACGACTCAAAAGAGATGAGATCGGGCCGTTGAATCATGAAAAAAGTGAAACAAGCATCGGGGCAAGTCTTTGGATAAGTATTCGAAACGGCATAAAAGAGATGCGAGAAGGTTTCAAATTTCTCTCCATGCACAACGATGCTAGCCGCGGAATACTTGCCACAGCTATTCAACGCGGCGGTCTCACTTCGCTCGTGCTCGTGGCACTCCTATTGGAACGAAACACCTTCCACTCCGCAAGTGATCCTGGGTCGGGGCTATCAGGGTTGGCCGTTGCTCTATCCATCGCTGGCGTTGGAATTATCTGCGGGGCCTTGGTCGCTCCTTTGGGGGTGGATCGCTACGGAAGATATAAATGGATCAGATACATGATGGCGGGGAGTGCTATTTCACCGCTAGTACTCGTTCTTTCTGTTAGCCCACTTTGCCTTTACATCGCGGCTTTTCTTACCAGCCTCTTTGGCCAGAGCCTGAAAGTCACCAACGATGCGCTGGTTCAAGCAAAAATAAGCGATATTTTCCGGGGGCGCGTTTTTGCCGTCTACGACGTACTGGTAAATGGAGCGATTGTCTCTGGAGCAGTGTTGGCGGCGTTAATCCTGCCTGTCTCTGGCAAATCAACACTTGTCATAATGCTGATCTCTCTCGCTTATGCACTCACCTACGCGGTGCTACTGCGGCCCGCCCGCTTTAACGCTGCTTAGCCCACCAGTTAATCAATTCTTCTTCCGCCTTTTCTTTGCCTAAAGGTCCGTGTTCCAATCGCAACTCAAGAAGAAATGACAGTGCCTGACCAACGACTGGCGAAGGCTTTATCTCAAGTATCTTCATTATTTCCCCACCATCCAGATCAGGTCGAATCTTTGACAATTCCTCCTGCTCCATAAGGACGAGAATTCGCTCTTCCAGACTTAGATAAGTGGCAGCTAGCGATTCGGCTTTACGCTTATTTCGAGTTGTGCAATCTGCACGCGTTAGTACATGCAAGTGTTCAAGCAAATCTCCGGCATCACGTACATATCTTCTTACTGCCGAGTCAGTCCATTCGCCCTGACCATAGCCGTGAAATCTTAAATGGAGAGCGATCAAAGTCGAGACCTCATCAATTGTCTTCCCATCAAATCTAAGCGCTTTCAAACGCTCCCTTGCTAGCCGAGCGCCCACAACTTCATGGTGATGAAAGGACACTCCTCCGCCGGCAATATGACTGCGTGTTTTCGGTTTACCAATGTCATGAAGCAGAGCTGCAAGTCTGTTTACCAAATTCTTCCCGCCAAGCCGATCCTCAAGTGCGATTGCTTGATCAAGGACAGTCAGCGAATGCTCGTAAACATCTTTGTGATGATGGTGCTCGTCGATCTCCAACTTTAATTTCGGAATTTCTGGAAGGACAATATCTGCCAGACCGCTCTCCACCAGCATGGTTATTCCAATGCGAGGATTCTTGGACAGAAGCAGTTTAGAAAATTCATCGCGCACACGTTCTGCCGATATGATGGAAATTCTCCCAGCCATACTCTTTAACGCAGTCATAACTTCCACTGAAACAACGAAATCTAGTTGTGCGGCGAAACGTGCCGCTCGCATCATGCGTAGCGGATCATCTGAAAAAGAATCTTCAGCTCTACCCGGCGTGCGGAGAAGTCGCTTTGCCAAGTCCTCGATTCCATTAAAAGGATCCACGAAAATTGGTGTCCCTTGGGTCAATTCCAAGGCCATTGCATTTACTGTAAAGTCTCGTCGCGAGAGATCACCTTCGAGGGATTCGCCGTACTTCACTTCTGGCTTCCTGCTATCAATGTCATAGCTTTCGCTTCGATACGTTGTCACCTCGACAGTCGTCTCGCCGCGTTTTCCAGCCACGGTTCCAAAGGCAATTCCAGTATCCCAAACATTCTCTGCCCATCGGCCCAGAATCTTTTTCGTTACTTCAGGGGGAGCGTTGGTCGTGAAATCAAGATCATTTCCCAGCCGGCCCAAAATTGCATCTCGTACGGAGCCACCGACGAGTGCCAGGCGGTAACCGGCACTTTTAAAGGCATCCGCTAAAGAGCTAGCTAAAGGGGCCCGTTCAATCAAAGATCTAATAGCAAGTTCCCCTGCGGCACCCAGTGCTCTCGTCATAATGGATAAGGCTAGAGCAGTACGCTTGCTTCATGATCCCTGCACCTGGTGCGGGCAGCGAAAGTACCAAGAAGAAGAGGCGGCGCAGAAGGACCGCCAATCGCTCCCCCCAATCTCTTGAATTAAAGACTGAACCGGCACTACCGCTCAAACCTGCCACCGACCCTGCACAGCGGCCCGCACATGGGCCGTCCCGGCGACCCTCACATGGGTCGGCTAAGAAGGATTCTCGATTTGCTTCAGCCCACACCAGACGAATTGATGAAGTAAGCGCTGGCGGCCTAGTGATCGACTCTTCCGGCACACAGGGTCTGCTTATCGGTCGAATTGATCAGAAGGACAACGCTCGAACTCGACTCCTGTGGTCTCTTCCGAAGGGACACATCGAGGTGGGTGAGACCCCCGAGCAAGCCGCCTTGCGGGAAGTAATGGAAGAAACTGGAATTGAATCTGAAATCTCCCGCTCATTAGGGATCATTGACTTCTGGTTTATGGCGAGTGGGAAACGCATCCATAAGACAGTTCATCACTATCTTTTCCGAGAGGTCGGAGGAATTCTTACACCTCAAGTGACTGAAGTGGATGAAGTCTCTTGGTTTCCACTCCGTGAAATTATTGATCGGCTGGCATACCCCGATGAGAAGAAATTGATCGCTCGAAGTGGTGATTTACCGGTATGAGAAGGCGACTACGGATTTATTCGGGCACCCTTCTCATTCTTCTCTCCTGCGCCATGATATTTTCGATTGCGCCAGCCACAGCGGCAACCAATACCGTCATACTTATTGACTCCCCACACAGTGATCTTCTGGGAGTAAGTCTTAATAATGAATTGACTGTGTCCCTTCTCCCCAATGGACATCTAGGACAGTTGGTTTTCAAACCCGTTACGCAACCACGCCGATGGATGATTGACGCAGCGCTCATTGAAGAAATTTCTGCGCTGGCGCAAGAAAATCCGATCGCAGAAGATTGGTTGACTGAATTCAAGCTAACCAGTGCTACAGATCCGATATTCGCCCTTCCATATGGACACCCGGATATATCCATGATGAAACGCCTTGCTCCCAGTGAACTCTCCTACTACTACAAAACTAGTCAGACGAGGCTTTCCATTGCCCTTGGACGTGAGATAGGAATCAATAGGAGCTTTCGGTGGACCTCACGTAGCACCTTTATTCCGGCCGATACAACCTTCTCGTACACCACCAACCGACGAGCGATTGCTCGACTTTCGACGGTTGTACCCGCTGGAGAATTGGATCTTTTACGCTCAAAGTTGGCTATTTTGCTCGCTACTGGGATGAGTGCAGATCAGCAACACTACTTTGCCTCAAACGCCGATGAGGCGATTGCAAATACGATCTATAAACTTAGAATTGTTCCGGGTAAATACCGCCTGACGTCACAACACGAAAAAATCCCGATCACACTGGTAAATGACTTCGCTTCTCCAGTAACAGTCTCCCTCCAACTCACCCCATTGAATTCTCGGATCCGTGCAGTTGGAGACAAACACATCGTCTTACCCCCCGATTCCAAAACTCAGATCTCTGTTCCTTTTACAGTCATAGCCCCTGGTTCGACCGCAGTTCTGGCTCAGTTTAAAAATGCAGCCGGAAAGTCCGTTGGTGACTCCGTAATTCTCACTCTCAACCTCTCCGTTATCAGCCCAGCGGTGGCATGGTTCACGACTGGAGCGGCGATACTTCTTCTACTGGCGGCCCTTGCTCAAATCATTCGAAGAGTGAGAAGGTCACGAAAATGAAGCCAGCTGACATGTTTCACGCTTCCAGCGTGATGGCTCTTGGGACGATTATCTCGCGGCTCACTGGCTTTATAAGAAACATTCTGGCGGTGGCCGTTCTTGGAACCGCCCTCCTGGCTGACACTTACAACGTTGCAAACACAATGCCCAACATTTTGTACAACCTACTTATCGGTGGTGCACTTACAGCAATTTTTGTCCCCCAACTTGTTCGCTCTTTTGCTGATGAAGACGGGGGAGAAGCATTCGCCTCTCGTTTGGTGACAACTATCAGTTCGATCCTGTTCTTAATGGCTCTCCTCGGAGTCGTCTTCGCTCCCACACTTGTAAGAATTTACGCCCCCGAATTTTCTAATGTTGGCTTTGAGAAAGAGTTTCAACTCGCGGTGGACTTCACCCGGTTCTGCCTGCCTCAAATATTCTTCTTAGGGGTTTTTACCATGTTGGGGCAGGTAGCAAACGCCAAGGGATCCTTCGCGCCCCTAATGTGGGCGCCGATTGTAAATAATCTTGTTGTGATCGGGGTCTTCATAACCGTCCTTCTGCAATCACCCCAACTGACCATAGATTCGATTTCACCCGGCCAGACGCAATTTCTAGGTTGGGGAACAACTCTTGGTGTTGTCATACAGGCGCTTATTCTGATTCCGGTTGTGAAACGAACTGGTATGAGAATTGTGCCCAGGTTCGGCTTGAAGGGATTAGGAAGATCTTTCTCCCTTGCAGGATGGACCCTCATCTACGTCCTTATTTCACAACTGGGCTATTTAGTGACGGTAAACGTCTCAACAAGTGCTGCCGTTCGATCCGCTGAGGAGGGGATTAGAACCGGAGTTGGATTCACGCCCTTTAGTAATGCTTTTCTTATCATGATGCTTCCCTACTCGATCGTCACAATCTCGATCGTTACAGCGCTACTTCCTCATCTATCCAAATTGGCAATTGACAATAAACGTACTGAAGTGCGCGAACAATTGGTGCGCGCAATCAAGATGGTTGCAGTCTTGACTATTCCCAGTGGGGTCGCCTTCTTTCTGTTCGGGCCGCTTATAACTCGCGTTCTCTTCTTTGGAATCGCGAAGACCGACGCCATTTACATTGGAAATGTGCTCTCGGCCCTTGGAGTTGGACTAGTTGCTTTTAGCATAAACATTATTCTCATTAGAGGGTTCAATGCTTTCGAAGACACAAGAACCCAAGTTCTCTCCATCCTTGTCATAAATCTAGTCTCTGTTGCGCTGTCTTACTTATCCCTCAACATACTCAGTAGTAAATGGGTCACGGTCGGACTTGGTTTGGCATTTTCGATTAGCTACATGGTGGGGCTTCTCGTCACACTCGCACTCTTGAAGAGACATACTGGGCGAATTCTAATTAGTGATTTTTTCTCGCAGCATTTGCGCCTGCTTGGTTCCGCCTTAGTCGCCATGGTTCCTATTTTTGGAGTTACTCAATATTTCTCCTGGGTTGACGCTACTTCAACCGTTCTGAGGGCCCTCGAATTAATCGTCGTGATGGTAGTTAGCATTTTTGGGTATTACTTCATTTCCCGCGCTATGCATATACATGAAATCATGATTACTCGTGAACTAGTTGCAAATCAATTTAACCGAATGATCAGCGCTCGCCGCAGGCCAAATGCCGGTCCGCGGGAATAAACTTTTTTGGAATATTGTTATAGTGACACTATGAACTCAGATCAAGTAATCCACGAAGTGGTGATTGTTGGTTCGGGGCCAGCTGGCTACACCGCCGCCATCTATGCTGCACGTGCCCAACTCTCCCCAATTCTCTATGAAGGCTCTGTCACAGCTGGCGGCGCTTTAATGAACACGACAGAAGTAGAAAACTTTCCCGGGTTTATCGAAGGTGTTATGGGCCCAGATCTCATGGACTCTATGCGGAAGCAAGCAGAACGCTTCGGCACAAAGTTGATCACCGATGACATTGTGGAGATGGATCTCTCGTCAAAAATCAAGGTATTGAAAGACGGTTCTGGAAACACGGTTCGAACTCGTGCAGTAATTCTTGCCATGGGGTCCGCCTTTCGGGAGATTGGCCTTCCCAACGAAAAGCGCCTTTCTGGACGAGGTGTTTCGTGGTGCGCAACGTGCGACGGCTTCTTCTTCCGCGATCAAGAGATTGCTGTCGTCGGCGGTGGAGATTCCGCAATTGAAGAAGCAACATTTCTCACTCGCTTTGCTAGCAAGGTAGTTCTTATTCATCGTCGTGACTCACTTCGAGCGTCCAAGATTATGGCGGAGCGTGCATTCGCTAATCCGAAAATTGAATTCTTATGGAACCATGAAGTGGTTGATGTCCTTGGCGCGGACAAGGTGGACTCCTTACAACTTCGCAACACAATAAGTGGAGAACTCACGACGCGAGCCTTCTCTGGACTCTTTGTCGCAATTGGACATGATCCACGCAGCGAACTAGTTAAGGGCCAGATCAACACAGATGGCGCAGGTTATGTCGAGGTCATTGATCGATCAACCCTAACTAACCAAGAGGGTGTTTTTGCTTGTGGGGATTTGGTTGACCATGTGTACCGCCAGGCAATCACTGCTGCCGGTTCTGGTTGTCAAGCAGCTCTGGATGCCGAGCGATTCCTTTCGCACGGATAAGTCGCTGGTTTCATTCAGGCACGACTGGATTTACACCAGTATTCTAGGTATTTGAAATCTCGAAAGGAAAGAGAGTGGCACTATGCAGGAAGTAACAACCTCAACTTTTGATTCTGAGGTCTTAAAAAGTTCCACGCCTGTGCTTGTTGATTTCTGGGCGCAGTGGTGCGGGCCTTGCCGTGCGGTTGCTCCCATCCTTGAGGAAATATCCAAGGAATACGCCGGCAAGTTGAAGGTAGTGAAATTGAATACCGATGAAGAGTCTCAAATTGCCATCAAATATGGAATCACCTCGCTTCCAACATTAAGTGTTTTTATAAATGGAGACATTGTTAAATCAATTATCGGCGCCAAGCCGAAACCAGCCCTTCTGAAGGAACTCGCACCTTTCATAAACTAGAACTAACAAGTTGGAGAAAAATGAGTACTCTGCCATCTGTCACGGCCTCAACTTTTGACTCCGAGGTTCTTCAAAGTTCTATCCCGGTCTTGGTTGATTTTTGGGCGCCATGGTGCGGCCCCTGTCGCGCAATTGCACCCATTCTCGAAGAGGTTTCGAGGGATCATGGATCAAAGTTAAAGATCGTAAAGCTAAATACCGATGAAGAGAGTGCAATCGCTCTCAAGTACGGCGTTACATCAATCCCACGGCTCGATATCTTTGTGAATGGAGTGGCAGTAAAATCCATCATTGGTGCCAAGCCCAAGCCAGCGCTTCTGAAGGATCTCGCGAATTTTCTCTAGAATTGGTTCGGGAGATAAGCCTGGGAGTTCGCTCTTACATTTAATGAGATGCTGCGATGGTTGCTTGAACAGTTAGGGTATCGGGAATGGATGATCGTTTGATCGACAAAGATTCCACTGGTGATGACGCAACCCATGTTATAAACATTCTCAACCGTCTGGGTTTGTTGGTCGCACATCCACTCTCAATTAATGAAACTGTCGTCAACGCAATTCGTACATTTCAGCAAAATCGAGGTCTGGACGTCACAGGCGCCGTCAACTCCGTAACTATGAGAGCCCTCGAAGAGGCGCAGTGGAAATTGGGCGACCGATCGCTCTATCTCCAACAACCTCCTCTTCTTCGCGGTGACGACATCGCCACACTTCAATCTCGCCTCACAGAAATGGGCTTTGATTGCGGTCGAGTGGATGGCGTATTCGGAGTTAAAACAGAGAATGCCGTACGCGAATTTCAAAAGTCGGTTGGCGTTGCAGCTGATGGAAAATGCGGGCCAGCAACGATAACCGCACTTATCCGCCTTACAAGAACTGTCTCTGGGGGCGCTCCTTCTATTTTGCGTGAAAGCGCTCTGCAGCGAGACCGGGGGCCATCCCTCGCCAATAAGGTCATTGTTTTGGATCCGAGCGCAGGGGGGAAGAATCGAGGTATCAGCGCCCATAATATTGACGAGGCCGCAACGGTTTATGACATCGCGCAAAGACTCGAGGGACGACTTTTAGCTCTTGGAGTTAGTGTTCTTCTTACTCGAGGTGTGCACAATGAACCGAGTGAGGCCGACCGAATTGCTTTTGTAAATCAAGCTGGAGCAGACCTCATTCTCTCTTTCCATGCAGATTCCTATAGAAACGAGAAAGCGCACGGAATTGCCACATATTATTACGGGAGTGAGACGCACGGAGTTCACTCAGTAGTCGGCGAACGTTTTGCCTCATTGGTTCAACGAGAAATTTGTGCTCGGACCGATCTCCTCAACTGTCATACGCATCCCAAAACCTGGGACTTATTGCGGCTCACCAAATCCCCCACTGTGCGGATTGATTTTGGATACCTCACCAACCAGGGAGACGCGTCACGATTAGGTCGTCCTGATTTCCGCGATGTCCTGGCGGAGGCAATCGTGATTGCCATTCAACGCCTTTACCTAGCTTCCGAAGATGACGCCAAAACGGGAACATTGAGAATTTCCGATCTTCGAAAGGCTGGACTTCGCAAGTAAAGCTATAGGTCGTCGCATGCCTATCTGAGTATGGGAGACTTGCGCAATGTCCAACACGACGGCTCGATATCAATCTGGGAACCCCCAACACCTCGAAAAACGCTTCGCTTCTCGCGCTGCGGGGATGCAACCCAGCGAGATTCGTTCACTTTTTGCGGTTGCCTCTAGACCCGAGATTGTTTCGTTGGCCGGCGGCATGCCGAATCTATCTGCGTTGCCCATGGAAATGATGGCATCGGTCGTCAGTAAATTGATTCTTACAAATGGTGCCGAGGCCCTGCAGTATGGAAGTGGACAGGGCCATCCAAAATTGCGAGAACAGATTTGTGAGGTGATGGCCTTAGAGGGAATTCGAGCCAACCCCGACGATGTCATTGTTACCACTGGATCCCAACAGGCGCTTGACCTTATTTCACGCATTTTTATTGACCCGGGTGATGTTGTCCTCGTAGAAGCGCCTTCGTATGTTGGTGCGCTTGGCACATTTCACCAATATGAGGCGCAAGTGGTTCACGTCGAACTCGATAGTCAAGGATTAGTTCCGGAAGCACTCCGTCAAGCAATAACTTCAGTGCGCGCAAGTGGTCGAACAATTAAATTTCTCTATTTAATTCCCAATTATCAAAACCCAACCGGGGTGCTCCTGCCGGCAGATCGACGCACAGAGATACTAGAGATTTGTCGCGAAGAAGCAATTTTCGTAGTTGAAGATAACCCATATGGCCTGCTTGGATTCGACCGACCTTCGCCAAATGCAATGAGGGCTGAGGATACCGAGAATGTCATTTATCTTGGGTCATTCTCGAAAACGATTGCCGCTGGCCTTCGGGTTGGTTGGGCCTTAGTTCCTCCATCCCTCAAGGAGAAATTAGTCATTGCTAGCGAGTCTTCGATTCTCTGTCCGTCAAATTTCACGCAACTTACAATTTCAAATTACTTAGCCGATCAGCCTTGGCGTGATCAAATCGCCTCGTTCTGTGAACTCTACAAAGTTCGGCGTGACGCGATGTTGGAATCTTTGGAGGAGTATTTCCCAGCTTCAGCGACTTGGACTAAGCCCGGTGGGGGATTTTATGTATGGGTTAATCTGCCTCCCGAAATAGATACGAAGTTAATGATGCCGAAGGCAATTGTTGCCAAGGTTGCTTATGTACCAGGAACAGCTTTTTATGCCGATGGGTTCGGAAGTTGGGCAATGCGTCTGTCCTACTGCCACCCAACCCCTGAGCGAATTCGTGAAGGAGTGAAAGCATTAAGTAATGTCGTAAAAGGTGAAATCGCCCGACGCAGCAGTGCTTTTGAAATCAATAAATAGGCTATCTTTTTTTAATTAGGTCAACAATTCGATTTAGATCAGAATTACCTGAAAATTCGATCACGATCTTCCCTTTGGATTTACCAGTTTGCACTCCTACCCGCGTATCAAAATAATCGGAAAGGTCTTCTTCAAGACCGGTTATGTGCGAATTCTTTAACCTGCTACTAGTTCTCTTAACCTTCGTCTGAGCCAGACCGGTGGATATGATCTCCTCTGTTGCTCGCACACTCAATCCTTCCGAAACTATTCGGTTGGCGAGACTCTCAATTTCTTTCTCATCTGATAGTCCGAGCAGTGCGCGTGCGTGACCTGCAGAAAGCACCCCCGCCGCTACTTTTCTCTGCACTGTAGGAGGAAGATTTAACAAACGTATTGTATTTGTTAGGTGAGGACGCGATTTCCCTATCCGTCGTGCCAACTCTTCATGCGTGCAATTAAAATCATCTAAAAGTTGTGAGTAGGCAGCGCCTTCTTCTAGCGCATTCAATTGGCTCCGGTGGATATTTTCTATGAGCGCTTCGCGTAGAAGTTCGTTATCGGAAGTTTGACGGATGATGACTGGTATTGTCGTGAGCCCGGCAGCTTTAGCAGCGCGGAAACGTCGCTCTCCCATAATTAGCTCGTAGCGTCCGAGCGAAATTTCTCTTACAACAGGTGGTTGAAGTAATCCCACTTCTTGAATGGAAGCGGTTAGTTCGCGTAGTGCATCTTCATCAAAAACTGTCCGGGGTTGTTTAGGATTCGGTGAAATGGAATCGATCGGGACTTCATTCTGCTGAGCTACTTCTGCGCCAGCGATCATTAGAGAAGTTGGAATCAATGCATCGAGGTTAGTACCCAGCCCGCCGCGCTTAACACTCATGCACTCTCTCCTTTTGAATAATTAACGTGAACTACATTTGAATCGAAAGCTTTGCCTCGCTCTGAGATTTCTTTAGCAATCTGCATGTAAGCAATTGCACCTGGAGAAACTGGGTCATATGTCATTACAGTCTGACCGTATGAAGGTGCTTCAGAAATCCGCACCGCACGCGGAATTGGGATATCAATAAGTTCTCGCGGAAAGTGCGAGCGCACACTTGAGGCTACGTCATTGGCCAGACGAGTTCGTCCGTCAAACATGGTGAGCACAATGGTTGATAACTTCAGTTCAGGGTTGAGGCGCTTGCGAACAATTGCGTATGTTTCCAGTAGTTGGGTAAGACCCTCTAGGGCGTAATACTCACACTGAATAGGAATGAGAAGTTCTTGTGCCGCAGCTAGAGCGTTGACTGTCAGAAGCCCCAGACTTGGTGGGCAATCAATAAATATATAGTCGTAAGGAATGCCTGCGCTCGCTCGCGCAGCAAGGAGTTCTGCGATCGCCTCTTTTAGTCGGAGTTCGCGGGCGACCATTGAAACGAGATTGATTTCTGCTTGCGCCAGCGCTGTATTGGATGAGATGCACTCCAAGTGCGGAAAGCCGGCCACCTTCTGCACAACCGAATTAATAGAGGTAGCGCCCATTAGCACTTCATAAATGCCTTCATTGGATTGGTGCTCAACCCCTAGGGCCGTGCTGGCATTTCCTTGCGGGTCAAGGTCAATAACTAAGATGCGCAGACCCCCCATGGCCAAGGCTGCGGCAATATTGACGGTTGTGGTTGTCTTTCCAACTCCACCCTTCTGATTGGAGACAGAGAAGATCCGTAGGGTGGAGGGTTTTGCGAAGGCTTCTTTTAAGCGACGAACCCCGATGACTGCTCGAGTGGGAGAAATTGTTTCACGTGAATCCGTCACAGGGGCTAGTTAACCAGGCTTTCGAAGAGAAATGACCCGCCCCAGCGGCATGCCTTCAATTCTAATCTTATGGAGTTCGGCGCCCTTCACGCTAAGAACTTCTTTTGCGGCGCTCTCCCCCTTAATCGCCAGTAAAACACCACCTTTTTTGATCAAGTGCCGGGTCATTTTGGCCAATTTCTCCAGAGGGGCCAGCGCACGCGCCGTTACGACGTCAGCGGTTATTGTGAAATCTTGAGCTCGTCCTCGCAAGACTGTGATATTTAGTCCGGCAGCAGCCTCTATAAGAAAATCAACCCTTCTTTGCAGGGGTTCAATTAATGTGACGGAGATATCCGGGCGCGAGAGCGCAAGGGGAATCCCGGGTAATCCAGCCCCTGATCCAATATCTATTACTGACGCCCCGCTGGGAATGAGGGTGGATACCGGTAGGGAGTTGAAGATATGGCGCTCCCATATCCGCTCACCTTCTTGCGGACCGATGAGCCCACGCTCGATTCCCTCTGTGAGGAGGAAAGTGGCGTACTGAATAATCTCTTTCTCGCGGCCTGGAAAGTGTCGGGCGATTAAGGTTTCACGTGAAACCTCTGCCTCGTTTTCAACCACGTGATCTTCTATAGGTTTTCGTAATGCTTAGCCTAAAGCAGATTACTTGGGGAAGATAATGACACAGCGCTCTGGGTCTTCACCCTCAGATTCGCTGGTCAGACCTAGGCTTTGAATGGTGTCGTGGATGATCTTGCGCTCAAATGCATTCATCGGCGCCAATTTAAGTGAGTTCTTTGTTGAACTGACCTCATCTGCACTCTCTTGAGCAAGTTTGCGTAGTTCATCTTTACGACCGGCACGGTAGCCGTCAATATCCAACATGAGACGGCTGCGATCACCAGTAGATGTTTGAACTGCCAGACGTGTTAACTCCTGGAGTGCGTCTAGAACTTCACCTTGGCTCCCCACTAGGTGATTGAGTTTTCCACCGACGATCGCGAGAGCCGCCCGGTCGTTTTCGACATCAATATCAATATCTCCATCTAAATCAACGATATCAAGCAGCGCCTCCAGGTAATCAGCCGCAATATCGCCCTCTTCCTCAAGTTTGGCGACCAAAGAAATTGCCTGACTCCCCCCGTTGGCCTCCTTGGGGCTCTCCTCCACAACTTCCGGTGCCTTCTCTTCCGCCGTTTCTTTAACTCTCTCGCTCACTATTCACTCCCTACTTACCTCTTGAACCCATTTGTCGGGTTAATCATGGTTTAAACCTTTTTGTCCTATTTACTACTTCTTTTTCTTCGGCTTCTTCCGGTTGGGTTGTTGGCGCTGACCTTTTACCTCAGGGCTCTCAATCGTCTCGGGCAAATCTGTTGCGCTGACCTCGGGCAGGGAGACTCCACTCTTGCGAGCTTTTTTTGCTTCCAGCTCTAGATAGGCAGGAGATCCGGGGGTCGGGTTTCTCTTAATCACATAGAACTGTTGGCCCCATGTCCAAAGGTTGGTCGTCGACCAATAAATCAAAACACCGATCGGGAAGTTCACGCCGGAGACCGCGAAAATTAAAGGGAATGCGTACAGCATTATTTTTTGCTGTTGCAACATCATGTTATTACTTGAATCCATTTTAGGCATGCCCTTCAGCATCAACTGGCGTTGAGTGGTGAAGGTAGTGACCGACATGAAGATGATTAGAACTACGGTGACAACTTTTACTGTTCCGTTTGTAGATCCCAAAAATGTCGCAGAAATTGGAGCACCGAAAATTGTTGCATGAGCGGCATTAACTACATCGGCTTGAGTCAACACTCCGTGGGCTTGTGGGGGATTCTTTCCAATTCCATTAAGAACAGTGAAGAGTGCGAAGAATATTGGTGCTTGCGCCAAGATAGGAAAGCATGAGGCTAGGGGATTTGTTTTGTGCTCTTTGTAGAGTTTCATCATCTCTTCAGATTGTTTTTGGCGATCATCCTTATGTTTGGTCTGAATCGCTTTGAGATGAGGTTGGAGTGCGGTGAGCGCCCTCTGACTCTTAATCTGTTTAACAAAAAGTGGAATCAGAAGTATTCGAATCAAGACCACAAGGCCGATGATCGATAACGCCCAGGAAACTCCACTGTCAGGAGAGAAGATCGGAGAGACTAAATTGTGGATCGATACAATGACCCAAGAAACAGCGATATATAAGGGATTTAGGATAGAACTCATCGAGTGACGCCCCCGCTAATGTGTACATCGTTATGTGATTGTTTAATGTTATTTTTCACTTTCTTGGCTGGAACGTAATCAACTCCACCATAAGACCAAGGATTACAGCGCACCAACCGCCACGTGGCCATCGCAAAACCCTTCAATCCGTAAGTTGAAATTGCGGTGGCCGCGTAAGACGAACAAGATGGGTAATACTTACAGCGAGGCGGAAACATGGGAGAAATCCACATTTGGTAAATACCGATCAAGCCGACTGCTAATTTCCTCATTGGGAGACCGCGCGCGCGATCAAGGCTTTTTCGATCGCTTTCGGTATAAGTCGAGAAAGTTCGGCGCCAATATCTGACTTGGATGATCCTGGTAGAGCCCTCACGACGAGAAGTGATCCGGGCGCGAGGTGGTGAAGATGCTCATGCAGTTTGTGTCGAATTTGGCGTGCAATTTTATGGCGCACCACCGAACCTCCTACACCTTTGTTTATGATCAAACCGCATTTAGCTGGAGTTTGTGTCGCCGTCAAATAGAGATAGACGACAAGAAACTTGCTAGATGCGCGAGAACCACTTTTAGTTGTTCGCGCAAAATCATTTGGCGAAGTCAGTCGTGCACTACGAGGTAGCACAGGGTTTGGTTGTGTTACGCGGAGAGTCGAGCGCGACCTTTGGCACGGCGGGCAGCTAGTACAGCTCGTCCTGCTCGGGTAGCCATACGAGCGCGGAAGCCATGTTTCTTCGCTCGCCGACGTACATTCGGCTGGAAGGTACGCTTGGTCATGAGAACTCCTTGAAAATTCGTTTGCGGATCAATTAATGAGAATGAGGAGGTAACGGTAGAGGTCTGGGGATAACAGGGTCAAACTGAGAGTCTGGGGCTGTCATATAGGGGCAGGCTCTTATTGAACGGTCAGAATTGTGGATAACTACTTGCTTTTCTGCCAATTCCCCTCTATTTTTCAACCTCTCCACACCCCTTGAGGCTCAACCTTGGGTTTAGACCACAGCCTGTGGATAACATTGTGGATTGCTCTCGAGAGGCCGGCTGATGACCCTGGTAGAAAATGATCTAGCCGCGCTCTGGTCCCGGGTCATTACCGATGTCGAGATTGATACTCCTCAACACAGGGCTTTTCTCTCCCTCACCAAGCCGCTGGGCCTCATTAAGGGTAGTGGGGTCACCAACCTCCTAGTCGCCGCGCCCAACGCTTTTGCCAAGGATGTGCTCGAGACCCGGCTTAGAACCGTCGTTAGTGAGGTCCTCTCTCGAGAGCTGGGAGAGAAGACCAATATCGCGGTCACGGTTGATGAGGCACTAGAACTTCCAAATCCACCGCAACCTGAGATTGAAATCGAGTTCATTGCTCCAAAAGTTGGAACTGGTCGCGACGATCGAGCGCCCCAATCGAGTAGTGAAGTTTCGCAATTAAACCCTCGGTATGTTTTTGAGACTTTCGTTATAGGCGCTTCCAACCGGTTTGCACATGCTGCAGCTGTCGCAGTGGCTGAGGCTCCAGCAAAGGCGTACAACCCACTCTTTATTTACGGTGAGTCCGGACTCGGAAAAACACACCTTCTCCACGCTATTGGCGCGTATGCCAAAGAATTGTATGGCGGCGTCCGGGTTCGGTATGTCTCGAGCGAAGAATTCACCAACGACTTCATTAACTCCATCCGTGACGATAAGGCCTCTGCGTTCCAAAGACGATATAGAGATCTAGATGTGCTTCTCGTAGATGACATTCAATTTTTGGAGAATAAAGAACGCACTCAGGAAGAGTTTTTTCATACATTTAACACCTTATATAACGCTAATAAGCAGATAGTCATCTCAAGTGACCGTCCGCCGAAACAACTAACAACCTTGGAAGACCGGTTACGAAGTCGGTTTGAATGGGGGCTGATTACAGATATTCAGCCGCCGGAACTTGAAACTCGTATTGCCATTCTCCGTAAGAAGGCCGCGCAAGACAAGTTGAATGCGCCAGATGACGTTCTTGAATACATCGCCAGCAAAATCTCTACAAATATTCGAGAGTTAGAAGGCGCGTTGATCCGTGTAACCGCCTTCGCTAGCCTTAACCGGCAAGGCGTAGATTTATCGTTGGCTGAAATTGTGCTGAAGGATCTAATTCCAAGCGAGTCATCGCTCGAAATCACTAGCGCGACCATCATGGCTCAGACTGCGGCTTATTTCAGCCTGACGTTAGATGATCTCTGTGGCACTTCCCGTTCGCGGGTTCTGGTCAACGCCCGCCAGATTGCCATGTACTTGTGCCGTGAACTAACCGAACTATCTCTTCCTAAAATCGGGCAACTTTTCGGCGGTAGGGACCACACCACGGTGATGCACGCCGATCGAAAAATTCGCCAACTTATGGCGGAGAGGCGGTCGATCTATAACCAGGTCACCGAGCTCACCAACCGGATCAAACAGCAGACAAAAAATAGCTAGCAAAGTGGGTGATTTGGTGGAGATGTCCTTTTTAGAGGTATTTACCCCCAGGTTGTGCAAAAGTTGTGGATAACTGTGGATGAACGCTCACTTTTTGTGGGTTGTTCTTCTACAACTTCCAAAAACTGCCTAGTTCTGCTGGTTTAGGCAGATCTAAGTTTCTACTTATACATAGATAAAGAGAGGTTTTCAACAGGTAGAAAATCAGGAAGGCGGGGTTTACCAGGACTTTTCCTCTTGTCCACAAGAAATGGCGCTGGTTACTACGACTATCTATATCTATTTAATGGTTGAAGGTGGAGAACTTTATGAAAGACTTTAAAGCACACGCTCCTCGGATCGAGGTTGGCGAGCTACTAAGTAAGACGAGAGGTGCGGCGTGAAATTTACCGTCGAGCAACATGCTCTAGCAGATGGTGTTAATTGGGTGTCGCGGAGCCTTTCCAGCAGACCGATTATGACGGCTCTTTTAGGAATTGTTATTGAAGCGGAGAACGGTCAAGTATTTCTATCAGGTTCAGATCTTGAAACATCCAGCAAAGCAAACTTCACAGCCGAAGTCATCCAAAACGGACGGGTGCTTGTCCCTGGCAGGCTACTAGCAGAGATTTCTCGCTCACTTCCTAACAAACCAGTCACAGTCCAATTGGATGGATCTCGAGTACTTGTTACGTCCGGCACCGCAAAATTTACTTTACCTACACTTTCCTTAAACGATTACCCAAACCTGCCAGAGATTCCGGAAGCAACCGGAATTATCCCGGGCGATCTTTTCGCAACAGCAGTTGCACAAGTGGCTGTTGCCGCCGGACGAGATGATTCACTACCCACACTTACAGGCATTCATGTTGAGATAAACCAGGACATAATTACATTAGCGGCCACGGATCGTTATCGCCTGGCTGTGAGAGAAGTCCAATGGCAAGCAACCCAGCCAAACCTAGAGATGGCGGCACTGCTACGCGCACGAACCTTGGCCGACGCTACCAAATCTTTAACAGGCGCTAAAAATGTTTCTATATCCCTAACCTCTCCAACCTCGCATGACAGGTTGGCGGGCTTTGTGAGTGACGGCAAATCTATGACTTCAAGAATGTTGGACGGAACCTTTCCGCCATATCGCCACCTACTTCCACAGAACATCACAACAACTGCAGTAGTTGAAGTTGCTCTCTTTTTAGACTCAGTACGAAGAGTTGCTCTTGTGACAGATAAAACGGTTCCACTCCGACTTTCTTTTGCAGACGCGACACTCGAATTGGAAGCTGGGGCTGGTGAAGAAGCACAAGCAACTGAAGCACTGGAGATTTCATTAATCGGCGAGCCTATAAGTATTGCTTTCAACCCCGTCTTCCTAGCTGATGGCCTACAAGCTGTAGGCACGCCATTTGTGCAAATTTCTTTCACTGGTTCCAATAAACCAGCAATCCTTACCGGTAAGGCCGATCGGGATAGCGAACCAATTGAGAACTACCGCTACCTACTTATGCCGATGCGCTACGCCTCATAAATGAATGCGTATAAATCACTTATCGCTCAAAGATTTTAGGTCTTACACAGAGTTAGACTTAGATTTTAAACCTGGGACAACGACATTTATCGGGGACAACGGATCCGGCAAGACCAATATTGCTGAGGCCATCATCTACTTGTCTTTTCTTGCCTCACACCGCGTTTCGCAAAATCAACCACTAATCCGCCTTGGAGCCGATCAAGCAGTAATACGGGCAGAAGTCGAGCGGGAGGAACGTAAGCTTCAAATAGATCTCGAAATAAACGTGCAGAAGGCGAACCGTGCTCGACTCAACCAAAATCCAGTCCGCAGCCAGAGAGAAATTTTAGGTGCTTGCCAAACTATTTACTTTTCTCCAGAGGATTTAGATTTAGTCCGTGGCGATCCATCAACGCGCCGAGATTTTCTTGATCGTTTACTCATTACAAGGTCGCCACGCCTAGCGGGTGTTATAAGTGATTACGAGCGCGTTGTTAAACAGCGTAACGCACTACTAAAAACTCGAGCCCCACAAAGCGCACTCATTCCATGGAATGAGCAACTTATTTCAATTGGTTCCACTTTAACAACCGAACGTATAAAACTCTGTGAACTACTTAACCCGTGGGCCTCAGGAAATTACGCCAACCTCAATGAAATCCATCCTTTGATGATCTCATATAAATCTTCAACACATGAGCTCTCCAATAATCTCGAGTCAAATAAGGAGATCCTCAATTCACGATTACAGGAAGTTCAATATCAAGAGATAGAGCGCGGGGTAACACTGGTTGGCCCACACAGAGACGACTTACACCTTCAACTTGGGCAATTCCCAGCTAAAGGGTATGCAAGTCACGGTGAATCCTGGTCAGTGGCTATCTCATTACGCCTGGGGGCTTTCCATCTCTTGCAAAATGAAGGAGCAGAGCCAATACTCATTCTTGATGATGTCTTTTCCGAACTTGATACCTTTAGGCGCCAGCAACTAATGAAGGCAACACAAGTTGCCGAACAAACAATAATTACTGCTGCTGTTGAAAGTGATCTTCCTGTTGGGCTAGAGACTGAACGACTTTATGTCCGACCTGGTCGAGTGATGAATGCGAGAGATTGATGTCAAAACGCGATCTTGCTTTAGATCTCTTCAAGTCTTTTCGAACAGGTCAAACTAATAAAAGGATTCGAAAGAGGGAAGTCCGCGAGAGCACGGATACAGCAACCGATCCACAGCTACTTAAAGATCTTTTAAGCACCCTCATCACCGAAAGGAATTGGGATACCGGTATTGCCGAAGGCACGCTCTTCTCCAACTGGGAAGAGATAGTGGGAAACGAGATTTCACTTCACGCCAACCCCATCTCTCTTATAGATGGGGTTTTAACAATTCAATCTTCATCGACGGCCTGGGCCACCCAACTTCGCCTCATTGAACCTGATCTTTTAAAGACGATTCAAGAGAGCGCCCCCGGGGCGCTGGTCGAGTCCATAGCCGTGATTGGTCCCCAGGGGCCATCGTGGAAAAAAGGAATTCGTACAATTAGAGGGGCGCGCGGCCCGCGTGATACGTACGGCTAAAAACCCTAAAAAGCAACTTCTAAGAGGAACCCCTTCACACCTGGTTATTTCTCCGTCCTAAGGCCACCTCTACGGCTTATTTGCGCTACACAGAATCCATTTTCAGGCTAAGATGGGCGGGTGCTTCCAGGGATAATCTCCCTAGAAGGTCGCTGGGGCCCTTTTCCTCATTTGAGGCTGGGTTAGCGTAAGGCAAGCTCAAGCTAACAGAGCTAACTAGCTCACAAGGGAGTCTCGTGCCGGTTAAGACAGGCAGTTACAACGCCAGTTCCATCACAGTCCTTGAGGGGCTCGAGGCCGTCCGCAAACGCCCCGGTATGTATATCGGCTCCACCGGTGAGCGAGGTCTGCACCACCTGGTTTATGAGGTCGTAGATAACTCGGTAGATGAAGCCCTGGCTGGCTACTGCACCGACGTAAATGTCACCTTGATGAGTGACGGGAGTCTGCAGGTCGTTGATAATGGACGAGGCATCCCCGTCGATATCCATCCGGTTGAGAAGAAACCCGCCCTTGAAGTTGTCATGACCGTTCTCCACGCAGGCGGGAAGTTCGGAGACGGTGGATATTCTGTTTCTGGCGGATTGCACGGAGTTGGAATATCTGTTGTAAACGCACTGAGTACTGATCTTTCAGTTCGCGTTTACCGCGATGGTTTTGTCTGGAGTCAAGACTATAAATTGGGCGTCCCAACCGCTCCTGTTACAAAAGGCGAAGAAACCTCCCGAACCGGAACTACGGTCCGTTTCTGGCCGTCAGAGGACATTTTCGAAACCACAGATTTCTCTTTCGAAATCCTTTCAGCCCGTTTACGCGAAATGGCTTTCTTGAACAGCGGCCTAACCATCACTCTCGCTGATGAACGCCCGGGCCATGTTGACGAAAAAGGAGATCCGCTCTTTGTTCGTTATCACTACGAAAATGGAATTACCGATTTCGTCCGCCATTTAAATTCAACACGTGGACAGATACACAAATCAATTATTGCTTTTTCAGCTGAGGATAAAGTCAACAAGATGTCACTCGAGATCTCCATGCAGTGGAATGCTGGTTTCTCTGAATCTGTTTATACCTTCGCCAACACCATTAACACGCAAGAAGGAGGCACTCACGAAGAAGGTTTCAGAACGGCGCTCACATCGATTGTTAATAAATTTGGCGAAGAGTGGGGCTTTATCCGCAAGAGAGAAGATCGTCTCACTGGCGACGATGTCCGCGAGGGACTGACTGCGATCGTTTCAATCAAACTCGCGGAACCGCAATTTGAGGGTCAAACAAAAACAAAACTTGGAAATACAAATGTAAAATCCTTCACACAGAAAGCTATCAACGAAGAGCTCACAGCATGGTTTGAAAAGAATCCTGTGGAGGGTAAAGATATTCTTCGGAAAAGTATTGACGCTGCTGCGGCACGTGTAGCCGCCAGAAAAGCGCGCGACCTCTCACGTAACCGAAAGGGACTACTTGAAGGTCGGGGAATGCCGGGAAAATTGGCGGACTGTCAATGGACTGAACCTGAAAAATGCGAGTTGTATATCGTTGAAGGTGACTCGGCAGGTGGTTCCACTAAAGGTGGCCGTGATTCAAGATATCAAGCAGTTCTTCCTATTCGAGGCAAAATTCTCAATGTTGAGAAGTCGCGCATCGACCGAGTCCTTCAAAATAATGAAGTCCAGTCACTCATTACAGCGCTAGGTACAGGTGTTCACGATGATTTCGACATCGCAAAACTGCGTTACCACAAGATAATTTTGATGGCGGATGCGGACGTTGATGGACAGCACATTCGTACACTTTTACTTACGCTCCTTTTTAGATTTATGCGTCCTCTTATTGAACAGGGGTTTGTTTTTCTTGCCCAGCCACCCCTCTACAAATTGAAGTGGGGCGGCAAGGAGCCGGTGCAGTACGCCTTCTCGGATCGGGAGCGCGACGGATTCATCAAGCTCGGGGTAGATGCAGGAAAGCGTCTCCCTAAGGAAGACGGAATTCAGCGTTTCAAAGGTCTTGGTGAGATGCCCGCCAAGGAACTCTGGGATACCACAATGGATCCTCATCACCGCGTTTTAATTAAGGTCGGACTTGATGATGCCGCTGCAGCCGATGATCTCTTCTCCGTCCTTATGGGCGAAGACGTCGAACAGCGCCGTAACTTCATTCAGCGAAACGCCAAAGACGTTCGCTTCCTAGATATCTAGTAGAAATTCAATTTAAGGAAAATAATGGACGAGCTAAACAAGGATTTTGATCGAATAGAAGTCGTCGACCTTCAAGTGGAGATGGCGCGCTCTTATCTCGATTATGCGATGAGCGTTATTGTTGGCCGAGCTCTGCCTGATGTTCGCGATGGTTTGAAGCCTGTTCACCGCCGAGTTCTTTATGCGATGTATGACGGTGGATACCGTCCTGATAAAGGTTATTACAAGTCATCTCGTATCGTCGGAGATGTAATGGGTAATTACCATCCCCACGGCGATGGTGCTATTTATGACACTGTCGTCCGATTGGCTCAACCATGGTCACTTCGTTACCCACTCGTTGATGGCAATGGCAACTTCGGTTCTCCTGGAAACGATCCAGCTGCGGCGATGCGTTATACAGAGGCTCGCCTCTCTCCCATTGCAATGGAGATGATGCGGGATATTGATGAAGATACAGTCAATTTCTCCCCAAACTACGATGGCCGATCACAAGAGCCAGATGTTCTACCAAGTCGTTTTCCAAACCTACTTGTAAACGGGAGTGCGGGAATTGCCGTTGGAATGGCTACCAATATCCCACCCCACAACCTTCGTGAAATAGCCGAAGGTGTTACTTGGGCGCTTGAACATCCGGCGGCAAAATCCGACGAACTTCTCACACAATTACTCAAGATCGTAAAAGGTCCTGATTTTCCAACACGTGCCTTAATTGTTGGTCGTACCGGAATAGAAGTTGCCTACCGAACTGGTCGTGGCTCCATCACCATGCGGGCTGTGGTCAATGTTGAAGAGATCAATAAGCGGACTTGCCTGGTGATCACTGAGTTGCCGTATCAAGTAAACCCAGACAATTTAGCGTTGAAGATCGCCGAACTGGTTAAAGATGGAAAAATCAAAGGTATTGCGGATGTTCGCGATGAAGGCAATGAGCGTTTGGGACAACGTCTCGTCGTGGTACTTCGAAATGATGCCATTCCAAAAGTTGTACTCAACAACCTTTATAAGCAGACACAACTGCAGGACACCTTCGGCGCCAATATGTTGGCACTCGTTGATGGAGTACCCCGCACCCTGCGTCTGGATGAGTTTGTTCGGTATTACATTGAGCATCAAGTTGAAGTCATCGTCCGACGGACAAAATACCGTTTGGCCGAAAAAGAGCGACGGGCGCATATCCTGCGCGGATACCTCAAAGCACTTGACGCACTAGATGCCGTAATCGCGCTTATCCGTGCCAGCTCGACTCCGGAAGAAGCTCGAACCGGATTGATGAAGCTGCTTGAGGTTGATGAAATTCAGGCAAATGCCATTTTGGATATGCAACTTCGCCGGATTGCAGCGCTTGAGCGTCAGAAGATTAATGATGAGTATGACGGTTTAATGGCCGATATTGTCGAACTCACGGCAATCCTGGCAAGTGATGAGAAACAACGTGAAATTATTAAGACAGAGCTTTCAGATTTGGTCACTAAGTACGGGGATGAGCGACGCACTCAAATCATCGCCAGTGAAGGCGATTTTTCAGCGGAAGATTTAATTCCAGATCAGGATGCCGTGGTTACCATTACTCACACCGGGTATGCGAAGAGAACTCGTGCCGAGCTCTATCGTTCGCAGAAACGTGGCGGTAAAGGAGTGAAAGGGGCCTCGTTGAAGCAAGATGATGTTGTAGATCATTTCTTTGTTGCCTCAACACATGACTGGCTACTTTTTTTCACGAACCAAGGCCGGATTTATCGATCAAAAGTTCATGAGTTGCCAGATGCTGGGCGCGATGCGCGTGGACAGCATGTCGCCAACCTCATGGCATTCAAGCCGGATGAGCAGATCGCACAAGTCCTATCCATTAAGGATTACGGAGTTCAGCCATATCTTGTTATCGCAACCAAGAACGGCCTTATCAAGAAGACGGCATTGAGTGAATATGATTCACCTCGTGCAGGTGGATTGATTGCGATCTCACTTCGCACCGGCGATGAAGTTGTCAGCGCAACCCTCGTCAACGGAAAAGATGAATTACTGCTCGTTTCCAAGAAAGGTATGGCGTTGCGCTTCCTGGCAGATGACGAAGCGCTCCGCCCGATGGGTCGGTCAACCAGCGGTGTGATAGGAATGAAATTCCGTGAGGGCGACGAACTGCTCACTATGGCAAGAATAAATACCCAAGATTCAAATCTTCTGGTCTTCACCGCAACCGATGGCGGTTACGGAAAGAAGACACCGCTGGACGAGTATCGAGTCCAAGGACGAGGCGGGATTGGAATCAAGGCGGCCAAGATTGATGAGGACTCCCGCGGTGTACTTGTCAGCGCCCTGGTTCTGCGGGAGGAGGACGAGGTTCTGGCCATCACCTCCGCCGGTACCGTCATGCGGACCCCGGCCTCAGAAGTTCGTCAGACTGGTCGTGACTCGATGGGCGTGCGATTGGTCAATCTAGATGAGGGGGTTCAGGTACTCTCTGTCACCAAAAGCGCGGAGGTGGGATCCGAGTAGAAGTACGGTTTGGGGTCTACCTCTAATTACCTGTAGCCTTACGCAGGTTTTGGGGCCTTTAGCTCAGCCTGGTTAGAGCGCTTCCCTGATAAGGAAGAGGTCGGAGGTTCAAGTCCTCCAAGGCCCACTCCCGTTAACCACGGGGACTTAGCTCAATTGGTAGAGCACCGCCTTTGCAAGGCGGGGGTTAGGGGTTCGATTCCCCTAGTCTCCACATGATGACTGAAATGACAACCTCTCAAGCAACCCTGCACACCTCAATGGGCGACATTGTGATCGAACTGTTCCCAAATCACGCCCCTAAGACAGTCGCAAACTTCGTCGAACTAGCAACGGGGGCCCGCGAGTGGACCGACCCTAGGAATGGCGAGAAGACGACTGCCAACCTGTACGACAACACCGTTTTTCACCGGGTTATTAGCGGGTTCATGATTCAAGGCGGAGACCCATTGGGTCGCGGAACGGGCGGCCCAGGCTACAAATTCGCAGATGAATTCCACGGTGAGTTAGTTTTTGATCGTCCGTACATTTTAGCAATGGCCAATTCTGGCCCAGGAACCAACGGTTCACAGTTCTTTATTACGGTTGCCCCAACGACCTGGCTCAACCGCAAACACACAATCTTCGGTGAAGTAAAAGATGTCGCGAGCCAAGGTGTTGTAGACAAAATCGCGCAATCAAAAACTGATGGACAAGATCGTCCAGCTACACCGATAACGATTAACTCCGTCACCATCGCGTGAAACGAAATGCCACCACAGGGCTTATAACAATAATCTGTGGTTTTTACCTCTTACAACTATTTGTCCCTTCCCTTCAAATTGATTTGGGTTTATTCCGTGGCCCAGTTGACGGGCAAGGGGTAGCCGCAGGCGAGTGGTATCGGATTCTCACGGTTGCACTTATTCATGGAAGCGTTATGCACCTGGGTTTCAATATGTATGCACTCTGGGTCCTCGGCAATCCACTTGAGGCCTTATTTGGCAAGGCTCGATTTCTTGCCATTTTCTTCTTCTCACTCGTGACAGGTTCACTTACATCTCTTTATCTAAACCCGGTCTATCAACTCTCTGTCGGAGCATCAGGAGCACTCTTCGGGCTCTTCGGTGCTTTTGCTCTGGTAGCAAAGAGGATTGGCGCGGATGTGAAAAGCATCCTGGTCATTATTGGCATTAACTTTGCGATGGCATTCCTTCTGCCCGGAATTGACTGGCACGCCCACTTAGGCGGCCTGATCGGTGGCCTTATCGCGACAAAGGTCATTCTTCGCATTAAGAAATGAGTTATCCACAGGAGTTATCCCCCATGTGGAGAATTACAGCGGTGTAATTTACCTCTTTAGCGCCACTTTGTGGCCAGCGTGAAGCCGACCCCAATGAAACCAAAGCCCACCACCATGTTCCATGCGCCGATTCCCGGGATTGGATAACTGGTAGAGGTGACGTAGAAGATCACAATCCAGATAAGGCCGGCCAGGAAGGCCGCAACCATGACAGGGGCGAGCCAGCGCGGGCTCTCTGTTGGTGGCGCTACAGGATGAAGCACCTCTGCGGGGACGGTCTTCTTCTCTTTCTTACGGAGCTTCGATTTTGGCATAGAAGAGGGTAACACGGGGGGATAGATTTTTAATATTTACACTTCCCGAGCGCGAGGTGGTCACAATGCGAGAGAATTCATCTCATGTCCGCACGGAAGATTCTCGTAATCGACAACTATGACTCCTTTGTATTCAATCTTGTCCAGTACCTTGCACAACTCGGCGCCGAGTGCACGGTTGTTCGCAATGATGAGATTGATGTAAATACGGCAAGCGCATATGACGGTGTTCTCATTTCACCTGGCCCAGGTACGCCAGAGCGCGCCGGTATCAGCATGGCGATGGTGAGTTATTGCGCCGAGCATAAGATTCCACTCCTTGGAGTCTGCCTGGGACATCAGGCTATCTGTACCGCCTTTGGCGCGACCGTTTCACAGGCTCCCGAATTACTTCACGGTAAGACTTCTCGGGTAAGCCATATAGGGGTTGGCGTGCTCACAGATGTCCCATCTCCTTTTACCGCTACTCGTTATCACTCACTTGCAGTCGAGCGAGCAACATTGCCGGACGAACTCAAAGTTACGAGCGAAACAGAGTCCGGTGTTGTCATGTCGGTGCGTCACAAAAAACTGCCGATAGAGGGCGTTCAATTTCATCCCGAATCGGTACTCACAGAGTTTGGTCATCATATGTTGGCTAATTGGCTCGCTGAATGCGGTGATGAAAACGCACGAAAGAAAGCCGTGGGTCTTTCTCCGGTAGTTGCTAAATATTAATAATTTTTAATTGGTAGGAAGAGTGGGGTCGATCGGAGTCGGGCTAGAAAGTTCGGTGCGATTAATCGTGATGGTGACCGTCGATCCAATTGTCTGAGTAGTGCCAGCCTCAGGCGCCTGTGCCAGAACAACGCCGGCAGGTTGAGTCAGGTCGGTTCCATCAAGTACTCGCACGAGGAAACCTGCTTGTGCCAGGATGGTTCGAGCGGGAATTTCTTGTAACCCAACCAAGAATGGAACTTCCACATCACCACTGGCTATCTGCAAAGTTACTCCACTACCCGAGGGAAGAATTGACCCGCCATTAGGAGTGACTTTCAAAACAGTTCCTTGCGGTTTATCAGATGGAATCGCCTGGGTCTGTGCAATAACTAGACCAGCCGCTGCCAAACTTGCGCGAGCGTCCGATAAAGACATCCCAATGAGGTCAGTGGGAACAGTGGCGTCACCGACTCCATCTGAGATCGTAAGTACAACTGCGGTGCCTTCTTTTACTTTGGTTGAAGCCAGAGGCATTTGGTCGACCACCCGACCGGCGGGAATAGTTGGACTATGAGCATGTTGAAGGGTGATGACAAAGCCAAGAAGTTGTGCCTGTGCAGATTCTGGAGTCAGACCAACGACGTTGGGCAGAGAAATCAATTTCTCTCCCTGGGTGTTGTTAAGAGCGCCAACTCCCAGATTAACTAATAAACCAACGAGAATTACGCCGATGCCTGCCGCTATTAATTTGCGCCTACTTATTTTCCTTCGCGGAATTTTGGTAGTAATTGCTCGACCGGAGCGCAGATTCTTTATGTCTTCCAACATCTGTGATGCGCTCTGGTAGCGATCGTCCGGATTCTTGGCCAGTGCAACTGTCAGCAATATATTCAAACCATCAGGCAATTCCGCGTTAAGGGTGCTTGGTTTTATCAACTCTCCTGAAACATGCTGAAAGGCAATCGAAACTGGAGTATCACCCGTGTACGGGGGTCTGCCTACTAGTACCTCATAAAGTAGACACCCCACCGAATAGATATCACTCCTGTAATCGGCTACTGCCCCCATTGCCTGCTCTGGTGACAGATACTGAGCTGTACCGACAACATTCCATGTGCTGGTGAGAGTGGCTCCGACATCGTCTAGCGCACGGGCAATACCGAAATCCATTACTTTAACTACGCCTTGATCGGTAATCATGACGTTTGCTGGTTTTATATCGCGGTGAACAATTCCACAGTTGTGCGAATATTCGAGTGCGGCCAAGATACCTTCCCCAATTTCGAGCGCACGATCAATGGGTAATCGTTCGCCTTGATGGATCAATTCTCGGAGTGTGTGTCCGGAGACCAATTCCATGACGATGTAAGGAGCAGGTTCTTCTCCTGAGTCGTACACCGCAACGATTCCAGGATGGTTCAGCCCTGCTGCTGCGAATGCCTCCTTGCGAAAACGTGCGACGAAGGAAGGGTCACGTGCAAGATCACTTCGTAAAACCTTAATTGCGACTTTTCGAGAGAGTCTCTGGTCATCAGCAATGTATACATCGGCCATTCCACCCGAGCCGATCATCTCACCAAGTTTGTACCTGCCTCCAAGAAGTGCGCTCATCGCTCTACCTCTTTGCCAGATGTAGCATCAAGTGCGGCACCTAGGAATGTAACGGCGTGTGTGGTCGCTGACATCGCACCATTCTCTCGATCGATATCTGCAAGTATCACAGTGACATTATCGGGTGCACCGGCCGAATAAGCAGCATCGAGCAGATAAGTAAGGGCTTGGTCGCGATCTCGAATCTTTAATCCGCTCCTAATTTCCTTTTCGCTGAGAACTCCCGACAACCCGTCACTACAGACCAAGAAGCGATCCTTAGGATTTGTTTGATAAATCATGAGAACCGGCGAAAGGGGCCCATCACCCATTAGTGCTTGCGTTAAAAATGATCTTTGCGGGTGTTCGTGGGCCTCTTCTGTGGAGACGGATCCCTGATCGAGAAGTTCTTGCAAAACGGTGTGATCGTGACTTATCTGCATAAGCGTATTTCCGCGGAGGCGATAGCATCGCGAATCTCCAACATGGAGCAAGGCAACCTTTTTATCTGATTCGCGCCCGTACATCATGAGAGCACTCAATGTCGTACCCATACCTGTTAGATCATCGTTCTGATCGGCGACTCGACCAATTTCTGAATCAATCTCCTGCAAGGTGTTTAGTAGCAGATCTTCGATTGAATCGTTATCGACATTGCCCGTCTCCAAGATAGGAACCAACCCAGAGAGTTTTCTTACTGCGAGGGCAGAAGCTACTTCTCCACCTGCGTGGCCGCCCATTCCATCGGCGACAGCAATGAGGTAAGGATGAATTAGTGCCGAATCCTCATTGCCGGATCGAACTAGACCCACAACAGAGCGCGCGGTGGTTGCAAATCCAGTGGAAATTCTCTCGCTCACCGTGCTCCTCCCCGCTCGCTCAGTGCGTCCTGTTTGCGATCTAGGAGTTAAGCCTAATGGTGATAATCTCGGTCATAGAAGGCGTGAGTGGCGGAACGGCAGACGCGCACGGTTCAGGTCCGTGTACTCGCAAGGGTGTGGGGGTTCAAATCCCCTCTCGCGCACTCATATGAATGATCTCTGCTCCGATTAGCTTGAAAAACCTACCTGAAGAGTTGGATAGTTCCCCAGCGAGTAACTAAAACTTTCTCCAGCGGATACTGCAATGGGTGGCACGATGGAACCAATTAATAGGAATTCGCCAGCTTTGACTCCGCCATTGATTTCTTCTGCAACTTGGGCAAAGTGATGAAGAATCAGGGGTATTTGCCCAGTTAATTCTGGTAAATCTTCCACGGTCACTGTGAGCCCAGATGGCAGCAGAACTTGCGCAGTGAGAGCCTCAATATTTCCACCGGAGCGGGATAAATCCTTCTGCCCAAGAATGTAATGACGTTGAAAAATATCTCCTGCCAGGATGGACTCTGGGTCCGTCGGGAGAAGATCAAGATCGGCGATTTCAATAGCTGGGCCAAGGGCCGCGGTGCAACTCAGGACTTCCGTGATGCTGGCGGAGTGCGGAATATCTTTCTCGAAGTAAATTGCGATTTCCGCTTCGCCCACTGGCTTAGTCCAAGTCGATATTCCTATCGTGCTGCCAGATGAGATTTCATTGCGATCAAGCAGGTATCCAACCAGAGGCTTCGCAATTCGCAGACTCGAAAGTCCTCCTGGCGAACCAAACCCGAGTTTCCATCCGATGTGACGGGCACCTTGGTTTAGGTCATCCTTAAGTTTGAGTTTGAGTGAATCTATTCCGCGCGTGATTCGATGGTCGAGTTTCCAGTCAGTCATGTGCGACTTCATAGCCAGAGTCTTCCAGCGACCCCGAACCACTCCAGCCCCAAACTAGAATCACATCCGAATCTGTAGTGTTTTTGAAACCATGCCAATGTTCTCTCGGTATAAGTACTACATCACCTTCCTTAGCAGGCCGTTCGCCTTCGTTGGTGTACATCACGCCAGATCCTTGGAGAACTATCCAAAATTCCTCACAGTTGAAGTGTCGGTGGCGGTCATGCATTGCACCAGGAGGAAGGACGGTCCGCCCAACGAGGAGCTCTTTCGAATTCGCTGTGGCTTTATCAATGAGAAATTGCACTTGCATGTTTACCCAGCCCTCGTCGCGGCGAAGCCCTTCCACGGCGGGGACATCCGAGAGGTTTGTTGTAAAGAGATGGATATCTGATCCGGCAGATTCGTGCTTCATTAACTCAATCCCCCCATTTTTCGGTATGCCTCAAAGGCTATGACAAAGTCGTGGTGACCAAGACCGAATCCACGAGACGCGTTCATCATCTCATTAGCACTTGCCGCCAGCGGAAGCGGTATTCCAAGTTTTCTGCCCTGTTCTAAAACCAAGGTCATATCTTTCTGCTGCAAGGCCACATCGGCTAATGGTTTCTCTGGCATCTGTCCTTCCAGGATGAATGGTCCGCGGTAGGCCAACACTGGAGAAGCTGCCACGCTATTGAGGATCGCCGCGACAACGGCTTCCCGGTCAGCACCGCCTTTTTCTGCGAGTGCGACCGCCTCCCCGAAGGCAATCACTTCCACCATAAGCAGTAGGTTGATCGAGAGTTTTGTTTGTATAGCCAGCCCACTAGGACCTATGTAAGAAGCCTTGGCGCCGATGTCTAGCAAGACATCCCGTACCTTCTGGAAGGCGGTTTCATCCCCACCCACCATGACAGATGCCTTGCCCTGGACAACAGTGACAGGACTGCCTGAAATCGGCGCATCGACCATTGTTTTGCCGGCAGCCGTGAATGCCGCATTGACCTTGCGACTTATTTCTGGCGAGATGGTGCTCATTTCAAGGTAGATAGCGCTGTCGGAAATTCCATGTATGACACCGTTGATTCCCAGTGCTACTTCCTCGACAGCCTTTCCATCTGTGACGATAGAAAAAACAAATTCGCAATCGCGGGCCAGAGATTCCGGGGTGCTTGCTATTCGCATTCCAAGTGTTTTAAGTGCTTCATCCTTACCGCTCGATCTGTTCCAACCGGTAACTTCATGTCCGGCCTGTAGTAACCGAGGAATAATGACTTGTCCCATGTCTCCAAGACCGATGAATCCAATTCGAGCCATTTCCTTCTCCTTATGGTGAATAGATAAGGAAATCTAACACCTTCCACTTATTTGGATTGATTGCTCGCCCTATTCCACGTTGATTTATAGAGTGGTACGTTCGGTACTTCTAAAACTCACGAATTCAAATCGTAGGGGGTAGGGTGTATTTTCAGGATAGATACCTGTCGCAAGAACAGATATTGATGCGAAATACCTGTCGAAGTTACGTTGATAAAGTTGTAATTCCATTCATCCGAGAAGACCGTACGCGTGAGTGGCTTTTCGATCCCGATAAGCGTTTGACACCTGAAATTCTTGAAGAAGCCGATCGTGCAGGTCTTCGCTCACTTGGAGTTCCTGAACGTTTTGGCGGCATTGAACTTGATAAAGGCACTCAGTCTCAAACTTTTTCAATCATTGCAACAGAATTGGCCCGCGGTGATTCCGGATTGGCTGACAAACTGGTTCAGAATTGGAAGATATCTGTATTGCTGAGTGCACTTGCTCCCGAGCATCTCCAGGAGAAGTGGTTCACCCGATATATGAATGAGCCTCAATTTCTCATGGCTCACTGCCTTACTGAACCGCGTGGCGCATCTGATAGGTGGCTTCCTTACAATGTTCCAGAGGCCAATATGGATACGAAAGCTGTATTGGAAGATGGCTATTGGAAGATCAACGGACGCAAGCAGTTCATAAGCAACGGCTACGACGCTAATTTGTATGTGGTCTACGCCAACACCAACCCCGCCGTTGGAATACTTCAAGGGACTTCGAGTTTCCTCGTGCCACGCGATACACCTGGACTTGAGGTGACGCGATGCAATGAAACAGTGGGTGGCCGTTTCATGAATAATGGCGAGATTGCCTTTGTCGATTGCCGAGTTCCGGCCGACCATCTTCTAGCGCGCGACACCGCTCTCGCTAAAGCGGGGGTCTATTTTCAACCAGGCAAGATACTGGTAGCTGCTAAGAACTTGGGCATAGGTATTGCAGCCTATGAAGAGACCGTCGCGTGGGTGCATCAGCGCGTTCAGGGCGGACGGGTGCTGATCAAGCATCAAGCTGTTGCAACAAGAATTGCAGAGATGGCCACCAAACTTGAAGCCGTCTCTGCACTACTGCGCCATGCCGCGATCGCGGTGGATGAAGGATCTCCCGATGCCCAAACGCTGAGTGTCATGATCAAAGTTTATGCGTCCGAGGAAATCTTGAAAGTCTGCCAGCATGCAGTAGAACTCCATGGCGGCTATGGTGCGATGATTGAAGTTGGTATTGAAAAGTACTACAGAGATGCGCTGGTCTGCCTCCACTCAGACGGCACGACAGATGTTTCCAACTTTAAGATCGTCCGTTCGATGTTCCCTGAAACTGCGGGACTTTATGCGGGTCCAGAGTCATAAACCCTTCATATACTCACTATTTCGGTAACTTCTAAGGCGGTTGCGAATGAAGAAAATTCGGATTGGCCAATTTAGTCAATCCCCCGTGCTTTTTGCTATTGCTTACAACAATTTCCTGCCGGGCTATCAAATTGAAGTCACCAACGTGACCTCGTCACCTGCGCAATTTGAATCACTTATGAAAGGCGATTTAGATATTGCTCTAACGAGTCCCGACAATGTGCTGCTATACGCCACTACCGCAAAGAATCCTTTGGGTGAGATGTGCGATCTGATAATGCTCAAATCGATCGATCGGGGCCTAGATCTTTCACTGGTTTCGACTCCAGAAATTTCCACCCGTGAGGACTTACTCGAAGCAGTATTTTCCATCGATTCTCCGACAAGTGGCTTCGCTTTACTATTGAATTCCATGTTGAAAAGACTCGAGATGGATATTTCGAAAGTCACCTTCGTTGCCGCTGGATCCACTCCTAAACGATTAGTGCACATGATCGAAGGATCCTCTCAGGCAAGCATCCTAAATGCTGAATCTAAAGTACGAGCAGAGGAAAAGGGATTCAGAATTTGGATGAACGTTGCAGATATTTCAAGTAATTACCTAGGAACAGTAATTTGCGTGCCGCGTTTACATGAGAATCGTGAAGATATGCAGGATTTCATGTCTGCCTGGAAGAGAGCAAATGATTGGCTTCTCAATGCGAGTTTTTCTGAATACCTTAAAATTTTTAGCGAAAAAGAATCAGTATTGAAGTCTGAGAAATATTACAACCTACTTCATGATTCAGTTCACGGTCTGACACATGACAATGCACTCAGCCTTGATGCGTTGCAGACACTTGTCGGGATAAGAGAAGAGTCGAACGCATACTGCCCTCGAACAGAGGATCTATCTAGATTGATCAGTAACAAGTACGGATGAAATTGATACGAGTCATGAGCGGCCCGAAGACTTGCTCTCCACCTACCCAGGGATATGCTCCCATCTGACTTCAAGTTTTACTTTCGCATCCTGAAGCAAGTTCATAACTGGGCACCTAGCTTCTGTTTCCTCAATCACTCGCGTGAGATCCTCTGGTGATTCCTTCGTTCTCACCTTAATGTGAACTTTAACCGTCTGAAAATGCGGCCGTACGTTCCGGTCGCCCATTCGGCCTCGGATATCAATTGTGAAACTAGCATCAAAGGAAATGTCGGAATATTCAAAGTTCATCTCACTGGCAGTACGGCGAAATGTAACGGCCTCGCAACCGCATAGTGCCCCAACTACCGCCTGGAGTGGTGATGGACCTGCACTGTCCCCACCGTGTGCTCTGGGTTCATCTGTTATGGCGTAGCCAAATTCTCCGTAATTGATGTCGGTGCGCATGGTGGCATCGTTATGGGCTGAGAGAGTTTTGCGCCGGATGAAATCTTCAGGAATAGGACTCAGTATCCTTGACTGATTCGCACCATCCATTTAATTCACCGCCGCAGGTGACGTAGTTACCCCTTTAAGTTGCCTTTCCATCCAATCAGCTGTCTTGTACCGGTGCTTGGCGGCTACATTCATGACTCCATGGTTTCCGTCTGGAAGCAGCAATAATTCCCCGCCAGTATCTCTTATCAATTTTTCGGCCTGCGATTGGGGGATTAATCGATCCTTCCCGCCGAAAATAACCAGGAGTGGGCACTCGATATTCTTTGCAGTCGCTTCAAGGGTCAATGTATTTGCCACCGCTAAGCCTTCTGCTTGGGTTTTCTTGTGGGATCTGTAAGTGAAGGTCCGACGTGTGAGTTCGGGTAGACCGTCCCAACATTCTCCAAAATTGTACGGTCCAGCAAGGGCTGCGCACGCTTTAATTCTCTTCTCGCCACTAACCATGCGTGGAGCATAGAAACCGCCGAGACTGACGCCCCAGACCCCTATGCGGTCGGCGTCTACATCATCCCTAGTCTCAAGGTAATCAACTATCGCTGCGCCAACATCTTCCCAGTTGGCTTCAATCGGCAGGTCGTATTCAGATTCGCCCTGACCGGGTCCATCTATTGAGAGAGTGGCTAGATCGCGGTCTAAGAAGAGCTGCTCTGTCGAGCGCAGTTCTTCCTTAGTCGAATCGAGCCCACTTAGCATGATCACAAGCGGCGGGTTCTTGATGCCATTTGGTTTGCGCAAAATCGCTGGCATATTAAATCCCTTGTATGAAATTGTCACTCTCTCACCTGGAGGGTTTAGATACGGCAGCGCTTCGTTTAGACATGCCACCGCCTTCATATGATTCTCTTTCATTTTTTCTGGGAAGTCCGTAAAAACAAATTTGGCGAAGTGGTAGTAGACGGCAGCCTGGCTTAAATGAGCGCCTGCCGACTTGTATCGTCCTTCTTTCAGCGCTTCGTGACCCAAATCCTCCATGACTTTTCCAGCTTTAGCCCAAGCATCAGCCCACTCTGACCACTTGTGGATCGAATTCGTGACAGTCGTGAAATCTGATACCGCAACTCCATTCGTTGTGAATCTCGGCGCCCAATGCGATATCGCTTCTAGCACTAATTGATCCTTTTCCTCTTCCATCCCTTTCTCCATTTCTTTATCTAGTTAAACTTGTGGAATCATCACTTCTATACGATTCTTAGGTTGTGACACTACAAATATTTGAATTCAGCCTTGGTGAATTTGAGTCGCGCAAGACTAGAACTTTGGATCTTGCGACGAAGTCCGACTGCGGTGGAGTTTTTGTTTTCGGTGAGAATCGAACCGGCATAGGTATTACTTGGCTTACTGGATGGCAAACCACGCGGTTGGCCTATCTTCTGCTGACCCGTCACGAAAGCATTTTGTGGATCATGTTTCATAATCACATTGCGGCCGCCCGCCGACTTGTTAAGGGAACGGCGATTAAAGATTTTGATTTTAGTGAAGTAGAAGCCCAGGTCAAAAAGTTTGCGAATACCAAAGTTGGAACGCTTGGTTCTGTCCCGCAGGAGTTCAGAAGTGCGGCTCAAAAAAATAGTGTCGAGCTTTTTGCTTTGGACAATGAACATATTAAATTGCGGACGATTAAGTCCAAGGAGGAAATCGATGCACTGCGAAAAGGGGCTTATGCAACCGATTGCGGCGCTGAGGCGATCCTTGCCGCTTGTCAAAATGATGTTACTGATTGGGAACTCCTTGCTCGAGCCAGGTCGAGTTACACCGTGATAGGTGCGCGTGATCACATATGTTACATATGCATAAGTGACATGACAATGCCTGATAGAGATGTTCCAGCGCAGTTTCCGGAAGGAAGAGTAGTAAAACGTGGATCGGCTGTGACTTTTGAAATCAGCGCCGCTGTGAGTCCTGAATACCCCGGACAGTTATTGAGAACGGTGGCCATCGGAAAACCAACCCAACTCTTTCAGGAAATGCATGAAGTGGCAGCGCAGGCGCTCGCTAACATGAGACGTATCTTGAGGCCTGGAATCAATGCAATGGATTTGGTTGATGCATCCAGCGTGATCGAAGAGTCTGGTTTCACGACAACGGACGATTTGTTTCATGGATTAGGCGGTGGATATTTACCGCCAATAGGAACCTCATCTTCGAGAGTTCCACTACATAGACCAGATGTCCTGCTAGAACCAGGAATGGCGATTGTCTTACAGCCGAACGTAACCACGTTAGATCATTGCGCAGGTGTGCAGACGGGTGAGATGGTAATCATTACTGAAACCGGATTTGAAGATATACATTCTGTGAAATCTGGATTAGTGCTGATTGATCGATAGCAGATTGTTTAGGTTGTCTTTCCCAGATACATAGATGCAACCTCCGGATCAGATGCAATGTCCTTTGCCGGCGCCGATAGTCTTATGCGCCCACCTTCCATCACGATGCCGTCGGTCGCCAAATGCATTCCTAACCGGACGTTCTGTTCCACCATCAAGACGGTGCGACCTTCGCCCACCATTTGCCGGATTAGTTGAGCTACTTTGAGGACTGATTTCGGATCCAATCCGAGTGATGGTTCGTCCATAAGAATCAAAGATGGGTCCAGGATTAGCGCTCGTCCGATTTCTACCATTCGTCGCTGCCCGCCAGAGAGATGGCCTGCTGGATCACCTGATCGCTCTTTAACAAGTGGAATAGCCTCTTCAACCATGTGAATTCGCTGCTTCAATAACTTGGTATCTTTCCGGATCAAATATCCGCCCATCATGATATTTTCTCGCACACTCATTTGCGGAAAGAGAGCCCTGGACTGGGGAACTTGCGTGATTCCCAGGCGCAAAATATCCGCCGGGGAACAGCCAGCCAATGACTTTCCAGCCAGATGGACTTCACCCTTTGACGGCTTTAGGAGGCCGCTAATAACCCTGAAAACTGTGCTCTTTCCAGCTCCATTTGGACCGACGATGCAAGTGATCGTTCCCCTCTTTATTTCGATATCCAATCCTTGCAGGACCATTCCCCCGCCGTATCCGGCTTCAACTCTGGATAACGTCAGCGCTAATTCAGTCATTGCTTGCCTCCAATAAGTTATCTGGACCAAGGTAGGCCTCAATGACTGCTTCATCATTTCTAACTTCTTCAGGTGTTCCAGAAACCATCAACTCTCCTGCCGAGAGCACATGAACGTAGTCACATAAACTCAGAACTAGCGGAATATTGTGTTCGACGATCAAGAAAGTTGTTCCGGCATCATTCAATTTGCGGATGGCCTTGGAAAGCCTCTCAATCAGAATGGGGTTGATTCCACTAGCGGGCTCGTCTAGCAACACTATTTCAGGCCGTAGCATGAGTATTTGAGCAAACTCGACCAACTTCTGCTGACCGAAACTCAGTGTGCCCACCTTCGAATGTTCGAATGAACTCAACCCCATGAAGGAGAGCACATCTCTCGCCCTATCAACTTCATGCCCCTGGATCTTGTTGGCAAGCATCCCCTTCACACTGGGCTTCTCCAAAGGCGCTACGAGATTATCCAAAACATTCATCGATTTGAATAGTTTCGTAATTTGAAAAGTTCGTCCTAAACCCTTATGGGCCCTGACCCAGGGTTCCAATTTCGAAATCTCTTCACCATTGAGTTTCACTGACCCTTTATCAACTCCATAGGTGCCGGTAATGCAATTGAATAGAGTTGTCTTACCAGAACCGTTTGGACCAATAAGTCCAGTGATGCTCCCCCTTTTGACATTCAAACTAACCCCGTTAACGGCTTTTACGCCGCCAAAACTTTTGTATACATTTGAGATTTGAAGAATTGAATCAGATTCAACTTCCCTATGGGGGCGAACCCGGACAATTCTGTCTATGGGAATGTTGGTACTTATCTCTGCAATTGAGGCTTGGTCGATAAACGCGACGGATTCCTTGCTGGTGCGTCGCTTCGCGAGGATGGTTTTTGCTGAATTCAAGAGGCCTTGCGGAACAAACATCACAGTTACCACGAGCACGAGTCCCATGATCAATACTCGAGCACTCACGCCACCCGAGGAAATTGTGGCGCCCTCATTCGCCAAAGCGATAATGAACCCACCAATAACTGGTCCCCACAAAGTTCCCTTCCCGCCAACAAGTGCGGCAAGAACCAGATAGACACTCAGCAACATGTTGAACGAACCCATGGGATTAACGAACCCCAAATACTGGGCGTAAATGGCGCCTGCTAATCCGTATGGGGCGGCACTCAGGGCATAAGCAATGATTTTGTACTGAGTTGTGTTTATGCCGATGGAGGCAGCTTTAGCTTCATCATCCCTGATTGCCATGAACCCGGCACCTAAGCGAGAGTTCATGATGAACGAAACTAACCCAATCGTAAGTAACAAAATCACGAAAAACATGTAGTAGTAGGGCATATTCCCTAGTTCTCTCGCCCAGGAAGGCGCCCTGAAAATGATTCCCTCGGTGCCACCAGTGAATGACCTCCAATTCGAGGCCACCAATTGTGCGGAGAGGAGGACGGCGATCGTAATTATTACGAATGAGTGACTCTTAGTTCTAAGAATTACCACCCCAATAATCAATGCCGATAGCACCGTCACCAGCAAACTGACTAGAACGAAATAGTAAGTGGGAAGTTCAAGTGCCTGGCCTAGCAGCGAACCGGTATACATCCCCATACCGAGAAAAACACTGTGACCAAGGGACACGTACCCGGTCAAACCACTGATGATGTTCCATCCGCTCGCCATGGTCGCAAAGAGAAAGCACAGGATGAGTACCGATTGTTCGTACTGGCTATCGCGCAGTATTAGAGGTAGAAGTGCCAGTAAGCCGAATGAGACACCCGGGAGGATAAATTTTCGGTCCAACTTCAGACTTTTCACGCCGAATCCTTCCTTGACTGAGCACCAAGAATTCCTTCGGGCTTAAAGAGTAAGACCAGCATGATGACACCGTAGAAAAAGAGAATTGTCCATCGAGGGGCGTACGTGTTTCCAGCAGCCTCTGTTACTCCAAGAATAAGCGAACCGACAATTGCTCCCGGCAGGCTACCCATTCCACCCAAAACAATAATTCCTAGCAATTTAGCAATCCAGTCGTAATGGGTTGCTGGATAAAATGGGTACGTCACCGAAAGCAACACTCCACCTGCACCCGCCGTGGCCATGCCCAGCCCATAGGCGATCGATGAGGATTTGTTATGTGAAATTCCTATCAATGCAGCACCATCGCGGTTCTGTGCAGTGGCTCGGAGCGCACGTCCCGACCATGAAGTCTTTAGATATACGTACATCAGGCCCAAAGTAATTGCCGCAATTGTGCAGGCAATAATTTGGGTCAATGGGAAAACGATCGAACCAAGGGTCACGGAGTTTAAAGAATACGAAGTTTGGATGGATTTGAATTGATTGCCAAATAATAGGTTGAGGGCGCCTTCGAAAATGAGTGCTAAGCCGAAGGAGAGCAGGACTGTCATGGACGGACCCTGCGGAGCTACCCGAGCGAAGAGTCCTCTGAAAATAAGAATCCCTAGTCCAAACCAGAGGAGTGTTACGAGAGGCAGCAGAAGTAATGGTTCGATCCCGGTGAGTTTCCATATCTTCCAGGTTAAAAAAGCGCCGGAAACTAAGAATGCGCCCTGGGCGACATTTACAACGTCTAAGACTCCGAAAATAAGGCTCAAACCGGAGGAGAGGAGTGCATAAACTCCGCCAAGAAGTAGTCCGAACATCACTACCTGCAAGATTTGCATTGTAAGACAATTCCTTCCGGATACTTTGGGTAGTGGTAAGAATGATGTTGTGCCTAGTTACCCAGGCACAACATCATTCTTATTTCTTTATGGATTTACTTGACCCACGCTGGCTTAGGGAATATCACCGTTTCTGTGGTTGCAGCGATTGCGGGGGCCACAATGTTTACTTCACCTGATTGCCACTGGGCAAGCAAGAAGTCACCTTGTGGTCGACCAACCGAGTCCCACGAAAGTGGGCCGAGAATGGTCTGCACTGTATTTGCGTGCAGCCAATCTTTCAGCGCAACATTGTCTGTCCCGCCTGTGGCTTCAACTGCAGCTTGAAGGATCTGTGCGGCAGCGAATGCATCTGCAGCGTCCTCTTCCGGAATCAATCCAGCGCCGAAGAGTTCTTGATACTTGGCGACGAATTCAGCATTTAGAGGAGTAGGGCTCTTCTCACTCCAGGAAACAGCGTAGAAGACACCTTCGGTATTGGCCATACCGACTGCACTGCTGTACTGAGCACCGTTACTTGGTGCCGAAGTTTGGAAGAACACCTTTGGTGAGTATCCAATTTGGATGAGGCCCTTTGCAAGGCCCACGCCGTCTTCAAATACTGCACCTTGCGCGATGATGTCAGGCTTCTTTGCAGCAATTGCGCTAGCGAAAGGTTGAAAGTTTGTGGTTTCAGGAGGATAGATTTGTGAGTAAACAGTCTTTACCCCTGCTGCTTCCAGCAATGCCTGCATATTCTCGATGACTGGTGCTGCGAATGGATCATCTTGCGTTACGTACGCAGCAGTCTTAGGTCGGTCTGCCGCAGGGAGAGACAAAATGTAATTAACAAATGGCTCTGCCTGACGAGGACCGGTTGCTTGTTGTGCAAAGAAATAAAATTGTGGTTCTGGTTCGAAGATTGTAGGTGAACCACCTGCTGGTCCGATGAGAACCATTTCATTATTTTCTGCAACAGTTGAAGCAGGGAAGTTCAGTAGAGATGAAAAAGTACCGAGAATCAATGGAACTTTATCCTGTGTGATCAGACGGTTGTAATCGGTTACAACTTGTTCTTGACTACTTGCATCATCGAGGATATTTAATTCGACTTGACGACCCAGAATTCCTCCTGATTCGTTTACCAATTCAGCCCAAGCCTCATAACCTTTCTTGGCAGCGCCTCCTGGTTGAGAGAAGTCACCTGTTAAAGGTAGTGAGATACCAATCACCAAAGGATCTGTAGTTTCCTCTGATGTATTAGCGGAATCTCCTCCGCTACATGCTGTGAGCAAGAGACCTACAGCTGCCAAAGTGGCAACGATAGCTCCTCTTCGCCGGCCTTTACTTGCGTGGACCATAGTCCCTCCCTAGTACGCAAACGATTGCGGTAGATGTATTGTTTACATTATCGGTCTCGCCGTCAATCCTCTTTTCCGAGTATTTCTGATTTTTTTAGACGCCCTTGATGGGTGGAGGGCTATCTCGATGCTTACCTGTTCACGAAGGGGAGATTAATGGCTGTACCAAGCCACGTACTACGCGCTTCACGTTTCTTTGTTGCAGCGACCATGGTGACTTCTTTGGATCGCTCGGTTATTGCTCCCATGATGCTGGGCATCGCCGCGGACTACAAGACGGACCTAGCGACAATTGCCGCCGGAACTTCGGCGTATCTTCTGGCGTATGGATTGACGCAACCATTTTGGGGAATGTGGTCCGATCGATTAGGTCGAATCCGGACCATCCAGTTATCTCTTACCATTGGCGGAATCGCTGACTTACTTTGCATGATCGAACTTCCAATGACCGGGTTTTTCGTAATAAGAACAATCGCGGGATTTGGGATGGCGGCAGCATTTCCTGCCTCGCTTATATTCCTAAGTGATTCCGTAACTGTTGAGAAAACCAGGCAAGGGCTCATCACTCGGTTGACAGCCGGTGTTGCCATCGGCTTAGTGGGAGGAACAATACTCGGCGGATTGTTCGTTGAGAATATCGGCTGGCGCTGGATATTCGGATTTGTCGGCGTCATCTCGTTGACTTTGGCTTTTCTCATACGGCTCATACCAAACAAGATTCCAGAAGTTAACAAATTGTCTGTTGTAGAAACGTATAAATCTATTTTTAGGCATAAGTGGACGAATGTCATTTATGTGCTGGTGGTTATCGAAGGAATAGTCTTACTGGGCTCATTCGCCCTCACAGTTCCAGCTCTCGAACAGAAGGTAGACAGCGCCAGTATCTCTGGTCTCGTCTCAAGTCTTTATGGCGTGAGCGTATTGATAATGTCTCTCACGGTTGCAAAGGTCTCCAAACGTTGGTCGCCTCTCAGGCTTTTCTCGATTGGCGGATTTGCCAGTGTCATGAGTTTTTCTATTTTGGCGGTCCAAGTATCGGTACGGACGGTCGCAATAAGCGTGTTCTGCCAAGGCGTTGCCTGGGTTTTCTTCCACACCACTTTGCAAGCGTGGATAACTTCTATAAAAATCCCGGGAAAGTCGGCGGCTATTTCCCTATTTGCTGCCTACCTCTTCATAGGTAACGCCTTGGGTTCTACTTTCTCCGGGATCGCGCTTCAGCATTACGGCACGACGATTCTATTCTCCATCGCGACGGGAATTAGCGCATTTATGTGGGCTTTCGGGATTTACTGGCGCAGCGCCTACAATAAATTATTCAAGTCCATCTGAAACCGCAATATTTTCAGGAACCAATTCAAAGTTGGATGCCGCTGCCTGCTCCAATAAAAGAATCGAGAAATCCATATCAGTATTGCCGCGGCCGATCACCTGTTGAACAACTTGGCTCGCAGCAGAAGCCACAGGCATGGGAACTTCGAGTTTACGTGCGGCGGCGAGCCCAATGTCAAAATCCTTGCAGAGCAAAAGTGGAGTAAATGTCGTCGTCATATCGAGATTTACGAACGCGGGAGTCTTGTACCGTGTGAATATCGAACCCATTACCGAGTCATTCAAGAAATGCAGAAAGGCCGAACGCGGCACACCGGCCTTCTCCGCGAAAACGGTAATTTCAGCCATGGATTGCGTCACCACGCCCAATAATATGTTATGGGCCAATTTTACGAGGCGCGCTAGATCGCCTTCGCCAACGTAAGTCACAGCGCGAGACATCAAGAGCAAAGTATTTTCCACTTGATCGAAAGTCTCGCGCGGACCCGAAACAACCTGGGTCAATTTTCCAGCTTTAACTACCTTGCCGTTGCCGGAAACAGGTGCCACCAAATATTTTGTGCCACGCTGCAACGCGGCCTGACGAACCTCTTCGGAGGCGGAATCATCGACAGTGGAGCAGTCAATATAAATGGAAGGAGCGGCGTCTTGTACGAGGAGGCCGCCTTCGCCCAACGTGATCTGTAGCAAGTCATCTGAGTTAGAGATCATCGAGAAGACGAGATCGCAATCTGAAAGTTCTGCGATGGAGTCCACGATTATGGCGCCATATTCTTTCAAGGGCTCTGCTTTTGATTTTGTTCGGTTATAGATTTTGACGTTGTTACCTGCTTTGAGGAGGCGAGTGACCATGGAGTAGCCCATGCGGCCAGTCCCGATCCACCCAATGCTCATTTCGGGTTTGTTGGTCATGATTCTCGCTCTCTTAAGTCTTCCAGCACGCACTCTTCGATATTCAGTGAATGCATTAAAGCCTAGATTAAAGAGTAAGGCAATCGATTGTTTACTGCAAATTTACCTATTCACCGTGGACATATCTGCATATCTATCACCAATGGGAGCGGTCAGAGTGTTGAGGGCTTCGAGTTGATTCTGCGTGATTTCAATGAAAGTCGCAGCAATATTTTCCGCAAGGTAGTTGATTCTTTTTGTGCCGGGAATAGGGACGACATCTTCTCCGCGCGTCAGCAACCACGCTAAGGCAACCTGACCTGGTTTGACTCCCAGTTGGACGGCTACCGCTTCAACTTCCTCGACGATACGCAGGTTGGCCGCCAGGTTTTCAGCCTTAAACCGGGGACTTGTCCGGCGAGTATCTGCTGCATCGAACTTATCAAGCGAACGAATTGTTCCGGTTAGGAAACCCCTTCCCAATGGGGAGTAGGCGACGAATCCAATTCCGAGCTCGCGGACCAAGGGAAGAATCTCCGCTTCAGGTTCTCGCGACCAGAGCGAATACTCAGTTTGGAGTGCGGTTATTGGATGGGTTGAATGGGCGCGACGAATAGTTTCAGGTGCCGCCTCCGAGAGACCAATGTGCCGAATCTTTCCTTCCTGAACCATTTCGCTTAATGCGCCGACAGTCTCTTCGATCGGTACCTTCGGATCCATTCGGTGTTGGTAGTAGAGGTCGATGTAATCAGTCTTTAGACGTTTCAAAGACCCTTCGACTGAGAGGCGAACATTTTCCGGACTGCCATCTAGTCCGCGACTGTGGTCACTTCGGTGTAGCAGAGTGCCGAACTTGGTGGCAATCACTGCATCTTGGCGTCGCCCTGCTAGTGCGCGTCCGAGAAGTTCTTCGTTTGTGTATGGACCATAAATTTCGGCAGTGTCGAAGAAAGTAATGCCACGCTCTAGCGCATAGTGAATAGTCTCGATTGCTCCTTTATCGTCTTGCCCGCTACCTGTATAAAAGGCGGACATACCCATGCATCCCAGACCGATCCGAGAAACTTCAAGCTTTTCAGTGCCTAGCGCTACTTTTTTCATTTCAACTCCCCGTACGGATTTCGCATTTCTCTACTTTATAGGTGACTATGAATTTTCGCGTGCCGTAACAAAAGCGCGGACACAGGACTCGATGTCCTGCTCGGTATGTATGGCAGAAAGTTGGACTCTGATCCTGGCCTTTCCATTTGGTACAACTGGATAACTAAATGCAGTGACATAGACACCCTCTTCCAACATCCGGTCGGCAATGCGGGTGGCAAGAGGTGCGTCACCAAACATGACCGGAATTATCGGATGCTCACCAGCCAATAGGTCAAAGCCTTCCTTCATCATCTTCGCGCGAAAAAGGGCGGAGTTATTAAAGAGGCGCTCCCGTAAACCCACACTTTTGGAAGCAAGGTCAATCGCCATGAGAGTTCCAGCGACAACCGCAGGGGGCAGGGAATTCGAGAACAAGTATGGTCTGGCCCGTTGTCTAAGCAGTGCAATAATTTCGGCGTGCCCGCTGACATAGCCTCCAGCCGCTCCTCCAAGCGCCTTTCCGAATGTGCCGGTAACAAAATCAATACGACCCTCTACGCCAGCGAATTCTGGAGTGCCTCGTCCATGTTCGCCCATAAATCCAACGGCATGTGAATCATCAACCATCACGAGTGCGCCGTATCTATCTGCCAGGCTGCAAATCTCTTGCAGCGGCGCCAAGTACCCATCCATGGAGAAAACGCCGTCTGTAACGATCACGCGCTGTCGAGCATCTTTGGCTGCAATGAGTTGAGCCTCGAGGTCCTCCATATTTCGATTGGTGTACCGAAAGCGAGCCGCCTTTGAGAGCCGGATGCCATCGATTATCGATGCGTGATTGAGTTCATCGGAGATGATCGCATCTTCACTTCCAAACAATGCTTCGAATACTCCGCCATTTGCATCAAAGCAGGACGAAAAGAGAATTGTCTCTTCCATTCCCAAAAATTGTGAGACCTTCTCTTCTAGTTTGAGATGCAAGTCTTGTGTTCCGCAAATAAATCGCACACTCGCCAACCCAAAGCCCCACTCATCCAATGCATTCTTAGCGGCGGCAATAATCTCTGGGTGATTTGCTAGTCCAAGATAATTATTAGCGCAGAAATTCAGTACATCTTTTCCATTCACCTCAATATGTGATGACTGCGAAGAGGAAAAAGGGCGCTCCGCTTTAATCAAGCCTGCGTTTTTTATCTCTCGGAGTGTCTCCACCAACTGAGCTTTCATTTTTTCATACATGGAGATCCTCCCAATTCAGGACAACTTTTCCGCCAGTTCCGGCACGGGCAGCATCGAAGCCTTTCTGCCACTCCCGGGCTGGGAAGCGATCGGTAATTACAGACGAAAGTGCATCGCGAAGCCACGTACTCGACTGGAGCATGGCACTCATCGCAACCCAGCTCTCATACATCTCACGTCCGTAAATTCCCTTGATCGTGATCATATGCGTCACAATTTTCGCCCAGTCCACATCAATTGATTCAGTCGGGAGTCCGAGCATCGCGACTCGCCCGCCGTGATTGAGGTTGTTGATCATCTCTGGAAGGGCGCTTGAATGCCCTGACATTTCAAATCCAACGTCAAAACCTTCGTGCATACCCAGGATTTTCTGCGCATCTTTTATCCGCGTTTCTGCAACATTCACTGTGAGATCCGCCCCCATGCGCTGAGCCAACGCCAGTCTCGGCGCCGAAATATCGGTCACAACTATGAAGCGCGCACCGACATGTCTGGCAATCGCCGCCGCCATCAAACCAATAGGTCCCGCTCCAGTGATGAGCACATCTTCACCCACGAGGGGAAAACTGAGTGCGGTATGAGTCGCGTTTCCGAAGGGATCAAATATTGCTCCAAGATCTGGATCAACGCCTTCTCCATGTACCCAGACATTTGATTCTGGGATAGTAATGAATTGAGCAAAGGCGCCATCACGATTAACCCCAACACCAGAGGTTCGAATACACATATGACGGCGTCCGGCACGGCAGTTACGACAGATCCCGCAGACGATGTGTCCTTCGCCTGACACTCGCGCGCCAACCTTTACATCTCGAACCTGCGACCCAACAGCTACAACTTCCCCGTAAAATTCATGACCAGGAATCATTGGTGCTTTTATATTGGCCGCGGCCCACGGATCCCATGACTCAATATGTAAATCTGTGCCGCAAATTCCGGTGCGCAGAACCCGGATCTTTACTTCATGGTCGCCCGCTTCTGGTTCGGGTAGTTCTGTGAATTCGAGTCCTGGTGCGCCACTTGGCTTAAATAATGCGAGCACGTAAATCGCCCTTCGGTCGTTGTGACTCTAAATACATAGGTCTGGGAACATGGTTCGCTGGTTAGGCGCGGGCGTCAAGGAGCAGGGAAACTAGTTCGTGGGGAGCAAAGTCTGCCGGCCATTGGGGATGCTCTCGCCCGATTCCCGCTCCAATAACGAATGATGCCAACTCTTGCGGGCTATCTCCTCCGTGGCCGCCTTGATCTACATGGCCGTGGTCGGTCGTGAGAACAAGCAACCATTCTTCGCTCAACTTTTCTGCCCGTGTATTAAGTACTTGGTAAAGCCGAGCAAGGTGCTCATCGACTCGCGCAATTGCGTCGAGGTACTCGTTGCCAAGAATCCCGTGAGCGTGTCCGGCCTCATCTGCATCGCAGAAATAGACGAAACTCACGTCAGGGCCGTATTTCTCCAGGGCAAGGGCGGCAATATTCGCGATTTCGGAATCAACCTTCTGGTAACCGTAGGTCTCTCCATCGCGAGAGATAACTCGATGTTGACCCGCGCGCGCTTGTTCTCGTCTCTCGTGTATGACGGGTCCAACACCGGATGGATCCACCAGCGGCGGCCAGCCTGCCGCTGCGAAAGTAGTAGTGGACTGGTCCTGATAAAAAGCGCGACTGAGTAGATCGGGTCGGAGGAGAAGATTGTGTCCAGAAAACCAGTTGTCGCGAACTGCATGCTCGGCATGTGTCGATCCGGTTAGAAGTGTTGACCAACCTGGGCCTGAGAGAGTTGGGACACTCATCGCGAGTTCGGTGAAATAACTACTCTCCCTCAGCGAAGACAGAGTGGGCGCTCGACCTGAATCGAGGGCTTTATTGAGGATCAAACCATCGATTCCAACCAGCAAAATCTTTGTTTTCATACTTCACCTTACAATAATGTGCACTGTGAGAGAGATGGCTAGGTAGAAGATGGCGAGCGCTTCCAGTAATAGGCCAAAGGTGTATGCCCACCGGGGTGCCTCTTACGATTTTCCAGAGCACACTTTGGCGGCCTATCAAGCTGCAATCGAGCAGGGCGCAGATGGTTTTGAGTGCGACGTCCGCTTAACCAAGGACTTAGTGCCGATTCTCTGGCACGACTCCACGATGGATCGAACGGCCGGGAGTAAAGGCGATATTGCCGCGCTGAGTTTTATGCAGGTGCGTGATCGCTATCCGCAGGTAATGCTCTTCACTGAGTACCTGGCGCTCGCAATTGCTCATAAGAAAGACATTGCTATCGAAACCAAACACCCGGTACCAACCGGGCATGAAATCGAAAAGGTGATCAAGAAAGAATTAGATACTTGTAAGGCTGAGATTGATGAGTCGGGAATCGAAGTTTCTATCATGTCCTTTTCATGGACTGCGGTGCAATATGCCACGAAGAATATAGGCACAAACACCGTGATGCTGATAGATGGCATTAAGGGGCGGTTATTTGAAAATCTTTCCTCTGCCAGAACCCTCGGGCCCAGCATTGAAATGATTAAAGAGAGGCCACAAATAATCACAAGAGCCAATAAGAGAGGTAAACGGCTCTTTGTCTGGACGGTTGATGATCCCAAGGACGTGGAATTCTGTGCTTTAAGTGATATCGATGTTCTGATCACAAATAAGCCAGCCCAGGCTCGTAAGGTGCTCGGCTATCCTTAAGCAATGAGCACTTATGCCTACCTCGGTCCAGTTGGCACCTTCACGGAGGCGGCGCTCAAGAAGATCACCTCATCTTCAGATGAGTTGGTTCCTTATGCCAATGTCACCGCGACATTGAATGCGGTCCGCAATGGAGCGGCCGACTATGCCCTGGTCCCAATAGAAAATTCGGTGGAAGGAGTGGTTGCACGGACTCTGGACGAACTGGCAACCGGAGAACCACTGATCATCGCTGGGGAAGTTACGCTTCCTGTCACTTTTGCCCTTATGGTCAATCCGGGCACAACTGCGATCAATCGGATCGCGACACACCCGCACGCCGAATCACAATGCCGTTCATTTATTGCCCGAAATTACCCCCACGCAGAGATTATTGCGACCGCCTCGACGGCTGGCGCTGCTGAGTCAATCGCGCGCGGGGAGTTTGATGCGGCCATCGCCGCTCCGGCAGCCGCGATTCACTACGGACTCCAAATAGTTGCCGACAATATTGGAGATAACGATGGGGCGGTGACGCGCTTCGTTCTTGTCACCAAACCTGGACATCTTCCCGCTCCCACTGGCCACGACCGGACCTCGCTGGCAGTCTTTATCGGCCTAGATCACGCGGGTGCACTTCTAGAAGTGCTGACCGAATTTGCCAAACAGAACGTGAATCTGACCTTCATTCAGAGTAGGCCAACGGGACTCGAATTAGGTCACTACCATTTCATTATTGACGCCGAAGGTCACATAAATGATCTACCGGTGAGCAAGGCGTTAGCCGGGCTTCGCGAAACATGCGAGGACATTCGATTCTTAGGTTCGTATCCACGGGAGGGGCAAGCAACATGATCGATATAAAGTTCCTTCGCGAGAATCCTGAGCTTATTCGTGCTTCACAGATTGGTCGTGGCGAAGATCCAACAATTGTGGACCAAGTTCTAGCGGCGGATGCGCTTCGTCGTGACGCGATTGTCGAGTTCGAAGCACTTCGCGCGCAACAGAATGTTTTCTCAAAATCTGTTGGAGCGGCAAAGGGCGCTGAGAGAGATGCTCTTTTGGAAGAAGGCAAGGCGCTCTCTGCGCAAGTAAAAGCTGCGGATATACGCCGCGCGGAAGCTGAGAAGAAGTCGGAAGATCTTGCGTTGCTCCTGTCCAATATTTTGGACCCTTCCGCACCAATCGGCGGCGAGGAAGATTTCGTTGTACTCGAACATGTCGGGACGCCGCGCGATTTCTCCAAGGATGGCTTCGAACCTAGAGACCATGTTGAGTTGGGGAAACTGCTAGGTGCAATCGATACCGAACGTGGAACGAAAGTCGCTGGATCTCGCTCGTATTACCTAACTGGCGTGGGTGCACTTTTGGAATTCGCGCTTGTCAATTATGCGATCTCCAGTGCGGTAAAAGCCGGTTTCACTCCAGTAATCCCACCCGTTCTCGTCAACCCTCCAGCTATGCAAGGGACAGGATTTCTAGGACAAGCAGCAGAGAATGTCTATCATCTTGAAGCGGACGACGTTTATTTGGTAGGCACCAGTGAAGTCCCACTTGCCGCCTTTCACATGGATGAGATCTTGGATGCAGGGAAGTTGCCACTTCGATATGCGGGCTACTCAACCTGTTTTCGACGTGAAGCTGGAACATACGGCAAAGACACCCGTGGAATAATCCGAGTTCATCAATTCGACAAGGTGGAGATGTTCTCCTTCTGTAAGCCAGAAAATGCGGTTGCCGAACACCAACGACTGCTTCAATGGGAGAAGGATTTTCTCAACGCTATGGAAATCCCATACCGGGTTATCGACGTAGCATCAGGTGATTTAGGTTCGAGTGCTACCCGCAAGTTCGATTGCGAAGCGTGGATACCGACACAAGGCACATACCGAGAGGTGACGAGCACTTCCAATTGCACTGATTTCCAAGCGCGCAGATTGAACATACGGATGAGGGACGGCCAGACTACTTCTCCCGTAGCCACTCTAAATGGCACTCTCGTGGCGGTTCCGCGAATGATTGTGTCGATTCTGGAGAACCACCAGAACGCCGACGGAACGGTCAATGTGCCAAAGGCTCTTCAGTCGTTTTTAGGTATGACGAGATTTGAGTTGGTGTGAGTTCTCGCCCAAAACTAATTGCGACCGATCTAGATGGAACGATAGTTGCGCACTATGGAGAGATATCTCAGCGCACAATAAATGTATTTCGAGAAGCGCATGAAATGGGTATCGAAATATTTTTTGTTACAGGTCGCCCCCCACGTTGGATGCCCGAGATAAGAGATGCTTTCGGCCTCGGATCGGCCATTTGCGGCAACGGCGCAATGCTCTATGACTTAATGGAAGATAAAGTTCTGGAAGAGTGGCTTCTTTCAGTGGACGCACAGATAAATTGCGTACAGAAACTTCGCGCGAAAATCCCAACAATTTCTTTTTCGGTAGAGACGAGCACTCTCTACCACCGAGAGAAGGCATACATACCTCGTTGGGATGTTGGATTGGATAATGTGGGAGTGGATCTTATTGAGGAGGTCATGCTCCAACCTGCTCTCAAATTATTGGCTCGCTGTTCGGACCAGGATTTGAGTTCGGATGAGATGTTGCACATTGCACTCCAAGAATTAGATGGAATCGCCACTGTTACGCATTCCAATTCGCACGACTCACTTTTGGAAATATCCGCAGTTGGTGTTTCAAAAGGAGAGACATTGGCAAAGATGGCGGGCCGATTGGGAATTGAAGCAAAAGATTGTGTTGCATTCGGAGATAATCCCAATGATTTTTCAATGTTGCGATGGGCCGGGCGTTCTTACGCGATGGCTGATGGTCATCCGGATGCGAAGAGCCATGCGAAAGATGTAGCCCCTCCGCATACTGATGATGGAGTTGCAGTTATTTTGGAGGAATTGCTCCAACTTCCTGGATAGCCCTCATTTCAGGTAGATTACGCCGCGGAGGGCTCGCATAGCGGCCGAGTGCACCGGTCTTGAAAACCGGCAAGGGAAACCTTCGAGGGTTCAAATCCCTCGCCCTCCGCCATTCTTAGTAACCCGATAAGGACCCTCATGAAGGCGTCTCTTTACAAGCACCGTTGGCGATTAGGTATTGCCATTCTGGTTGCAGTTGCCCTTGGTGCCTTCGTGGCCAATCAGAAATCTGGTAGCGATGAACCGTTGGCGAAGAAAGTGGCAAAGAAGCTCACTCAAGTCCGTCACACATATCCAGTCTGCCCAAAAAATCTTTCAGGGGTTCTTACTGCACCCCTAATGGATCCGAAGTACATCACAGTCCTCACTCCCCTTGGAAACATCAATCCACCCGGCCACACATCTCCGGTCGACCATATTTATTTTGCTACTGGTTTCCAGGGAAGGATCCCTCTGTTTGCGCCTGCAGATGCGTCGATAACAAATCTCACTGAGATTCTGAAGGTAGACGGTTCTGGGAAATATATTCCAACCGGATATGTAGTGAGGTACGTAGTCTGTGACGGATTGGTATTGGATTTCGCAAGTTACACGAGTTTGATCAAACCGCTGAGAGATGAACTCGCCAACCAAAAACCAGAATGTAAATATGGCATTGTGAAACCAGGCCATATGGGGGGACCTGAAGGGCAGTGCTACTACAACATGAACTACAAAGTGAAGTCAGGCGAAGAAATTGGATGGGTCCAGGCGATACAGCGGGATCAGAGTCTTGATCTGCCATTTGAAATCTGGGCGGCCAACTACAACAAACCGACGAGGCCTGACGTCAATTGGAGTTATTACAACGACAATCGGTACGCCCACTCGATGTGCACCTTTGATTTATATGCTGGCGATTTAAAGAAAGCGTTTTACTCAAAATTTCCTCGAACTATCGAGCCCATCTGCGGGCAAGTCAACCAAGATGTAGTGGGGACGATCCAAGGAATGTGGTACGGCGGCGATAGCAGCGAGAAGGATCTAGAGTTTCAAGGCAAAGGTCTTGCCTTCTTGCATAACAATTTCGATCCAACGCAAGGCGAGATATCCATTGGTGGAAACTTCACCAAACAGGCCGGCGTGATTATGTTCAAACCGACCCATTTAGCGAATATCAACCGTGAGCCAAGCGAAGTGAAGAGTGATGGGAAGATTTATTGCTACAACTCCGATCAAAAAGGCTGGAGCATCAGGGGGAAGGTCTTGGTCCAGTTAGTTGATGATCATCACATGAGGGTTGAACACCTTGCGGGATCGTGTGGGTCGGTCGAGACTTTTCAGAGGGCATTCGACTATCAGCGATAGTGCCCACAAGAGGTGAGATATATGAACGCACAAGAAGTATTCAGAACAGGCTGTTGTGAACCTTTTGATTCGGAACCTTGGGAGGGCAAAGAGATCACTTGGAATAACAAGCCTTTCGTCAAAGATCGCGTAAAGAGTGTCATGCACGTCCCGGTGAACATGGGCAAGTTTGTCACGAAGAATATGACTCTGATCGAAAAAGCTCAGGCAAAGGCTCCCGTTCAGCTGATGCTTGTTGATGAGAAGTCAGCATGGGGTGAGGATTTATACATTGACGTCACCAAAGATGTCCCTGGAGCTGAAATGGCAGAGATCTCAGGTACGTTCCTGACAAAGGTTTTTGAGGGGCCCTATCAAAACATCGGGAAATGGATTGAAGATATGACGGGTTATGTGAGAGAGAAAGGCAAAGTCCTTAAGAAGATTTATTTTTCTTACTCGACCTGCCCGAACTGTGCCAAGGCTTACGGGAAGAATTACGTGGTTCTGTTCGCTCAAATTAGTTGATACCCATGGAAAACGGCAGACGCGTTCTTCGGCCTTCCTTCGCTGCAATTGTCGGAAAATGATGTCTCCAGGGCATCAATTATCTGCATTGTAAGCATTTACCGCTAGGGAATTCTCAGTAAAATAAATATATGAGAAAACTCATCCTTATTGAATTCTTGACTCTCAATGGAGTGATTCAGGGACCTGGTGGACCTGAGGAAGATACTTCGGGTGGTTTCAAGTACGGCGGTTGGATTGTTCCTTACTCTGATGAAGTCTTGGGCAAAGTCATCCGAGAACAGATGAAAGAACCATTTAATCTTCTGCTTGGCAGGAAGACATACGACAATTGGGCTGCGTACTGGCCCGACCATGAAGATAATTGGCCTGGAATCAATGCGGCGACTAAATATGTCGCCTCGCGCACTCCATCACTTAAGCTCGATTGGGAGAATTCAATCCTTATCACAGGCGACATTGTTCGCGAGGTTAAGAATTTGAAAGAGCAAGATGGACTCGACTTGCATGTCTATGGCAGCGGTGATCTCATCCAAACGCTTTTGAAGCACGATCTAGTTGATGAATTGAGGCTCAGAATTTTTCCGATCACCCTTGGTGCGGGCAAGTCCCTATTTGCCGAAGGCACTACTCCGGTGGCCTTCCAACTCATTGACAGTTCGGTTTCGTCAAAAGGAGTCATAATCGCCAGATATGAGCGCGCCGGCGATATTAAGACGGGATCATTTTAAGGCAAGGCGGGCGGAAACTGGGGTGTGGCTGATTTCATAGGCAAATACGTGCGAGTACGTCTAGCCACTTCCCCCTTTCCGCAGGAAACTTCTCCCTAACGCTCGCGGTTTAAGCCGGGCAAAAGGAGATGCTGCATGTCTGGAGTTTTTTCATCTACTCGCGCCAAAATTTCGGCTCGAACCTTGCGCACGGATCGATGGTGGCTACAGCCAGCGATCACGGTGGCAGTCCTTGTCTCCTTCATTATCTATGCGACTTTTCGCGCCTTTGAGGCGAAGTTCTATTTCGCCGAGCCGCTGATCTCTCCTTTCTATTCCCCATGTATGACCTCTGCTTGTCCAGAAGGAGCCTCGTTAGTCGGGAAGCCTTTTGGAACTGTGGCGCTTTTTGGGATGGCGATTTCGCCGGCCCTATTTATTTTGATTTTCCCGCTTGGTTTCCGAATGACGTGCTACTACTACCGTAAGGCGTACTATCGATCTTTCTGGCAGTCACCGCCTGCATGCGCGGTTGCAGAGCCACACTCGACATATACCGGAGAAACCAAAGCTCCTCTTATTTTACAGAACGGCCATAGATGGTTCTTCCTGGCTGGTCTGGTCTTCAACGTAATTCTTACGATTGACGCGTTCTTGGCATTTAGAAATAGTGAAGGCCAATGGGGTCACATGAGTGTTGGCACCCTTGTGCTTTTGGCCAACGCGACGCTCCTCTGGTTGTACTCAGCGTCTTGCCACACATGTCGTCACACAATCGGCGGACGCCTCAAGCATTTCTCAAAGCACCCGCTTCGTTACAAGATGTGGACGTGGGTTTCGATACTCAATCACCGCCACCCGACATTTGCATGGATCTCTTTGTTCGGTGTGGCACTGAGCGACGTTTATGTTCGCTTTGTCGCCTCCGGCTCCATCACCAACTTCTACTTCTTTTAAGTCATGAATTTTTTTAGAGCATGGGAGAGACATCAATGAGCCCTATTGAAAAGCACAAATACGACGTCGTAGTCATCGGCGCGGGTGGTGCCGGACTTCGTGCTGCAGTGGAAGCGCGCGAGGCAGGATTGCGCGTGGCAATTATTTGTAAGTCACTCTTTGGCAAGGCCCACACCGTTATGGCAGAAGGCGGCGTCTCGGCTTCCATGGGAAACGTCAACTCTGATGACAACTGGATGGTTCATTTCCGCGACACGATGCGTGGTGGAAAATTCCTCAACCACTGGAGAATGGCGGAATTACACGCTAAAGAATCACCAGATCGTGTCTGGGAACTTGAAACGTGGGGCGCTCTCTTCGACCGCACTGCCGAAGGAAAAATCAGCCAACGAAACTTCGGCGGACACGAGTATCCGCGCCTCGCTCACGTCGGTGACCGCACCGGCCTCGAGCTTATTCGTACCATGCAGCAGCGCATTGTCGGTCTTCAACAGCAAGACCAGCGTGATCATGGTGATGCCGAGAGTTACCTCAAGGTATTTGCCGAACTAACGATCACTGAAATTCTGAAAGAGGATGGCAGAGTCGCGGGCGCATACGGCTATTGGCGTGAGACGGGCGCAGAGGTTCTATTTGAAGCATCCGCCGTTGTCATTGCTACCGGTGGAATCGGCAAGTCTTTCAAGGTGACCAGTAATTCTTGGGAAGGTACCGGTGATGGTCATGCGCTGGCTCTTAAAGCCGGTGGCCGTCTGGTTGATATGGAATTTGTTCAGTTCCATCCAACCGGAATGGTCTGGCCGCCCTCTGTCCGAGGCCTGCTCGTGACGGAGTCGGTACGTGGTGATGGCGGGGTGCTTACTAATACTGACGGTAAGCGATTTATGTTCAATTACATCCCCGAGGTGTTCAAGGATAAGTACGCCGACAATGAGGCCGAAGCAGATCGTTGGTATAACGATCAGGCAAATAATCGTCGCCCTCCTGAACTGCTACCTCGCGATGAGGTCGCGCGCGCGATCAACTCTGAAGTAAAAGCTGGTCGAGGGACGCCGCACGGTGGCGTCTTCCTGGATGTATCGAAGCGTCTTCCAGCCGACGTCATCCGCAAGAAGCTGCCAAGTATGTGGCATCAATTTAAAGAACTCGCTGATGTTGATATTACGCAAACTGCCATGGAAGTTGGACCAACGTGTCACTACGTCATGGGCGGCATCGAAGTTGAGCCAGATACTGGTGCCGCCGCCGGCGTACCGGGCCTCTTTGCCGCCGGTGAAGCTGCGGGCGGAATGCACGGTTCAAACCGTCTGGGCGGAAATTCTCTCTCCGATCTTCTCGTTTTTGGTCGCCGCGCCGGTGCGGGAGCCGCTGCTTATGCAATCGCGAATTTTGGAGCATCCGTGACGGATGCGACTGTAAAAGCAGCGAGTGAGCGCCTTAATGCTCCTTTTACTCGCGCGGGAAATGAGAATCCCTACACAATTCACGCGAATCTGCAGGAGACGACCAACGATCTTGTGGGAATTATCCGCACGAAGTCCGAACTTGAAGAAGCCATTGTGAAATTGGCCGAACTTCGCCTTCGCGCAACGAATGCGAAAGCCGAAGGGGGACGCGCGTTCAACCCTGGCTTCCACTTGGCACTTGATCTAGACAACATGTTGTTGGTCTCTGAATGTATTGCTCGCGCCGCACTTCAGCGAGAAGAATCTCGTGGTGGACACACACGTGATGACTTCCCAACCATGAATGCAAAATGGCGACAAGTGAATTCCATTTGCACATGGGATGGATCAAAAATCACTGCCGTAACGCAGAAGTTGCCGAGCATGCCCAAAGAACTTTTCGACTTGTTCGACCCGCATGAATTAGAGAAATACATGACAGAAGAGGAAATGACCGCACAGAAAGGTGGTGCCAAGTGAGCGCGATCAAGAAGATGGTCAAACTACGTATCTGGCGTGGAGACTCTAAAGACGGCGGACTTCAAGATGTTGAAGTCGAGGCCAATGAGGGCGAAGTAGTACTGGACGTCATTCACCGTGTTCAGGCGACGGAGATGTCTGACTTAGCAGTTCGCTGGAACTGCAAGGCCGGGAAATGCGGGTCTTGCTCGATGGAGATCAATGGAAAGCCTCGTCTTGCATGTATGACTCGCATGAACATGTTCGAAGAGGATGAGACCATCACAATTACACCTTTGCGCGCTTTCCCTGTTATTCGCGACTTGGTTACCGATGTTTCCTTCAACTTCAAGAAGGCGATGGAAGTTCCAGCCTTTGCAGGTCCAGCAGATCTTAAGCCTGGCGAATATCGGATGCAGCAAGTGGATGTGGAGCGAAGCCAGGAATTCCGCAAGTGCATCGAATGTTTCCTCTGCCAGGATACGTGTCACGTTATCCGAGATCACGAAGAGAACAAGAAATCTTTCGCCGGTCCTCGCTTCTTCATCCGGCTTGCTGAGCTCGATATGCATCCACTAGATATCTTGCGCAATCGAAAGCAGAACGCTCAGGAAGAACATGGGCTTGGGATGTGCAACATCACCAAGTGCTGTACTGAAGTCTGTCCAGAGCACATCCGAATCACGGACAACGCGATTATTCCGATGAAAGAGCGTGTTGTGGACGTAAAGTACGATCCAATTCGGTGGTTGGGCGCCAAAATTCGCAAACGCGAGGGTATTGTTTAGTACATGCGTTTACTACTCCGTTGGGCCGCGCTGGCTTTAGCTATTTGGGCGGCTACGGCCATTGTTCCTGGAATAACTGTTAATGGGGGCGCCCGCACCTATCTGTGGGTGGCACTCCTCTTCGGCCTCATCAATGCCGTATTCGGTTCCATTGTAAAGGTGCTCACCTTTCCAATCACCATTATTACTTTTGGTCTCTTCATCTTCATCATCAATACCGCGATGCTCGCACTGACGGCACGTTGGAGCACTGCGCTAGATATCAAGGATTTCTGGTCAGCGCTCTTCGCAAGCTTAATAATCAGCGTTGTGAGTGCGCTTCTGCGCGGCCTATATTCCAAGAGAACGTCATTTTAATTTCTACCCGCTGGTTCGCTTTCGTTTGGGTGGGATTGGGTGGTATCGCTGGTTCACTCGTTCGCTGGGCACTTTCTGTTGAATTTGATCAGACTCAGGTGGGAACACTTGTTGCCAACCTCATCGGTGTAGCACTGGCCGGCTTCTTTCTGGTACTCATGGAACGCCACGGAACTCCCGCATTCCGACAACTTCTTCTGCCTGGTTTCTGTGGTGGACTTACAACTTTCTCTGCATTTGCATTTCAGAGCGTCGAAGGAGCCGGAGGCCTTGTCTACTTTTTTGAAACCCTATTTCTGAGTCTGTTCGTTGTTGCACTCGTTATTCCAATTTCTCGCAAAGTAGTGCCCGAGCGAAAGTGAAAGCCTTATACGTAATTATCGGAGCCGGAATTGGCGCCCCAGCCCGCTATGCCCTTGATCTTTATTTGCGGAGATTTCTCAAATACCCCTATGGCATTACTCTCATAAATGTCCTGGGGTCAGTCATCCTTGGATTAAGTATCGGTTCAAGTGAAAATTTAAACGCCTTCATTGGACTGGGCTTCACGGGTGCCTTTACTACGTGGTCGACTTTCATTCTGGATCTCTACCTTGCTTTTGAATTGAAGCAATATAGAAGTGCAGCGCTCAACCTACTTGTATCTCTAATTTTGGGAATCGGTGGAGCTTGGATTGGAATACAGCTAGTCCACATTTAGTTAACAGTTAGTTGAGTATGGTACCCATCCATTTTTCGATCTCATCTGGATGGCGTGGAAGTCCATTGCTGAGGATTCTGCAACCATCCTCAGTGACAACAACATCATCCTCGATTCGGATACCGATCCCACGGAATTCTGGTGCAAAAAGTTCATCATCCGGTTGGATGTAAAGCCCTGGCTCTACCGTCAAGACCATGCCCACCTTAAGCGTGCCTTCCGAGTAATGATCCTTTCGAGCCTGCGAGCAGTCGTGAACGTCCAAACCCAACATGTGACTAACCCCGTGCAAAGTCCACCGGCGGTGCAGTCCCATTTCAGGCTTTAAGGATTCTTCGGCGCTGATGGTAAGGATTCCCATGTCGATCAAACCTTGGGCTAGTACTTTCTGAGCCGCCAGGTTGATTGATGTCCAGTCCGCACCAGGTTTCACCGCAGCAAATCCGGCTTTTTGTGCTTCGTAGACCAACATGTATAGCGATCGTTGGGCTGGTGAGAATTTCCCACTAATGGGAAGAGTGCGAGTCACATCCGCGGTGTAATACGAATCCCGCTCAACACCCGCGTCAACGAGAATGAGTTCGCCTTGGCGTAGATCTCCGTCATTGCGGATCCAATGCAGTACACAGGCGTGCGCGCCGGCAGCAGCAATCGTGTTGTAACCAGTGTCGTTGCCTTCAATGCGTGCTCTTCCGAAGAAAGCAGCTTCTATTACCCGCTCACCTCTGCGAGTTTTTACCGCAGCGGGAATGGCACGAACTAAGTCCGAGAAGCCGCGCGCAGTTGAATCGCACGCTTCTTGTAGTTCATCAATTTCATACTTATCTTTGATGATTCGAGCCTCTGATGCGAAAGTGAGGAATTCCTTATCGCGATCATGAGCGGCAATCTTCGAGTCGAGCGATGGATCTTCACCACGGATGAGGAGGGTTTCATTCTTCTCCTCAAGTAGCGCTGTAAGAGTGTCGAGGTGACGAGTTTCGATTTCATAGCGAACTTGCGCCTCACTTAGAGTAAATCGTCGACCCACCCATAGTTCGCCGTATCTCACATCCCGGAAGAATGCATCCGTATCGCGTGTGGATCGAGGATGGATAAATAGAAGAGGTAAATGTCCAGAATCTGTCGGCTCCATGACAAGGACGGAATCAGCGCTCGCTTCGACTCCCTGCACACCCGAGTAATAAGCAAATGCGGAATGCGGCCGGTAGTTGTAATCGCTGTCGTTACTGCGGACTTTGAAATTACCTGCAGGAAGGACGAGACGGATTCCAGGGAAAGCCTTTGAGAGCGCTTCCCGACGCGGAACACACCAAGGCACGGCGGGTGCTGCTGCCATGCCATTAAGGTGGGACTCAGCCCAACCTGTTTTCATAAACTCCGCGTAAGCATCCTGCACGGGTTCGTCGTAATTGCGTTCGTTCACTGCGGGCACCGTTGCCTTTTCATTCATTCGGCAAGGGTACAACTTTTAGTGTGACATACGTAATACACGCGTGAAACCCAGCCTAAGCTCTACTAACCGGTACTCAGGAATTCAGGTAGTGTCGCTGGCTTGGACATGGACGGTATGCCCTACATACAGCTCGCTCTACCTTGGAGGTTTTGATGACAACGATGTCAACGACCAATACAAAACTAAATGCATGGGTTGACGAGGTTGCTCAACTCACGCAACCGGATTCGATTCATTGGTGCACGGGTTCAGAAGACGAATGGCATCAAATCACCCAAGAGCTCGTCGACAAGGGCACGATGGTTCGGCTGAAGGCGAAACCGAATTCATTCTTGGCTTTTTCTGATCCAAGTGACGTTGCACGAGTTGAGGATCGAACCTTCATCTGTTCTGAGAACGAGAGCGATGCCGGCCCAACAAATAACTGGGTTGCACCTACCGAAATGAAGAAGACATTGACCGACCTCTTTCGCGGCTCAATGCGCGGTCGCAAGATGTACGTCATTCCTTTCTGCATGGGCCCACTGGATTCGCCTCATTCAAAATTCGGAGTTCAAATCACCGACAGCGCCTACGTTGTTGCTTCAATGCGCGTTATGACCCGCATGGGAACCTCTGCGCTAGAACGAATTGGATCAACGGGGATATTCGTTGAAGCACTTCACTCTGTCGGCGCTCCGCTCAATGCAGGGCAAGCTGATGTTCCATGGCCCTGCAATGAAACCAAATACATAGTTCAGTTCCCAGATGATTTGGCGATCTGGTCATACGGATCTGGTTATGGCGGAAACGCCCTTCTTGGAAAGAAGTGCTACTCGCTTCGTATCGCCTCTGTCATTGGCCGCGAAGAGGGTTGGCTTGCCGAGCATATGCTCATTCTCAAGGTGACGACTCCAGAGCAGCGAGTGCATTACGTGGCCGCTGCATTCCCGTCCGCTTGCGGCAAAACAAACCTGGCAATGCTCGAACCGACAATTCCCGGATGGAAAGTGGAAACAATTGGCGATGACATCGCTTGGATGCGCTTCGGAGACGATGGACGTCTCTACGCCTCCAATCCAGAATCAGGATTTTTCGGCGTGGCGCCAGGCACTGGGTGGAATACCAACTCCAATGCGATGAAAATGATTGATAAGGGAAATTCAATTTTCACTAACGTTGCGCTCACTGATGAGGGCGACATTTGGTGGGAAGGAATGACAGACACACCACCGGAACACTTAATTGATTGGAAACACCGCGACTGGACGCCCGGCAACGGTGAATTGTCTTCCCATCCAAACGCGCGTTTCTGTACTCCCGCCGATCAATGTCCGATTATTGCGCCAGAGTGGCAAAGTCCAGAAGGTGTGCCAATTTCTGTAATTTTAATGGGTGGTCGGCGAAAGACCACTATTCCTCTCGTGACGCAATCGCGCGACTGGAATCATGGAGTCTTTATGGGTGCGACTCTCTCATCCGAAACAACTGCGGCGGCGACTGGTGCTGTTGGAGTTGTTCGTCGCGATCCATTTGCGATGCTTCCGTTTATCGGCTACCACGTTGGTGATTACTTGAAGCACTGGATCACACTTGGGAAGATTCACGACAACACGAAGTTGCCGAAGATTTTCTACGTCAACTGGTTCCGTCGTGACAAGGACGGCAGCTTTCTCTGGCCTGGTTATGGTGAGAACTCTCGGGTCATCAAGTGGGCAATCGAACAGGTTGAAGGAAAGATTTCTTCGCGATCGACAGCCATCGGCTTGGTTCCAACTGCCGAGGGCCTTGATATTGCGGGCTTGAATCTCACTACTGAGAAACTTGATGCCGCCCTGCACATAGATCAGGATGAGTGGCGCCATGAGTTACCTCTCATTAGAGAGTGGTTTGGCATGATCGGCGAGAAACTGCCATCAGAACTCACTGAGCAACTTGCAACGTTGGAGAAGAACCTCCAATAGAAGTAAGTTCGACCAGCTTTTACCTGTAAACTCCCCTCGTACTCGGAGACGTCGCATAGCCCGGTCGAGTGCGCCTCACTGCTAATGAGGTAACCAAGAAATTGGTTCGGAGGTTCAAATCCTCTCGTCTCCGCCAGAGCAACATCCGCCTGACAGATGGGAAGGAAGCAAGTGCCGACATACCGCATAGCGATAGTTGGTGCAGGACCTGCGGGGTACTTTGCAGCACAAGCTTTACAGAATCTAACTACCGAAGATCGTGATTTCGCGATCGACATGATTGAGCGCCTCCCAACACCGTGGGGCCTGGTTCGAAGTGGCGTTGCTCCTGATCATCCAAAGATAAAGACCGTTTCAAAAGTTTTCGAGAAAGTCGCCAACGCCGGCAATTTCCGTCTTTTTGGCAATGTCGAACTCGGTACTGACATCACAACGCAAGATCTAATAGATAGGTATGACGCTGTAGTCATTGCAACTGGTTCCTCTCTCGGTCGCAAACTCGGAATTTTAGGTGAGGGACTCTTCGGCTCACTCTCTGCCGCAGACTTCGTCCCTTGGTACAACGGTCACCCAGATTTCAAAGACCTCCAATTCCCCGTGGACTGCGATACTGCCGTCGTCATTGGCGCTGGCAATGTCGCAATGGATGTCGCTCGGATGCTCGCGCTCGAACCAGATGAGCTTGAAACGACAGACACCGCAGATCACGCCATCGACATACTTCGAAAGAGCTCAATTCGGAAAGTCATTCTCTGCGCTCGCCGTGGACCCGAGCATGCGGCATTTACCGCTCCTGAGTTACGCGAACTTCCGAAACTTGAGCACACCAATGTCATTATGGATAAGGCCGAGATTGCCGCCGCGCTCGCAAGAGTTGGCGAAAATCCAGAGAAGGATGTGAAGAGCAATCTCTCTGCAATGGAGTTGATCTCTCATGTGGAGCCATCATCACATGATCGCACTCTTGAATTCCAATTCTTTCTAGCCCCCCAAGAAATTCATGGCGATGACAAAGTAGAGGAAATAGTTCTTGGCATTAACAAAATTGTAGATGGCAAAGTTGTACCAACCGGCGAAACCAAGACTATTAAATGCGGTCTTGTCATTTCCGCCATAGGTTATGAAGCCTCCTCCATCGACGGAGTTCCGTATGCACACGGTAAAGTTGTAAATGACGAGGGTCGCATTGCCGAGTCGAATATGTATGTTGTCGGCTGGGCAAAACGTGGACCATCCGGCGTCATTGGAACGAATAAGAGCGACGCCAGCGACGTTATGAAATTGCTTGTTGAAGACCTTCCATCGACTCCGAAGAACAAGGGAGACGTTCTCGAATTATTAATTGATCATGAGATTGTGACCCAATCTCGATGGGAATTAATCAATGACGCCGAAATTGCGAAGGGCGAACCCCTCGGAAAGCCGCGAGTAAAGGCTGTAGATAAGCAGGAATTGCTCCGTTTGGGTGGGCTATAAAAAGCGGGTAGGCTTCACTCGCTTTACCAAGCACCAGCGCCCGTAGCTCAACGGATAGAGCATCTGACTACGGATCAGAAGGTTAGGGGTTCGAATCCCTTCGGGCGCACAATATTTTTTCAATTGCCAGCCATATTAAAAGGGTAAACGTACCGAATATCAAAGCGATGACGTTTGTAACTAAGAGGTTCCCGTCTTCGAAGTACGGGAGTCGAGTAATTATGAAACCAATTACAGCGCCAATAGCGAAAGCCACCTTCTTGCCTTTTTTGGCGGATCTCATGGTGTCTATTGTCCGTAGAAAAAGGCGCACGAGAGAAATTTCAGTGAAATTAACGAGTTGCTGATTCGTAGGCCAACTTCAAATCCTCGAGAATTATCTTGTTCATTCCGAGCATCGCCTCAGTGGCACGCTTGGCGCCTTCCCGTTCGGATCCACCGATGTACTGCCCCATGGCGGGTGAAGTCACTTGCCACGAGAGCCCGAATTTATCTTTAAGCCATCCACAATTACTCTCACAGCCCCCGTCCTTGGTGAGAATTTCCCAGTACTTATCTATCTCAAGCTGATCTTTACAGGGGATTTGAAAAGAAATTGCCTCTGAGAAATGGAAGTTCGGCCCGCCATTGAGTGCGATAAATGGACGGCCCAACATTACGAAATCAACGACGACTTCCGTCCCTTTTTGATTGCCTGGTGTATCAGCGGGGGCGATCCAATTACTTCCTAGAGAACTCTCCGGAAAAATGCTGACGTAGAACTCGGCGGCCTCACGAGCATTGCCATCAAACCAAAGACATGTAGTTAGTTCCATTCCAACTCCTTAAGCCTTGCGTGGACTAGATCCCTCAAGAGTTTCTTCTCGATCTTCCAATCTACAGGGACTTGGAAGGTCGCTGACCCCGAAGCGTAATCCTTAAGTCTGGGCTTAAACTCTGTCATCACTTTCGGACTCCAAGGATTCAACGTTAAATGCTTCTTAAAGGCAGCTAGTCCGAATACGTACTTTCCATCTCGGTGAATTTGCGGAACATTCCAGGAGATCTTGACATCCAGCTGTGGGAATTGGGAAAGAATGTAATCAATTATCGACTCCAAAGTTTCAGCTTTTTCGGCATCCAGTGAATTTAAATACTCTTCCAGTGAGCCGAATTTCCCCATAACAAAGAGTATAAGAGGGAGTTGGCAAGGAAATCGGTCGGTGTGAACCCTGATTAGGTGACAACCCCGAACGTAGGCAAGGTCTTCGTTTATCAGAAATGCATCTCAATGAGGCATGACGTTCATGCACTGGAAAGCGACTCGAAATCTCTTGTTGTGAAGATCTCAGCGTGGATTCCGAATTGGGGGCCGCATACTGCGAGCAACAAGGGGAAATGATGCTAAAGAAAGTCGGAGCAATTTTTACGGTTTGTGCGTTGAGCGCGGCGATGTTTGCACAAAGCGCTCTAGCCGCCGAGATTCCTGTTTACGTAATTTCAGCAAATCCTGGCGCCACGATCTCTGTTATTGCGACCTCCGGAGACACAATCGGTGGGCAAGTACTTCAAGGCATTCCGGATGGAATGGGCGCCACAGTTAATAGTGATGGAACAATCACTCTACTTTCGAATCACGAAATGTCATTGTCAAGCGCCGTGGTGCAAACTGGAAAGTCCACTACCGGAACTTGGGGTTCATCTATTTCCAAGTTGACCTATGATCCCGCGACAAGCAAGATTACGAAGATCGCGCCACTTATCAAATCCGTCCAATATTATGATTATCTCAATGGAACGTGGGGCTCTGATTTCACAAACTCCGTACCAAGTATATTCCCGAAGATTGACTCATATGGTGGAGAGAATGGGACTAACGGCCTAAATCGGTTCTGTTCAGGCAATCTTGTAGCAGCTGGTGGTTTGTCATACAAAGAGACGGTCGACGCGAAAACGACTAAGAAAGTGAACGGCAAGAACACTGTTGTTACGACGAAGAAGACCACAACTTATGGATATAGCGGGGCGGTTTACTTCACCGGTGAAGAAGGAGGAGATGCTTCCCGAGCCTTCGCCTTTGATCTGGATGGAAACGGGATTCAGCTACCGAGACTTGGGCTGGCTGCATGGGAGAACTTCCTTACCAAGCCAAATTCCGGCAAATACACGATCGTTATGGGCAATGAGGATAACGGAGCAACAAACAGCCAGTTGTATATGTACGTCGGAACGAAACAGGCATCGGGCGCGAACTTCGCCGAGAAAGCCGGGCTCACGAACGGAAAGCTATACACGGCATCAATAGCCAACCTTCTTTCGGATACCGCATTTCGCGCTGCGAAGAAAGTCGGAGAGAAGGTCGATGTTGGATTTAACGAGGTCAGTACTGATCCGCGCTTCTCAAACTTTGCAAATCAATCTCAGGCATCGGGAACGAGTTTTGCTCGCATTGAAGATGGCGAGTGGGATCCCAAGAATCCAAATGTCTATTACTTCTTGACGACGGAATCGAACAAGGATCCGTTGGCCACAACTCCTAATCCGGAGAATCCTGGATCCTCGCGTGATGGTGGCGCACTTTGGCGCTTGACCTTCAAAGACGCAAAGAACCCCTTTGCAGGTGCACAAATTGAGATGCTTCTTAATGGAGCAGAATCAATTTTCATGAGCAAGCCGGATAATTTGGCAATTGATGAAAGTGGATACGTTCTCATTCAGGAAGATCCAGGTTCCAATGCCCACCTTGCGCGCGTAATTGCTTACCGAATTTCTGACGGCAAGTTAGCAACCGTTGCGCAGTTCGATGGGAGATTCTTCAAGACCGGAACTAGCGATTTCATTACAATTGATGAAGAATCCTCTGGAATTGTGAATGTGAATAAATTTATGAAGAAGAGCGGCGATAATGCCTCCTACTTCTTCTTTAATGCCCAAGTACATAGCACTCTTGCACTGGCTCGTCCGGACCTGGCCGCGGGTCTATCGGCTACCGATCTGACGAGTCTGAATAATGCAGGAGTAGAGGGTGGTCAGTATTACACGCTCAAAATCGACTGGACCAAGCTCTTCGCTTGATTGAGTCTCTAAGACGGGGGCGAGAGTTTATTTCGCCCCCGTTTTATATTTTGGGTTGAGTTGGTACAGGACTTCGCCTATTGCAAATCTCTTTATTCCCGTCTAAGCCTTGATCCGCTCTGATTTCGGATCATAGAGAGGGCGAAGCGAAGCTGTGGCTGGTACTCGTTTGCCAGGAACTTGGATTTCGTAGGCGGCTTCCGCAAACCACTCATCGCTTTCTATACCTGGTGCGGTAATCCAACTTAGCGCCACGGATCCACCAAGAGTGTGTCCATACTGAGCGGATTCAACACGTCCTACGAGGTTACCGTTTCTATAAATCGGCTCGTCGTGTAGCAAAATTGGCTCAGGATCATTAAGTAAAAATTGCATCAATCTGCGATTGGTTCCATTCTTGCGAATCTTGGTTAGTTCATCTAACCCAATGAAGCCGCCTTCCTTCTCCCACGCCACCCCGAAGGCAAGTCCTGCACTGATTGGATCGTCCGCACTCGAAATGTCATGCCCCCAACTGCGGTATGCCTTTTCTAATCTGAGTGAACCCATCGCGTAGTAGCCAGCGTGTACCAGACCATGTTCGGACCCAGCCTTGGTTATCGTGGAATAGATATGCCGAGCTATATCGGTTGGAATCAATAACTCCCAACCTAGTTCGCCAACGTAGGTGAGCCGAGTTGCTCGTACATACCCCATTCCGAGGTCTATCTCACGTGAATTCCCAAAGGCAAAAGCGTCGTTGGATAGATCGCAATCGGTGAGTGTTTGGAGTAGGTTGCGAGAATTTGGTCCCATCAAAGACAACATCGCCAGGGAGCCAGTGATGTCGGCTACTGTGCAGAAATCCTGCGAAGTAATGTTTCGTTTGAGATATGCCAGATCGCGAAGTACCGTGGCTGGTCCTGAGAGAACCAGAAACTCATCTTCAGCAAGACGAGTCACTGTGACATCTGCTTCAATTCCGGCGTTTTCATTGAGCCATTGCGTGTAGACAACTTTGCCAATGGGCACATCTACATTCCGAATTGATATTCGTTGCAACACTCGTACTGCATCTCGACCTTGGACTAAAATCTTTCCGAATGAGGATGTATCAAACATTCCCACCGTTGAACGCACGGCGTTATGTTCAAGGCGAGACGCCTCAAACCAATTCGGTCGACCAAATGAGTAAACATATTCACGATCTTCGGCACTTTGGGAATACCAGTTCGCGCGTTCCCAACCTCGCAATTCGCCGAATACCGCGCCCGCCTTAGCAGTCTCATCATAAAGTGGACTCTGCCGCAGTTGGCGGGCGCTTTCTCGTTGCTCAAATGGCCAATGCACACCGTAGGCCGTATCTAAAGTCTCTAGCACGCGTTTTTCTAAGAACCGCCGATTCGTTTCATGGCGTTGAACCCGTGACGGTTCGAGTTCTGGAAGATCAAGCGGCGAACGGCCGTCGATGATCCAATCCGCGAGGGTAGCTCCTGCTCCCGGTCCAGAGAGAAAACCGGTGGAGTTGAAGCCGGCCGCCACAAAATAGTTGGCCAACTTCGGGGCGGGACCCAAATGATAGAAGCCATCGGGAGTGAAACTTTCCGGACCCGAGAAGTGCAATTTAATTCCAGCATTTTCCAGGATTGGCAGACGAGTGATCATTCGCTCGTAATAAGGGCCAAGGTGATCCCAATCTTCGGGTAGTCGAATAAAGCCGTTTGTCACTGGGATACCCGATGATGCCCATGCATAACTGTCAGGTTCAAAGAACCCAACAAGAAGAGCCCCTGCTTCGTCTTTAACGTATGCAAAGTCATCGGCGCTCTTGATTGTTGGGAGGTTCCGTGGCAATTCCGGAATTCCCTCAGTCACGATGTAGTAGTGGGCAAGTGCTTGCAGCGGTACTTGCACCCCAGCTAGTTCGCCGAATTCGCGACCCCACATGCCAGTGGCGTTGACGACATATTCGGCTTCGATGTACCCCTCAGTTGTTTCGACTCCCGTCACCCGCCCGTTGACGGTTCTAACTCCGGTGGCCAATACATTCTCAACAATTGCCGCCCCGCGTTGGGTTGCCCCACGTGCCAGCGACATTGTCGTATCTGTGGCACTGCCCCGCCCGTCGCGCGGGTAGAAGAGGCTTCCGACGATCCCTTCCGGATTCAAGAGCGGGTGAGTCTCAAGCGTTTGATCTGGGTTGAGTAGCCGCACTTCGATACCACTTGAAATGGAAGAAAGCTCCATGTGCTTGAGCTCGTCCATGCGATCGTTGCTCATCGCTAGATGGATTGTTCCTGTTTCAACGTAGCCAGTAGCGAAACCAGTATCTGCTTCAAGCGATTTGAAAATTCCGAGTCCGCGTTGCACGATGGCTCTGGTGCCATGAGTTGGTCGCGCTTGAGTTATGAGTCCAGCTGCATGCCAGGTCGTTCCAGAAGTCAGAGTGTTGCGCTCGAGTAAGACAACGTCACTCCAGCCGCGTTTTGCCAGTTGGTACGCCGTGGCAGTACCGATAACTCCTCCGCCGACGATAACAACTTTAGCTTTTGTGGGAAGTCGTGAATCACTCATGGCTATACCTTTTCATTTATACATTTATTGACCAATGAATACCCCAATAATCTTAGTATTTGGGCAAGTCGAGGGTTCATTTTTCTGGTGCCTGCACTCTTGTCGACACGCTATTACATTTGTTTACATGCGTGGCAATCTGTTCCCATAGAACCCAAAGGTATACCGTTATTTTCATGGAAGAGAATGGGTCTATATATGTCAACTATTAAGGAATTTGAACGGCTAAGCGGAACATACTTTATTTCCGGTGCTCACAAATCTAGTCAAGGTAAGAAGGCATACGAAGTAAAAAATCCGGCTACGGGAGTACTTCTTGGCTCGGTCGCAGAATGTTTGCCTGAAGAGGTAGATCGCGTTCTTGATGCCGCAATAAGTGCTCAGAAGATTTGGTGGAAAGAGTCGGCACTCCACCGCGCTGAGGCATTGCATGAAGTAGCCCGCAATATCAGGGCCTCACGTCATCAGCTTGCAGAGATGCTTACTCGTGAGATGGGGAAAACTTATAAGGAAAGTGCCGACGAAGTTGATTGGTCAGTCACCGCTCTGGATTACTATGCCGAAGTTGGTCGACACGACATGGGAGATGTCATTGGACCCGCAGTTGCCGGTCAGATGCACTTCACTCTCAAGGAGCCACTCGGTGTTGTCGGCATTATTTTGCCATTCAACTATCCCTATGTACTGATGGTCTGGGAAGCTGCCGCCGCGTTGATTGCAGGAAACGCGGTTGTGGTTAAGCCATCAGAACATACGAGCTTATGCACGCTGAAATTTATGGAGTCGTTCAAGTCCTTACCAGCTGGGCTCGTTCAGTGCATCACTGGGGGTGGTCCGGTCGGCCAGCAATTAGTGTCCAGCAGTAAAACTAACATGATCGCATTCACCGGCAGTGTTCCGACTGGTCAAGCGGTTGTTCGCGCCTGTGCCGAAACCTTTAAACCACACATGATCGAAACCTCGGGAAATGATCCCTTTATCGTCATGCCATCGGCACCGCTGGAAATTGCTGCGAAAGCTGCATCCTTTGCGGCTTTCCTTAATGCTGGACAAGTGTGCACTTCTGCCGAACGTTTCTATGTCCATGAGGACATTCACGATGAGTTTGTATCGTTGTTAGTCCGTGAGGCAAAGAAGGTTCGGATTGGCAACGGATTAGACAATGTTGACATGGGCCCGATGGTCAATCAACGTGAGCGGGACCGTTACGAGAAGATCATTGCCCGAGCGATTGAACAGGGCGCTGTTGTCGAGTGTGGTGGTGGGCGCGTTAATGGAATGGAGGCTGGCTTTTTCCAAGAGGCGACTGTCTTGACCAACTTGAAACCTGATATGGACATTCTGCATGGTGAATCATTCGGACCAGTAGCACCCATTTGTAAAGTCAAGAGCCTGGATGAAGCCATCGCATTGGCTAATGATTCATCATTTGGGTTGGGTGCAAATATTTATACGTCGCGTCTCGATGAGACGATGCGGGCCGTCAACGAGATAGAAAGTGGAATGGTCTGGGTCAATGCACCTTTATTGGACAATGACGCCGGACCTTTTGGCGGTCGTAAGTTATCTGGCTCTGGCCGCCAACTCGGCAAGGAAGGACTAGAAAGTTTCCGTCAAACGAAACTTGTGATGATTGATCCCAAGGCGGAAATCCAGGATTTTTGGTGGTTCCCCTACAAAGATGCCGAAGCTTACAACGCCAACAAAGAAGGATGACATAAACAAAGGATGGGGAGGAATAGATGGTAGACCTGAATCTTCCAACGGAGTTGGAAGAACGAATCAAGATATATGAAGATCCTGCAAATGATCCCGGTGGGTTTTCGAGAGCAGCCTGGATGGTTGTGCTCGGCTCGGGAGTCTTGTTTCCAGCCGTTGCCATTCTTATTGGCTGGAACTTTGGGTGGCCATCATGAGTGATGATCTAAAGGCGGCAGATTCAAGTCTGGGCAAAGACTCATGGCCACTTAGACCGAGCGAGCGACGATGGAATAGTCGGGCTCTCTTTATTGTCTTGATGGTTGCAGCATCAGCGACCTGGTGTTACATCATCGGTGAGTATGTCGGTTACTACCTGCCTCTTTGGCCTGGTTTTTGGGCGATGACAGCAGGCGCAATGATCGGCATGCTCCTAGTAACCCTTGCCGTTGTGCCAACTTCCTCACGCTTCGGTGTTGATAGCATCAAATCCGCAGTACCGCAGTTCGGTCACAATGGTTGGGCAATTACCGTGCCTCTGCAGTACCTATCTATCATCGGTTGGAATTCCCTGCTCATTATCTTCTTTGGGCGTTCGGTATCTGCTCTGATGATCTTGCTTGATATCGGCGATAAAGGCCAACAGAACCTGGTTGTCTCAGTTACCACCGTCCTAGCGTGTCTCTTTGTCTTCTTCACACTCAAGCGCGGAGCCAATGGACTTGAGAAGGTCGCAATGTGGCTGTTCGTCGCTATTGTGGCAGTCGGCGCCTGGATGATCATTATGCTGATTGTGAAAGAAGGCAGTGCTTTGAGTACTGCACTTCCAGCGTATGCAAGTGATAAGCAACTTGACTTCCAATATGGAATTGAGATTGGCCTTGTCAGCTTGTTGTCGTGGTGGCCATACATCGGGTCAATGACTCGGGAGGCTCGCACGCCATCAATTGCTGCCGCTCCATCAATGCTTGGTATGGGATTACCTGTGCCAATCTTGAGCTTTGTTGGCCTTGCCGCAATTTTGGTGCTCGAGACTTCCGATCCCGCCGGCTGGCTGGCTGATGTTGGCGGTCCACTTTACGGTGCGATTGCATTGCTCTTTGTTATCACCGCCAATTTAGGAACGGCGACTGCAGGAATTTATGCGTCCACCGTTGGCATTAAAGCCGTACCGGGCCTAGCAAAGTTGTCGTGGAATACTGCGTTGCTGGTATCGATCGTTCCAGTAGTAGTTATTGGCCTATTTTTCCCGAACTGGGTCTTTGATAACTTCGGGACCTTTGTTGCCTACATTGGCGTGTTCTTTGCACCTCTGTGTGGAATTCAAATCGTCGATTACTTCTTCTTGCGTCGCCAGAAGATAAGTATTCGTGGTCTCTACACATCAGGTCCAGATGCACCATATAGCTACTGGTTCGGAATCAACCCTGCTGCGATCCTCGCCATGGCGGCGGGAGTTGCGACATATCTCTATCTACTCAATCCTGTCAGCTACGCGATCAAGGAGCCTTTCCCACTCCTTGGTGCATCCTTGCCAGCGGCCGCAGTTGCTGCCGTCGTATTCGGATTGGTAACGCTTCTCCTGGTGAAGCCCATGGGTAAGGGCGGATACAGCAAGTAGTAATTCTGTTTAAGGTGGGTATCGGAATTTCCGGTGCCCACCTTTTTCATTTTGGTCGGAATCGGTCTAGAAAGTCACCGTCACGATAATGCGACCGGTTGTTTCCTTTACCGGGTAATTTCGCAACGGGAGTTTTGCCGGCCCTTCTTCTGGGAATCCCGTAACCCGATTAAAAAATGAAAGATGGCACGCGCAAATCAATCGTGGAAGTCCGTTTTGAACGTCGCACTTTTCGTGCGTGCAGGTCGTGTCGAATGCGTTCAAGACTCCGTTCTCACGAGAGACAAAGAATTTTTTCCCGCGGGCATTCCGATTCTTCGGGGAGAAAATCTGGGTCATTCCATCCGGAACTTCACTTGATGCGCCTAGATCGATATCAACTATGCCCGGCAATGGTGCTTCGGTCTTCTTTGAAGCGAGCGGGGCTCCTTTGCTCCAAACAATTTTCTTGCCAGATTTAATTGCCGTGTATTTCTTGCCACGCCAAATAATGGTCTGACCGACGCGTGTAGGTTTGAGACTTGGAGCAGAAGCCGCGTTTGCGATCGAGAATCGAGTCTGGAGGAAAGAGACGGCGGCTAAAGCGAGAAAATTCTTACGACTGATGAGGGACACGACAACAGAGTAGAAGTCGGCCCTTACCTATTCAAGGCAGATCGCCTATTTTGCTGGTCAACGTGTCCAACCACACATATAGCTGTCGCTTTGTTAGCGGTAATAGGTCTTTCCGTTTGAAGGATCGGGAAGAGTCGAGCAAGATCCCGTCCCAACCACAACCGACATCGTCTTGTTGTCTAGTACTTTTACGGCGACCGATTGTAGGTCAGTTGACCAACAATGACTTGAGCCGACTTTGACATTGGATGGCTTAAGCCAGGTTGATGATTGTGGTGAGACCATCATCTGACTCAATGTTCCTGATGTATTCAGACCGCCGATGCGGAGAATTCCACTCGGATCAACGGAAAACATTATTTGAGATTGGTAGGCGCCATCATAGGCAAGATGATCAGTTTGAGTGCTCGGAGATATGAACCACATTCCGTCGGCGCTTCCTTCAATTCCTTCAGTGACAACTCCGCATGTCGTACCAGGGATCGGATCACTACCGGGAGCGCCCAACTTTGAAAGCCAGATAGCTTTCTTATTTGCGGTGAAAAAGTCATAAGGGCAAACGCTATGAAGGGCATTACTATCCGCAAAATGTGAAGGAACGATGAAGTCGTTGGTGTGCGCCTCATTGTCGACCCAAAAGTCAAAGGCAACGCTGTTGTCGCCAAGTTTGTACCAACCGATTTGCTCGCCGGCTTTCACAGGAGTACGTGGGACAGATTGTCCGGCACTACTTGGCAGTGGCTCTGCTGGAACAGCGCCGGCAACTTTTCCTACAACACCCTTAATGTGGAAGAACTTTACGGTAATACCGCACCCTACTTCGAAATAGAGCGAATATTCCGGTTGGTAATTAGCGGCAGCTCCTGGTGGTTTGTAATAACTCGCCATAGATAGGGTCATATTTACTGGTGCGTAAATTGGTAATTCCTTCCCAAGGTAACTATTGGAAGGATGTATGTAAGAGCGAACTGCGATCACCCCGCCTGATCCGGTTTGTTCACCGACTGGCGTGACAACTCGAACGTAAGCGGGATCAATAAAATTCTCGGTGAATTCAGGCAGTTTCTGACAAGTCGATCCGGAACTATTTGTTGACTGTTCGGAAGGATTCGCCGAAGGTTCAGTCGAAGGTTTTGTAGAGTTGGGCTGCGCATTCGAAGATTTATTTGTTCTCTTGAGAATTAAAGCTTTCCAAACTTTCCTACTTCCCTTTTTCACGCAAATCACAGTACGGTTTGGTCCATCACCGGCCTTAGCTCCCAATTTGGTACAAGTCGTTCCCGCGAGAGTTTTTGCTTCAGCCGCAGGCACTAAGTTAGTTATCAATCCGACGGTGACGATGCTTGATACACATACACGTAGGAAATATTTGCCTGGCATCAGAGGAGTAAAGCAGAGAAGAAAGTTGAAATCAACGAGCTCATCAGAACACCAACTACCTCATGACATTCACCAATTGCCACCCTGTGAGTGAAGTAGAATTACTTATATGAAGATCAAAGTCGCCCTCTTGGTTCTCATGGTAGTCCTCGTCGGAGGTGGGGTTACTTCCTACATAGTCGAGTTTTCTAATAAAGAGCCCGTCGTGAGTGCGGTTTCCCCGACGCCAAGCCCCACGCCAACACCAACGCCGAGTCCGACACCCATCCAACTTCTCTGTTTCAGTGAGAGTACTAAAGCGCTACGGAGTTCGGACTTTGAATCTGGCTGTTTAGATGGCGAGCAGAGTCTGGGCGCTTATCGAATTGATCGACCCGCTGACCGACCGACTGACCTAAATCCGATCTTGCTGACTCGCTTCCTAGCAGCTCAAGCGGCGGCAAAAAAGGCGGGATTTCCTCTGCACATCACTTCCGGATATCGAAGTTACGCACTGCAGGAGAGACTATTTAGGAACGCAGTGGAGCGGTACGGATCCGAAGCCGAGGCTTCAAAATGGGTGCTTCCAGCCGATGTTTCGCACCACCCTTGGGGACTGGCGATGGATATCAATTATCCAAACGATCCCATCTCCACAAAGTGGTTGGAAGTTAATGGATACACCTATGGGCTCTGCCGTGCTTACGAAAATGAATGGTGGCATTTTGAAGGCCTAAGTGCACCTGGCGAACAGTGCCCCGCAATGTTGCCGGATGCTTCCACTACAACTACGGATTAGATTCAAGAGAATCTACTTGGAATTTGGTTGCAGATGAATTCGAAGAAGAGCTAGCGAGCCAGCCCTTTATGAAGGACTGGTGCATCGGTTGAAAATTGGCGCACCGCAGCCAAGTCTTCTGATATTTTCGAGGCAGTATCTTTTAGTTCTACGAGTATGTTCTTCTTCATCGACTCCAATGTGTTGCTTTGCGAGGAAGTCGCCACATTAATTGCCGCCACGATCCTCTTCGAACTACTCAGAATTGGAACGGCAATTGATCGAAGACCGTATTCGAGTTCGCGATCAACTATGGAATAGCCATTTGATCTCACTTTAGCGATTTCTTTCATCAAACCCGACTTCGTGGTTATCGTCGTAGGGGTATACCGTGGCATTTCAATTGAGCTAACGTAATTTGCAAGTTCGATACTGGTTAGTCCAGAGAGTAGGACCCGTCCCATAGAGGTCGCATGTGCTGGCATTCGCGTACCAATGTTAATTCGAATAGACATAATGCGACTAATCGGAACACGAGCGACGTACACAATATCGGTTCCGTCGAGGACAGACGCTGATGCCGATTCATGAATTCTTGAGGCCAGAAGTTCTAGGTGAGGTTGTGCAATTTCTGGCAATGAAAGTGAGGACAAGTACCCAAATCCTAAATCGAGAACTTTCGCAGTCAGTTGGAAATTTCTTCCATCTACGGATACATATCCAAGATGTTGGAGCGTCAACAAGAATCGACGTGTAGCGGCGCGGCTGAGCTCAGTTCGCGAAGCAATCTGACTTAGTGTCATTTGACTATGGTCGACATCGAAAGTTTTAAGAATGCTTAGCCCACGAGCTAAGGACTGAACGAATGGATCTCGCTCAGTTTCACTTTCTTTGCGTGCTTTCGCTACCAAGGGGTACCTCTCATCAAAATTGAACGATGTGAATCTCAAACTGCTCTGCACGTTGGCTGAATGAAGAGAAAGATAACAAAAATTTATTGTATATATCAACAATCTGGCCGGTTTTTATCTTGACTTTTCAAATGGGCTAGATAAGGTTGTGCAAATAACGAACAGATGTGCGCATAGCGAACAGACTACTCTCGTATGTTTTTAGTCCTATTTACAGTGAAAGAATGGGAGACGGAATGGGAACGCTCAACTTCTTAATGTCAGGTTTCCAGACTGCCATCCAGCCAATGAATCTCCTTTTTGCACTTATCGGATGTTCTCTAGGAATGCTTGTTGGAATGCTCCCAGGTATTGGACCTATTGCAGGAATCGCAATTCTTCTTCCCCTGACTTTTCATCTTGATGCAACCGGAGCGATCATCATGCTCTGTGCCATTTACTACGGCGCGATGTATGGCGGAACAATTACCACTGTTCTCTTCAATGTTCCTGGAGAGGGATCATCGGCCATAACAGCCCTTGATGGTTACCAGATGGCTAAGGAAGGCAGAGGTAGCTCAGCGCTCGGCATTGCAGCAATTGGGTCCTTCATAGGAGGAACTTTTGCGACGATCGTCCTAGTACTAGCGGCCCCCGCGCTTGGTCGGGTTGCATTGAAATTTGGTCCGCCCGAACTCTTTGCTCTTTTATTGGTTGGTCTAACTTTGTTGATTGGTCTTGGTTCTAGATCCGTTTTGCTCAGCGTGTTGAGCGGCCTGCTTGGTTTGGCGATCGTAATTCCTGGAACAGATCTCTTTACCGGTACCACTCGTCTGACATTTGGAAGAAATGAACTACTGGACGGTTTGAACTTTGTCCCGATTATTATGGGATTATTTGGGCTTGGTGAAATACTCCATCACGCACATTGCAGGTTTGTAGATTCATTTACGAATAATAAAACGAAGTCAAGTTTTTCAAAAAAAGATTTTAATGATTCTAAAGGGGCCATCGCCCGCGGATCCGTACTAGGAACGGTTTTAGGAATTATTCCCGGAATTGGCACAGTAGCGCCTACCTTGGTTTCTTACGCGATGGAAAAGAGACTTTCCAAGACTCCCGAGAAATTCGGTAAAGGAGCAATTCAAGGAGTCGCCGGACCAGAAACTACGAACAATGCTTACGCAAACGCAGCTATGATTCCGCTTTTTACGCTTGGAATTCCCGCCTCCCCGACTCTTGCGATATTGATGGGTGCTTTCCTCATCAACGGCTTGCAGCCAGGAGCTGCACTATTCACTGAGAATCCAACGCTGGTGTGGGGAATTATTGCCAGCCTTTTCATCGGGAATCTGATTCTGCTCGTAATGAACTTACCTCTGGTTGGCGTTTGGGTGAAAGTACTTCAGGTTCCGTATCACATTCTCTTCCCTCTGATTTTAGTTTTCATGCTCGTCGGCTCTTACAGCATCAACCGCAGCATGTTTGATATTTGGGTGCTTTTTGCCTTTGGGATATTTGGGTATTTGTCGAAGTTACTTGATTTTCCGCTGGTGCCTATTACTTTGACCGTGATCTTGGGGCCAATTTTGGAGAAGTCGCTCCGTCAGTCTCTACAAATGTCGGGTGGCTCCTTGGGTATTCTCTTTCGGAGCCCGGCATCTATCACCTTCATTTCACTTGCTTTTCTCATCGCCCTAATCCCAATTGGAATGAGAATCTACAAATTCGCAAAGTCGCGAAGAGGCATTTCTGCTTCGGCTAATTCGAAGTAGAAGTAAAAGAACACACCTATGAACAATGAGAAATGGAGAAAGAGATGAAAGGTAAGAGACTCGTAAGTCTGGGTATTGCTATTGCCTGCACTCTTAGTTTAGTAGTTTACGCAACAGCCCCAGCCAACGCAGCTTGGAAGCCATCCGGTCCGATCACATTAATCGTTCCCTATGGCCCTGGTGGTAGCACAGACATCATTGGCAGACTTCTCGCAAAGAGCATGGAAGAAACGCTCAAAGTCCCAGTTGTAGTCGAGAACGTCGCTGGCGGAAATGGCGCTGTGGGAGCACAACGCGTCTACAACGCGACACCGGATGGGCAAACTATCGGAATGCTCTCTGGTTCGATCCAAACAATTATTCCTCTGACAACCGCAATCGGGTTTAACCCCTTCAAAATGGCCTATATCGCATCGACTCATGAATCTGTGGCGGCGCGATTTGTTTCTAAGAAGTCGGGATTCAAAACGATTGAGGATGTCATCGCGGCCGGCAAGAAGAGAGTCCTTATTGATGTTACATCGGGTGGTTATGGCCTCCCAGATCTTGGAACCGCGTTGTTTAGTAAGGCAGTCGGGCGAATTCAATACCGTGCTCTTGCTACATCGGGCGGCGCGGAATCAGTTCTTCGTTTGCTTTCGGGCGATGCTGATATGGGACAGAACTCGGCTTCGACCACCGTGGCTCACGTAAAGACGGGTGACTTAATTCCCGTTCTTATTGAGTCTGAAAGTTGGCCACTGCTGGAATCTATGGGGGTTCCTATGTCGAAGGATCTATATAAGTACACAATTTCAAATCCCTCAGCAGTTGTCGGGCCTCCGGGCCTTTCAGCAACAATTCGTCTGGCACTTCAACGTGCCATCCAAATTGCGCTTGAGGATCCTGTCGTGAAAGCGAATATGGAGAAGACTTTTGAATTGGTTAGATACAAGACTGGAAACCAAGCAAGAGCAATTGCCGTCAAGGCAATGAATGCCTATGCACCGGTACTTCGTTCCGTAGGCAAAGCCATAAAGAAGTAATAAGAGACTCAGAAAGGGAGTGAAAGCATTGGGACAAGTAGCTCCCGTTCATAGGAAAGTCGTTCTCTCTCCGCAGGAGGCGGTTGCCGGAATTCATGATGGCGCCGTCCTCCTGGTCGGAGGGTGGGGCGGAATAGGCATTCCGGAAGAATTGATTCTTGCCGTTAAGTCGCTGGCACCGCGGAATCTGACAATTGTGACAAACAACTGCGGAATGGGAAATCCCGGCGACGTAGGTGAACTTTTCGGCGCAGGGTTGATCTCTAAGGTAATTGCGACTTTCCCAGTTCATTCCGGGGCAGTGGATTTTCGAAACCAAGTCGCAAGAGGAGAAGTGGAAGTTGAATTAACACCGCAAGGAACCCTGGCGGAGAGATTGCGCTCGGCAGGTGCCGGCCTTGGTGGTTTCTACACGCCCACGGGCGTGGGAACGCTCTTAGGAAATAACAAGGAGAGCAGGGTCATCCAGGGCAAGAACTACATTTTTGAAGAATCCCTGCCTGGCGATTTTGCAATCATTAAGGCTGATCAAGCCGATGCGATGGGCAATTTGAGATTTCGCTACGCCGCCCGAAGTTTTAATCCGCTCATGGCGATGGCCGCCAAAAGAACAATCGTGCAAGTTGATGAATTGGTTGAAGTGGGGGCGATTGCGCCTGACGATGTCCACCTTCCTGGAATTTTCGTAGATCAAATTTATGTATCGGAGGATCACAAGTGAGTCTCTCTGCAGGGTGGGACAAGTATGAGCAGGCTCGAAAAGTAATTACTCTTTTGAAGCCCGGGAGTTATGTAAATCTTGGCATCGGAATGCCAGGACTGGTTGCGGATCAGATGGATGAAAATCTTGGAATCTATCTACATTGTGAAAACGGGTTAATTGGTTATAGAGGTCTATATCCAGACGAAATGATCGATATCGATGTTATTGATGCGGCAAGCAAACCTGTCGGACTTATAGGTGGGGCTTCGGTGGTGGCACACGACGTCTCCTTTGCAATTGCCCGCGGAGGGCGATTGGACACGGCTGTATTAGGGGCATTTCAAGTTTCAGAATTTGGAGATTTGGCCAACTGGATGTCGCCAAATGCCGTCATCGCTGGAGTTGGTGGTGCAATGGATCTGGCTGTCGGCGCCAAGCAAGTCATCGCAATGATGAAGCACGTCGATAAGGTCGGCGAGCCCAAGATTGTTAGGAGTTGCACTTATCCCCTTACTGCGCGAAATGTCGTGGACTACATAGTCTCGGAGTACGCAGTGATCGCGATTTCAGAAGAAGGTCTAATAGTTGAAGAGTTGGCCGAAGGCGTGACTGAAGAATTTCTTGAAAGTGTCACGGCCGCACCTCTTAAATTTCAAGTGTCGACGTCGAGCTAGATATTCAATTAAGTCAAAGTTACAGAAACGCACGAATCGAGAGAAAGGAAAAATTATGATAGGTAAAACGATTGCGGATCTTCAAACGGGGGATATGTTTGAACCGATACGTTATGTCGTTACTCCGTTCATTTGTTCCGAATATGCACACGCAATGGAAGATTCGACAGAGTGGTATTACTCAGCAGTGGCGCCCTTCAATCGTCAATTGCGTCCACCTAGCATGATTCACGCTGACAAAATGCGAATCCTTGAAGCGAACTGCAATGAAGAACGTCGTATGGCGGGAATCCGCACGGACGACGCACGTATTCACTACCAGTATCACGCGAAGCACCATAGTCCTGCCTACGTCGGCGAAGAGTTGGTTGTGAGCGGCGGGATAGTCGAGCGCTATAACAAGCGGGGCGGCGACTACTTACACTATGAACTGAAGGTCGAAACTTCTGACGGAAGACTGGTAACCACTTACAACGATTTAACTTTACTGTCCTACAAGACCATTGAAACGAGAAAAGATGTCTAAGAGTACGAAGAAAGTTAGAGATTACGCTATTGGTGACAACATTTACGGTCCAACTAGACCATTAACAATGGAACGTATTGCGTGGTACAGCATAGGTATGCTCTCGGGGGCGATGGGAAGTCGTCAACCAGTACAACACAATATTCACACCGACGATGAGTATGCACGGTCCCAAGGATTGCCTGCGGCGATTGCGGATGGGATGCACTCTACAAACTGGCTCTCTTCAATGATGGCGGACCATTTCGGCGCTCATTATGTAGCACATGGAGAACTTCGTACGAAATTCATAAAGCCCACTTATGCGAATATTCCTATTACGACACGTGGCGTGATCACTTCACGATCCGATGAAGGCAATGGAAATATTAAATTGGAACTGGATGTTTGGTGCGAAGACAATGAGGGGAACAAACTAACTGTGGGTGATGCCGCAGTCCTTATAACTTCAGAATTGGGAGATTACTAGGAATGTATTCAAGTGAAGCTACCTTCTCAGCCGGAGCTCTAGACGGGGTTAGAGTCATTGATCTCACGAGAGTTTTTGCTGGTCCATTCTCATCTCAGCTCTTAGGGGACCTCGGAGCGGATGTGATAAAGGTAGAACGACTTGGCCGCGGAGATGAATCTCGCGACTATGGTGTTGATGAGGGAGAGATCAAGCCAGGCTCTCCCTTCTTGACTCATAATCGAAACAAGCGAAGCATTTCCATTGACTTGAAAACTCCTGAAGGCAAGGCGATTATCAAGGATCTAGTCAAGAACGCCGATGTACTCATTCATAATTATCGCCCAGGAGTTATGGAAAGGCTTGGACTGGCATACCCAGACTTGGCAAAACTAAACCCACGCCTAGTGTTTGCATCGATTTCAGGATTTGGACATGTAGGTTCATTGAGCAAGCGGCCCGCAAATGATTTATCTATTCAGTCTTTTAGCGGATTACTAAGTATCACTGGTCATCCGGGCGGTCCGCCAACTCGCAATCCATCTTCGGTAGCCGACCTAACTGCGGGCATGTTTGTTACGGTCGGAATTCTTGCTGCATTATTTCATCGGGAAAAATCTGGAAAAGGCCAAGAAGTGACCACCTCCATGCTTGGTGGTCAGTTGGCCTACTTGAATCATTTCCTAACCGACTATTGGATGTCGGGAAGAATGCCCGAGAAGTGGGGGACGGCAAATCGTCTAGGGCTTCCAAATGAAGCATTTCCCACATCGGATGGTTGGGTTTGTATTACGTCTGCGAATGATGAAATGTGGCGACGGTGTGCGACGGGGCTAGGCATGCCAGAGCTAGGGGACGACTCACGTTTCAACGTGCTAAAGGCTAGGTATGCCAACCGGAACGAGTTAGTGCGTTTGATATCTGAGGCGACAAAGAAACTCACTACCCAGGAGTGCATATCCGCCATGGAAATCGCAAATGTCCCCTGCGTGCCTGTGAATACGATCTCGGATATTGCCAATGACCCAATACTTGAAGAGACGGATGCAACTGTAGAAATGGCCGTAGAGGGCAATAGAACTGTGAAGTTGGTTCAAACTCCTCTCTGGCTTTCCGAGACTCCGGTTACAGCCAGACTCTCTCCTCCACGCCTCGGGGAACACACAGATGAACTTCTGAAGGAGATTGGTTACAGCGAAGAGCAAATCAGCGCATTGAAAAATATTCAAGCAATCGAATAGGGGCGACAATGGACGACATCCAAGAACCAGCGCAAATTGAAGGTCGAGCCTGGATCAGGTATCTAAGACTCGCACTCGCCTGTGTGCTTCTATCGATTGGCGCTTACTTATCCATTCAAGCAAAATCGATGGGATACAGTGAATCAGGGTCCCCAGGGCCGGGCTTTTTTCCATTCTGGGTGGGACTTTTCTTGGCAATTGCGGCCTTCTTCTGGTTTCTAGCTGAGTTAAAAGAGAGTATTAACAATCAGGTTGAGCAAGATCTTGACCCAAAGGGAATTTATCGGGTGGCAAGACTATTGCTTGCAATGTTTGCACTCGCATTCTTTTTTGAACCACTCGGTTACAACATTTCAATTCTCGCATTCATGCTTTTCTTGACCTCAACCATGGGTAAAGGAAAGATCACAACAAACGTAATTGTCTCGTTGCTGTCGAGTTTTGGCGTCTATCTGTTTTTCGAGAAAATGCTCGACGTTCCACTTCCGGATTCGATATTGCCCTTTCTTTCTAATTTGGGACTTTAAATGACTAAGAATATTGACGAAGTGTATGTCTACGATTCAGTTCGTACACCGACAGGAAATTACGGTGGTGGACTCTCGTCGATCCGCCCAGATGATCTGGCCGCTTTTGCGATTAAGTCGCTACTAATCAAAAATTCGTCCCTTGATCCTGCCTCTATTGATGAGGTAATTCTGGGCAATGCAAATGGCGCAGGAGAAGAGAATAGAAATGTTGGGCGAATGGCTATCTTGCTTGCCGGACTGCCAACCTCTGTGCCGGCAAGTACGGTAAATCGCCTCTGTGGTTCGGGGCTCGAAGCCGTGATTTCGGCCTCTCGCTCTATCGCCGTGGGTGATTCTTCAGTGGTGATCGCTGGAGGTGTCGAATCTATGTCTCGCGCTCCCTGGGTCATAGGAAAACCCGAGAAAGGGTTTCCGCGAGGATCTGAGGTTATGCACTCCACGACACTTGGCTGGCGATTTGTGAACCCGCTGATGCGAGAAGAGTGGACAACCTCGCTCGGTGGTGGAGCAGAGATTTTGGCGGAGCGATTCTCTATTACTCGGGAAGATCAGGATCTATATTCATATGAGAGTCATATGAAAGCGCATCGAGCCTGGGAGGTCGGAAATTTCAATGAGGAGGTCGTAATTGTCCCCAACACAACACTGCTGCGGGATGAATCAATCAGACCAGATACCTCTTTGGAAGCGCTTGCCAAATTGCGCCCAGCCTTTAAATCGGCAGGCACTGTAACCGGGGGGAACTCATCTCCATTGAATGACGGAGCGTCGAGCGTACTTCTGGGCAATGAGAAGGCCGCGCAGACTATCGGCGTCTCACCTGTAGCGCGAATAGTTTCTCGTGGCACCTCTGGAGTCGAACCTCAATTATTTGGATTAGGTCCGGTTGAAGCATCGAATCAGGCCTTGCAACGGGCGGGACTAAAGTGGAGCGATATTAAATTGGTGGAGTTAAATGAAGCATTCGCCTCCCAAACTCTTGCTTGTCTGAAGCACTGGCCAGACCTTGACCCGACCAAGGTCAATAAGTCTGGCGGTGCAATTGCCCTAGGTCATGCCTTGGGCAGTTCTGGATCTCGAATACTGACGACCTTGGTGCACGCGCTCAAACGAGAGGGTGGCGGATATGGTCTGGCCACATTGTGTATAGGTGTGGGTCAGGGGATTGCGTTGGTTGTCGAGGTTTAGAGAAGATTCGATTAGGTAATTTGTTCAGACGGGCGAATTAGTAATTCATTTACCGCTGCGCGACTGTCACGAGTCACCATAAATAGTATTGCTTCTGCAATATCGATGGCCTCTAGCTTTGTATACCCGGCAAATTCTGGTCTTGGTATTGCGCGAATTTCTGGGCGGATATTGTTCTGGATTTCGGTATTAACGGAGCCTGGCTCAATCAACCCGACGCGTACGCGCTTATCTGCGAGTTCCATCCGGAGCGTTTCGCTAAAGCCAATAACGGCCCATTTGGTGGCATTGTAGACGGCTGAATTCTTCACTACTCGACGGCCTGCCGCTGAACTGATATTTACTAAATCGGCAATGAGATTCCCATTTTTGCTGGCGGCATCTACAAGATGAGGAATGACCGCATGGGATACAGAGAGAACGCCTCTGAAATTGATTTCAATCATGCGATCAATTTCATCTCTGGGCACTCCCGCGAAAGGACCTGTCAGGAGTAAGCCAGCACTATTGATACATATGTCAATCCCACCCATCGTCTCAGCAGCGCTGTCCACCACTTTCTTTGCGACATCCGGATCTGCCAAGTCTCCTTGAAACGCAAACGCCTTGTTCTCCCCAGAATCAATTTCTGAAATTAATTCTTCGAGGCGATTTGCACGTCGACCATTGATAGCGACAACGCAACCCATTTTCGAAAGTAAAAGGGCAGTTTCTCTTCCGATTCCGCTTGTCGCACCGGTTATTAGAACCCTGGAGCCTGCCAGGTTCAACGACACTGTTTTCCAATCACATTCATCGCACTCCCCTTAGATATATTCGGAAATCTTCTTCGCGATCATCGCAAAGGAAATAGCACCCGCATCTGGATTCCCAAGGCTTCTCTCGGCAAGCGGGCGAGCTCTTCCAATTTTTGGACTTAGATGAGAGGTCTCTTTGGCAGATAATTTACCTTGAACACATGCCATCTCCCACGCAATTTTAATTGGAGAACCCTTCTCGACTTCCGCCCCAAGTGTCTTAGCGAAAGGAATCATGGCATCAAGCATTGTCTTATCGCCAAGTTCGGCTTTGCCTAACTGTGCGATGGTGGAAATAAAGCCATTGACCGCCTCAACTATTTCTTTGGATGTTAGTGACGTCGCGTCATCTCCGATTTTTTTAGCAATACTGCCAAGTCCAGCGCCCCAAAGAACACCGGACGTCCCACCAGCTTTGGCAGCCCATGCTTCACCTACCTCCGTGAAGAGCGAACCGAGTCCGCCGCCACGTGAAACGAGAGAAAAAGCGGCATCTTGCGCAGCCTTGGCCCCCTTCAACATTCCTCTTCCGTGGTCGCCATCTCCTGCAACGGCATCGATCCGACCTAATTCCTCGGCAACTTCTTCGAGCATTTGGCAAATTCCCGAAATTACTCCAGCTGTCCATTGCGCGGACTGATGAGAGAAGTCCGAGGCACTTAAGGGCGACGCTATCGAGATGTCTCTGTCCTCACTTGCCAATTCATCGCGTTGCCGAGTTTGTATCCGATTCGACGCATTTCGGTAAGCAGGTGTATCAGCTGGTGCACACCAGAGCCTTTCGAGTTCAGGGTCAAGTAGCATGATCGACAGGGAGCAACCTGCCATATCCAAACTTGTAACAATCTCGCCAACTTCAGGTTGAACTATCGTGTAGCCACGATTGCTTATAAGTGTTGAAACAGATTTCCATAAGACGAATAACTCCTCATACTTGGTTGCGCCCAATCCGTTGAGGATTACCGCCACACGCTTTATGGGCATCTCCGACAATTCTTCGAGCACGCCGGCGACCAAGGTCTCCGCAAGCTCATGGGCAGTTGGGATTGCGTCCTCTGAAATACCAGGTTCCCCATGAATTCCCAGACCCAACTCCATTTTCCCTTCCGGTACCGAAAAGAGGGGAGTTTTGGCGCCCGGGAGGGTGCAGCCAGAGAACCCGACGCCGTAAGTACGGATGGAATCGTTCGCTTTTGTAGCTACTTTGTACACTTCCGCAAGACTCCGACCCTCTTCTGCAGCCGCGCCAGCCACCTTGAATACCGCAAAGCTTCCTGCAATACCTCGTCTTTTCTGCTTCTCTTCCAGTACAGCACTGGCTACATCATCGGTCGTCCAGAGATACTCGGTACGGATGCCTTCGGCGTTCAACTTCTCTTGGGCTTGTTTGAAGTTCAAGACGTCCCCGGCGTAGTTGCCTGTTATGAGCAGTACCCCACCACTCCTATGAGCGGCTTTGCAGACGTTGTATACGTCTTGAGTTGAAGGTGATGTGAAGATATTTCCCACGACGGCACCATCCGCAAATCCATGCCCCACGACACCGTAAAAAGCCGGGTAATGGCCTGATCCTCCGCCTACTACAACCGCCACTTTGTTGGCGTCGGATTCAGTCGAACGGATCATTCCCCCTGGAACTGGCATCACGTAGTGCGGGTAGATATCAAAAAATCCTTCCAGCATTTCATCCATGAACAATGCCGGATCATTAAATAACTTGGTCATGCCTCACCTCTCCTTGTGAAGATCGATCGCGGGGAGTTGCGATACTAATTAAACATGCAGGGCTGAGACGGTTGTGTCCCAACCAGCGACTTCTTCCGTGCGACGCGGTCCTTTACCGATGTATCTTGCCGAGGGTCTTATCAACTTTCCGGTGCGTTTCTGTTCCATAATATGGGCGCTCCAACCAGCTGTCCGGGCGGAAGTAAACATAGAAGTGAATAGATGGCTCGGGATTTCAGCAAAGTCGAGAATTATCGCAGCCCAAAATTCGACATTGGTTTCTAGGACACGATCGGGACTGCGCTCGGCCAACTCTGCAAGAGCCGCCTTCTCTAATGCGAGTGCAACTTCATAACGTGGAATTTCGAGTTCTTGTGCAGTTCTCCTAAGCGTTCGCGCTCGCGGATCCTGCGCACGATATATTCGGTGACCAAAGCCCATCAAACGTTCCTTTTTATCCAGCAACTCCTTTACGTACTTACGGGCGTCACCTCTCTGCTCAACTTCTTCAATCATGTGGAGTACCCGTGATGGTGCACCACCATGAAGTGGGCCAGACATTGCACCAATGGCTCCAGAAATGGCCGCAGCTACGTCGGCGCCGGTAGACGCAATTATTCTCGCCGTGAATGTTGAGGCGTTCATGCCATGTTCGGCCGCAGAAACGAAATAAGCATCGATTGCCCGCGCGTGGATAGGATTAATCTCTCCCCGCCACCCCATTAACATTCTCTCAACTACGGTGTGGGCCTTGTTAATTTCTGACTGAGGAACCATAGGTTGCAAAGTGCCTCTTGCAGACTGGGCGACATATGAAAGAACCATTACAGCGACTCGAGCTAAATTATCTCTCGCTTCATCATCAGAAATATCCAAGAGTGGCTTAAGTCCCCAAGCCGGTGTGAGCATTGCAATTGCAGACTGGACGTCTACTCTCACATCGCCGGAATGAATAGGAATTGGAAATGGCTCTGCAGAGGGTAAACCTGGGTTGAATTTATCTTCAACCAGTAACCCCCAAACATTTCCAAAAGAGACTCTGCCGACGAGGTCATCAATATCGACACCTCTATATCTCAGTGCACTCCCCGCTTTATCTGGTTCGGCAATTTCTGACTCAAATGCAATTACACCCTCTAGACCAGGCATAAAATCCGCGGGCATATTTCCTCCTCCAGATATTTGTCTGAGTATTCTCTCACGGAAGGAAATTCTGATAAGAAACTGTTGAGTGACCTTTGATACACATCGCCCTGAAACACAAACTTAGAACAATATTTTCACTTTATTGTCCGCAGTGCGAACAAAATTCACTTTCAATCCAACTATCCCTCCAATGTTCACAGATGCATCGGTTGAGGAGGAATGACGTCCTGTTAGTGAACGCGACCTAAGGCTTGCAGAAAGAGAAGATCTCTGTTCGTGAATCCAATCGACTTTGGACTGTTGTTTACTCTTGTCTCATCATGAGAAAAGCCTGAATGAAGTCCTGTACCGACGGATTGTTTTCTTCTTCTTGCCATGTTCATGACTCCTATCTAATTTCTCGCCAAAGTGAAATCGCCGCTAACGGTAGCTGCGGTTATGGTTACTGATTCCTTGCTCTCGGAATGGGAATCACTTATTGAGTCGAGGGAAATTTCAGATTCCAAGTCGCCGCTAATGGTTTTCCCGTCAACTTCAACATCGAGACCGGGAGCAATGTGAACGCGAATATCTCCGCTGACACTTTTCAGTTTGTATTCGCAGGACGAGAAAGTATGAGTCGTAATGTCTCCTGAAACCGTCTTTAAGTCGCATGCTCCAAAAGGATTGCGGAGGATTGCGATGTCTCCTGAAACAGTAATGGCATCAACTTTTGTGACGGCCGGAGCCACTTCTAGATCCCCTGAGACTGTCTTAATCTTGAGTTCGGCTGTCTGCGGTATTTTGACTACGACTAGGAGATCAATTGATCCATACTTGAGGAATTCGAGGAAACCTTTCTTCTTATGAAACGCCTGAACTGAAAGTCTTCTTCCACTCACTTTAATCTCAACTAATTGGTCCAAAGGAGTTGACGTCTCTGACCTTGCGGTGATCTCGACATGACACTTTCCGTCCATCGATTCCATGACTTGTACATCGTCTGAAACGGTTTCCACATAGACTTCGGGATTTTCGATGTCGAAGCTCTCTTTAAGCGAGGCGTGCGATGTCTCATTTTTAATCATCAACTTCTCCCCTTTCCTTTAAGTTGTCGACTGCCGATTGACACTGAAAAACTTCCCCGCTCACTGGCCTTGAGTAACCAGGAGTTGAGCGAGATACCTTCCTTAGTGGCTGCGGTCTCGATTCGAGACTTCAGATCCTCGGGCAACCTAAGAGTGATTCGCGCGTTTAATTCAGATGGGGTCTCCCTCACCGCCGATTCGTCCTGCAGGTAAACGAGTTCGACCTCGTCTCCGTTCAAACGAGCCTGGACTTGGGCGCCGGGAAGTTGGTCTTTCAACTCCCCCGCGACTTCAGTCAGTGCCTCCAGAAGTCGGGTCCGCAATACTGGCGCTAGCGTGGGAATGAGGCGCGAAACGGCAGATTCAAGCTCTGGCCCGCCCAATTGTCCGAGGGCTTTGAGGTCTGCCGATAGGAGCTCGGTGAACTTTGACATCTTCATGCCGTCATAATGACATCATAATGCTGTCAATGTCAAGTACCCCGACTCGGGTACTTTCTAGCCGGTTAGCTCATGAAGAGCGCGTTAAGGCGTCTTGTTGTGAAGACCAGACCGATTGCAATCATCGTAAGAAAATAGAGGACATGGGTCAACATTCCCGTATGGATTGCTCCCAGCGTGAGTCCTCTAATCAATTCGATGGCGTGCCAGAGCGGGAGCGCTTTGATTAAGGCCTGAGTCCACCCTGGAAAGACCGAGAGCGGGTAAAACGCTCCAGAGAAGAGAAAGACTGGAAGGAGAGCAATATTGATCATTCCCATTTGCTGAAATGTCTTGAAATACGAGGTCACCGCCATTCCAAAGGCGGCGAAGCCAAAGGCAATTAATACCGCCGCGGGAATCGCAAGAATACCCCACCAACTCGGAATAAGACCGAGTGGCGCAACGACGATCATGAATCCCATTGCGTAGACGAGTCCACGCAGAAGCGCCCAAGCCATCTCACCGAGGGCAACATCAAGGGGACCAAGGGATGTTGCAAGCATGCCGTGATAGAGACGACTCTCATGCAGTTTGAAAAAAACATTCCAAGTGGAATCGTAGATCGCGCCGTTCATGGCGCTTGTAGCCAGTAATCCCGGAGCGATAAACGCTGCGTAGGAAACCATCTTTCCTGTGCCTGAATCGATGTTTCCTATGTATTCACCGACACCATAGCCAAAGGAAAGGAGGTAAAGCACGGGCTCGATAAAGCCAGAGAGAATTACGAACCACGTTGATGATTTGAATGCAATATAACTTCGTTCAATGACTGCGCGTGATCGTCCAGCGTAGTACCGCTCTCCGAGCTTGCCTGCTCTCCGTTCGGCGATAGCGACGGCTGCGTTCAACAACATTATTTCGCCAATCTTCGGGTGTACTGCTTGAAAGCAAATATCAGACCTAGCACTAGCATCGTAAAAAGAAATAGGAAATGGACAGTCAGCATCGTTGCATTTATATGATGGCCATAGGTCGCGAATCTGCCTAACTCAGTTGCGTGCCAGAGCGGAGAAATCCACCCGAAGAACTGAAGTCCGGTGGGCAGGGTATCTAGCGGGTAGAAAGTCCCTGAGAAAAGGAACATCGGACCGATGACAAATCGACCGACAATCGTGAAGAAAATATCCTCGTTATGGACGTGCGAGGCAAGTGCCAACATGAGAGCGCCGAAACTTGCTCCAGCCAATATGGCTATGGGCACTGCTAAATACGCGTGCGGCGAATCCATTGCACCGAAGAGGTACAAGATTCCAGCGTAAGCCAACACGCTTCCGACAGTGCGGACCATGGCAGTTAGGAATACACCGGCCGCGATAGTAGAGCCGGTTTGCGGGGTCGAATTAATGCCGTAAAAGATCTTCGCCCATTTGAACCCGTCCAACGTGGGGAAAATTACCTCATCCATTGCTCCTTGCAGGGCACTCGTCGCCAAGAGAGCTGGTGCAATGAAGGTCATGTATGAAACACCATCCATTCCATTGGGGCCGAGGTTGTTGGTGATCAGTGTTCCGACACCCAAACCAATGGAAATCAGATAGAGAATTGGGTTGAGGATTGCTATTGAAGCAATAACCCAGAAAAACTTGAACATTGTCCTCATCCGGGCTTCGAGGATGTAGAGCGCGCCGAATCTTGGGATAGAACGTTCTTCTTTCAGCGTGCTCATTACTCGACCAGACTTCTGCCGGTGAGTCGCAAGAAGACATCCTCCAGAGAGCTTCGTCTCACCAGCGAAGTGTTTGGGTGATGTCCCGCCCCAATAATATTTTCGAGGACTTCCTCGGCATCCTCTGTGTAAAGGAGGATTCGATCAGGCAAGACTTCGATGCGCTCGCAGAGTTCTTCCATTTGAGGTGCCATCTCGGCGTTTCTGTTGGAGCCAAACCGAACTTCAAGGACTTCCTTTGTCGAGTACTTCTTTATTAGCGAGGCGGGACTACCCTCAGCCATAATTTTACCTTTATCCATCACGATCAATCGGTCGCAGAGTTGCTCGGCCTCGTCCATGTAGTGCGTAGTGATGAGGAGAGTTATTCCATCTTCCTTAAGGCGAAAAAGCCGATCCCAGAGAATATGACGTGCCTGCGGATCAAGACCAGTTGTGGGTTCGTCCAGAATAAGTATGTCCGGTTCGCTGACAAGTGAACGAGCAATTGTCAGTCGGCGCTTCATGCCCCCGCTGAGCGTCTCAACTTTGGTATCACGCTTCTCCTCTAGCTGGGCGAATTCAAGGAGGTCGTTGATCTTTGATTTCACGAATTTCTTGGAAAGGCCGAAGTAGCGACCGTATATATAGAGGTTCTCAGTTACGGTCAGTTGAACATCCAGATTATCTTGCTGTGGTACCACTCCAAGGTGGGCACGAATCTGTGGACCTTCTTTTTCGGGATCTTTGCCAAGAACTAGGACATCACCAGAAGTACGTTGCGATGTAGCGGCGATGATTCGCATGGTCGTTGACTTACCGGCCCCATTGGGGCCAAGTAGCCCAAAAGATTCACTTTTCCGTACAGCAAAATTGATTCCATCAACGGCGACGAAACCCCCGTATACCTTGGTGAGTCCACGGACTTCAATCAAGTTCTCCGACATAGTCAAAGAGTCTAACTTCTGACTAGGACGATGCGGGAGATCGTTTGGGCGATCACTCCCATTTTCGGGGATCTGAGGGTAGGGTAACAACACCCCCTAAGGAGGATCGAATGTCGAATCGTGACGACAGTTTCAAAGTAGCAAAAGGTAAGAAAATCGGATTGAGGTCTCTGGCAATAGTTTCACTCGCAAGCGCCGCTCTACTCGGTAGCGTTTTGCCACAGGCATCAGCGGCTGGCGGTTTCAATCAATATGGTTATAACTACGGCGCCAGAATTTTCTCTGGTCCAGCCGACGGTGTCGACAAAGTTCTCAATGGAAAAGTATGGGGCGACCCAACCTATGCAAATGACCACTTAGTAATGAAGTGGAATGCGGCTTGGGACGCCTGCAATGCACACGGCTATAACGACCCTACTTATTGTGCAGGCGCGTGGGATACCAATGAATGGAACGGAAACGTCACAGGTGGGAGCGGATGGAGCGAACACATCAAAATAATTTGGGTGGGTTCAGCACGCGAAAATAGTTCTTACTGGGTCGACGGTGGTTATTCCGTGTGGGGCAACTACGAAGTTATTTCCGATAAAGCGATGGATCCAGACCACATTAAGTATGTGTGGGCGGCAGGTTCGCCAAGCGGATTGGGATCGTCAAAGTAGATCTTCCAACCACGCTATCCTTGGTCCTTCAGCGTCCGTAGCTCAACGGATAGAGCTTCTGACTTCGGATCAGAAGGTTGGGGGTTCGAGTCCCTCCGGGCGCACATGGTGAAGGAAAGAAAACGCGGATTCTTTCTCGCCTCGACAATCTTAATTGTGATTTTGGGTTTCGCTTTTCCGATTTCAGAGAATGCCTTCGCTGTTGAGGCTGCCGCCAAAGCCAAGCGGGTAAGCACTTTCGTGGGAGGGGATATTCACACCTTAACCTTCACCAAAAATGGTCTCTTCGTTACTGGACATGAAGCCGGCAGTAACTCCAAAGATGAAGGAAGTACTTGGAGAGATATATCTTCAATAGACAATGCCGACATTATGGGGTGGGCGACCACAAAGTTGGGCTACCTCGCCGGCGGACATAACGGATTATTTAAATCCACCAACGGTGGGAAGACTTTCACTCGCTTTAGTTTCTTCGGCAAGGTCTCAGATATTCACGCATTGGGCGCGGCCGGGAAGGATGTTTATTTAGGTTCTCCCCAAGTTGGTTTTCTTCGGTCGATTAATAATGGCAAGTCTTGGAAAGTAGCAAATTCAAAATTTGGTCAGGGTTTCATGGGGTCAATGCTGGTAGATCCAATCAATCCATTGCGGGTGATTGCCCCGGATATGAGTAATGGATTGGTAATAACTACCGATGGCGGGAAGAGTTGGACACGTTTCGGAGGACCGCCAGGTGCTATGGCAGTTGATTGGAACCAGAAAAACCGAAAGGAAATTGTTGCACTCGGCATGGGCATCGGTGGAATTACAAAGGACAATGGGAAAACCTGGAGTGCTTTTTCGGTCCCAACTGGCGCTTCCGCGATTGCATTCAACGCAGCTGGATCAAGAATTTTCTTGGCAATATTAGTTGGAGACAGAGCCTCAATCTTGAGTAGTGATGACTTGGGAAAACACTGGGCTTAGCCGCCTACACCCGACCTCCAAATGGCATCATGCCATCCACGCTATATATATTGGAGTAGCGCAGTCCACTCCGTGTGGAGCGAGCTTCCCAAGCCATTCCATTTCCCGCATAGATTGACATGTGATGTATGGAATTGACTTTGCCGTCGTAGGAGTAGAACAGAAGGTCACCGGGTTCCAATTCAGAAATTGCAACATGTTTTGTGTAGCTGTAGTAGAGAGATGCGTTTAGACGATCCCAATTTGGCCACCCAAGCCCGGCATACCGGTAGGCGGCGTAGACGAGTCCTGAACAGTCGAAAGAATTGGGGCCTTCTGCGCCCCAAACATAGGGTTTTCCCGCCAGGACTTGTTTTTTGGCGAACTCGACCGCTTTGAGTCGTTGTGACTCACTTGTTCTAAAAGTGCTTCGACCCGCAACTCCGCCACTCTTCCAGATCTTGGACTGCCCTGTGGTGGTGGAGGCTTTCTTAGCGCGCGCTTCTTCAAGTAATGCGAGTTGGCGACGTTGCTCCAGCGTGACTCGTACTTTCTTGGCAGATTCAAGTTCCTTGAGGAGTTCATCTTGAACTGCTTGGAGTCTGTCCACTTCATCTTGCTGTTGGGCCTGTGCGGCTTCGGCTACTTTCTTAGTCAAAGCAACCTGAATGGTGGCAGCTTCCTGATCTCTTTTGGCAGCATCAGCAACTTGCTGTGCCGCCCTGGCAGCAGTCTCCGCACTCTTAAATCTCAGCAGTGCTTGAGAGTTACCTTTCCCAAGATTGTTGAGTGTAGAAAGTCGGTCAACCAGATCTTGCGGCCCATTTGAACTCAGAACGGCCTCGAAGTCCGTAAATCCGCCACCGTCAATAAATGCGTTGACGGCCAACTTTCCAATTTCCCGGTGCGTTGCAGTAACCACTGCGGAAGCATCCCTTGCATATTTCGCAACTAAATCCGCCCGCTTCGTGCTCTTGGCAAGTTCAGTTTTTGCTTTAACGTACTCTTGGTGAGTCTCCTCCACGATGGCTCCAAGTTGGTTCAAGGTCTTCTTTGCTTCAAGCAACTTGCCATTGGCTGCTTTGGCGGTGTTCCGTTTCAGATTTTCGGCCTTCTTCGCCGCTTCGATTTGGGCAAGAGTCGGTTTTGGCGTTTTACCAGATGCCAATTCCGATGTGACATTCAGTGGTAGGAAAATTATTATGGCAAATAGGATAATGCCGCGGATTCTTGGTGTCATATTCTTTTCGCTCCGATGAATGGTTTGTATCCGAACATTAAAGTGAAGGGCACGACCTCCACCTTTTTACCTGCCCGCGGCGCCTGCACCATTCTCCCGCCGCCCATATAGATTGAAACGTGGCTGATTGGCTTGCCGAAGAAGAGAAGATCTCCGGGCTTTAACTTCTTGTAAGAGACCAACTTCCCGTATCCGAACTGGATGGCAGCGGAGTGTGGAAGTGAGACACCTGATCTTTGGAATGACCGCAAGGTAAGACCCGAACAGTCCCATCTAGTTGGTCCTGCCCCTCCCCAGACGTAAATATCTCCTATTTGCTGGAGGGCATATTTCAATGCGATAGATCCGCGTGAATCGTCACCAACGTAACCTTGAGCGTACTTCTTGGATGTTTTCAAAATCTTGCTTTGGGAGGCTTTCTGTCTCTTAACTAAGAGAACGCGGTCAGAGGCCTTGAGAGACTTAAGTATCTTTTCACTCTTTTCAAGTGCGCTCTTCGCGGTAGCGACCTCGACATTGAGCCGCGACTGTTGGGATCTCAACTCGGAAGTCTTATCTCGAATTACAAGTTGGCTCGCAGCGAGTCGTTGTTGTGAGGAGGCTAATTTGCGCACTTCGTTGGCGTATCGCCGATTAAGTACGTCGAGGGCGGACGCATCAGACAAATAGCGACTCGGGTCCTTTGAAAAGAGAAGTGCAATTCCCTCACCCAGACCATCTTGTTTGTACTGCTCGATCGCAATTTGGGCGAAGTACTTCCTAGACGACTCGACTTGTTTGCGTACCGAGCTCTCACCTGATTTTAGATTTCTACTCTCACGCATCAAATTCGCAATCTTAATCTTTGCTTCATTAGCCGCTTCGAACTTCTCAGCTGCAAGTATGCGAAGGCGATCGATCTCCCGCTGCACGGTGAGAACATTAGGCGCGGCATGCGCCGGAGCAGTTAGTGAGGCAAAGAGAATGGCGAGCGTGGCAAGAATTGCGCGCTTCATACTTGACCCAATAATTCGGAGTGGGAAGGGAGGGTTAATAAATTGAACACAATAATTCCATTTCTCGTAAGTGGAGTGAGGCATGAATTACGAGAGAGTGATTATGTTCTGGAAACTCCTAATTGAGAAAGTGATAGCGAGAACGCAAATTTCTGAGGCATACCTTGGACGAAACTTCGCCAGTCAGGGGCGTCCCTGACGACTTTCAACGATTTGAATATGCCCGGCAAAAAGTGTTTGCGCCCGAGGAAGAGGATTAAAAATACCGCTCCAACACAGATATTTTGGAAACCACCATTTGCGCTTAAGTCTCCGGCTACTGGTTCGATGCTTTGTTGGGAGACGGGATTCGATACGCCTACTAAGGTGGATTCCTTCGGGCCATGGCAAGCGTAAACAACAGAAAAACTAATTGATAGCGTCGCCAATATTAAGACGATAGCCCCCGATAACTTAAGGGAGGCACCCTTGGTTAGTCGCATTGGGGGACTTTACCAAGGAAGAACTCCAGTGTCTTGCTCATAATCCTGAGAAATTGCTTAGGTAATGGAGCAATGCGTATCAAAGGCATTGGCACGCATGTATCCGGCTATTGAAATGAGGTTGGTGGTTAGCGCAGCAATAGACTAACTAAGTGAATTCAATTGGACTCACACAGAGTGAGGCGGAACGTCGCTTACTCACTGACGGTCCAAATTTACCTCCGAGTGCGAAACCCAAGAGCTTCTTTCAGCAATTTCTCCTAGTACTTCGCGAACCACTGCTTCTTCTACTTCTCTGTGCTGGCATCATCAACTTCGCACTCTCAAAGATTCTTGACGCGTCGATTTTGATGCTCACCGTTTGCATTGTGATTGGTATATCGCTTTATCAAGAACGTCGTACCGAGCGGGCGCTCATCGCACTTCGGGATCTCTCTTCTCCTCGGGCACTTGTGGTCCGCGATGGAATTGAAATGAGAATTCCAGGAAGAGAAGTTGTTCGTGGCGATCTCGTAATTTTAAGTGAGGGCGATCGAGTTCCGGGCGATGGTCAACTTTTCGTCGCTTCGAATCTGGGTGTAGATGAGTCAATGTTGACTGGCGAATCCCTTTCAGTAAGCAAGAAGCTGGGAGATCTGGTCTATTCGGGGACATTAGTTGTGAAGGGTTTTGGCCGCGCGACCATCATAGGAACAGGTACACAGACTGAGTTGGGCAAGATTGGTACAGCACTTCAAACAATCGAGATTGAAAGGACTCGCCTGCAAAAAGAAGTTGATCGAATCGTGCGGGTGGTCAATGTTTTGGCGTTGACAACTGCGGTATCAGTGTTTGTCATCTATGGACTGACTCGAGAGGATTGGACGCAAGGTGCCCTCGCAGGTATCGCTGCGTCAATGGCACTAATACCTGAAGAGTTTCCGGTCATCATGCTTCTTTTTCTCACGATTGGTGCTTGGCGGCTCTCCAAGAAGAAAGTGATAACACGTAGGGCACCTGTTATAGAGACTCTTGGCTCGGCAACGGTCATTTGTGTTGATAAGACCGGCACTTTGACGATGAATCAGATGGCGGTTCATGAGATAAATGCAGACGGCCTATTGCACGTGCTAAATGGTGGGGAGATTCCGAGTAAGCATCGAGAGGTCATGCAGAATGCTCTACTGGCATCACCCGTTAGTCCCTTTGATCCAATGGACAAGGCCTTTCATGCCATCGCTTCCCATGAGGAAGGTTGGCAGTTGGTCCATGAGTATCCAATTTCCGATGAACTGCTCGCAGTCTCGCACGTGTGGAAGTCACCGTTGAAAGGGAGTCTCGTGGTTGCCACAAAAGGAGCACCGGAAGCAATAGCGCGTTTGTGCAATCTGGACGAGTCGGGAATGAAAGCGATCATAAAAGATGTAGACGATGCTACAAAGCGTGGTTTCCGCGTTCTCGGGGTAGCGAAAGCAGAGTATGACCCACACGGCAAACTTCCAGAATCTCCAGGAGATTTCGAATTCGTGTTTCTTGGTCTAGTACACCTACATGATCCAGTTCGGCCTGGAGTACCAGAGGCAGTTGCGGAATGCGCTCGCGCGGGAGTACGTACAGTTATGGTCACGGGCGATTACCCCGGTACTGCATTATCGATCGCTAAAGAAGTCGGCATCAATCACGAGGCGGGAGTAATTACTGGCGCTGAAATCCTCAAGCTAAGTGACGCCGAACTCGCGGAGCGGATCAAGACTGTGAGCGTCTTCGCTCGGATGGTGCCAGACCAAAAATTGCGGTTGGTACGTGCTCTAAAACTCAATGGCGAGGTGGTGGGAATGACGGGCGATGGAGTCAATGACGCGCCTGCTCTTCGTGCCGCCGATATTGGAATTGCGATGGGTGGGCGGGGCACTGATGTAGCACGTGAGGCAGCATCAATGGTAATTACCGATGATGACTTCACCTCAATTGCTGGAGGAATACGTTCGGGTCGCGGTATTTATGCAAACCTACAAAAAGCCGTCTCCTATGCAATCGCAGTACACGTGCCAATATTCGGAATGGCACTGATTCCTGTCTTCCAGACGAGTTGGCCACTTGTACTGCTTCCGGCGCAGATCGCTTTCCTGGAGCTGATAATCGACCCGGCATGCTCGGTGGTTTTCGAGGCCGAACAACCAGATCCTGGAATTATGGACCGCAAGCCTCGAAGTCTCAATGAAACAATATTAAATAGACAGATTCTCGGTACTGCAATCATTCAAGGGTTGGGGGTTCTTGTCACCGTTCTGCTCGTTTACTTTTGGGCATTGAATACGGATAAGAGCGATGATCAGATCAGAACCTTCAGCTTTGCGACTCTCATGCTTGGAAACGTTGCACTCATATTGGCGAATCGTTCTAGACGACTCTCGATTATTCAAACATTCAAGCAACGAACCAACAAAACAATTAAATGGGTTGTTCTGGGGGCCTTTAGCATGCTGGTTCTGCTCGTAAATGTGCCGATATTGAGAGAGGCTTTTCACCTGAGCTACCTGGACATCGGCGATTGGTTTATCGTCATGACCGCAGGTTTTGGAAGCATCCTCTGGTTTGAAATCTATAAGGCAACTAGAAAGCCTTGACGGTCTCTTTCTCCTCGTTATAGTTGGCAAGACCACCCGAGCGGAGAGTTGACGGATGACAAAATTTCTTGCTCTCAATATTTCCGTTTCACACGATGGGTTTATGGCTGGTCCCAATCAATCTGAGCGTAATCCTTTGGGTGAAAATGGTGAACTCCTACACACGTGGGCCTTGGCTACCGCCGCCTTCCAAGAGTGGCATGCAGAAAACGGCGAGAGCGGTGGAAGTACCGGAACCGACAATGGATACATTCGGCGGGGATTTGAAAATATCGGAGCCACGATTATGGGACGAAATATGTTTGGACCCATTCGAGGACCCTGGCCAAATGATGATTGGAAAGGTTGGTGGGGCTCCAATCCTGGCTATCAGCACCAGGTATTTATTCTTACCCATCATTCTAGGGAGCCGATAGACATGGGTAACGGAACCATATTTACATTCATCACCGAAGGTATTGAAGTGGCCTGCGAGAAGGCATTACGTGCAGCGAAAGGTAAGGATGTTCGTGTTGGCGGTGGGGCTCAAACTGTCCAACAATTTTTGGAATTGGGATTGTTGGATGAGTTACATGTCGCGTTGGTGCCTGTCACCTTGAATTCAGGAGAAGAACTTTTCACAGACAAGGCATTGCAGCTCAGGCGCTATCGGGCTGTCGCTCCTGTCATATCCGATTCCGTCGCGCACCAAACATATGTGAGGAATTAGTGTCCCGGCTATGGACAATTTAGAGTGAACCCGCCGACTGCTATTTGACCCACACGTTACTGTGTACTTAGTCAGTTCCAGAATCTACGTGGAGCATTGGGAGGCCGCTCGTGCAGGAGTTCACAGATTTCCTTGCTAAACAACCGCCTTTTGATGCTTTAGCAACTGAGGATATCGAACGAATTGCTAGAAGAGTTGAAGTTGAATATTTCGGGGTCGGAACAGTAATTGTGACTGCGGGCTCGCCTGCGCTTAGTCAGCTTTATATGGTCCGCACTGGATCAGTTGAAGTATTGGACCGGGGAAATGTTGTCGATTTACTGGGTCCGGGCGATGCATTCGGGCACATTTCTGTTCTAACAGGTCTGCCACCTGAATTCTCAGTCCGGGCAGCTGAGGACACCCTCTGCTACCTCTTGCCCGACCCACGAACTATCGTGCACGATCCTTCAGCTCTGCATTTCAATCACTTCGGAACGGTAGTAACTCGGCATCGCCTCACTGCTAGTGCGCTTATGTCTGATGCTCAATCCAGCGTTACTCGATATATGCGCAAGGTCGTTTGGAGCGACGCCTCTGCAACGTTGAAGGACGTGGCTCGAGCAATGACTGAGGCAGAGCAGTCGTGCGCACTTATTCGATCACCTGACGGACTTGGATTAGTGACGGATCGAGATTATCGAAGCAGAGTCGGAATCGGCGAAGTAAGCATTAACGCTCCCGTCGGATCAATAATGAGCTCACCAATAATCACCGTTCGAGCGAACACGACTCTGGCTGAGGCCTTTTTATTGATGGTGGAAGCCGGAGTTCATCATCTAGTCGTGGTGGATGAATTTGAGAACCCTGTTGGTGTTGTTCGAGCAATGGACCTCGCATCGGTCGAGCTTAGAAATCCCTTATTAATAAGGGCCGCAATTGAATCTGCCCGATCTATTGACGAACTCGCTGCTGCATCACGATTGCTTCTTCCGTCTCTCGTTGAATTGCACGATTCGGGTATTCCTGCTTTACATGTAGGAGCATTGCAGTCTGCCATCGTCGACTCCATCCTGGTTCGTCTCATCAAGCTTTCGAAGTCTATGGAGAGCCCCGTTATGCACTCCTGGTTGATTCTTGGTTCTATGGCTCGCGGGGAACCGCTTCCAATCTCCGATGTCGACACGGCTATTGTCTGGGCCGACCAAGCGGGTGCATTAGATCCTTCGGATGAAATTCAAAAGTGTGCGGCGCTGATGTTGGATCGGATGGAACAATGCGGGCTCCAGAAATGCCTGCAAGGGGCAAATGCCGACAATCTTCTCTTTACGAGATCTCGCTCGTCCTGGATCGAAGTTTCAAGGGGGTGGTTACTCGATCCGACTCGCGCCGGCGCACTCCTCCTTTCCTCGATTGTGGCTGATAGCAAACCACTTACTCAATTGGCACTGGGGCGGACTATTACTGACACGATTCGAGCAACAACAAGAAGCCACGAGTTTCTGGGCGCCCTACTCAACTTCACTCTGGTTAAAAAACCACCTTTAGGCTTCGTTCGCGACTTTGTGGTTGAGCATTCGGGCGAACATCGTGGCGGACTAGATCTTAAGCAAGGTGGCTTAACTCCGATTTCATCATTGGCTAGGTGGATGGCAATTGCACAAGGAGACGTGAGAGGTGGAACTATTGATCGACTCACGCGTGCCGCGAAAACAGGACTTCTCGAGGCCGAAGAAGCAGACATTCTGATCAACGCGTTTAAGGATATTTACCAACTTGCTTTTGAGAATGAGATAGAAGCCATCCGTCAGGGTAAGGCAGGTTCGAGCTGGATTTCTCCGCAAAGTTTGGATGCCCTCACGCGGAGGCATCTGCGCGAGTCTTTCCGTGCGGTTGCGACGATTCAGGCGCGATTTCAACTTGAATGGCAATCGAGGCTTGGTTGATCCAAATAAGTAAGTATCTTCCTTTCGCCAAATCTGATTTAGATCTAAATTGGCGGGAAGTGGATTACTGCGCGATTGACTTGGAAACCACCGGTTTGGATCTACATACCGATGAAATTGTGGCAATTGGAACAGTTCATATTCATAATGGTCGAATTGCTGCAGAAGAGAATTTCTATCGCGAGGTTCGACCTACAGGTTCTCCCTCCATTCAATCGATGCGAGTACATGGTTTACGTGCTAGCGACTTGAATGAGGCATTACCCACCCGCGAAGTCGTGCCTGATCTGCTTTCACAAATGAACGGGCGAATCCTTCTTGCCCATGCGGCTTGGATGGAAAAGGCGTTCCTTCGACGACTATTACCCATAACCGAATTCCGAAAATCTAAGCCAATTATTGATACGGCTGCGCTGGCTCGTGCAATTGGGTATGCGACAGGAGGGAAAGGTCATGAGCCGTCTCTCGAATACCTGGCGCGTAGGTTGCATCTACCGGTCTATGCGCCACATAACGCACTCGGTGATGCCCTCACCACGGCGGTCGTATTCCTGGCGCTGGCTACAGAACTCGAGCGCGTTGAATTGGCGAAAGGGTCCGCAAAACTTACATTGAAAGCTCTACTCGAGTCCTCCTCAAAGCATGGCGGAGAGTAGGGATTCTATTTTTTGGAGATGGACTTTCCATATTCCGTGCCGTTCGTGAAATTCTTCTTCGCAACGGATTCTAGAATCGGGATCAACTCTGAAGTGCTCGAAATTCGTCCACGTCCATATGTGAAACCTGTGGGGCAGGTGGTGCCGACAGGTACCGCAAAAGTCTCGACTGACTTGTTATCGTGATAGCTAAAACAAATCGGGATAGCGGGTGCTCCATCACGTGGCGCGGCCATAAAACCGATTGCAGCACCAATAAGTGCCGCCATTGCGATCGTGATGGTTGATCGATTCAATTTGCTACCCCCGAATGATTCTTATGACTCGAAGTTTAATGGACATCCACCCATACTGGACTAATATTCCAATATGCCCAAAGTCAAGAGATCTTCACTCCGAAAAGTCGTAATCCCCGTAGCAGGAATGGGAACTCGGTTTCTGCCTGCAACTAAGGCGATGCCGAAAGAGATGCTTCCCGTTGTCGATAAGCCTGCCATCCAGTATGTAGTTGAAGAGGCGACGGCAGCTGGGCTTCATGAAGTAATTATGATCACGGGCCGTAATAAGAGAGCCCTCGAAGATCATTTTGACCGGGCAAGTGAACTTGAGACACTCTTGGAAGAAAAGGGAAACTTTGCACTCTTGGATAAAGTACGCGAATCCACTGATTTGGCTCAAGTGCATTACGTGCGACAGGCGCACCTGCGTGGCCTGGGAGACGCAGTATTGACCGCTGAGACTTTTGTTGGCGATGAGCCATTTGTTGTTCTCCTTGGAGACGATTTGATTGATGAGCGTGATCCGATTTTGCCGACCATGATGAAGGTTCATGAGCAATTGGGCGGTTGTGTTTTAGCACTTATGGAAGTGTCAGCCGAGGAGATATCCCAATATGGAATCGCAGCTGTCGTACCTATCGATCCTGCATTTGGATTTGATAGCGTTGTCCGAATAACGGGGTTGATAGAGAAACCAGCGCTCGAAGATGCCCCGAGCAATTATGCAGTCATTGGTCGCTACTTATTGACTCCGGAAATATTTCCCATTCTGCGCGTGACAAAACCTGGTCGTGGCAATGAGGTGCAGTTGACCGATGCGATACAAGTACTTACTCAGCGAAGCGATAATGGCGGACCCGTTCACGGAGTGGTATTCAAGGGTCGTCGTTATGACACCGGGGATAAATTGGGGTACCTGCAGGCGACAGTTAGGTTGGCTGCAGAGCGCGAAGATCTTGGCCCTAAGTTCAGTGCTTGGCTAAAAGATTTCGTTAAAGGTCTTTAATTCACGCTCACGCGGATGGTATGCCATCCTTCGGCTCCATTTGGAGCGATCGGAACAATATTGCTTGATTGAGTGAGTCCGGTTCCATCGGTTGCACGCACTGAAATAGACGCATGACCTGGCGTCGCATTCCAGTCGATCCACCATTGGCGCCACGTTGTCTTAGCTAATTCGGGACCTAGAGTTGCATCGCGCCAAGGTTCGTTATTGACGCGAACTTCCACCCGGGTAATGCCGCGAATCGGAGCCCAAGCGACGCCGGCAATTGCCACATTGCTCGCTGAAATATTGCTTCCGTTTTGGGGGGTGTCGATCCGAGATTGAGTTTTAATCGGAGCCTGCGCCGACCAACCCCGCGGCACCCAGTAGCCCTGCTTCTTATCAAAGCGAGTCAGTTCGATGTAAGTGAGCCATTTTGTGGCCGATACATAGCCGTATAACCCCGGAACAATGATCCGCGCCGGAAATCCGTGCTCGAGGGGAAGTGGTTCACCATTCATGCCGATCGCGATCATCGCATCTCGCCCGTCGAGTGCTGCCAAGGGAAAGCCTGCCGAGAATCCATCAGATGAGTAACCCATTATTTGATCCGCCGTCGAACTTGGTTGCGCCTTTTTAATCAGTTCATCCAGGCGGACTCCAAGCCAGCGTGCGTTCCCTACAAGAGTGCCGCCTACCTCATTTGATACGCAGGCAATTGTGCCGTCAAGTTCAAAGAGGGGCATCGCTGACAGTTCTTGATAGGTGAACTCCAAAGGATTATTCACGAAACCGCCGATTTTAAGGCGCCAAGTAGCAACATCAATATTTGGAACCGAAATTGCGGTATCAATTCTGTAGAAATCTTCGTTGGAAGTGAAGAGAGTGGAAAGGCCAGGAGTGGTGAGAGCGGGATCAGTTGGCGGTTTCGGCAGAAATCTTAGAGGCCTGGGAAGGATGATGCTGAGTCTTTGTAACTGCGCACTTGCGTGCGATTGGAAGAATCTGCCAACGCTTGTCGCAACAACCGAACTAGCGCCAACGATTCCAATCGTTTTGAAGAGTTCTCGGCGGTCCCACCCAATCTCGCCGATTTCTGAAGTGATTGATTTCTTCTCAAACAATCGCAGGGTCAGGACGGTGACTAGACCCGCCACGATGGAAGGAAGGAGAGAAAGTGGATTTGCACCCGCATCGAAGATGGAAGCAATTGCAGAGATCAGAACCAGTGAGTAGATAAGGAGGTATGCCTTCTTCTGACTACCAAAGAAATAGAACTTGCCTATCTGCGCTGAAAGAGCCAAGAGAACAATCAAGATACCTATTACCAATGCGATCTTGTCATTGGTTCCAAAGGCTCGGATTGCGAATTCCTTAATGGAAAAAGGAACATGGTCAATGATGCGATTTCCCAGTGAAACTATTGGATTCTTAAGGATGGTTCCGAATGAAGCGATGAGTTGGGCGCCGGCAAGTCCAGCTGCTACGGACACAATTCCCAGGAAAGCACCACTCAGTTTTTCTTTGCGGATTTCCATGAAAGAATGTTACTGGAGCAACGAAAATTGGCCCGGTGAAAGTAGCGTTTCCAGTTGCTTCGGCAACATAGCCTCACACTTGCGAATAAGTGTATGTTTCCTACTATGAGCGCTGCTGAATCAACCTCACTTGCTGGCAGGACTGCACTTGTCACGGGTGCGGCAAGCGGAATTGGAAGAGCATGTGCAATTGCACTTGCGGCAAGTGGCGCCAGAGTTATTGCCGTAGATAGAGACGAACAAGCCCTCCAAGAACTCAGAGCGGAGTGTGGGGCGGAAGTTGTCGTCGCGGATCTCAGCTCGCCGGAGGAATACTTCCCTGACGATCTTGAGATTGATATTTTGGTTAACAACGCAGGGATCCAACACGTGGCCCCGATCGAGCAATTCCCGATGGAGAAGGTTGATTTAATTTTCTCCTTGATGCTGCGCACTCCTCTTTACTTGATCAAGAGGTCACTCCCCTACATGTATAAGAACAAATGGGGTCGAATTATTGGCATATCGAGTGTTCACGGGCATGTCGCATCTCCAAATAAGTCGGTCTACGTGACCGTGAAGCACGGTCTTGAAGGTCTCCATAAGGCAGTAAGTCTGGAGGCTGGTTCCTACGGAGTTACTGCAAACACCATTGCCCCTGCATTTGTGCGGACAAATTTGATGGAGAAGCAGATTGCCAGTCAGGCCGCGCTCAATAGTATTTCGGAAGAGCGCGTACTTGATGAAATTATGCTGGCTCCGGTTGCGATTAAGCGTCTCATCGAAGTCGAAGAAGTTGCTGCCATGGTTCTCTATTTGTGTGGTCCAAATGCTGGTTCGATTACAGGATCATCGTTTTCTATCGACAATGGCTGGTTGGCCAAATGACCCAAGCAGTCCAGATTTGGGTTCCCTCTGAGCCCGAATTAACTTCTTATTCTAAATTTATTACAGCAACCCAACACTTGCACGGTGGGTCGACCAGTGCCGAGATACAAAGATGGTCAGTAGAACACTCTGGTGATTTCTGGTCTGCGCTCTGGGATTTCTGCGAGGTCTTGGGTGAAAAAGGCGAACGAAGTCATCTAGCAGTCTCATTGCCTGACTCTCGTTTTTTCCCGGACGCGGAGATCAATCTGGCGGAGAATTTGCTTGCCAAAACAATTGGGGTGTCGACCGTCAATGAGAACGATCTAGATTGTTTAGGAGTTGCATACTCTGGCGGTCAACTTAAGGAGAAGGTTGGCGATCTTGTGGCTCTTCTCAAAGGAAGAGGAATCGAACCAGGCGACCGAGTAGTCTCGATTTTGCCGGTTGGTTTTGAAGTTCTCTCATTCGCAATCGCTGGTTTCGAATTGGGAGCAATTGTCGCGAGTGCATCGCCGGAATTCGGTGATGCAGCAATACTTTCACGTTTTTCTCAACTCGAGCCGAAAGTGCTCGTAGCGGCAACTTCCTATTTGTGGGCAGGCAAAGTCTTCGACCGCATCGAGTTGATCACTGCGGTTGCTTCGGCAATTCCCTCCTTGGAACTTTTGATCCTCATGAATGGGAATGATGAAGTCGGGACAGCCCAAATTAGCGAGGCGGTCGATGTCGAGTCAGTTCGTTGGACGGATATCCCTCATTCGACCGAGCCTTTATTGCACATTCGCCGACCATTTGATCATCCGGCTTATGTGCTTTTTACCTCAGGAACAACGGGTGCACCCAAGGGTTTGATACATAGATCGGGCGGAGTGCTTTTCAAACATTTAGTCGAACAACGTCTTCACTGCGATATTCGAGAAGGAGATCGGGTCGCCTTCTATACGACGACGGGTTGGATGATGTGGAATTGGGAAATATCAGTTCTTGCATCTGGCGCTACGCTCGTTCTTTTTGATGGCTCTCCGAGCTATCCCGACATCCTCCAACTTTTTCGCTTAGCTAGGAATCAGAGGATCACTCACTTAGGTGTATCTGCACGTTTACTTGATGTCATAAAGGAGTCCGATCTTTCGCCTGCCGATATTGGACCGTTCCCACATCTTCGATCCTTGATGGTCACTGGCTCACCGCTCTCGGCGGATACCGCCCAGTGGATTAGCGCGCAATTGGGATCCCGAGTACACATCTCCCCCTTCTCTGGAGGAACCGATCTTGTGGGCTGTTTCGTTGGACCTGATCCCCTAAAACCAGCGTATGCAGGGCAGATGCAAGGTCCGATTCTGGGGATGGATGTTGATGTGTGGGATGAAGAGGGAAGGCGTTGCCCGCCGGATGCTTTAGGCGAACTCGTGTGCAAGAGACCGTTTCCCTCTGTTCCACTGGGGATTTGGGGGGATAAGAATGGTGAGAGATTTAAGTCAACTTACTTTGACAGGTGGGACGGAATCTGGGTTCACGGAGACTTAGCGTCCTGGACTACGCAAGGCGGCCTCATTATTCACGGACGCTCTGATGCCACGCTCAATGTTTCTGGAGTAAGAATTGGTACTGGAGAAATTTATAGTGCCCTTGAAGGAACAGTAGGAGTTTCAAGTTTCTTAGCTTTCACTCAGCCATGGGACGGCGACGAACGGATTGTCCTCTTGGCCGTGCCTACCGCCGATTCTGGTGATAAAGAAGAATTGAAAGCACAAATTAAACGGAAAATAAGGAGTGCATGTTCGCCAAGACATGTTCCCGGGGAGATCTACTTTGTCTCAGACCTGCCACGAACTTTCAATGGAAAATTGGCAGAAGTGGCCGTTGCGGATCTGGCGCACGGTCGAGAAGTACGTAATGCAGTTTCACTTGCCAATCCCGAGACTTTGGATGAAATCTCCAAACTCTTGACGAGTTCTTAGCTCAACTTCTTCTTTAGGACGTCAAAAGTCAACCGGGACCACGTTCCGGAAGATACGAACTCATATCCGCGCTTGGTGTAAAAACTCGTTTGATCCTCCGTCCATAAATGCAACGTCCCGATTCCAAGTGCAGCGGCCTGCCTTTCGAGCGCTTCAAGAATTTTAGTTCCGTATCCTTGACCACGAAGTTTGGGATTGACAATGAATGCTGCAACCCACGGTGTGAGGTGTCGGAACTCCTCCAAGTCGTCAAAATCGACGAGTGCGATAGTGCCGAGTACCTGATCTCCGCTCTTTGCAATATAAATCAATTCCTGGCCACTCCCGTGCCACACCTCAAAGTCAGCTCTCTTCGCCCGCTCATAGAAATCGGTCCAATCATCTTCTGAGAAGCCCGGGATACTGTTGCTTCGCCATAATTCCAGACTCCACTGCAGGGCGAGTGCAGCACTATCCGGGGTATCTCTTAATGGGAGAAGGTCTATATTCATAGCAAGAGAAGGATAATGGCATTTTATGGCGGCGTCAGGAGTCGATATGAATGAGAGCGAGAATCTCAACCGATGGCCAGCAAGATTTTTTGTTCTCGTTCAAGGAATAATTCTTGGGTTGCTTCTTTTTACTAACTCTAATTTTGGTTGGTCTGTGAGGAGATTCTCCTGGCTCGGAACCGCCACTGAGTGGATTGGAATAGCCGGAATTCTGGCCGCGGCGCTTACTCTTCGAAGGTCCCTAACTGCGATGCCCATTCCAAAGGAGAATGGAAAGATGGCGCTGCAAGGTCTATATCGATACGTCCGGCATCCGATGTATACGAGTGTGCTTCTCTTCGCTTTCGGAATCGCACTCAACCACGGCGGCTTTTACAAATACCTGCTGGTTGGAACCCTCTTAATTCTCTTCTACTTTAAATCCTCGTATGAAGAGAGTTTCCTATCCGAGAAGTATCCTGACTATTCAAACTATGCGAAAGTCACTCCACGTTTTCTACCAAAATTTGGGCGGCACAGGTAAAGCTCTGGTTATTTTCTTTAGAAACGTCCGCCACTGGTGGAATCTTGGCTCAGTCGCTGGGACAGATAAATAGGAATAACCGAGACAATAACCAGGGTTGCCGCGACAACGTTAACGATTGGCGCCTGATTGGGTCGGAAAAGGTTGTTGTAAATCCATACCGGCAAGGTCTCGATTCCGGGACCGGCAGTAAAGGTGGTGACAACGATTTCATCGAATGACAACCCAAAAGCAAGGAGCGCGCCCGCAAAGAGTGCAGATGCCAAGTTAGGAAGGGTGACCAATCTGAAGGTCGTTATTCCATTCGCGCCAAGATCCATGGACGCCTCCTGAAGGGAGGTTCCCATACGTTTGAGTCGGGCGAGCGCGTTGTTATAAACGACCACTATACAGAAAGTGGCATGGCCAATAACAATGGTTAAAAGTCCGGTGGACATACCAAGTTGCTGATTGAAGGCGTTGCTGAGAGCAATGCCAGTTACGACCCCTGGAAGTGAAATGGGAAGGACGACAAGGAGTGAGATTACCTCTCTACCGAAGAAGTCATATCTACTAACTGCAAATGCTAAGGAAGTGCCTAGAATCAAGGCAATGAGTGTCGCCATAGCCCCGGCAGTTAAACTCCAAACCAGTGCCTTTCGCACACCTGTGTTTTCGACGGCCTTACTCCACCATTGCGTCGTGAAACTTGTTGGTGGCCAACTAAATGTTCGGCTGCTATTGAAGGAGTTGATGATGACGACGGAAAGGGGAGCATAAATAAAAGCGAGTCCCACACCCATGAGTGACATAAGTGCGTACCGGGCTTTTGATGAGATTGTCATTTATAAACTCGCCAATGCGCCAGTGCGCCTCACGAGCCAGAGATAGAGCGCCATGATTGTTACTGGGATTGTGGCAATGGTGGCCGCAAAGGGAAGATTAATGCTGAAGTTTTGGTAGACCACATTGCCGAGCATCTGTAATTTGCCGCCAATAATTTGTGCGGTGATGTAATCGCCCAAACTCAAGGAGAACGTAAACATAGATCCGGCAACCAGACTGGGGAAGATTAGCGGAAGGATCACTTTCCTAAATGTGTAAAAATTGCGGGCACCAAGATCACCAGATGCATCCAGCAAAGAGTTGGGAAGTCTTTCAAGTCCAGCATAAATGGGCAGAATCATGTAAGGCAGCCATAGGTATGCAAGTCCGATGGTGATTGCGAGTCCGCCAAAGCCAGGCGAGTGGATTCCAATGGGACCCAGCAGCCAATCAATGACGCCGGTGTTAGGTTCGAGCATTGAACGCCAGGCGTAAATCTTGACCAAATATGAGGCCCAGAGCGGAGTGAGTACGAGGGCGACCAATATCTTCTGATTCTTTGGTTTGGCGATTTTTGCCATAAAGAATGCCATTGGGATGGCAAAAGTCGCGCAGATCAATGTCACGGAGATTGCAATGCCAAGAGTTCGTAAAACGACATTTCTGTATGCCGGGTCAGTGAGCATGTCTTGAAAATTGCCTAAATTGAATTGCGCAACGACATTGCCGGTAAATGAGTCAATCGTGAAGAAAGCGGTAATGAGGAGAGCGCCGAGTGCTCCCAAGTAGGCGACCACTAGCCAGAGCCCAGGCGCGGCAAGGAGAGCGATAAGCCGCATTTTCGGTCGCTTATGCATCCAAGTAGCTACCGAACTTCTCATCTTGCTCCTCATTTATCCACTCTTGCAGATTTCATTAGTTCCAAAAAAAATAATCGGGCGCGGGGCAGGTTGCACCCCGCACCCGATTAACTTTAAGCGTTACGCAGACTGGACCAAGCTTTAACCCATTCTGAGTATGGAACGCACTTCACATCAGTGCGACCATCCAAGCAAGCTTCTGTTGCGGTATTCCAGTAGTAGACGTCATCCCAATAGGCGGCATCTGCTGCATGGTAAGTCGTGCAGAAGTTTGTATCTGATGTCAGGTCACATGCCTTGGCATTTGAAGGAGCCTCGCCAAACCATTCGGCCACAGCAGCATTAGCTTCTGGGGACGCAATGTGATCCATCCACATGTACGCACAGTTTGGATTCTTTGCTTCGCTGCTGATCATCCAAGTGTCAGACCAACCTGTTGAACCTTCAACTGGCTTGATACCTTCAACTTTTACACCTTCGCTCTGTGCCAAGTTGATATTTACCTGCCAAGTTGTTCCAAGAACGGTTCCACCTGACTTGAGTGAGGCAACATGCTTCAAATAATCGCCCCAGTACTCGCCGATGAGTGGCTTCTGTTCTTCGAGCAGTGCAACCGCAGCATCGAATTGAGTTTGGTCAAGCGCGTACGGATACTTGATTCCAAGATCTGGTTGGGTCTTCATCAAGTAGAGGGCTGCATCTGCAATATAGATTGGTGAATCGTATGCAGTGATTTTGCCCTTGTATGGTGAATTTGCGTCAAATACTGAGCCCCACGAAGTCGGTGCAGGATCGACGATATCAGTGCGGTATGCGAGCAAGTTTGCGCCGCGACCATGTGGGATTCCGTAGGCAACTCCATCGACGGAGTTCCATTGCTGCCCCTTCAGACCATCAAAGATGTCAGCATAGTTTGGAACCAAATCGGTGTTGACTGGCGCGGCATCGCCACCGTAAATCAAGCGGAGGGAAGCATCGCCTGATGCGGAGACCACGTCATATTCGCCCGTCTTCATGAGAGCGACCATGTCATCGGATGTTGAGCCGACCTTTACGTTTACTTTGCAACCGGTGGCCGTTTCGAATCCCGTAACCCAGTCAACTGCTGGATCGTTCGAACCGTTCTCGACGTAACCCGCCCAAGCCACAATATTGACCTGACCTTCGCCTGCGCCGAGTGACTCCATCATCGCGACCTCAGGGAGAGTCGCTTCTGATGCCTTCTCGTCGCCTGAACTACACCCAGCCAGTATTAGTGCAATCGCGGAAGCAACCGCGATCTGTGAAAACAGACGCTTTTTACGCATCTGTACCTCCCTCTATACAGCCCACGCCCAGCGATTGAACGTGGTTCACCTGGTGATTTTTATTTCACCAGGAATTCTCTTTTGGATTCCCAAGATAGAAGCACTTCATCTCCCACAGCGAGATCTCCAGTAGGTTCGGTCGAGATAATGGTTTGGCCCAGTTCGGTATCGACCAAGTAGCGGGTGGTGGCTCCGCTGAAAATCGCATCGTGCAATTTGCCCTTAATTTCTCTGTCTCCATGTCTCGTTGACTTGGAAACGGTAATGAACTCCGGGCGAATATTTACCTGCTTGCCGTGGATAGTGATCTTATTAGTTTGTCCAACAAATTCTGAAACGAACGGACTCTGGGGGTTTTCGTAGACTTCACGGGGCGTCCCCAGTTGTTCAATGTTGCCCTGATTGAAGACGGCAATACGGTCACTCATTGTGAGTGCTTCTTCTTGGTCGTGAGTGACAAAAATGAAGGTGATGCCAACTTCTCGTTGGAGGTCTTTCAATTCAATCTGCATCTGCTCACGTAATTTGAGATCCAATGCTCCCAGTGGTTCATCCAGAAGTAGAACGGATGGACGATTTACTAATGCTCTTGCGAGGGCAACTCTCTGACGTTGTCCGCCCGACAATTCAGCAGGCTTTCTCGTTCCATATCCAGTAAGTCGAACTTGATCGAGGGCTTGCTCTGTCCTAGCGACGCGCTCTTCCTTTGGCACACCCGCTACACGTAATCCATAACCGATATTGGAAATAACATCCATATGCGGGAAGAGCGCGTAATCTTGAAAGACAGTGTTTACGTCCCGCTCGTACGGTGGCAATTGCGAGACATCTTTACCGCCGAGTTCAATTGTTCCTGAATCAGGCTTCTCAAAACCTGCAATCATGCGCAAGACCGTGGTCTTTCCTGATCCCGATGGCCCAAGCAGAGTCAGAAACTCTCCGGCGTAGATATCTAGATTGACTCCATCGACAGCCTTCACGGTCCCGAACGAGCGGGAGAGATTGCGAATCGAAACAATGATTGATGCAGGCTCGGCCACGCTGATGAACTCCAATGTTCTTTTGATGTGGGGGGTGAATCCTACTTTACCCACCATTTGATAAAAAGAGTGAGTTTTTCAGCATGAAGGGGCGCTGGCAGAGGGAATGAGAGGCTAAAAGGTAGTATCCAAGTATGGGAAAAGTGACTATTACGTTTCTCGGTGCAACATCCACAGTCACGGGCAGTCGTTTTCTCGTAACAAGTGAAAGATCTTCAGTCTTGGTGGACGCGGGCCTCTTTCAGGGACTTAAAGAGGTGCGGAAGAGGAATTGGGATCCTTTCCCTGTAGATCCATCAAGTATCGATGCGATCGTTCTTAGTCACGCGCACTTGGATCATTCTGGCTATTTACCCCTGCTTGTACGACAGGGATTTAAGAATCAGATTTTTGCAACGGATTACACAATCAAATTGTCAGCGGTGATTCTTCGAGACTCGGCAACCCTGCAGGTGGAGGACGCGGAATTTGCCTCAAAGAAAGGTTTCTCCAAACATGCGATCCCTCTTCCGCTTTACGACAATCATGATGTTGAAAAGACTCTCACTCACTTTTCAATGGTGGACTTTAGAGTCAAGACTCAGATAACTCGAGATGCATCAGTCACCTATTTTCCTTCGGGACATATTCTTGGCTCAGCATTTATCCTCCTGGAAATTGCCGGAAAGTCCTTACTCTTTACCAGCGATATGGGGCGCGAGAACCACCCCCTTCTTTCCCCGCCGGATAGAGCTCCACAAATTGCCATTGATGCAGTCATCACGGAATCGACTTACGGCGATCGAATTCACGATGCTTCCATAAATGCCTTCGCCGATGAAATAAACGCCGCGATCAAACGAGGCGGATCAATTCTTATTCCAGCTTTTGCCGTAGATCGTACCGAGGTAATTTTGATGGCACTGCGGGAGTTAATTTCCCAAGGCTCAATTCCACAGATTCCAATTTATGTCGATTCTCCTATGGCGTTGACTGCACTTGATTTTTACCGCGAAGCGGTTAGAAAGAATGCACCAGAAATTCGAGTCGGTGTGGCCGAGAGATGGAAGTCAGAGGACCCTTTTAATCCGGGCGATTTAAGCCAGATGCATACGACAGAACAGTCGAAATCCCTCAATCGATTGACCGAAACCAGTTTGATCATTTCAGCAAGCGGGATGGGAACGGGCGGGAGGGTGGTGCATCATTTGAAAAACATGCTTCCCGATCCAAAGAACACGGTCATTTTGGTGGGTTTTCAAGCGGCAGGTAGCCGTGGTCGGTCGTTAGAGGAAGGCAAGCGCGAGATCAAGATTCATGGCAAATGGGTTCCAGTTCACGCTCACATTGTGAAAGTGGAGAGTTTCTCGGTGCATGCTGACTCGGATGAACTCATTTCATGGCTTAAGGAAATTCCGCATCCGAAAGAGGTTTTTGTAGTGCACGGTGAACCAGATGCCCAAGATGCATTGGCCGCACGCCTGCGGACCGAATTGAAATGGAAGGCGACGATTCCAAAAAGCGCTGAGGTCTTTACAGTCGGTTGATGGCGCCGAGAATTAGTTATTTAATGTAGATCTTGCCCGCTTTTTCAGTAACTTTATACTTTGAAAGCGGAGCGATTGTATTTTTCGAAGATCCATTCGGTCCTAGTACGACCGCCCCAGTTGAAGCTTGAAATACTGAGCCGTGACAGGGGCAGATGAGTGCGGCCTTCTTCAAATCGACCGTGCAGCCTCGGTGAGTACATGTCCCATCAAGGGCAATCAGAGATGTTTTACTCCTGCTCAAAATAACTTCAACAGTCCTTCCGGAGGAGTCTTTTCCCTTATAAACCTTAGATTGCCCGATCTTTACCGCCGAGGACTTGGTTACATATGCACCGAGACCGCCACTCGCCGTCTTTTCTAGTGAAAATCCCGAAAATGCCGCTGCCTTTGGAAGGAATATAGATGGTACGAGAGCGCCTATGAACGTGAGGAAGTGTCTTCGTTCTATTTTGAACATTGCTGGAGGTTACTCCTCTTTCAGATCCGGTTCAATGATTCTTTCCAGCTTGCGCTTCAAGAAAATAATCACCGAGACAACAGCGATGAGAAATCCGATTGCCCAGTACTTGAGAGCGTGCTCGAGTTTGGTCAATTGATTTGAAAATTCGTATCCGAGAAGTACAACTGTTGTCGAAAAGACTATTCCACCAGCGGCATTCCATTTGAGAAAAGTCCAATAGGGAACCCGGTTCATGCCAGCGAGTGCCGGAACAAGAGCGCGGAGAAGGGCTTGTGCTCTTCCAAAGAAGATTGCTCCGCCGTGATATTTATCGAAGATGTGTTGGGCAAGCCGCCAACGTTTTGCTCCTACGAGTCTGCCCATTCGTGAGATTTCGATTCTTGGTCCAAAATGTTTGCCCACTTCGTAGCCCACAGAATCGCCCGCAATTGCACCGACGATTGCCGATACAAGGAAGAGCCAAAGTGGCCATACTTCTCGAGACGCGAGTACGCCACCGATGAGGAGTGATGTTTCTCCGGGTAAAACAAATCCAACGAATGCTGCTGCTTCGGCAAATGCCAGAAATATCAGAAGTATGAAGAGAGGGGCTTCCAGATTATTGGCCACGAGCCACTCTGCGACTGTCTGGATCCATTGGGACATGTGAGCAAGCCTATTGGCAGGCCGCTTACTTTTCTTTGAGCAGGCTTAGGTCAGTAGACTCCCAGCATCATGGCTCGCAATTTAGTAAATCTCGAAGGAGTATCCAAAGCTTTCGACATCAAGCAACTTCTGGATGAAGTATCCCTTGGTATTTCCGAAGGTGATCGGATAGGAATCGTCGGCCGCAATGGATCTGGAAAGAGCACCCTCCTTCGCGTGCTGGCATCGGTTGAGCCTGCCGATCAGGGAAGAGTCACACAGGCTAATGGAATTCGTGTCGGATTACTTTCCCAAGTTGATTTGGCTGACCCCTCGGCCACTGTGAGAGAGGTGGTTCTGGGGCAGCGCCTGGAACATGAATGGGCGGGGGAATCTGGAATACGGGAAGTTTTTGACGGACTTTTCGGAGGCCATTCTGAAGAGTTCTTTAATCGAACTTTCACAGGACTCTCAGGTGGCGAACGTAGGCGAGTGGGTCTGGCAAGACTTCTTATCGATGATCTCGACCTCATACTTCTCGATGAGCCAACGAACCATTTGGATGTGGAGGGCGTTGCATGGCTCTCCCGTCACCTCAATACCCGCAAGGGTTTAGCAGTCGCGGTCATTACTCACGACCGCTGGTTTCTTGATGCTGTGACGGAGCGAACGTGGGAGGTTGTTAACGGCGCCGTTGAGGAATATGACGGGGGCTATTCCGCTTACGTGCTCGCTAAGGCTGAGCGAGGACGGCAGGCGTCAGCAATGGAAGGACGTAGAAATCAACTGATTCGTAAAGAGTTAGCTTGGTTGCGAAGAGGACCACCAGCGCGCACTTCTAAGCCCAAATTTAGAGTGGATGCGGCCAATGAATTGATCGCCGCCGAACCTGCGCCCCGCGATGGGAATGAGCTCCTGCGCTTTGCGCGAAACCGCTTAGGCAACACCGTCTACGAACTTCACCATGCGCAAATTCGAGCAGGAGAGAAAGTGATTCTGGACGATACATACTGGAACGTAGGGCCAGGTGATCGCATAGGAATAGTTGGAATTAATGGCGCTGGGAAAACAACTCTTATGAGAACTCTTGCCGGGGAAATCAAACCGCGTAGTGGAAAATTGGTAACGGGCGTAACGGTGAAGTCTGCATTTCTCTCTCAGCATCTGACCGAATTGAAATCGGCATGGAGGGTTCTTGAAGCCGTTGAAGATGTAGCGCTTCACGTGGAATTGGGCAATGGTAAAGATCTCTCCGCATCACAACTCTGCGAAAGGTTAGGTTTTGACCGCGAGTCACAGTGGACTCCCGTCGGCAGTTTGTCAGGCGGCGAGAGAAGAAGATTGCAGCTGACTCGATTATTGATGGAGAGTCCCAATGTGCTTCTTTTGGACGAGCCCACGAACGATTTTGATATTGAAACCCTTACCGAATTGGAGGATTTGCTCGACAGTTATACGGGCACGGTCATTGTTATTTCACATGACCGCTATTTTCTTGAGCGAGTTTGCGATCGTTTCGTTGGGATGCTTGGAGATGGTCAACTTCGTGATTTACCTCGCGGAATTGACCAGTACCTAGAGCAACGCGAAGAGATGATCATCGCGGCCAATGAGACCGAGAGTTCCATTCGAAAAGTCTCAAATGCGGCACTTGAAAGGCAATTGAAGAAAGAACTGGCTCGTTTAGAGCGGCAAATCGAAAAGACTAACGAGAAGGAGCGTCAATTACTCCTGGACCAACATGAAATTTCGACTGAGCCAGGGCGGCTTGTAGAAGTTCAAAATGCGCTTCAGGAGACTCGGAAACTCCGGATGAACCTTGAAGAACAGTGGTTGGCTGCGACTCTCCAATTAGAAGCCAATTAGAGGATTGAGATAATGTTCGCTCATGTCCAATAAAGCCGTGAATCTTGTCGAAGTAACCCTATTCCGGGCCCGCTGGCTGCTTGCTCCACTTTACGTTGGCCTAGTTGGCGCCCTCGCACTCCTCGCCTACAGATTCGTATTCGAATTCATCACCTTGGCTAGGCGAATAACTAACCTTGATGCGCACGATTTCACACTAGAACTTTTGGCCCTATTGGACCTCACCCTCCTAGCAAATCTCATTCTTATGGTGATTTTCGCTGGGTATGAAAACTTTGTATCGAGAATCGACGTCGCGCAAGGATCAAAAGATCGCCCGCACTGGATGGGGACAATTGATTTCTCGGGACTAAAAATTAAACTCATTGGCTCTTTAGTTGCCATCTCAGTAATTGAACTCCTTAAAGATTTCATTGAACTCTCCGGCGCTGATTCAATTGGACAGGGAACAATCGGACGAATCGCAATTCACCTAACCTTTGTTGTATCGGGAGTTCTATTCGCACTTATGGATTGGATTGCAGACAAAAGGGAATTCCACGGAACTCACCCCTAATGCGTATTGATTTACTTGCTGCACTTGCAGGAGTGTTTATTGCAATTCAATCCAGAGCAAATGGAGAACTCGCCTATCGCATGGGCAACTCTCTGGAGGCTGCGCTGGTTTCATTTGGCTCCGGCTTGCTTGTAGTGCTAACAATTTCCCTATTTCATTCTGGAATCAAGCGCGGAGTGCGCAGGGTTATAGCCGCGGTGCGCGCGAGGGATATTTCCGGATGGCGTCTTATAGGAGGCGCTCTTGGTGGGATGGTTATAGCAGTGCAGACTCAGATTGTTCCCCTCATGGGGGTTGCAATTTATTCCGTCGCGGTGATTTCAGGACAAACCGCAATGTCGCTAGTTGTGGATCGAATAGGGCTCACTGGCGGTGGCAAAAAAATGCTATCGAAGCATCGAATCTTTGCCGCTGCACTCACTGTTATTGCAGTCTTGGTGTCAGTATGGGATCGGATAGATGCGCAGCATCTTTCGTACATTGCGGTAGCGCTTGGGGTTTTCTCGGGAGGACTTGTCGGCATACAGCGCGCGCTTAACGGTCAAGTCAACGAATACTCCGGACAGAGTTTTTCTACGTCACTATTTAATTTCATCACAGGGACACTACTTTTACTACTTCTATTTATAGCCACTGTCGTGACACACCATGGTCACGTCTCCCCATTCCCCGCTGGACCGTGGTGGATGTACCTGGGCGGTGTGACTGGCTTGATTTATATTGCTTTTTCGGCCACCGTGGTCCAACACGTTGGAGTGCTTACATTCACGTTATTTAGTATCGGTGGTCAACTTGTTGGTTCGCTGGTGATTGACATCTTCCTTCCCTCCGAAGGTGTGCACGTAGGCGCTTACCTGATAACGGGAATCTTGATGACCTATTTAGGCGTACTTGCGAATAACGATCGAACGTCAGGCCGGAGCAGGCCCGGTGGATTCGCGAATGACTAGCGGACACTCTAAGTAGATGGTTAAAGGCTCGGGAATTGAAGTGCCGTCAATCCACGCTTTGAGTATTTGAGCTGCCCTTACTCCCATTTCATGCTTTGGAAGCGCAAAAGTAGTAAGTGAGGGATTAATTCGATCCATTCTCGGAATGTCATTGAAGCCGATGACGGAAATATCTCGTGGGCATTCCATACCGAATGAAGCTAGAGAATCGAGAACACCAATAGCTAATTGATCATTTGCGGCGAGAATTGCGGTCGGTTTCTTGCCTTTGCGAGAGAGAAGTTCTTTAGATGCTTCCTTGCCGGCTTCTTCATTAAAACCCGAAGCGATTGCGACGGGACATTCTTTAGGATCCAATCCCTTTTTCTTGATTGCCGCCAAAAAAGCGCGGCGCCGGATATATCCAGTTGAGAGATCCTGCGGGCCGGCAATATGAGCGATTCGCCGGTGTCCAAGACTGATGAGGTACTCGATCGCATCGCGCACCTCGGTGACCTCGTCACCTGCAACTGCCGGCAGCAAATGACTTTCGGTCGAGCGGTTTACCAATACCGCGGGGATATTACGCTTTGCAATGGCCTCTACAACTGGATCATGACGAAAGGCCGTTGCAAGTATGAAACCGTCACATCGCCGGTTGAGCAGCGTCATGAAAAGCTGCATCTCCTTTTTTGCATCGTTATCAGTGTTAACTATGAGTGCGCTATATCCGGCGGCACCTAACACTTCTTCGACACCACGTACGATTGGTGGGAAGAGCGGGTTGGTCAGATCTGGGACCAGCAATCCGATCGTGAAAGATCGGCTGGTGCGCAGACCGCGGGCCAGTGAATTTGGCTGATAATCCAGTTCTGCAGCGATCTCGAGTACTCGTTGAACGGTTACGGCCGCAACTAGATGGCGTGAATCCGGGTTAAGGGCCTTGGATGCAGTGCCAGGGTGAACCCCGGCAGCCCGCGCCACATCGGCTAATGTGCTGACCATTTTTCAAGAATAGGTGATAGCGCTGCACCAGGCCAACGACTTGCGTCTTTTCGAGCCCTTAACTCCCCTTTTTTGCTCTGGAAGGCGGTAGATCCGTTGACTTTCGGAGTACAAGATGAGGTCGCAAGACTCGATTTTCAATAACGTCAGATCCTGTGCCGCTGATAATGGAGAGTAATAACTGGGCGGCGCTCAATCCCATTTGGTAAGTGTCGGTGTGAATTGTCGTCAGGGGCGGGGCAATCCGATCGAGGTAGGCCATATCGTTGACGCCGATCACCGAAATGTCGCCTGGGCAGTCCAATCCACGCTCGGCCAGGGTCGCTAAAGCACCGAGGGCAATTAGGTCATTTGAGGCGACGATCGCAGTTATGGAGTGCTGATCAAGTAAGCGAGCTGAGGCGATGCGGCCCTGGTCTTCCGAAAAGCGGGTTGTCTCCACGATGGCCGTATTCCCAATTCCGTGGGAACGGCAAGCGCGTAGGAAGCCTGCCTTTCGCTTGATACCTGTCGTCGAATCTTGCGGACCAGCGATGTGTCCAATTGCGACATGCCCCAGGCCGACCAGGTGATCAACTGCCATTTCAATCGCTAACTCATCATCCAAGGTGACTGACGGCACTCTTAAACCTTTGACTGTACGACTGACAAGAACGACTGGAAGTCCTTCGGCGAGTATTGAGCGGATGGCAGGGTCCTTTACTCTGGCCGTGGCGATGATGAAACCGTCTACGTGACGGTCCCGCAAACTCTCCAGAAGAGTCAACTCACGGGCTGGACTGTCATCAGAATTTGCTAGAAGCGGCACATATCCCATGCTGTCGAGTCCATCATCTATTCCACGAACCAACGGCGGATAGAAAGGATTGGTGAGATCCGGGATGAGGACACCAACTGTCATAGATCGACTCGTTCGAAGCCCCCGTGCCATGGGATTGCCTCGGTAGCCCAACTGTTTGGAGATTTCCAGAATTCGGGTGGCAGTCTGGTCATTGACCTTGCCTCTGGTGGCCGGATTGAGCGCTCGCGATGCAGTTGCCGCATGAACTCCAGCTGCCTCGGCAACTTGCTGGAGAGTAACCGCGCGATCAGCCATTTGGGGAAGTGTATATACCAGGTGAGAATTGGGGTAGCAGTTGGCAATCTCTGGAGGCGGGATTGACTTTAAACTCAGTGTTGCCATAATTAATGCAATCGATTGTAAGGACGTGTAGAACTATGAAACATCCAACTCAGCTTCAGGCTCCGGGACATATGGGTGTTGATTATGAGGCGCGCGTCGATTTCGACCGTCTCCGCAAGTACAGAATTGGTCGGGCAAAAGATGCACTGAACGCCAGCGACTGCGGTGCCTTCCTGCTTTTCGATTTTTACAATATTCGCTACACGACTCAGACATGGATTGGTGGCGCGCTGGGCGACAAGATGACGCGCTACGCGCTGCTGACTCGAGATGGCGATCCAATGCTCTGGGATTTTGGGTCAGCAGTTCGGCATCACCAGATGTACTCACCTTGGCTTAAGCCAGAAAATAACCGTCCAGGAATGCTAGGTATGAGGGGTGCGGTTGCGCCGTCTGCAGGATTAATGGAGTCAGCAGTTCGCGAGATCAAGGGGCTGCTTGAGGATGCTGGAGTGGCCGAAATGCCAGTCGGAGTCGACATCGTAGAGCCAGCATTCCTTTTTGAAATGCAACGCCAAGGTCTCACCGTTGTAGATGCGCAGCAGGACATGTTGGACGCGCGTGTTATCAAATCTGGAGATGAAATCATGTTGCTCAATCAAGCAGCAGCAATGGTTGACGGCGTTTATCAGAATATAGTCGATGTGTTAAAACCAGGCATTCGCGAAAATGAAATTGTTGCACTCGCCAACAAGAGATTGTATGAAATGGGTTCGGATCAAGTAGAGGCGATTAACGCCATCTCCGGTGATCGCTGTAATCCGCACCCACATAATTTCACCGATCGGATTATTCGTCCTGGAGATCAGGCTTTCTTCGACATCATCCACTCCTTTAATGGGTATCGCACGTGCTACTACCGAACCTTCGCCGTCGGAAGCGCGACTCAGAGTCAGAGAGATGCTTACACCAAAGCTCGCGAATGGATGGATGCCGCCATCAATACCGTCCGAGTTGGAGCTGGTACTGATGACATCGCGAGGGTCTGGCCTAAGGCAGAGGATTTCGGATTTGCTAATGAACTTGCTGCTTTTGGACTGCAGTTTGGACATGGGCTTGGATTAGGGCTGCACGAGCGGCCCATCATCTCGCGGTTGAATTCCCTTGATAACCCGATTGAGATCAAGGCGGGGATGGTTTTCGCACTGGAAACCTACTGCCCTGCATCCGACGGGGTCTCTGCCGCGCGTATCGAAGAAGAAGTCGTGGTCACTGATTCAGGGGTCCATATTCTTACGAAGTTCCCGGCCCAAGATTTATTCGTCGCCAATGAGTACTGAAAAGGACTTCCATTAATGTCTGAGCAGAAATCCGGATTACCTGGATTAAGAAGCCTGGATCACTTCGGTTTCACAGTCCCAGATTTGGAGCAAGCGCGGCAATTCTTAGTTGATGTGATGGGTTGCGAGTACATGTACTCGCTTGGACCGTTCAAGCACGATGATAGTTGGATGCAGGAACGCCTCAACGTTCATCCGCGTGCCGTTATGGAGCAGCTGCACTTTTTCAAGGTCGGCGGGACCGCCATCTTGGAGGTATTTCAATACAGCGCCCCCGATCAACGAGAGATTCAACCTCGAAACAGCGACATTGGGGGGAATCACATTGCTTTCTACGTTGAGGATATAGATGTCGCAGTTCAGTATCTGAGGGACAATGATGTGCAAGTCCTGGGAGAAATCTCTGTCAGTAAGAATGCAAGTGAGGGTCAGCGTTGGATTTACTTCCTTGCACCATGGGGAATGCAATTCGAACTCGTGTCTTATCCAAATGGCAAAGCTTGGGAGAAATGGTGAGTCTTCGAAATAAACATAAGTCCACGGCACCTTGGTCGGAAATAATCACAACCGAAAGCGACTGGGATGCTGCCGATGCTCACTTACTCAAAACCATGCTCGTTCAGATGGTCCTCGTGCGTAATTTTGAGGAGTATCTGCTTGAGTTAGCTGCGGCTGGACTTATTCACGGACCAGTTCATTCAAGCATTGGGCAAGAGGGCGGTGCAGTGGGATCTGCCATTGCACTTGTCACCGCGGACACTGTTAATGGATCCCACCGCGGGCACCACCAATTTCTTGCAAAGGCCATTACCCATATCGCCATTGATGGACTTGATCCACTTGCAGATTTTTCGCCGCGAATACAGGAGATGCTTCTTCGCACGCTAGCGGAGATCTGCGGTCTGGATCGTGGTTTCAGTCACGGACGTGGTGGATCCATGCACCTGCAATGGAAAGAAGCGGGAGCGATGGGTACTAATGCCATCGTAGGCGGAGGTGTGCCACAAGCTGCTGGTTTTGCCTGGTCTCATCGTCAGGCCGGAACGGATGCAGTGTCGGTTACATATTTTGGAGATGGCGCAATCAACATCGGCTCTACGCTCGAAACCTTCAATCTTGCATCTGCTTGGAAACTGCCAATCTGCTTTTTTGTTGAGAATAATCTTTATGCTGTTTCGACTCACGTTATGGAGTCCACCGGTGAACCGCGCCTGTCTGCACGTGGACAGGGATTCAATATTCCCAGTTGGAAAGTTGATGGCATGAATCCGCTGGCTGTTTATCTCACCATGAAGGAAGCAGTGGCTCACATGCGGGCCGGCAATGGTCCGACTCTCATTGAGGCCGACGTGTACCGGTACTTCCACCAGAGCGGAACTTTCCCCGGCAGCGCGTTCGGGTATCGAAGCAAGGAGGAGGAGGCGCACTGGAAAGCTCGCGATCCTATTTTGCAGCTTTCCACTCAGTTAATCCGTCGTGGGATTCTGGCTCAGTCAGAAATCGATGATCTGATTGTGCGATCAAAACGTTTGATGGCTTCACTTGGCGACGAACTTCTCGAACCGCTTCCCGGAGGCACTCCAGAACAGCGGCGAATCAAGCCGGCTGAGTGGCCAGACCCAGCATTTCGCGATTACGGCGTTCGTGGCGACCTCAGTGAATTCGATGGGGCGCGATTTGAAGAGATTGATTCCTTTGCAGGTGAGATCGCCGACAGAAAGTTTATTGATGTTGTTGCAGCTGTTATGGCTCGCCGTATGGAGACCGATGGAAGTGTCGTTGTGATGGGTGAAGATATCCAGCACCTCAATGGTGGCACCAATGGAGCAACCCGCGGTCTTAAAGAAAGATTTCCAGATCGCATACTTGGTACTCCGATTAGCGAGAATGCTTTTACTGGAGTGGGTTGCGGAATTGCGATTGATGGTCGGTACAAACCTGTAGTCGAATTTATGTACGCCGACTTTATGTGGGTGGCCGCAGATCAACTCTTCAATCAGGTTGCCAAAGCGCGCCATATGTTTGGTGGGGATGGTGCAGTTCCATTTGTGCTCCGCCAAAAAGTTGCGATCGGATCTGGTTACGGCTCTCAGCACTCCATGGACCCCGCGGGCATCCTCGCATCTGCTCCCGGACTTCGAGTGGTAGCGCCAACGACGCCATTTGATTACGTGGGACTAATGAATGCAGCTCTTCTATGTAAAGATCCAGTAGTAGTCATCGAACATGTTGATCTTTACAACTCAACTGGGCCTGGACCCGTAGATGACTTCGACTACTGCATTCCGGTTGGAAAGGCCGCTATTCGCCGCATTGGATCAGAACTCACTGTCATCAGTTATTTAGCGATGGTCCGCTACGTTCTTGAAGGCGTCGAACAGTTTGGCGCAACCGATGCTGAAGTCATTGACCTCCGATGGCTCGATCGTGCGAGCATCGACTGGGAGACTATCGGCAGCAGCATTATGAAAACGAAGAACGTGCTGATTGCAGAGCAGGGCCCAATCGGAACTTCTTATGGTGCGTGGCTCTCCGATGAGATTTCTCGCCGTTTCTTTGATTTCCTGGAGACCCCAGTCGCACGGGTGACCGGCGGAGAAGCCTCACCGAGTATCAGCAGGGTCCTAGAAAGATCCTCTATTGCAAGGACGGAAGAAGTCGTCCTGACTTTAGAAAAGTTAGCTGCCGCTAAACACCGCCGCTGATTCGGTTACACGATCTGTTTTACAGCCGCCGCAACCGCCTTGACCACATTCGGATCGAAGACACTTGGGACGATGAAAGAGGCGTTGAGCTGTTCATCGCTGACACAGCCGGCAATTGCTCCGGCCACTGCGACCAATAACTCGTCAGTGATCTGATGCGCGTTGGCATCAAGTAAACCGCGGAAAATGCCGGGGAAGGCAAGTACGTTGTTGATCTGATTGGGTTGATCACTTCGCCCAGTTGCGACAACTGTTGCATGCTTACGAGCGAGGACAGGATCTATTTCGGAATCTGGGTTAGCTAGGGCAAAGACAATCGCATCCTTGCCCATCCCAGCCACATCAGATTCCTTCAGGATATTCGGTGCACTCACGCCGATGAATATGTCAGCACCTTTAAGTCCGTCAGAGATACTGCCTGAGAAGTCGTTTGGGTTTGAGTGATCGATGAACCAGTGACGTTCTGGATCCTTCGTCACGGTACCGCTATGAATGGCACCTTTGGTATCAAATGCAATGATGTTCTTGGCTCCACTGATTGTAAGTAAGCGGGCAATTGCAGTTCCAGCTGCCCCTGCACCGCTCATAATGATTTTGCACTCAGAGAGTTCTTTCTTTACCAACTTCAAAGAATTTCGTAATGCGGCTAATACCACAATTGCGGTTCCGTGTTGGTCGTCATGGAAAACTGGAATGTCTAGGAGTTCGCGCAGACGTCTTTCCACCTCGAAGCACCTTGGCGCCGAAATATCCTCAAGATTGATGCCGCCGAATACCGGAGCAATTAGCTGGACGGTACGGACTATTTCATCGACATCTTGTGTATCCAGGCAAACAGGCCACGCATCTACATCTCCAAAGCGCTTAAATAGCGCTGCTTTTCCTTCCATTACGGGAAGTGCAGCTGCAGGTCCGATATTTCCAAGACCTAGTACTGCCGAACCATCCGTGACAACCGCAACCGTGTTTCGCTTGATCGTTAACCGGCGAGCATCGGATGGGTCATCCACAATCGCTTGGCAGATTCGAGCGACACCTGGGGTGTAAGCCCGAGAGAGGTCATCGCGTGTCTTCAGTGGCACTTTGGATTGAATCTCGATTTTTCCACCAAGGTGGAGGAGAAATGTTCTGTCGCTGACCTTCCGGACGGAGAGTCCAGGGTGAGCGCTGATCGCTTTTGTGACTTCCTCTGCGTGCTCTGCATTTATCGTGTCGCAGGTGACGTCCACGACGACCCTTTCAAGTAATGACTCCACTACATCTAAGGCGGTAATTGTCGCGCCAGCCTTTGTAATTGTGGCCGTTGCCTCCGCGACCGGTTGTGCCGAAGGCGCACCTTCGACTCGAATTGTTATGCCATACCCGGGACTAGTTGATGCCATTTTTATACAACTCCATATAGTCGGTCGCCCGCGTCACCAAGACCCGGAACGATATAGCCATTTTCATTAAGTTTCGTATCAAGAGCCCCCGTAACAATCGTTATTGATACAGGAGAGTTCTCAAACGCTTGCTCCATATGAGCAATTCCTTCGGGTGCCGCAATAATGCAAATCGCGGTGATATCTGTCGCTCCTAAATCGATTAGGTAGTTGATGGCTGCTACGAGTGTTCCACCTGTTGCCAGCATTGGATCAAGAACGAAGCACTGTCTTCCAGATAACTCATCGGGAAGCCGATTGGCGTAGGTGCTGGCTTCCAATGTCGTCTCGTTCCTAACCATTCCAAGAAATCCAACCTCGGCAGTTGGGATCAAACGGACCATGCCTTCCAACATTCCGAGCCCTGCGCGAAGAATTGGTACGACGACGGGTGTTGGGGCAGCCATCTTGATACCTTGAGTGACTACAACCGGAGTTTTCACCTCAACAGTTTTGGTGCGAACATCTCGCGTCGCCTCGTAAGCGAGCAAAGTCACAAGCTCCTCCACCAGTCTTCGAAAGGTTGGAGAGTCCGTTGTTTCGTCGCGTAAAAGCGTCAATTTGTGCGAGATAAGTGGGTGATCCGCGACGTGGACTTTCATGTTCCCTACCTTACAGGGCTTTCCTTCCCGTGAAATGAGTGTCACTATGCAACCAGGGAGACCTACGAAACAGGGAGGCCGCAATGCCCCAAGATGACATCGCAGTGGCCGCCTGGCACGAAGATGGTAGGTGGACCCTTGAACAACTCGACGATCCACATGATTTAGAACACATTATTGATCGACTCAAGAGCCAACGCACCAATGGCGGGGCGATTGCGCTGCTGGCAATAGATGAAGAATTCTTCATTTTGATTCGAGTACTCGGGTCTCATATAAGTATGTTTATGAGCGATGTGACGTGTGCAATCGACTATGAGGTCGGTGCAAAATTTATTGAACTTGCGGATCTCCCCTTTCCTGATGAGGACGACGAACCCCTACCGACGGGTCACTTAGACATTCTGGCCGACTTAGGGTTGAACCACATGGAAATTTCTGCACTCTGCGACGATGCCGAGTTATTCCCGGACGAACAGTTGGATGCAATCGCTACCCGACTCGGTTTCGGTGAACAATTTCGGCAACTCGTTGGCATCGATTCTCCGTGAAGATTGAAGAAGCAATGCGATTGGCGATCGAGGTTGCCCAAGATTCCGCGCTGAACGCTGATGAAGTTCCAGTGGGTGCCGTGATCCTAAATTCTTTGGGTGAGGTAATTGCTACAGGGACGAATGAACGGGAAATGCACATGGACCCAAGTGGACACGCGGAAATAGTCGCGATGCGTAGGGCAGCTACCTCACTTGAAAATTGGCGATTGGATGGTCATACCCTTGTCGTCACTCTCGAACCGTGTGCCATGTGCGCTGGAGCAATCGCCCAATCTCGGATGGAGAAACTAGTTTTTGGCGCTTGGGATGAAAGGGCTGGGGCAGTTGGTTCGGTCTGGGATATTTTGCGTGACCCCAGAGCGCTTAATAAAGTGGAAGTAGTTGCCGGCGTTCTCGCGCAGGAGTGCGCTCAGATGCTGGGTAACTTCTTTCAAGAGAAGAGAAAAGGAAATTAGTTACGGTATCGTCACCCCTGGTGGCGTGTCCGAGCGGCCAAAGGAGCACGCCTCGAAAGCGTGTGTTGGGGAAACTCAACCGTGGGTTCAAATCCCACCGCCACCGCCAAGAATTCTCTCCGGTTAAATAATGATCTCGTACGATGGATTAAGAATCGTTAGCGAACCTTCATTCTCACCGACCATGCCTTCGGCTAGCAGTTGAGAGCCGACATCAAGCCCCGCTATTTCACGTCGACCGAGGAACTGCAATGTGACTCCCCCAGTTTCATCCCAGATTTCAACCTCAACGATTGGTGCAGAATCCCGTGGAGCGGTGCGGATAGAAGTTACGCGACCTTTCACGTGAGCTCTACTTCTCCAAGTAATTTTACCGATGGGTAAGAGGTTTTCAGAGTAATGGCTTACTGGTTCGTTGTTTTTGAAGGAAACTGCGCTCGCCGGTTTCAATTTTGGGACGGCTAGTACATCCTTCTCTGCAGTTGGTGACCCTGCTTGTGATTCGAGAAAGTGTGGTTCGTGTAGAACAACTTCTTTATCCGAAATAATCTTGGCGACGTCAAATGGAATAATTGTGGCTACCACACGTGGAAGTTGGGAGATTGGCCGAGCAATCTCTTCAGCCGTCTGATCATGAAGTAGTTTTCCCAGCAACGGTGCATATGAGCGCCGAGGCAGCAGAAGCGTTAGTTCAACATCTTGCGATGCGGTTGATCTAATTGCGTAGTCCATTGCGGCATTCGGTAGGCGACGATCCGGGCAATCGATTAATTCAAGCATGACGTCATTAAGTGCCTGGGTGGCCTGCCACGCTTTCTTGATCTCTTCCGCGCGTTGATCGTCAATGACAAAGTGAACTGCAGATAGCGAATGAGGATTGAGACTTCTCGCATATCGAACCGCACCGACCGTTGCTACATCAACGCTGTCCACGAGGATTGTCACATCGTGACGACTGATCGTCGTCGCTCGGGATTCGGCGCTTCGAAGATTGAGCGCGGCTTGCTCGCGTTGATACTGATGGTTAAGACGGAGAAGAGAATAGATGGCAATGGGAGCGACTGTGATTACTAACCACGCGCCTTCGGTGAATTTAACGATAGAGAAAATGATCACGACGATAAGTGAAACTCCACCAGCGAGTCCGTTAATAATTATTTTGAATTTCCAGGCACCTTTGCGATGCCGCCAGGCGTGTTTTGCCATTCCAAATCCAGCCAAGGTGAAGCCCGTAAAGACACCCAGCGCATAAAAGGCGACGAGACGATCTACGCCTGCACCAGTAATGAGAACGAGCACGATGGCCGAACTGGCCAGGAAGATGATGCCGTTTGAGAATGCGAGACGGTGTCCACGCTTTGTGAGTTGGTGTGGCAGATATCCGTCGGTTGCCACGAAGTTACAGAGAATCGGAAAGGCGCTATAGGTTGTATTTGCTCCAGCGAAGAGGATTAACATCGTCGCGGTTTGGACAAAGATGAAGAAGATTTTCCCGCCAGCGCCATCTCCCAATGCAGCTTTAGCAATTTGTGAAATTACTGTCGGAGAGCCCGCTTCATATGGTATGGCATGAATTTTCTGAGCGAACCAGGAGACACCAATAACCAGAGTTCCTAAAATTGAACTCATGATAACGAGAGTCCGGCGGGCATTTCGGGCTTCGGGGACTTTAAAGAGGGCAACCCCATCTGAGATCGCTTCGAGTCCAGTGAGAGATGATCCACCGTTTGCAAATGCTCTTAGGAGAATGAAGATGGCGCTGAATGTGAGCAACCCTTGCGCTTCACCAATGGGATAAGCACCTGGCACGTCAGTTGCCAGGACAGGGAGAGTGTCATTGAAAGCCCGGTAAAGTCCGGTAACAAACACCACGGCCATGCCGCCGACGAATAAATAAGTCGGCAACGCAAAAGATTTTCCTGCCTCCTTAACACCTCTCAGATTGCCGTAAGTAATCAGCACGATAACTGCCAGCGTCATGTAAACCTTGCCGGGATGTAACGACGGAAAAGTTGAGATGATCGCGGCTATACCTGCGGCTGATTGAATCGCGACTGTGACTATGTAATCGAGCATGAGGGCGACGGCAGCCACAACTGACATGCCCGGGCCAAAGTTGTCTCGCGTGACAATGTATGCGCCGCCTGTTTTGGTATAGACCTCAATGACATTGCGATAACTGAGCGTGATAATGGTAAGAATCGCGATAATGACTGCCGTCATCGGCATCATGAGCGCAAAAGCGGCCAAACCGAATGCAGGCAGGAGTGCGATCAGAATTTGCTCGCTGCCATAAGCTGATGAGGAGATGCAGTCCGAAGAAAGGATTCCGAGGGCATACCTTTTGGCTAAGCGCTGGTGTCCAAGGGTGTGGCGATTAAGTGGGTTGCCCAGAAGGAACCGCTTGATTTTGTACATAAGTGGATCTTTTAGATGGGCATGTTCCTGCAAGACAACTGGGGCGGGAGCATCATCTGTCCAGGACTTAGGCACTATCTCTCCCCTGGTAAGTGTTTACGGTGCTAGGCAACGGGCCAGAGCGGGTCATTTCGCTAATCCTAGATTGGTTTTAATGACTTTGTTCACTCTAGGCGACTGACTCACTGAAGGACCTCTCCTTGAGAGGGCGGGTATGCTCGACCCATGAGGACACAGTTATATATTGATGGAAAATGGGTTGATGGCAGCGGGAAAATGCCGGTTTATGACCCTAGTGACGGATCCGTAATCGCTGAAGTTGCCACTGCCGGCGAGATCGAAGTTGAAGCTGCGATAGCGGCAGCGCATCGGGCGCAGCCGGAGTGGGCGGCGACCGCTCCTCGGTACCGGAGCGAACTTCTACGTAAGGCCTTTGAATTGATGACCGCCGAGAGCGACATGCTTGCCGAACTCGTCTCACGCGAAAACGGCAAAGTCTTCTCCGACGCCAAAGGCGAAGTTGCCTACGCCGCAGAATTCTTCCGTTGGTTTGCCGAAGAAACCGTTCGTGTTCCGGGAGATTTCCGCAAATCTCCCAGTGGCGACAAGCGAATTCTCGTCACTCATCAACCAGTGGGCGTTTCACTCCTTATCACCCCTTGGAATTTTCCAGCAGGTATGGCAACTCGAAAGATCGGTCCGGCGCTCGCGGCTGGTTGCACAGTAATTCTTAAGCCTGCCGGTGAAACACCTTTGACGGCACTTGCCATCGTCGACATTCTCGAACGCGTGGGCGTTCCAAAGGGCGTCGTCAACCTGATTCTTCCCAACCCGGTTGGACCACTTATCAGCAAGATTCTGCATGATCCGCGCGTAAAGAACCTTTCATTTACTGGTTCGACCGAGGTCGGTCGAGTATTGCTCCGCGAAGCAGCCGACCAAGTAATCCGTTGTTCTATGGAACTCGGCGGCAACGCCCCTGTGTTGGTATTTGATGACGCAGATATTCCAACAGCGGTTGAAGGTTTGATGGTGGCCAAGATGCGCAATGGTGGAGCGGCATGCACTGCCGCGAATCGTGTCTATGTACAGCGATCGATTGCAAAAGAATTCACAGCGGCCTTTAGCAAGGCGATGTCCGAACTCGTCATGGGACCTGGAATGGCCAAGGGCGTCAATTTGGGAGCAAGCGTCTCCATGAAAGAGCGGAACAAGATTGCCGACCTCGTCGCCAATGCAATCAGTTCTGGCGCAAAGGTAGTAACTGGCGGAAAACTTCCGGAGGGAGTTGGTGCTTTCTACCCCGCGACCGTTTTAACAGTGGAGAAAGACAATGACATTCTCAACCACGAAGTATTTGGTCCGGTTGCACCGGTCGTCGTTTTCGATACTGACGCAGAAGCTATCGCGCTCGCAAATAACACTGACTTCGGCCTGATTTCTTATGTGTTCTCGGGCGACCTTGCTCGTGCGATCCGCGTGGCTGAAGCAATGGAATCCGGCATGGTGGCAATCAACCGCGGCGTAATTTCAGATCCTGCCGCTCCATTTGGTGGCACGAAGCAGAGCGGACTTGGTCGCGAAGGTGGATTTGCTGGAATTCACGAATTCCTCGAAACCAAGTACATCGGGGTTCAAATATAGACACGCTCTCCAAACGTACGCACACGGTGACAAAAGCGAGATTAAGGCCAGAGCTCCACTTCAGTTTGGGCCATCATCAGGAGAATTACTTAACTTGCCTTCTTCCGCCGTCTTGGAAGCGCTTTCCTAGGAAACTCATGGAAATTTAACCCATCACCTCGACCAATCGACACCGTAATTCCATTTCCACTAACAAAATATCTAATGGTGACGCCCTGGGCTTCCATTTCAAACTCGCCATTTTTAAGAAGTTATTACGTCTTTTTAGAATATGCGAACATTCTTATAGCAATTAGTGATTCAAAATTATTCGGGCTTCGCTTGTTGCAAATAGGTCAACAAGAATCGCGATTCTGTCTTTCTTCCGTCGCGAAAGCCCTGTTTGAACAAGATTTTGAAAACCGTTACTTCCTTTTTGCCAAATACTAAAAGTCACTTGACCATCATTAATGTAATACTCGATTAGGTCGTCCCCAAATCTCATTTGGAATAAGTGATTCTTAAGCAAATACTTTGCTCGCGCTTTGTAGCGATCTTCATTCTCAATCAGTAACTCCATGGTCAAACGAGTGTTGGCTCTTTCCTCTGCCGTGGCTTCTGAAGAGTAGAAATTATCCTTTTCGGCGCGGTAATAGGAGATCCCAGCACCCAATCGCTTCATATTCCAATGGTAACCCAACGCATACCCACGATGGAAGTGATTATTTAGTTGCAGTTCCGCAATGCAAAGGGACCACTTTAGTTGACTGAGTTCTACCAGCGTATTGCCACTTGCCCTGTATGAATGCTTTTGCGGAAGCAATGCCGAAATATTTGGTTACCTGACTTGAAATACATAGTGCTTTGGTGCTCTGATTTTCAACTCTGAAGCCTGATGACCTGAGATCCGAAGGATTTGTGAAATGAGAATCCACGAAATGATTTCCAAAGACTCCTATCTTATAAATTTCAACGGTTAAAGTTACGCGTTGTTGAGGTACATTGCATATCGACCGAGCGTTTACTTTCACATACTTCACCTTGAGATTCTTAAGCAGTGAAGTTGAGATATGTGCGTTATCAATCTCAATACGACAAGACGCTTTGGGCTTTTTGGGGCTAGGCGTTGCTGCGCCGGAAGGCGTGGCGGAAAGCAAGGGAAGAATTATCAGAAATACAGCGCATAGCGCGTTTGGGCATTTGAATTGCTTTAAGTAAGTATCCATGCGCGAAGATGGCAATATTCGAGGATCTGCTGAAAAGTTATCCACATGGAGGGATAATTGGCGGAGGATGTCCGAACCAAAAGGCTTCCTGGATGCCGAGAACCAACCCTATTTAATCGGAGCAGCTGACTCAATTTCTGCAGCAAGAATTGAAACAGCGGTCGTTATAGCCTGAACACGATCCTCGTAATTATCAGGGTAGTAACACCAGCCGCTCTTAAAGCGTTGAGTGCCATCCAAATCTTCAGTTTCTAAATTGAAGCCCATGTTGTAGCTAAGCCCGTATGTGGTGAGAATGATTCTTTTTCCCAAAAATACAAACGAAACAGAGTCTTTATCGATCAACTCTCTTGCGACTTCGCGAAATTTACTCTCGTTCTCTTCATAAATTTCAAGGCCTCTTATGATGTTTGAGTCAACGTCATGTTCATAAGGATCTTCAGGCATGTGCACATTCTGGCACTTTGGTGTCAGAAGTTATCCACACGGAGGGAAAAATGGCGGAGGATGAGGGATTTGAACCCTCGGTAGGTTGCCCTACACACGCTTTCCAAGCGTGCGCACTCGGCCGCTATGCGAATCCTCCAGAGGGAGCACTCTATCGGTGCTCTAACTATGATTAGCACCAGATCCCTCGTGCGGCATTATCGTGCTGAACTCCCCCAGGGCTGGAAGGCAGCAAGGGTAGGTGCGCTCTATTGGGTGCACGAGGGGTCCTTTTCATCGAATCTTTTATGCGGGAGGAGCACATAGGTGGCACTGGCTCTCTATCGCAAATATCGGCCTTCAGTCTTTTCCGATGTCATTGGCCAAGAGCATGTGACTATCCCTCTTTCCAATGCCCTGGCTTCAGGTCGTACTCACCATGCCTACTTATTCTCAGGTCCGCGCGGATGCGGGAAAACTTCGAGTGCTCGAATAATGGCGCGGTCTCTCAATTGCGAACTCGGTCCAACGCCAACGCCTTGTGGCGAATGTCAATCGTGCAGAGATTTAGTCGCAAATGGTCCAGGTTCACTCGATGTCATCGAATTGGATGCTGCAACTCATGGGCTAGTAGATGATGCTCGCGATCTGCGGGACAAAGCATTTTTTGCACCAATGCAGAGTAAGTACAAGATTTATATTATTGATGAGGCTCACCAACTCGGACCGGGTGCAGCCAACGCCCTTCTGAAAGTAGTTGAAGAGCCGCCGCCCCACGTAATTTTTATTTTTGCAACAACCGAACCAGAGAAATTGATTTCGACGATCCGTTCGCGTACGCATCATTATCCGTTCCGATTGGTACCACCAGGAATCCTGGCCGCTAACTTGGAGAAAATCTGCAATGCAGAAGGTGTCAAAGTCGCTAAGGGCGTCATTCCCCTGGTTGTCCGTGCCAGCGGTGGATCTGTGCGAGATGCACAATCGATTTTGGGACAATTACTTGCGGGAGCCGGCAAGGACGGAGTGAGTTACGACATCGCGATCCAACTCCTGGGCTTTACAGACAGCGCACTCCTTGACGACGCGATTGATGCTCTTGCCGCCCATGACGGCGCGACTCTCTTTAAAACCGTTGACCGGGTTATCGAATCTGGGCATGATCCGCGGCGTTTCGCGGCGGATTTATTGGAGCGGCTCCGCGATCTCATGATTGTCGATGCGCTTCCATCAGGTGGTGCGAGCGCGATTTTGCGTGAAGTATCTGATGATCAACTCGAGCGAATGGCGGCACAAGCTCAAAGAATCGGATCAGCAAGTTTGTCTCGCGCAGCCGATATCGCTGCTGAAGGTCTGACTCAGATGCGCGGTGCAACAGCGCCACGACTTATGTTGGAATTGATCTGTGGTCGGATGTTATTGCCGATGGGTGATGATTCTGATCGTGGTCTATTAGTCCGGATAGAGCGACTTGAACGCGCCGAAAACCTAGCTCCGATGACTTCTACTGGTTCAAAGGTAGAAGCACCAGCGGTTTCTTTGAAGTCGACGGTCGAAGCGCCAGAGATTTCTTTGGAGACGGCGGGCGGAGGCGACACTAAAAAAGTTCTACCCGTGTCGCAGAGCCCGTCCGTCGAAAAGAAATCCGAACCGGTCCAAGCGAAGCCATCCGGCAGCGTAGACATCGCTGGACTCCGCAGGCTCTGGCCCGATGTCATTGAGGATGTGAAGAAGCGTCGTCGTCTGACGTGGTCTCTGCTCAGTACGAGCGCGCAAGTCCTAGCAGTCGATGACAGCGCAATTACCATTGCGATTGTCAATGCCGGTGCGCGTGATTCATTTATCCGATCTGCCAGCGATGAGATTCTTCGCCAATCTTTTATTGACGTTGTGGGACTGGATCGAAAGATCGAAGTAGTTGTCGATCCGTCAATCGACCCCAACACCCCACAGGCGCGCGCGGTGCGCGTTGATGAGTCACCAACGGATGCAAATTTGCTCACCGGACATGCGCTCCTAGCTAAAGAATTAGGTGCACAGTTCATTAGCGAGAAGCCCCGCTGATGAGTGGCATGTATGAAGGCGCGATTCAAGATCTCATTGATGCTTTGGGTCGCCTTCCTGGAATCGGTCCAAAGAGCGCACAGCGCATCGCTTTTCATATCCTTCAATCCGAAAGTGAAACTGCTGCTGGTTTAGTGGACGCAATTCGAACCGTAAAAGAGCGGGTCAAGTTCTGCACCATTTGCGGCAATGTTTCCGAAGAGACGCAATGCCGGATCTGTCGGGATCCTCGTCGGGAGAACACCTCCATCTGTGTAGTCGAGGAGAGCAAAGATGTGATCGCGATTGAGCGCACTCGAGAATTCCGAGGTAAGTACCACGTGTTGGGTGGCGCTATCAGTCCCATCGATGGGATTGGCCCGGATCAATTGCGGATCCGTGAACTCCTGGCCCGTCTGGCCGACAACTCAGTCACTGAAATCATTCTTGCCACCGATCCCAATCTTGAAGGAGAGGCGACTGCAACTTACTTGGCCCGGCTACTCAAGCCCATGGGCATCAAGGTTTCACGTCTGGCCAGCGGACTTCCCGTTGGCGGTGACCTTGAATATGCCGACGAGGTAACCCTTGGACGAGCTTTTGAGGGTCGAAGGACCGTCGAGAACTAATAATCTCATTATTTGAACGGCTACCTATCTTAGAATATGAGATAAAGTACCAAAGACCCTTCTGGTAGTTCATAATTGGCTTATGGGTCTGATTGTTCAAAAATACGGCGGTTCTTCAGTTGCTGACGCTGAGGGGATGAAGCGGGTGGCAGCCCGGATTGTGGCTACCAAGCGGGCCGGCAATCAAGTGGTTGTTGTCGTGAGCGCCATGGGTGATACCACCGATGAATTGATCGATCTAGCAAACCAGATCACCCCGATTCCGCATGGTCGCGAATTGGACATGTTGCTCACCGCCGGCGAGCGCATTTCAATGGCACTTCTTGCCATGGCAATCTCCAACCTCGGTCACGAGGCGCGCTCTTTCACGGGAAGTCAGGCAGGCGTAATTACTGATTCAGCGCACGGCAAGGCCCGAATCATCGACGTCACTCCGGGGCGAATCAGAGAAGCCGTCAATGAGGGTGCGATTGCAATTGTGGCTGGATTTCAGGGAATCAGTCAGGACACGAAAGACATCACGACTCTTGGTCGGGGTGGATCAGACACCACTGCCGTTGCGTTAGCCGCAGCGCTAGATGCTGATGTCTGTGAAATCTATACCGACGTCGACGGTGTTTATAGCGCGGATCCCCGCGTCGTTCCGACAGCTAGAAAATTGAAATCTGTCACCTACGAAGAAATGCTGGAACTCGCTGCTAGCGGTGCAAAAGTTCTACATCTTCGATGCGTTGAATATGCGCGTCGATATGAAATGCCAATACACGTCCGTTCATCTTTTACAACAAACGAGGGCACATGGGTGGTTAAGAACCATCCCGAGGGAGACACTATGGAGCAAGCCATCATCTCTGGAATCGCACACGACAAGAGCGAAGCCAAGATCACAATCGTGGGCGTGCCAGACCGCACCGGTGTGGCCGCTCGTATATTCCAGGCCATCGCCGATGCCGACATCAATATTGACATGATTGTCCAGAACGTATCTGCCGCATCGACTGGTCTGACAGATATCTCATTCACTCTTCCAAAGAGCGAAGGCCCTAATGCAACAGCAACTCTTAAGCGCATTCAAGGCGAGGTCGGATTTCTTTCCATTCAATACGATGATCAAATTGGCAAACTCTCACTTGTTGGTGCTGGAATGCGCTCTCATCCTGGCGTCACTGCCAATTTCTTTGCCGCTCTTTCAGAGGCCGGTGTAAACATCGAAATGATTTCGACGTCAGAGATTCGTATCTCGATTATTTGCCGAGCCGCCGACCTCGAACGTGGCGTTAAGGCCGCACACTCCGCATTCGAACTCGACGACAATCAAGGAGAAGCAACCGTCTACGGGGGAACCGGTCGATGAGTCGCAAGCCATCACTAGCTGTCGTAGGTGCTACGGGCGCAGTTGGCACAGTCATGTTGGAGATACTTTCAACGCGCCCCGATGTGTGGGGGGAAATTCGTCTAATCGCATCTGCAAGAAGTGCAGGAAAGAAATTGACCTGCAGAGGTGAAGAACTCACGGTGGTATCACTCTCACCAGAGGCTTTTGATGGCATAGATGTAGCGATGTTTGATGTTCCCGATGAAGTTTCTGCCGAATGGGCTCCAATCGCGGCCTCGCGTGGGGCCGTGGTAGTCGATAATTCTGGCGCATTCCGAATGGACGAAGATATCCCGCTGGTTGTTCCAGAAGTAAATCCACTAGATGCGCAGAAGCGCCCGCGTGGGATTATTTCCAACCCCAATTGCACAACTCTCACGATGATCGTGGCCCTTGGTGCTCTGCATCGTGAGTATGAATTGAAAGAACTTGTTGTCTCCTCCTATCAAGCAGCGTCAGGCGCGGGTCAGGCAGGCATCGACACATTACGTGAGCAGATGAAAATATTGGCAGGGACGGATGCTGGCACGACCACAGGCGATATCCGTTCAAAGATTTCCGACCTTGGACCTTTTCCTGCTCCACTTGCGCTCAACGTCGTGCCCTGGGCGGGTTCGCTGAAAGCTGATGGATATTCCTCTGAAGAACTCAAAGTGCGCAATGAGTCACGAAAGATTCTTGGCTTACCCAACCTCAAAGTGGCCGCAACCTGCGTCCGTGTACCGGTTGTGACTACCCACTCGTTGACTGTGCATGCTGTCTTTGGGAAAGAGCCGTCGCGCACTGCAGCGCAGGATATTTTGCAGAATGCTGCTGGAGTGAAGTTGGTCGACGATCCAATCAATCATAAGTTTCCAACGCCCGCAGATGTAGTTGGGACCGACCCAACGTGGGTGGGAAGAGTTCGCAAGAGCCTTGATGATCCGATGGCTCTGGATCTCTTCGTTTGCGGCGATAACTTGCGAAAGGGCGCTGCATTGAATACGGCGCAAATAGCCGAACTACTTGCCGAAGAATTCAGCAGGTAGTTCGAAGTGAGCAAGGATCAGAATCGGGACGAACGCGTCATCTCCCATTTCGGTGGAGAGTGGAAAGCGTTTAATTATCTTGATGCCACTCAATTGGAAGAACTCCGCAAACAATTTTCCGCTTACATTCACGCGCTTCCACAGGAAGTGAAAGAGCGCACCGACTTGATCATTGCCGACTTTGGCGCAGGGAGCGGCCGATGGGCCCATTTCTTATTGGATTTTGCTAAGGAATTATGGCTGGTTGAGCCAGGGATTGAATCATTTGCGCTCCTTCAGGAGCGGTTTGCTAAGAATGAGAAAGTGCACATTCTTAACCAATCCGTCTCTGAAAATTCAGTGCCGGCCGAATCTCTAGATCTGGCAGTCTCCCTTGGCGTGCTGCATCACATCCCGGACACTTCGCGCGGAGTCAAAGACGTTTATCGGAAAATGAAACCTGGCGGGTATTTTCTCTGCTACTTGTATTACGCACTGGAAGACAAGCCGTCCTACTATCGTATGATTTGGCGAGTCTCGAATCGGTTGAGGTTCATGATTTCAAAGTTGCCATACATCCCAAGACGTTTGGTCTGCGAGCTAATCGCCTTGTTTATCTATTTTCCTTTTGCTCGACTCTCTAAAGTGCTTAAGAAACTTGGAGTCGATTCAAACAATGTTCCATTGCATCACTATCAAGACATGACCTACTACGTCATGCGAAATGATGCCTTTGATCGATTTGGGACTTCCCTCGAACAGCGTTTCACCAAAGCGCAGATTACGGAGATGGTGGGCGAGGCGGGATTTGACCTTTCGACTCTGCATTTCTCAGATGCCGAGCCATTCTGGACATTCTCGGTTAGAAGACCGCTCTTGAGTTCACCTCAGTAGCCACCTACACTTTCCAATAAATCCAGTCGATGAGAACCTATGATCTGTTCAGCGGGGTGTGGCGCAGATTGGTAGCGCGCGTCGTAAGGGATGGTCGGACGTTCAAATCCAGTCGATGAGAACCTATGATCTGTTCAGCGGGGTGTGGCGCAGCTTGGTAGCGCGCGTCGTTCGGGACGACGAGGTCGCAGGTTCAAATCCAGTCACCCCGACTGCGTAAGTGTTACGAGTGATACCTCGGGGGGACTCGCAACGCGTATGCGTGCATATGGACTCGTTCCCATTCCTGCCGAAACGTGAAGCCAGGGTTCTTTGCCAAACCGCGTGAGCCCTCTCGCCCTCCACGTTGGGAGATCGCAATTGGTGGTGAGGGCTCTGCTCCCACCAATCCAAGGTAATCGAACCTGCCCGCCGTGCGTGTGTCCGGCGAAGATCGCGTCTATTCCGTCATCACGCATCGCATCGAGCACTCGAAGATAGGGCGCATGCGTCACGCCGATTGCAATATCTGCTTCCGAATCTGGTCTGCCGGCCACAAGTGAGTAATCATCTCGCTCTAAATGGGCGTCATCGGTACCACGCGCTTCGACGAGACTTCCCTTGATGGAAAGTAAGGCACGCGAGAAGTTGAGATTTCTCCATCCGCGCTCTGTGAGTCCAGCGGCAAGCTCATGCCAAGGCAACGGCTCTCCATGAATGCGCTTTCCATGGTCTGGCATGAGATACAACAGAGGGTTCTTAAGTCGAGGCGCGAAGTAGTCATTTGAGCCAAATACGAAGAGCCCTGGAATATCAAGCAATTCATTAAGTGCATCCAGGGCAATTGGCACAGCATCGATTGATCCTAGAAAGTCACCCGTACTGATAACCAGGTCGGGTTGGAGGTGAATAAAACTCTTAATATCCGAAATTTCGCGCTTTCGGTCAGGAGTGAGATGCAAATCAGAGAAATGGAGAATCCGGATGGGATTGTGCCCAGCAGGAAGGATCGGCATTTCGGCCTTTCGCACTACAAAACTCATACCAACTCCTATTCCCAGACATGAGAAGATACCGCTATGGGACTTAAAGAAACACTCCGAAGCGATTTGACCGAGGCGATTCGATCTCGAGATGAATTGACGTCTGGAACAATCCGGATGGTTCTCACAGCAATCACGAATGAGGAAGTCTCTGGCAAAAGCGCTCGCGAGTTGGGTGAAGCAGAAGTCATCACCGTGCTCTCACGTGAGGCTAAGAAACGTCGAGAAGCTGCTGAGGCTTTTGACGCAGGAGATCGTCCTGAGAAAGCAGCGCTAGAACGTGCCGAAGGCGAAGTGATCGCCAAGTATCTTCCCGAACAGTTGAGCCAAGAGACGCTGAGTCAGATGATCGCAGAAGCCATTGCCGAAACTGGAGCATCGGGCCCAGCGGGGATGGGTCTGGTCATGAAAGTGCTCTCGCCTAAGATCGCGGGCAAAGCAGACGGTGGCGTCGTTTCCGCTGCAGTTCGGGAAGCGCTTTCCAAATAGTTATCGAGGCAACATTCAGAAGAAGTCCAATGACAGGGAAGGCGTGAAATGAAATTCGAATATGTGACCGTACCGTTGTTGACCCACGCGACAAAGCAGATCCTCGATAATTGGGGCTCGGAAGGATGGGAATTGGTTCAGGTGATTCCAGGACCTGGTGGCGGAGATCAACTAGTCGCTTATATGAAGAGAGAGATCAAATGACCAACGTACGCGCAAAACTTGCCGAACTCGGGCTCGAAATTCCAGTTGCCGCGAAACCTATTGCAGCCTACGTGCCAGCGGTGCGTACCGGAAACCTAGTCTTTACGGCAGGACAACTTCCACTGGTGAATGGAAAGATATCTCTCACGGGCAAAGTCGGCGGTGCGGTGAGTGTTGACGAGGCAAAGGCACTGGCCCAGATTTGCGCACTTAATTGTTTAGGTGCCGTGGAAACAGTTGCAAATGTTGATGACATCATAAAGATTGTTCGAGTCGTCGGTTATGTAAATGGAGTACCAGGCTTTATTAATCAGCCAGCGGTCGTAAATGGCGTGAGCGAACTTTTTCTACACATTTGGGGCGAAGAAGGAAAGCACGCGCGATCAGCAGTGGGAATCGCTGAATTGCCGATGGATTCTCCTGTGGAGGTTGAACTCACCGTTGAATTACGTGGGTAATTAACGCCCGCGCTTGTTCAAACGATCGACATCAATAATGAGGACTGCGCGGCCATCGAGTCGGATCCAATTACGACTTGCGAAATCTGCAAGTGCTTTATTTACAGTTTCGCGAGAAGCGCCGACGAGTTGTGCAAGCTCTTCTTGCGTGAGGTCGTGGTGTACGTAGAGACCTTCGTCGGTCTGTTTACCAAAGCGATCGCCGAGGTCCATGAGAGCCTTTGCGACACGACCTGGAACATCAGAGAAAACTAAATCGCCAACAACCTCATTGGTGCGACGCAATCTCTGTGCCAATCTCTCTAGCAAATCGAGGGCAACCTGCGGGTGTTGCGTGACCCATGGAATAACCTGGTCGTGTCCAAGACTTAAGAGTCGAACATCAGTGACTGCGGTCGCAGTTGCCGTGCGCGGACCTGCATCGAAAAGGGAGAGTTCGCCAAACATTTCACCGGGTCCAAGAATTGAAAGTAAATTCTCTCGTCCGTCTCCACTTGATGTACCCAATTTCAATTTGCCTTCGATGATTACATAAAGATGATGTCCGTCGTCGCCTTCAGAGAAGAGCGTTGCACCTTTTGGCAGTCTCACCGTGTCCATGGTGGCGCGGAGGGATGCGGCCGAGGCGTCATCCAGGGCAGTAAAGAGGGGGGCGCGGCGAACAATCGCTTCGTCTTGGGTCACGGGGGGACTTTACTAGGAAATGGACCAAAGTTTCACCTTCAGCCCCCGACGCGTAACCTCTGATGCGTGATGGTCGATCCTAATTCCGTAAAGGGCGCTCGCGCGATTTATCGGATTCTCTCCAAGTCCTACCCTGACGTGCGCTGTGAGTTGGATTTCAAGAACCCTCTGCAGCTTCTGGTCGCCACGGTTCTGTCCGCACAGTGCACAGATAAGCGCGTGAACCAGGTGACTCCCGCCCTCTTCCGGAAGTACCGATCAGTGAAGGATTTCGCCCGTGCGGATCTTCTGGAAATTGAGGGACTCGTGCACTCCACTGGATTCTTCCGGGCCAAAGCCAGAAATATAAAAGGCCTAGCGCTGAAGATTGATTCTGAATTCAGTGGCAAGGTCCCTCGCACTCTGGAGGAGTTGATCACTCTGCCTGGGGTTGGCCGCAAAACCGCGAATGTCGTGTTGGGACATGCATTTGATACGCCGGGAATTACCGTAGATACGCACTTTGGAAGACTGAGTCGGCGCTTTCACTGGAGCGACTCGCTGGATCCAGTAAAAGTCGAGCGCGATGTTTCCGTACTCATACCTCAGCAGGAATGGACAAATTTGTCGCAGCGGATGATTTGGCACGGCCGGCGCATCTGTCATTCGCGCAAACCCGCCTGTGGTGTCTGTCCACTTGCCAGAATTTGCCCCTCGGTTGGAATAGGCGAAATGGACCCCATACGAGCGGGCGTATTGGTTAAGTCAGATGCGGATTTTCGATGAGTCGCCTTCGGATCGTCACTGTCTTGGCGGTTGTCTCCCTATTGCTGACCGGATGTTCATCTCAGTCCACCGCAGTATCAAAAATTGGAACCGTGGTTGGATGTGACTCCATACCTCGCTCTTCATCAAATGCAGGGGTGGAGATTCCGTGCCTGGATGGAAATTCCTCAATTCGTTTCGGACAATTACGAGGACCTTTGATTCTCAATGTGTGGGGCTCATGGTGCGCACCTTGTAAAGAAGAAATCCCATTTTTCCGATCTTTTTATGCCAAAGCAAAGATGCAACTTCACCTTCTTGGAGTCAATGTTGAAGAAGCAAAACCAACTGATGCTACTAATTTTGTGATTAAGAATGGCATGACCTGGCCAAACCTAGTTGATCCGGACGGAAGGACTAGGAGCATTTTTGGAATGGGCGTTCCCGTCACTTGGTTTATTGACAGCAAGGGCAAAGTGGTCCATAAGAAGATAGGCGGGTTAAGAAGTGAAGAAGAATTGCGGGATTTAACAAGTAAATACCTTAAAATCACCGTAGGTTAGCGTCATGTTGGTAGACGCAGTTCTGATAATCCTCGCAGTTCTTGGCGTTATTACAGGTTATCGAAGGGGCTTTCTGCACACGGTCTTTTCAACCATTGGTTATATCGGTGGAGGCGTAGCAGGACTAGCTCTCGCGCTTGAATTCGCTGCAGATGTGCAAAGTGCGATCAACCGATTTGGCGCAACGGTTCTTGCAATCTTTATTGTGGCCGAACTTGGACGACGCTTATTCGGTGCTTTAGCCAAATTTTTCCGAGCAAGACTGCTATGGAGTCCACTTAGGTTTATAGATTCACTCGCCGGGGTTGTATTGGAACTATTGCGCGTGACTGTTATCTCATACCTGGTGATCTCCGTAATTCTCTGGTCGCCTTGGAGTGCGGCGCGGAGCGCGGTTTCGGAAAGCACGATCTACCCGAAAATAAACGAAAAGATGCCGGCCTTCGTCACTCATTTACGAGCAGAGATTGAGAAGAACCTGAATTCTATTCCTCAGCTTTAGAGTTCTGGAGTCCTTCCGAGATTAACTTCATGATGTTTGGATCCGCAAGTGTGGTGGAGTCCCCGACCGAGCGATTCTCTGCAACGTCCTGGAGTAGTCGGCGCATAATTTTCCCGCTTCGAGTTTTTGGAAGTTCAGAGACCAAGATAATTTGTCGAGGTTTGGCGATTGGTCCAATTTCTTTAGCGACGTGATTTCGCAGTTGTTGAATCAACTCATTGCCTTCGGCGTGGTCAATCCCGGATCGCAAAATGACGAAGGCAACGATTCCTTGCCCGGTCATTGCATCCGATGCGCCAACAACTGCTGCTTCTGCAACAGCGTCGTGAGATACCAGCGCTGATTCAACTTCAGTGGTGGAGATGCGGTGGCCTGAAATGTTCATGACATCATCGACCCGACCCAATAACCAAATTGCCCCGTCGTCATCAAGCTTGGCACCGTCTCCTGCAAAGTAAAGGTCATCAAATTTGGACCAGTAATTCTCCTTGTAGCGTGCGGGCTCGCCCCAGATTCCACGCAACATTGCTGGCCATGGTTGATCAATAATGAGGTACCCACCATGTCCATTAGCAACTGGCTCAGCCTTCTCATTGACCACTTTCACGCTGATACCCGGAAGTGGGCGCATCGCCGAGCCAGGTTTACTTGCCGTAATGCCAGGTAGTGGCGAAATCATGATGGCGCCCGTTTCCGTTTGCCACCAGGTATCTACGATCGGGCACCTTCCTCCACCAATGAGGTTGTAGTACCACATCCAGGCTTCGGGATTGATTGGCTCACCAACACTTCCGAGCAAACGTAGCGATGATAAATCGTGGGCTTGGGGGTATTCATCGCCCCACTTCATCCACGTACGAATAAGCGTCGGCGCGGTGTAGAGAATGGAAACTTTGTACTTGGCAATCAATTCAAAGATTCGACCCTTGTGCGGAGTATCTGGCGTTCCTTCGTACATCAGTTGGGTAGCGCCGTTCATTAGCGGCCCATACACAACGTAGGAGTGACCAGTAACCCAACCGATATCCGCGGTGCACCAGAAGACATCCGTTTCAGGTTTGAGATCGAAGACCATCTTGTGCGTGAAGGCGACTTGAGTTAAGTAGCCACCGGTCGTATGGAAAATCCCCTTTGGTTTGGCTGTCGTTCCGGAGGTGTAAAGAATGAAAAGTGGATGCTCACTATCAAAACTTTCCGCGACGTGCTGATCACTCTGACGATCCACAATGTCATTCCACCAGATATCGCGGTCGGCATCCCATGCGACCTCCTGTCCAGTTCGTTTCACGACCAGGACCTTTTTAACGTTTGTCTCGCCAAGAAGTGCTTCATCAACTGCTGGCTTAAGTGCGAAAGCATTTCCTTTTCGGAAACCGCCATCAGATGTAATGATCAGAGTTGCATCAGCGTCTTTAATTCTTGAAAGGAGCGCCTCGGCGGAGAAGCCGCCGAAAACAACTGAGTGCGGTGCGCCAAGGCGAGCGCAGGCGAGCATGGCAACCGCTGCTTCTGGAATCATCGGCATGTAGATCGCCACCCGATCCCCTGCTTTCACGCCGAGTTCGATGAGCGCGTTTGCCGCCTTCTTCACTTCAGTAAAGAGATCTGCATATGTGATCGTGCGGGTGTCTCCCGGTTCGCCTTCAAAATGAAATGCGATCCGATCTCCCCGGCCTTCTTCAATATGCCGGTCGAGACAATTAACCGAGGCGTTGATGGTTCCTCCGATGAACCATTTGGCGTACGGAGGCTGCCAATCAAGGGCCTGATTCCAGCGCTTTCCCCACGTCAATTCCTCTGCCTGTGCTTCCCAGAAGGCAATGCGATCCCTGTTGGCCTGCGCATAGATAAAAGGTTGAGCGTTGGCGTTGGCAGCAAATTCATGGCTGGGCAGGAAGGTGCGGGTCTCAGTTAATAAATTTTCAAGTGTCTCTTCGCTCATAATCCGAGGAGATTACCGCCCATTCTCAGAGATAGGTAGCAATGCACCGACTCCCACTGCTCACACGTGCGACTCGAGAGGCAAGTAAGAGGTTCTTCGGCATTGAGAATGTCTGTCTCACATATTAGAACTAGAGAAAGGAATACATGAGCCTGATCGCATTTTTCACCATGTTTCTCAAGATTCTCGGCAACCCCGCCCTCATTAGCGGGCTGGCCAGCATCTTGTTGAAAATACTCAAGACGCTCGGACACTGAAAATCCAGGGCGACTCCTCCGGGAGGGTCCAAAAAATCGCCATGCGGCATCCCGGTGCCGCATGGCGATTTTTTCTTCTGGGCAAGATGTGGTGGGATAGGGCGTAAGCCTCCAATCGGCCCAATGGCGCGCTAGATGAGAGAATTACACTCGCGCCAATCATTGGAGTCGAAATGCCAATAGCCAGTCCAGAGATTTACTCAGAAATGCTAGATCGCGCCAAAAAAGGCGCATTCGCATATCCAGCCATCAACGTTTCATCCTCTTCTACTCTCATTGCAGCTCTTCGTGGTTTTGCCGAAGCGCAATCTGACGGGATTATCCAATTTTCATGGGGTGGAGCCGAATTTGCTTCTGGTTCAACCGTCAAGAAGATGGTGGACGGGGCGGTTGCCCTCGCAGAGTTCGCACACATCGTGGCCAAAAATTACAACGTTCAGATAGCACTGCACACTGATCACTGCCCAGCCGAAAAGTTAGACGGCTTCATGCGTCCGCTCCTAGATTTCGGTGCGCAACGGATCAAAGATGGGAAGGCGCCGCTTTTCAACTCTCACATGTGGGATGGTTCTGCGGTTTCCATGAAAGAGAACATGAGCATTGCTGACGAACTAATCGTGAAGTCGGGTGCCGCAAAAACCCTCCTGGAATTAGAGATTGGCGTTGTCGGAGGCGAAGAGGATGGCGTCGAGGCAAAGCACGATGCCAAGCTGTACTCCACACCGGAGGATGCGATTTTGACTGCGGAGACTCTTGGTCTAGGTGAGCGTGGGCGTTATATGCTCGCGGCAACTTTTGGAAACGTTCATGGCGTCTACAAGCCTGGCAACGTTGTGCTTCAACCAAAAATTCTCAAGGAATTGCAGGATGCAGTGGCGGCGAAGAAAGGTCTGGCAGCCGGATCAAAGCCATTTGACCTCGTATTCCATGGCGGTTCTGGGTCACTTTTGAGCGAAATTCGAGAAGCACTCGATTACGGCGTTATCAAGATGAATATCGATACAGACACTCAATACGCCTACACCCGGCCAGTAGTCGATCACGTGATGAAAAACTATGACGGGGTTCTAAAAATCGACGGAGAAGTCGGAAATAAGAAGATGTACGACCCACGTGCGTGGGGCAAGGCGGCCGAAGCTGGAATGGCCGCACGAGTTCAACGCGCATGTGATGATCTTCGCTCGGCAGGGACTTCTTTACTCGCCTAATTTTTCCACCCTTCTAACGAAAGGCGTTACTTATGCCAGCCATAGTTCTGCTGGGAGCACAGTGGGGCGATGAGGGCAAGGGTAAAGCTACAGACCTCCTAGGTGACCGCGTTGATTATGTCGTTCGCTATCAAGGCGGCAACAACGCAGGTCACACAGTTGTAATCGGTGATCAAAAATACGCACTCCATCTTCTGCCTTCAGGAATTTTGAGTCCAGATGTCGTACCAGTCATCGGCAATGGTGTCGTCATAGATCCTGGGGTACTTCTGCAGGAGATAAAAGGACTCACAGAGCGCGGAATTAATTGCTCGAAACTAGTCATTAGTTCGAATGCGCATTTGATTACGCCCTACCACCGCACCATCGACAAGGTAACCGAACGTTTTCTTGGCAATTCCAAGATCGGCACTACAGGTCGAGGTATTGGTCCTGCTTACGCAGACAAGATCAATCGCATCGGTATTCGGGTGCAGGACCTATTTGATCCTTCAATTCTTCGTCAGAAGATTGAGAGCGCTTTACGTGACAAAAACCAAATACTTGTGAAAGTGTTTAATCGCAAGAACATCGAAGTCGAAGATGTACTTGCAGAATACCTAGGTTATGCGGATATCTTGCGTCCTTATGTCACCGATACGGGACTGCTTCTCAACAAAGCGTTGGAGGAGGGCAAGATCGTTCTACTTGAAGGATCACAAGGAACCCTCCTTGATGTCGACCACGGAACGTATCCATTTGTGACTTCGAGTAATCCGACTGCGGGTGGGGCATGTACTGGTTCTGGAATAGGACCGACAAAGGTCACGAAAGTAATTGGCATCGTGAAGGCATATACAACTCGGGTTGGTTCGGGACCATTCCCAACAGAACTTCTCGATGAGGATGGCGAGAAATTGCGCACCATTGGTGGTGAAGTTGGAGTCACGACAGGACGCGCTCGCAGGTGTGGATGGTATGACGCGCCTATCGCTCGTTATGCAGTGCGCGTAAATGGACTTACTGATTTCTTCCTAACGAAACTTGATGTGCTCACGGGTTGGGAGAAGATTCCCGTCTGCGTTGCCTATGAAGTTGATGGAAAGCGCGTAGAAGAGTTACCTTCTTCGCAGACAGATTTTCATCATGCGAAGCCTATTTATGAGTATCTTCCAGGTTGGACAGAAGATATTTCCGGAGCACGCAAACTTTCGGATTTACCACCGAATGCGCAAGCCTACGTAGCATTTCTTGAGAAAATCTCAGGGGCGCCGATGAGCGCAATTGGAGTTGGACCTGGAAGAAATCAGACCATCGTCGTAAAGGACTTTGTCTAAGGATGAATACTCTGGTGGGACGCGTGGTTCGACTCGAGCCGCTGGCTACCCACCATATTCCTGAACTTTTTTCCGCTCTCGGCAATGACGAAGAAGCTTGGCGGTGGATGCTGGCGAAAACACCGACAAACCTGGCCGATATGGGAAACTTTGTTGGAAACCTCTTGTCTAATTATGCCGCCGGATCCCGCGAACCATATGCCGTGATTCATCTTCAATCTGGAAAAGCAATTGGTACGACTTCTTATATGGACATTGCTCGGAGTGACAAGGCGGTAGAAATTGGAAGCACTATTTACTCTCGCCAATTTTGGAGAACTGCTGTCAATACCGAGACGAAATTGTTGCTCCTAACGGAGGCATTCGAAGTTCAGGATTATCATCGTGTCGCGCTCAAGACCGATAGCGAGAACCAACGATCCCGGGCTGCGATTCTCCGATTAGGCGCCCAGTATGAGGGAACGCTGCGAGCCCACAAGATCCGTACTGATGGCTCTTCACGAGACACTGTTTATTTCTCAATCTTGAAGAATGAGTGGCCGGAAATAAAAATTCGACTTACTGAGGCACTTCGATGAAAGTTCTGCTCATTGGCAGTGGAGGCCGCGAACACGCACTCGCATCTGGTCTTGCGGCGGACCCTGATGTGACCGAACTCCACTGCGCACCGGGTAATCCCGGAATTTCCGCGATCGCAACGATTCATCCGGTAGATATGACCGACAATGCAGCAATTCTTTCTCTGGCGAGAGCACTTGACGTTGATCTCGTTGTCGTGGGTCCAGAGGCGCCACTAGTAAATGGAGTGGCAGATGTTTTGCGAGCAAGCGGTTTTGCAACTTTCGGTCCATCCAAAGCGGCGGCTCAATTAGAGGGATCCAAAACATTTGCCAAAGAGGTCATGAACGATGCCGGTGTCCCAACTGCACGAAGTTTCACCTGCACGACGCGGCAGGAAATCGAAAGAGCCTTGGACTCCTTCAGTGCTCCTTACGTTGTAAAGGATGACGGCTTGGCCGCTGGGAAAGGCGTGGTCGTAACGCCAGAGCGAGATGTGGCACTTGCTCACGCACTGAGTTGCCAAAAAGTTGTTATCGAGGAATTTCTCGACGGTCCTGAGATTTCACTTTTTGGGATCTCGGATGGGAAAAGAGTGATTGCAATGCAACCCGCGCAAGACTTCAAGCGCGCGCGCGATAACGACGAAGGCCCCAACACAGGTGGGATGGGCGCATACTCACCACTGCCTTGGGCACCCACAGATATTGTCGAACAGACCCATCGAGAAGTTCTGGCACCGATGATTGCCGAAATGGCGGCGCGGGGCACTCCTTTTGTTGGTCTTTTGTATGCAGGTCTCGCACTCACGGACCATGGGACTCGAATCATCGAGTTCAACGCACGTTTTGGCGATCCAGAGACGCAGGTACTGATTCCACGCCTGATCACTCCCTTGGGTTCGCTTCTGTACAAGGCGGCCACGAGAGATCTAGATGGAGTGACTCTGCAATGGCGCGAAGCGTCCGCCGTCACGGTGGTGCTGGCAGCCCACGGCTATCCTGAATCACCGCGGACCGGAGACCCGATCACTGGCCTTCCAGATATTGATTGTGTTGAGGTTTTTCAGGCCGGAACCGGCTCAACCGGTGAGAATCTCGTCTCAAATGGTGGTCGCGTGCTGGCCGTTACTGGTCTGGGCAGTGATCTTACTGAAGCTCGCAACTGCGCATATCGCGGGATCAGTCAGATTCACCTGGCCGGCTCGTTCTTCCGCACCGATATCGCGTTGAACGCTTCGATTGCAGAGAAGGGCAATTGATGGGAGAGAATGTGCCAGTGAGTGTTCTGGCGAGTAGATATGCATCGAGTGCTATGCGAGAGATCTTTGCGCCGGAAGCCAGAATAATTTCTGAAAGAAAACTATGGATTGCAGTTGCCCGTGCCCAATCCAAACTCGGTCATTCGATTAGTCAGGATGTTATTCACGATTACGAGAAGGTAATAAACCGCGTTGATTTGGCATCTATTGATGCAAGAGAGAAGATCACGCGCCATGACGTGAAGGCGCGAATAGAGGAGTTCAATGCATTAGCCGGTCATGAGGCCATTCATGCCGGAATGACAAGTCGTGACCTGACGGAAAATATCGAAGCACTTCAAATCAGAAATGGACTGCTTATTGTTCGAGACAAGACGGTTGCGCTGCTAGCCCGCTTAGGCGAGAGAGCAACCCAATTTGCAGATCAACCAATCGCAGGACGGTCGCACAATGTTCCGGCCCAGATTACGACTCTGGGAAAACGATTTGCTTCTGCGTCGGAAGAGTTGATCTTCGCCTACGAACGGCTCTCCTCTCTATTGGAACGTTATCCAATTCGAGGAATTAAGGGGCCAGTCGGGACAGCGCAAGATTCGATTGACTTGCTTGGTTCGTCAGAGGCGCACAAGCAACTCGAACTCGCGATTGCTTCTGAATTGGGCTTCGATCACGTTTTGGATTCGACCGGTCAGGTTTACCCCCGTTCTTTCGACTTTGATGTCCTGACATCGTTGGTACAGATTGCTGCAGCTCCTTCCTCCTTGGCGACGTCTATCCGACTCATGGCGGGCGCCGAACTCGTTACAGAAGGTTTCAAGGCTGGCCAGGTTGGCTCCTCTGCCATGCCGCACAAAATGAATACGCGCTCTTGCGAACGCGTCAATGGCCTTACCGTTCTTCTCCGCGGATATGCCTCGATGGCCGGTGAATTGGCAGGGGATCAATGGAATGAAGGCGATGTTTCCTGCAGCGTTGTTCGCCGAGTGGCAATTCCTGATGCTTTTTATGCCATCGATGGGCTGTTAGAGACCATGCTTACGGTAATCAGTGAATTCGGCATCTTCCCTGCAGTAATTGAGGCAGAACTAGAACGGTACTTGCCATTCTTAGCCAGCACCAAAATCTTGATGGCGAGCGTGAAAGCCGGGGTGGGCCGCGAAGTCGCCCACGAGGTCATTAAAGAACATGCAACCAAAGCTGCTCTAGCAATGCGGGAGGGCAAGCCGAATTTGCTTCTCGACTGGCTCGCTGAAGATTCAAGAATCCCATTGGATAAAGAAGGTTTGGCAACCCTCATCAGCAATCCGATTGAATTTACTGGTGATGCGCGTGAGCAAGTCGTCCGTGTCGTAAAAAGAATTGGATTGATCACCGCAGCGCACCCTGTCGCGGCCAACTACAGACCTGGAGCGATTCGATGAGCGGCTTCGGCAAAGCAGGACCCCCAGTGGCAGCGGTTATTCCGGGTTGGACGCACATACGAACCGGAAAAGTTCGCGATCTTTATTCAGACGAGTCGGGGCGCCTGTTGATGGTGACTTCAGATCGGATCTCCGCCTTCGACTGGGTTCTGCCTACGACCATTCCTACCAAGGGCGCCGTGCTTACTCAGCTCTCACTCTTTTGGTTCGATCAATTGAAGAGCATTGTTCCGAATCATGTTATTAGTTTGGATGTTCCTGCAGAAGTACAGGGTCGTGCGGTGATTGTTAAGCCTCTGACCATGTTCCCAATTGAATGCGTCGCCCGCGGTTACCTCACGGGTAGCGGATGGAGTGAATATAGAAAGTCGCAGTCGGTCTGCGGCATTCCTCTGCCTGCCGGTCTGCTTGATGGGTCGCAGCTTCCTGAAAATATTTTCACTCCCGCGACAAAAGCGGAAGTCGGCGACCACGACATAAATATCAATTTGGAACAAGCACTTCAGATTGTTCCGGAGGCCAACGAACTCAGTGACCTGACTCTCAAACTCTATGGTGCTGCGGCTGACTACGCTAAAGGGCGCGGAATTATTCTCGCCGATACGAAATTCGAATTCGGTGTTGATGAGAATGCTGAGATTATTCTTGGCGACGAAGCTCTCACTCCTGACTCATCTCGGTTCTGGGATGCGAAAACGTGGAGTCCTGGAGGAGTCCAACCCTCCTTCGACAAACAATTTGTGCGCGACTATTTGGTGGAAAGTGGGTGGGATCGTGAATCCCCACCACCTGAGTTGCCGCTAGAGATAGTCGAAAAGACAGCAGAGCGTTACCGAGACGCATATTTGAGACTAACCGGCACACCTTTCAAGGATTAAACAACAAAGGAGCAGATCCACATGGCAAAAATCGTGGTCGATGTAATGCTTAAGCCAGAAATTCTCGACCCGCAAGGGCAGGCAGTGAGTGCCGCTTTACCTCGGCTAGGTTTTACTTTCGCTACTTCCGTTCGGCAGGGAAAGCGATTTGAGATCGAAGTGGAGGGGGAGCCATCGACTGCGCAGTTGGAGGAAATCTCTCGTGCGGCGGAGACGTTGTTGGCCAACCCGGTTATTGAAAACTTCACTGTAAGAGTGGAGAAGTAAGTGAAAGTTGGCGTCGTTACCTTTCCCGGTTCGTTGGATGACCACGATGCGGCCCGTGCGATTCGAGCTGTCGGCGCAGAGCCAGTCTCGCTCTGGCACGCCGACCCCGATCTGCACGGAGTAGACGCGGTAGTTCTTCCAGGTGGATTTTCTTATGGGGACTATTTGCGCTGTGGTGCTATTTCACGCTTTGCACCAGTAATGACTTCCATCATCGAAAAAGCAAATGTAGGAATGCCAGTACTCGGAATCTGTAACGGGTTTCAGGTCTTGTGTGAATCGCATTTGCTACCTGGCGCACTCACCCGCAACCAGGGTTTGCATTTTCTCTGCACAGATCAGAGAGTAAGAATTGAGAATACCTCCACGGCGTGGACGTCAGCTTTCACCAAAGGCCAGGAAATTGTTATCCCCTTAAAAAATGGCGAAGGATCATTCCAGTGTGATGATCCGACACTAGAACGTCTTGAAGGAGAGAATTTAGTCGTGGCACGGTACGTTGGAGAGAATCCCAATGGGTCGCGTAATTTGATAGCGGGGATTACCAATAGCCGTGGAAATGTTGTTGGGCTTATGCCACACCCTGAGCACGCTATTGATTCTTTGACAGGGCCAAGTGCCGATGGTCTTGCATTCTTTACATCAGTCCTTAGTCAAATGGTAGGAAAGTAAATGTCATTAGATACCGTCCCGATTGCAAGCACGACTCCCGATGTCGAACAACCTTACGCACAACTCGGTCTCAAACTCGATGAGTACGAAAGAATCCGCGAGATCCTCGGGCGACGCCCTAGTTCGAGTGAACTGGCCATGTACTCCGTTATGTGGAGCGAGCACTGCTCATATAAGTCTTCTAAAGTTCACTTACGCCAATTCGGTGAAAAAGCCCCTAAAACTGATGCTCTTCTCGTAGGTATCGGCGAGAACGCAGGGGTCGTCGATGTAGGGCAGGGTTACGCAGTAACTTTCAAAATCGAATCTCATAACCATCCCTCATTTGTTGAGCCATACCAGGGAGCCGCAACTGGAGTAGGTGGCATTGTTCGCGATATCTTGACGATGGGTGCCCGACCGATTGCAATTATGGATCCACTTCGATTTGGTCCGGCAGATGCTGCGGATACGCACCGCGTACTCCCTGGCATCGTCGCAGGTATCGGTGGCTATGGAAATTGCCTGGGACTTCCAAATATTGGCGGTGAAATAAGTTTTGATGAGACTTATGCCGGCAACCCGCTTGTAAATGCGCTCTGCGTCGGAGTGATGCGTCATGACGAGATCAAACTTGCCAAAGCGTCCGGCGCTGGAAATCTTGTGGTGTTATTTGGAGCAAAGACTGGCGGAGATGGCATTGGAGGAGTTTCAGTTCTTGCTAGCGAGACTTTCGGTTCTACCGGTCCCGCGAAACGTCCGAGCGTTCAGGTCGGTGATCCTTTTACGGAAAAGGTTCTCATTGAGTGCTCACTGGAAATCTTTGCCGAAGATTTGGTCGTAGGAATTCAAGATTTGGGTGGTGCGGGACTTTCTTGCGCGACGAGCGAACTTGCTTCAGCGGGCACCGGCGGCATGAACGTAGCCTTAGATGATGTCCCGTTGCGTGATCCAAGCCTTTCTCCTGAAGAGATTTTGATGAGTGAATCTCAAGAACGCATGTGTGCCATCGTCGAGCCAAGTAAGATCGCTCGCTTCCTTGAGATCTGTAAGAAGTGGGATGTTACGGCGACTGTTATTGGGGAAGTTACCAACGGGGATCGTCTAATAGTCACCTGGCACGGCGAAGTAATCGTCGATGTTCCTCCGCGCACGGTCGCACATGAAGGACCTGTCTACAATCGTCCAATTGCAAAACCCAAGTATCTCGACGCGCTTACATCTCAAGCGCCTTCGATTCCGATGCCAAAGTCCGCAGAGGAAATTCGCCAGGCTGTACTCCAACTTATGGCTAGCCCTAATATGGCTGATAAGAGTTGGGTGACTGGCCAATACGATAAATATGTCCAAGGCAACACGATCCAGTCGCAGCCTGAAGATTCTGGGATGATCAGAATTGATGAAGAAACTCATCTCGGCGTGGCTATTTCTACCGACGCAAATGCCCCATGGTCATATCTGAACCCATACGAAGGCGCGAAGTTGGCGCTGGCTGAAGCCGCCCGCAATATCGCAACTGCAGGAGCGAAGCCTTTGGCTGTAACCAACTGCCTCAACTTTGGTTCGCCAGAGGATCCAGAAGTCATGTGGCAATTTTCTGAAACAGTCCGCGGTTTAGCAGATGGTTGCTTGGAAATGGGATTGCCTGTCACTGGCGGAAACGTTTCCTTTTACAACCAAACGGGGACTGTGGCAATTTTGCCGACCCCGGTCATCGGAGTGCTCGGCGTAATTCAAGATGTGCGAACCCGAACACCGATGGCACTGGATCGCGCGGGCTTAGAACTCTATTTGCTTGGTGAGACTCACGATGACTTCGCGGGAAGCGAGTGGGCCTACCTGCACGACCAACGTGGTGGTCAGACTCCGATAGCGGATCTTCAACGTGAAATGCGATTGATAAAAGTACTTCTCGAAGGCCAATCAATTTTTGAGGCCGCACATGATTTGAGTCAAGGAGGACTAGCGGCTTCGCTTTCGGAAATGACTTTACGTAAGAACGTTGGTGCATCTATTTCCTTGCCAGGTGATGTCGCGACTGCGTTGTTCAGTGAAACTCCAGGTCGGGTCGTTGTCGCGGTCGAATCCAAGAATGCCGACCGATTGGGCGAACTCGCCAAGAGTCAGAATATTGCGCTAACGAAAATTGGCACTTCAGGGGGAAGCTCTCTCACAATTAATGGGGCAGTGATTCCACTGGATGAATTGCGAAGAAGTTTTACAGACACAATTCCGAAACTTTTCGGGTAGCAATCTAAGAATGCTCGATAAAGAGATTCTTGAATTGGTAAAGGCAACTTTGCGTCAACTTTCATCGATTGCACCTGGGCGGGCGATCGAGGTCCGGATTCCGCCGTACTTCGCTGTTCAATGTGGGGATGGACCGACTCATACCCGCGGAACTCCGCCAAACGTCATCGAAATGGATGCTGAGACCTGGCTTGCTCTGGCTGATGGAACTCAGATTTGGTCGCAAGCTCTGGCTGCAGGCTTAGTAAGCGCCTCCGGTGCGCGCGCCGACCTTTCGCCGTACCTTCCGCTGAGGAAGGCAAAGTGAGGGAAGTCCAAGCACTTCGATCATCCGCAGGTGCCCGAATTGCGCGTTATACTTTGATAATTCTCTCGGCAAGGCAATCAAATTTTGTTGGAAATGTCTTTAATTTTCTATTCAGAAAGCGAGGCCACTCTACAAAATGACCCGCCGCCCAGATGGACTACTTACTCACGAACTCTTCTCCGAGGAAAAGGGTCCGCAGGATGAATGTGGAATCTTCGGAGTGTGGGCGCCAGGTGAGGAGGTTGCCAAACTTACATTTTACGGTCTGTATGCACTTCAACATCGTGGCCAAGAGTCTGCTGGCATTGCAACGAGTGATGGCGAGAGAATTCTCGTGTACAAAGATATGGGTCTGGTTTCACAAGTCTTTACAGAAGCCGATCTCACCTCGCTCAAAGGTGAGCTCGCAATTGGTCACTGTCGATACTCGACGACCGGATCAAGCACATGGGTAAATGCACAACCCACCCTTCGTCCCACAACATACGGGACCTTGGCTTTAGCGCACAACGGAAACCTCACAAACACCGGCAGTCTCGCGGAGATGCTGCAACACCAGAGCGTTCTGGCCGCTGGTAAAGATCGTGGTGCAACAACAGACACTGAAATCATGACTGCGCTTATCGCAAGTCGAGATGAGAAGAATTTCGAAGCAAGTGCAATGGCAGTGCTCCCACTTCTTGAAGGAGCTTTTTCACTTGTCTTTATGGACGAACGTACTTTGTATGCGGCGCGTGATCGACATGGCGTACGCCCACTTGTTATTGGAAAACTGGAACGTGGCTGGGTAGTTGCATCTGAGACCGCTGCCTTGGATATTGTTGGTGCATCTTTCATCCGCGAAGTCGAACCCGGCGAGTTCATTGCAATTGATGAGACGGGTATTCGCTCGCAGCACTGGGCTCCCCAAAATCCTAAAGGTTGCCTTTTCGAGTATGTATATCTCGCTCGACCGGATACAACCATCGCCGGTCGGGGTATTCACGCAACGCGTGTGGCGGTAGGTGAACGCCTGGCCCATGAACATCCTGCTGATGCAGATCTAGTCATACCCGTCCCCGAATCAGGGACACCGGCGGCCATTGGTTATTCACGGGCTTCAGGAATCCCGTACGGTGCTGGGTTTGTAAAGAATTCCTACGTGGGCCGAACCTTCATTCAACCCAGCCAGACCATCAGACAACTGGGAATTCGTCTCAAACTCAATCCTCTCCGCGAGATAATCGAAGGCAAACGCATTGTTGTTGTGGACGATTCCATTGTGCGCGGCAACACTCAGCGGGCAATTGTTCGGATGCTTCGCGAAGTAGGTGCACGTGAGATTCACGTTCGGATCTCCAGCCCTCCGGTTAAATGGCCATGTTTCTACGGAATCGATTTTGCGTCACGGGCAGAATTGATCGCGAGTGGTTTGGAGATCGAGGAGATCCGTCGTTCGATCGGCGCCGATTCACTTGGATACGTATCACTTGGTGGATTGATTGAAGCAACGACGATTGCGGAATCCAAACTCTGCCACGCTTGCTTCACCGGCGAGTACCCCATCTCCATTCCTACAGATATGTCCGAGGGGAAGATGCGTTTGGAAGTTACCTCTGTTCAGGAAGCACATTGATGTCTACATATCGTGATGCCGGAGTAGACATCGACGCAGGAGAACGTGCAGTTGAATTGATGAAGACTTCCATCGCCAAAGCCTCTCGACCAGAGGTGGTCGGCGGCATCGGAGGATTTGCGGGACTTTTCGATGCTTCGGTGCTCAAGAATTACCAGCAACCGTTGTTGGCGACATCTACTGATGGCGTCGGGACCAAGACCGAGATTGCCCGCCAGATGGGAATCTACGACACTATCGGTGAAGACCTTGTTGCAATGGTGGTAGATGATTTGGTCGTGTGTGGTGCCGAACCACTTTTTATGACTGACTACATCGCCGTCGGAAAAGTATTTCCCGAGCGCATTGCCGAAATCGTTAAAGGAATTGCGACGGGTTGCCAGAAGGCCAACACTGCATTGATTGGTGGAGAGACGGCAGAGCATCCGGGGCTTTTGAGGGAAGATGAATTCGACATTGCGGGGGCGGCCACCGGAGTTGTCGATGCGCCAAATCTGCTGGGTGCCGAGAAAGTTAAAAAGGGTGATTTGGTGCTTGCCATGCCATCGAGTGGATTTCACTCCAACGGTTACTCCTTGATTCGTCACATCCTTGTCACAAGTAAGTTGGATCTAGGCCATACCTATCAAGGTCTGGGAAAATCACTTGGAGAAGAACTCCTGACACCAACCGAGATTTACACCCGCGATTGCCTTGTCCTAATAAAGGCCCTGCCCGCCGACCTACGCACTTTTGCTCACGTAACTGGCGGGGGGCTGGCAGCCAATACTGCCCGGGTAATCCCTCCTGGCCTGACTGCCCGCTATGACCGCTCCACCTGGGCCCTACCGCTGGCCACCGATCTCCTCGCCAGCCTGGGCAGGATTGCTCAGAATGACTATGAGGCGACCTGGAACTGCGGGGTGGGCATGGTGGCGGTTATAAGCCCCGACAGCGCCGATTTAGCGCTCAGAACGCTGGCTGCGCGGGGAATGAAGGCCTGGATCGCGGGTGAGATCTTAGAAACGCCTGGCTCGGAGGGGGCCGCTTTGGAAGGTTCCTACCAAGCACGATAACCTACCTCCCTGATTGAACATAGTAAGGAGGTCACGCTATGGGGCGCGGCCGCTCAAAAGCCAAGCAAACCAAGGTTGCTCGCGATCTGAAGTATTCATCGCAGGAGATGGATCTCGACCGCCTAGCAAAAGAGCTGCACGGAGAGCCTGATACGGCGAAAGATCGTGATGATGACGATCCGTTCGCTGAAGGCAATTACATTCCACGGGCGTAGTCGCCGTGCGCCCGACTCCGTACGTTGCGTCGTTACGAGTCTACGAACCTATCTCTTCTTTCGAACCTGCTGACCGTTTGAGATGGTCGACCATTGCGTCATCAGAGAACTCTTCCCGGACCGAGCAGATCCTTGCATTAAGAAGGATGATCTCGCCTGAATCACCAGCTCTAAGACCTGATGGTGCACACGTCATTGACATCGAGAATGCACGGTATGTATCTCCCTGGTCTACGGCAACTCGATGCTGGGCAGCAATCGGGGATTTCAAGTCATCACTTCCGGCCACTGTGAGTTCACTCTTTATACCCGCGGGATTCGAAGAGGTCATAACTTCTGGATTTGATTTTGTCGAAAGTAAAGTGCCTCACATTTTGACTCAGAATTGGATCATCCCTCCGCGCTGGTTCACATTATTTATCCCGGAAGAGCGGGTGCGCGGTAGAGACAGTTATGGTTCTTTTACGGTTGTCCGCACCTCTTTGGCAAATGCGAAAACCCGCTGCCTAACTACTCACAGCGCAGTTCGAAATGCATTTGGTCCTGGTCAAGTCGAAGAAGAATTACAAGACCTGGGGAATTGGCTAGACAATTTTCATCCTGAGTCGTTTCTCGAACTCGATTATGGGGGGCTTGCCGAATATCTTGAAAGCGCTCTGATCGCAAAAGGCGAAGCGGGCCTGGCTGCGGATACTTCTATTGAAGATGTCCTGAGCTCTGTTTCTGGACTTGCTTCGGGTGACGGTGCCGTAGCTGGACGAGGTTACGAGCGGCTGGTTACGCGTTGGCGAGAAGTTGCCGCTTTCGAACAGGCAATGTAAGCAAGCAGGATCGACGAACCTCTTGCACGATAGGCAACAAAGGCGGATACTTCCTGTCATATTGGTGCGAAACGGACATCTGTGGAGGTAATTCGTATGACCAGGCTTACCGATGCAGAAGTACTTCTCACGCCGGCCGAAGTCGCCGCGCTCTTTCGGGTAGATCCTAAGACGGTCACTAGGTGGGCAAAAGCAGGCAAATTAACCTCTATTCGCACCCTGGGCGGTCACCGCAGATACCGAGAATCGGAAGTTAAAGAGCTTCTGCAAAGTCGTCCGAACTCGGGCAACTGAAGAAATATTCTCACGATAGAAAAATGCAGTATTCAATAGGACAGTTCTTTCTGCTTGGTGCGTTCACTTTCATTCTGGTTGGCGCGTTGACTCCGATCATGCGCTCGCTGGCGATCCGAAATGGTGCAGTTGACGCTCCCAACATCCCGCGTAAAACCCATAAAGAGCCAGTTCCTTATCTCGGTGGCGTGGCCATTGCGATCGGAATTCTTATTTCCAGTTATGCAGCGATGCTCTATTCGGACTTTTCCATGCGAACTTTTGCGCTCGCTAGTTCAGTCCTCATTCCCGCTCTCGCTATTTCAATCATGGGACTGGTAGATGACCTTCGTGGATTAGAGCCGTGGCCCCGTCTGGTTCTTCAAACCGTCGCAGCGCTCATTGTGGCTTCTATTCTGATCTCAACTCACACAATTGGAACTCCGCTCAATAACACCTTCCTGGACAGTGCCGTCACTATCTTTTGGATTGTCGGTGTCTGCAACTCTATAAACTTCTTCGACAATCTTGATGGTGGTGCATCCGGAACCGTGGCAGTTATCGCAATTTTCCTCTTTTTTATTGCTTATGATCGACAACAAATCTTAGTAAGTGCTCTTGCCATAGTTACCGCCGGCGCTACGGCCGGGTTTCTAATGTGGAATAAAGCTCCTGCCAAGATCTATATGGGCGACGCAGGCTCCTTATTTCTGGGAATCATTATCTCCGTGTTGACCATTCGGTTAAATCCAGATCTCACTCCCCGAAGCAAGTCTTTGGCCATTCCTCTTTTCTTGATGGCGCTGCCAATTCTTGATACTACGGTTGCGGTCGGGACGCGAATCTATCGTGGGATTTCACCATTCCAGGGTGGGCGTGATCATCTCTCGCATCGACTTATCAGAGTTGGACTGGATCGACACCTGGTTGCTCCCATTCTCTGGTTGGCTGCCGCAGTTTTCGGTTCACTAGCCCTTGCCACTTATCATTGGCCGGATCAATACGGTTATTTGTTCATGATTCTTGGAGGACTTTTCTGGATATCACTTCTGGTCTTATTTCTTCGAATTCCCAGCGAAGATAAGGCGGATGTCTAGCTCTGTGCGGTAGTACCCTGTGCGCATGTCAGAGAAGAAACCAAAAGACGATGCCCGCGCCAAGTTCCTGGAAGCCCTAGAGAAGAAGAAGCAGAAGGGCGCTGCGGGAAGCACGAGCGGTCCATCAAGTGGATCGAAAGTGGGCGGAGGGCAGGCCGCCGGTGGTGCTCCGAAGCGTTTTCAACGTAAATCTGGGTCTGCGTAGGAATGCAATAGATGCCCAATTTTGTTGATGTACCCAGGCGGGTCACGGGATTGATTTGGCGCAATAAATTTATTTCCATTTTTGTGGCTGCCCACGTTCTCTTTTCTATTTTTCTTGGCAGGCTTTTCGCATTTGCACCCGATGAGAGCGGGTACTTATACACTTTCAATAATCTGTATGGGAGCCAAGACGCGAATCCACAATTGAACAGTGGATGGATTACAGCCCCCAAGGCTTTTCTGTGGATTTCATACCTGCCGGCAAAAGCATTAAATGTTCTGGGCGTTCCGGACTATCTAGCGATCAGGTTTCTTTCAATTGCGCTGATGACGGCGAGTTTGATTTTCTTAATGAATCTTTATCATCGATCGCGACCTACCGCCAAGGGCAAAAATTGGATTTTCTATTTCTCCCTCATTCCTTCAGTCTTCTTATGGAGTTCGGTGGGTTTGAGAGAGACCTTTATTCTCTTCGAGATCACACTCGTCCTCGTGGGTTTGACCTATTTTTTTGAGGGAGAAGAGAGGAAGGCCTTCCTTCTCCTTGCTCTTGGCTCGTATGGACTACTTTCCACCAAGAGTTATCTCTGGATCTGCATGGCGGCAGCTGCAATTGGGATGATAGTTATTGAAGTCCTTCGACGAAAATACAAGCAAAAACTTCTTCACTTTTCGGTTGCCCTCCTTCTAGTCCCATCCCTTTTATTTGCAAGTACCACCTCTTGGTATGCCCTGGAATTCATCTTCCTATCAGTTTTCCACACTGACGTAACGTCGGTAGGTGAGAGATCGGGCGACTCGATATTGCAGGTCGCCATACCCGATGACCAGTTGGGGTCAGGAGGGCCGAGCGGGTCGGGAGGGTCAGGAGGGCCGAGCGGACCGGTAGGGCCGAATGAGCCGACCGGACCGACGGGTCCGTTGGGACCGACTGGTTCAGGCGGGTCAAGCCGACCCGTTACCGTCGTTACTTTTCATGGCGATACGACTCTCATTTCTCTTCATTTTTACTTGTTGAATAATCCAAATTCTCCCTTTACAAGACTCCTGACCGCACTTGGCATTGCTAGCGAGGTTCATGACATTTGGGATGAAAAATTGAGAAGTGGATTGGTTAAGAAGAGCAAGGTGGCACTGCCAGATAGTTCGTCTCTGAGCGGATACATCTTGAAGCCAGCGAGTGTCCATGATCCACTTTCGATATTTCGCCCAGCATTTCTATTCCTCTTTGGCCCGATTCCATTATTGGACCAAGGTGGAATTGCCTTAAATATAGTTTCATTTGAATCGCCGTTTTGGTGGCTGCTTTATTTCATTGTTGGTTTTCAGATATACCGTTGTCGAAAATCAAAGTTCCTCCGAGATCCAACAATCTTGTTCACACTCATTTTCTTGGTGCTACTTGTTACCTTTAGCGCCCTGGTGGAGGTCAATCTAGGTACTTCATATAGACACCGATCAATCATTTTTATTCCGCTAATTTTCCTCTTCGTGCGACTTCGATCAAAGTTCAGTTCACGTTCTGGCTGACTTTGTGCTTAAGGAATATGCGTGTTAATCGAAATACGTGTGAGGCCCAACGCCAAGCGGAACAAGGTCGGAGGCATAGTTGGGGATCCTCCACGGTTGATCGTGGCGGTCCAAGCTCCCGCAGTGGATGGCAAGGCAAATGATGCGGTGTTAAAAGAACTAGCGAAAGCATTTGGCGTGAAAGCGCGCGATATTTCTATCGTGCACGGTGAATTGGCTAGAGATAAGCGCATAGTCATAGATGCAGACCCAATCTCCCTACAGATGCGCCTGGACGTATTGATAGGTGATCCAAGACTCCTATAACAGAGTTCTAACAATATTTTCACAGAATGACTTAAGAGTACGGTGCCTATCTTAGAAACCTAGCGAAACCCCATTCGTTAGGAACCTACAACCCCGAGTAGGTGTTACAGGTTCTCCAAGTAATTACATTATGGAGAGAAAAATGAACTTAGTAGCTCAGGTTTTTAATGAGAAGAAAAGGAATAGAAAATTCGCCTTCGCAACCATTATTTCAATGGTGGCCTCAACTTTCTTGGTAATTGCCACGCCAGTTGCATCCGCCGCAACCGCCATCTCCCTTGGACGGGCAAATAACTTTGCGGTACTTGCGGGCGGTGGCATTTTAAATGCCGGAGCGACGACAATCCAAGGTGACCTTGGCATGTACCCAACTGTTAATTATTCGGACAGTGGGACGTTGGTGCTCTCTGGTTCATACCATTTTGGTGACACGACGGCGATCGGAGCCAAGACTGATCTAGCAACTGCTTATGCTTCAGCGCTCGCCGCCACTCCTTCCTTAGTCTCAGCGGTTGATCTGGGAGGCCAGACGTTAGTTCCCGGCATTTACAGCAATCCAACCGGACTGGGAGTAACTGGAACCCTGACATTGGATGCGCAAGGAAATCCCAATGCCGTCTTCATATTCCAAACTCCTGCGACTCTTAATACTGCTGCCTCAAGTCAGATCAATATCGTCAACGGAGGGCAGGCATGCAATGTGTTCTGGCAAGTAGGAACCACTACTACGCTGGGAGCAAATTCAGACTTCAAAGGTAATATTTTGAGCAATTTGAATTTCACCGGCGGGGCAAACGCCAAAGTGTTGGGTCGCATTTTGTCGCTCGGCGGCTCAGTGGCCCTAAATGCGAATTCAATAGTTAAGCCACCTTGCGCTGTCAATAAAGTGGAGACAAAGGTTCAAATAACCAGCCCAACATCTGGCAAGTTCTTACCTGGCACCACTTTGACTCTGAGCGCCGTGGCATCTCCGAAATCTGGTGCTGGAGTTTGCAGTGGCCCGATTTCATTTTCCTTAAACAAGAATCCATTGACTGGCGTGGTGGGAAGTTATCCACTTACAAGTCCGGCCACAACTACCAATTGGATGCTCGGTGAATATCGATTAGTCGCAGCCTATCCGGGTGATGGATACTGCCTGGCCGCCACCAGCAATTCAATGGAGTTAAATGTTGGAACTCAGACTAATGTCGAATCTCGCGTTGCTCTTAGCGGGGCAGGATCTTATGCCTCGCCATTTGGCAAGGCCAGCTTCAACCTTCTCATCAAATCAACACTCCCGATATTTGATACGTCGACCGTGGTTGCAGGTAAGGCCACCTGGATGGTTCCAAAGCAGTGGAAATTCCAAGGAGCGTTGACTACCTACTCATTAGTTAACGGAGTAGGTACCGCAACCGGAAGCGGAATTCTTTATACCTGGAATCGACCCAATCACAGAGGAAAGTGGTTTGCGGTCACGACCGGAGCAACGCAAGTGACGGTTAAGTTCACAGTTTCCAAAAGTACGACCGGTAAGAAATCACGACCAATAACCAGTTTCGCCATTGGTTTCACCGGCACTTTAGTTGCGGGAGCGCCCGCACTCCCCGTACTCGGGCCACTTGTCGTCATAAGCAAAGGTCATAACTCTGATGACGATTAAGCCCATTTAGTGCAAAAGTAAAACACTCGGCTCCCGCATTTACGTGGGAGCCGAGTGTTTTATGTTGGAAGACGGTTGTGGCTAGGGACGGGATCGAACCGTCGACCTCACGATTTTCAGTCGCGCGCTCGTACCAACTGAGCTACCCAGCCTCCAAGATTTCAACGTCGTAAAAATACGACACCGAACTCTTGCGACCTGGACGGGACTTGAACCCGCGACCTCCGCCGTGACAGGGCGGCGCGCTAACCAACTGCGCTACCAGGCCTCGCTCTATCAGTATCCACGCAAAGTGCACGCGAGTACATCGGATAGAGACCAGTGCCCCCAACGGGATTCGAACCCGTGTTACCGCCGTGAAAGGGCGATGTCCTAGGCCCCTAGACGATGGGGACGTTTGAGGCTCGCAAATCGTACCTTTATTGCACCGCGCAGTAAAACCGCCCCATCAAAAGGTGCTGATGGAGCGGTTTTACTAACGATTTGACTATATGAGTGCCCATTGAACGCTGATTGAGACTGTTACGTCCTGCAATCCGAGATCAATTTCTGTAGAACCGGCGGAGTCCTTCGAAACCGCCATTATCGGTGGATAAGGTGAAGGCGAAGAGTTTTCAATCAAGTGATTCACTTTGCCAAGTTTGACTCCTAGAAGTGAGGCATACGACGCAGCTTTTGCTTTTGCATTCTTGACGGCAGCAGTGCGTGCACTAGCCGTTGCCTTGCTTGAGTCAAGAACAAATGGAGTTACTCCATTGAGTTGGAGACTGTCTCCACCCGCGGTCACAATTGCGTCAACAATTGTTCCGGCCGTCGATGCCTTTCGGACTACCACAACAAAATTCTGACTCGCTCTGTACCCAATAAGTACCGAGCCCCCATCTTGCGTGTATTTGTATTCCGGGTAGATCGTGACGCTCTGGGTTGCAATGTCTCTGGCTGCTACTCCATTGGTGAGGAATGCGGTTCGGACAGCGGCAGCTGCTGCGGCCGTCGCAGCAAGTGCCTCCTTGCTCGTTCCAGCAACGGAAGTGACAGTCGCGTTAACCCTGACAGCGTCGGGTGTCACTTTGACGGTTCCTTCAGCCGATATCGATAGATAACGGCTCGTTGTAGCCGCCGTGCTTGCCGGGGCTAGGAGAACGCCTCCGACTAAGGCTGCCGCCATTGTGATGACGGCTATACGTTTCACATTAAGTTTTTTCATGCACTAATTCTCGTACGCGGAATTGAAAATGCAAGCGAATTGTCTGTGTAATGGCTAAGAGTCCGGTCATAATCAAGTGAGTAAAATTGATAGGGTGCGGTTATGTCACACGTCGTCGTAACAGGTGGTGCCGGGTTTATCGGCTCCAATCTCGTCGCTGCCTTAACCCAAAAGGGGCATGAAGTAAGCATTGTTGACGATTTATCCACCGGTCTTCTTTCCAACGTTGATACAGATATCAATAGACTCCACAAGATTTCACTGGTTGAAGCGGATAAGTTGAAAAGTGCGATCGGCGATGCGGAAGTGATTTTTCATCTAGGCGCTCGCGGGTCGGTGCCGCGGTCGTTGAAGAATCCAGTAGCCACTCATGACGTGAATGCGACGGGCACACTTAATGTTCTGGAAGTTGCGCGTGCCACAGGGGCTCACGTCTTCTTCAGTTCATCCTCTTCCGTCTATGGGCGAAATGGTGCACTTCCGAAAGATGAGTCCATGTGGCTTGGTCCTATGACTCCATATGCCGCCAGCAAGTTGGCGGCTGAGGCGTATGTCCAGGCTTACGGAACCGCCTACGACGTTCCCGTGACATTGCTCCGGTTCTTCAATGTTTTCGGACCCAAGCAAAGACCCGATCATGAATATGCGGCCGTAATTCCAAAATGGATCTGGAAGGCGATGCACAACGAACCAATCGAAGTTTTTGGAGATGGGTCGCAATCACGCGATTTCACTTATGTGCAGACCGTGGTCGATATATGTCTGGATGCGATGGAGCGCAAAGTTACTCATGACGGTGCGATCAATCTTGCATTTGGAAATCGCATTTCACTTATTGACACTATCGAGACGCTTCGCGGGCATTTCCCGGATCTGAAAGTAAATTTCATGCCTATTCGTCCCGGAGATGTCAAAGAGTCTCAGAATTCACCGGTTCTTTTGAAGAAGTTATTTCCCTCCGTGGTTCCGATGCAATTCGAGAAGGCACTCTCCGAAACCGTCGATTGGTTAAAGGTATTCGGGGAATCTGTCGCCAATGGGCCGACAGTTTCTGACTGACGCAATATGTGTGGCATTGCTGGGGGTGTGGGAGCCAGTGCTCCGAAGAGGGACTCCTTTGGTGCTGTTCTTGATTCGATAGATCATCGCGGGCCGGATGAGCGAGGAGCCTTCTTTGAATCCGGGGTCGCGTTGGGAATATGTCGGCTTGCGATTATTGATGTTGGCACTGGTCAACAGCCTGTATCCAACGAATCGCAAACAATTCACATGGTCTTTAATGGGGAAATCTATAATTACAAGTCGTTGCGAGAGGTTCTAGTCTCGAAAGGACATAAATTTCGCTCCAATGGCGACTCGGAAGTCATCGTCCATCTTTACGAAGAGTATGGGCTCGAATTCATACAAAAACTCAATGGGATGTTCGCCATTGCCCTTTGGGATCAGCGGTCAGAGACGCTTTTGCTCGTGCGGGACCGGATGGGAAAGAAGCCACTCTGGTATTCGCTCCAACCGGACGGGACCTTGCTCTTTGCCTCAGAGGTGAAGGCCCTGATTGCCGCTGGCGCAAAGACAACTCTGCGCCCGGAGGCGATTTCGGAAGTTCTTTCTTTCGGATACGTCAACGCTCCTCAATCTGCCTTTAATGAGATCAACCAGATTTCTCCGGCATCAATGGGTACATGGCAGAACGGGTCATTTAGTACGTCTAAGTATTGGTCGCCGGATTACTCAAGTGAAAAGCAGGTCTCATTTGAAGATGCGATAGATCGAACGAAAGTGCTCATCAAAGAGGCGGTTGAGCGCAGACTCATCTCTGAGCGTCCACTTGGATCTTTTTTGAGCGGAGGATACGACTCAACCGTTGTCACTGCATACATGACCCAACTTGTCCCTGGGAAAGTTCGCACCTTCTCAATCGGTTTTGACGATCCGCGATACGACGAGTCAAAGTACGCGCGGGAAGTCGCGAAATATTTGGGTACCGAACATGTCGAAGAGAGACTTTCTCCAGACCCGGCTCTCTTACTACAGCAACTCTCCCGTTCTCTCGATCAACCTTTTGCCGATTCTTCAATTATTCCGACTTATATGCTCGCAAAATTTGCCAGACAGGAAGTTGTAGTAGCCCTGGGTGGCGATGGCGGCGATGAAGTATTCGGGGGATATGACCGATACTTAGCAGCGCCGATGATGCAGCGGTGGAACACCCTCATGGCACTGGCATCGCCACTTAGCAAAAATCTTTCGGCGCGTGACGGCATTTCAAACCGGAAGCTGCGGCGGATCATCTCTCAAATCCAGTCATATCCCTCGCTGGCGTCGCGATATCGCGGCGTAGTCTCACTTGGATCGGATTCCGAACTCGCTTCTTTAATCTCTCCAGATTTTCGTTCGACGACTGCCCTCACTCAATTCGAAGCAGAATTTGAGCGTGCAGGGGCGAGGGATGACCTTTCTCGGATGCTCCGCTCGGATCTTGAGTGGTATCTACCGGGTGACCTGCTGGTGAAGGCCGATATGGCAACGATGGCGAATAGCTTGGAAGTGCGATCCCCCCTTCTTGACCACGAAATTGTCGAATGGACTTCTTCTCTTCCGTCCTCGTTCAAAATAAAGGGCCGACAGACCAAGTACCTGCTGAAGGAGATCGCGCGCTCGTTGCTCCCTGCAGAATTAATTGACCGCCCCAAGATGGGTTTCGCCATTCCAAGAGCCGACTGGTTGCGATCCGGGCTTAGGCCAATGATGTATGACCTACTTACTGATTCAACCGCGCGCAATCGTGGTTGGTTCGTGCATACAGAGGTGGAGAAAGCCATCACCCAACACATGGCAGGTCAGGATCGTGATTCTGTTATTTGGCCCATGTTGATGCTCGAACTTTGGGCAAGGAACTGGCTGGACGACTAATTCTTCTGCGCTAAGAGTTCTAGATATAGATTCTGATGATCGGTCACCAATCGCTCAACGCCATATCTCTGCATCGTGTAGTCAAATGCCGCTAAGCCCATGTCTTCTCGCAGACCGGCATCCTCGACGAGTTCTTCAATTGCATTTGCCAATGACCGCGCGGTGAGGTCTGTTAAAATTCCAGTCTCTTGGTCAACGACAATTTCGCTGACTGATCCAACATTCGTAGATACGACTGGGATTTTTGCCATACCCGCCTGGATGAGAGAGAGCGGGGTTCCCTCATTGTCGCTGGTTAAGAGGACCATATCCGAAGCTGCAAGTACCGTCTCTATATCTTCGCGCCATCCTAGAAAAGTCACCGGAAGGTCTTCATTAGCGACTCGCACTTTGCAGTAATCCAATAGATCCCCTGCACCCGCCACAATAAAGCGCACCGGAATTTGCCGACGCTGAATTTCAGCAACCACATCAAGAAAGCGGTCCGGTCTTTTGATTTTTGTGATTCGGCCTATGAATGCGCAGTATGTATGTGAAGGATCAAGTCCTAGCTCCTTGCAAGCATCAACCCTTGGTGGAAGTGAGTTGAGTTTGAGTCCCGGCGGCATCACGCCGAATTTCCCTTCGGTGCCGATACCCGCCTCAAGTAAATCGCTCCTGACCTGCTGGCCGACGGCTAATAATTTCGTCGTAAAGAGGCTAAGAAATTTCTCAATGAAAATAACGAGAAGGGTTTTTCCTTTGCCAAAATATCCGTGCAGCAAATGGCCGTGATAGGTATGAACTCGTACAGAACGTCGGCCGGAAAGAATCGAAGCCACTCGTCCAATGACGCCGGCTTTGGCTGTGTGCGTGTGGATTATCTGCGGTCGGAAAGCTCGTATTTCACGGATTACCCGCAGAAATGCTTTGAAATCAGCTCTAGGGGAAATGGATCTCCCCAGACCATTGATTCGAGTGGCATGCACATCAGTCGCAACCGTCTCCAAATAATCTGATTCATCCTCTGCGCAGAACCCGGTTACCAATCGATGATCAAATTTCAATGGATCGAGACCTCGCATTAAGCCTGAAACCTGCACGGCAGGACCCCCGACATTCATTCGGGCTATAATTCGCATAACGCGAATGCGTTGATCTTGGTTTCTGGCCATAGGAGTATCTTGGCGCAAAATTTTGTTTCAGTGTGTACCGCCGATACTTTGAGTCAGGCGGCAGCCGAGTTGAAGAAAGGTTCGCTCGTCGCCTTCCCTACCGAGACCGTTTATGGCCTAGGCGCCGATGCGACTAATCAAAGTGCGATTGACCGTCTCTACGAAGTCAAAGGGCGTCCAGTGGACCACCCATTGATTGTTCACATTAGCGCGATGGAGAAGATGGAGATTTGGGCGAGCGACATTCCAACGTATGCGATTTCCCTCGCCCGTGATTTTTGGCCAGGGCCGATGACTTTGATTCTTCCAAGAAGCGCGGTTGCAGAGGATTTCATCACTGGCGGACAAGACACAGTGGGATTGAGAGTTCCCGCGCATGTAATTGCCCTCTCGCTACTGAGTGCATTTGAGAAAATTGGGGGATTGGGAATAGCGGCACCAAGTGCAAATCGTTTTGGACAAGTTTCCCCGACGACCTCTGAGGCCGTGGAAGCTGAAATCGGAAAATATCTTGCTCCGCAAGACATCATTCTCGATGGCGGTCCCTCATTGGTCGGAGTTGAATCAACGATTATTGATTGCACCGGTGATTTGCCGCGAATCCTGCGCCCGGGTGCGGTTACTGAATCGATGATTGAAGAAAGTACGGGGCTTTCACTTGATCAATTACTTGATCAATCAAATGAGAGGAATGTGCGAGTTTCTGGTTCACTTGATAGTCACTACTCCCCTAAGGCGGAAGTGATTATCGGTGCGCTAGCTGAAGCCGGCGAAGGTTTCATCGCGCTCTCAACGATCGCCACGCCGCAAGGCGCTATTCGTCTGGCATCTCCAAAGAACACAGAGGATTACGCGCGGGTGCTCTACGCGGCCCTTCGTGAGGGCGATGCGCAAGGATTGCAGAAGATTGCTGTATTAGCCCCCGCGGGCGATGGACTAGCCATCGCAATTCGCGACCGCCTCCAGCGGGCATCCCGCGGACGAGAGCAGTAGCAAAACAGGCTACGATTTGCCCGTCGCAGTTGATCATGATTTCTTGATCTGGGGTGACAAGGGCCTCTAGCTCAGTCGGTAGAGCAACGGACTTTTAATCCGTGGGTCGACGGTTCGAGCCCGTCGGGGCCCACTTCTAGCCTGTATTACTCCACCAGTTGCTTGACATATCGTGTTCGGCTGATGCTTGACAGATGTTCGGCTGATGCTTGACACCGTGTTCGGCTGATGCTTGACAGTGATTCCGGCCTTGGTTTTAGTCGGCCGCGCCAACAACCAAATCAATATTGCTGCTCCGAAAGCAATTGGGCAAAGAAAAGCCCGGCCCACTAGTGGCCGGGTGTGTATGGAAAAGATACCCTCATAACGGCCTTGTCGTCAAGCGCATTACACACTATGTGAATTACCTCCATGCAGTTGGTCGGTATAAATGCCCTATGGTCTCGGGCAATTGAGACGTCAATAAATCGTCCGCCGTTAATCGATACCACCAATGGCTACCAACACCGTCAGTCACATTACCCTTTAAGTCACCAACTGTTTGTGTTCCCCGGGGATTGATAACTCCTATGGGGATACGAGTTCTTGCGAACTTGATTGGGAAAGATAGATCAGCATCATTGGACACAATAATTGCGGCATCAATTGATTCCATGAATAAGTCGATCAATAGATGACTGGCGAGATTCACATCTGATCTTTTCTCTTCATTCCTCTCATGTGTCACGCGTACGTAGTTCTCCGAATCAATTTTGATCCATTTCTCATCCGGCAACGGATGTTCATTCATCTGAACGCGCTTGATACGAGTAAAGAAGCCTGTCGCAGCAAAGTTCTCATCCAAAATACTTCTAAAGCGTCCCAGTTCAACAAAATCAACTGATTTAGAGAGTTGTAGCGCCTCGATGTACGCCTGTTGCCTTCTAAGTGACTCCGGCGCATTGGTTATCTCTGCCGTGAAATAGACCACGCGATCGATAACTGCCTTATCCCAAGGAGCAAATGTCGGAATGTGAGCGGTAACCAGCGCGCGTACATCCAGCCACTTCCATCGGCCATCACCTACTAGGCGATTGCCTCCGTAATAAAGATTGTAACCATCGATGTACACGCCGACTCTGAACGCACCAGGCATTTGAATCTCTCATCTCACTTTGTATTTTCAAAATCGTACAAAGTGCCTATGACAATCAGTTGACTCCATCCACAACTCCGTTCACAAATTAGGTTGGTCAGCCCACCTCCTACCAAGGGTCAGGTGCGGTAATACAGCCTCAATTCCTAAAAAACCGAGGGGCACATCAATGGATTACTTGAAACCTTGAGTAATGATCATGAATATCGCAATGATAACTACAAGAACTGCGAAGGATTTCTGTAAGACTTTAGTTGGCAAATGAGTGGCTAATGGCGTTGTTACAAATGAGGCTATGACCGCCATTGCCGTAAATACCAAGATGCTCTTCCATGGGACCAAATCCCAATATTGGTAGCGAAGCGAGAGAGCAATGATCGAGTTCATGGTTATTGCCACAAGCGAAGTTCCGACCGCCAATTTGAGTTTAATCCCAAGGACGAGAACAAGTGCTGGAACAATCAAGAATCCCCCACCAATTCCTAAGAGGCCAGTTAAAACTCCTACTGCCGAAGCAGTGAGGACCACTAAGGGCCAAGAGGCCCTAGAGATTTCTTTCTCCGAGACTTGATGGCGCCACATACCGAAAGCCGCCGCAAACATAAGGAATGCAAAGGTAAATATCAGTGCTCGATCAGAGCAGTACTCAACAAGTTGCGAGCCAAGTAATGTGCCAAAGATGCCCAATAGGCTAAAGGTGATTCCGACTCTTATATCTAAATTCTTGGATTTCAATCTTCGCAGGGCGCCGGAGAGTGATGCTGCCCCAACAATTACCATTGATGAAGTAGTTGCGGCAGTCGTTGAAAGACCCATGATGGCGATTAATCCAGGAACGGCAAGAATTGCTCCGCCTGCTCCGACCATACCTAGGACTGAACCAATGAAAAGACCGAGGATCAATCCTTCCGTAATCAGCATTTAAGCAACTCTTGGACTTCCTGAATCAGAAACCATGGGCAATCCCGCGCCCTGCCAAGCTTGCATACCGCCGACCATGTTGTAAATGTTAGTTCTAGTTGGAGCCAGGGCTTCGCATACTCGACCTGATCGGTTGCCAGACCTGCAGATGAATATCAGTGGTTTATCACTTGGCAATGTTGCCGCATTGAAACTACTCAATGGGTTTGTAATGACTCCAGGTGCTCTTCCTGCCGACCACTCATCAGGTTCTCTGACATCTATTCCATATGCGTCGCCCCGACGGATCATCTCATCCGCTTCTCGCGGCGTAAGGGTCTGAGTCATTTAGGCGCTTACCTTTACATCCGAAGGTGCGACTGGTCCAGCATCGGCATGTCCAGCGACGATATTTAGTGCAGCCACTTTCAGACACTTATCGTAAGACTCATTAATAAGAATCGGCTTGTAGCCAGCGGCTTCCAATATACCCAATGATCCTGCGGCACGGTATGCGCCAGCGCAGTGCACCCAGATCTCTTTTCCTTTTGGCAACTCATCGATCCGACTTGCCAACTCGTGGAGAGGAATATGCATGGTGCCCTGGATGTGGGAGGCATGGCGTTCGCTATTGCGGCGAACATCGAGGACTTGAATATTAGGATCTTTCAGTGCCTCTGGCACCTCGTTGAACGTGACGGCTCTGTTTGTGGCGAGGTCTGGTGTCTCTTTCAGGTCACTTACGGTCGCGCCATCTGGGCGATCAATACCAATGCGCACCAATTCACGCTGCGCGGTGGAAACATCTTCTTTTCTGTCCGCGAGCAGCATCAATTTCTCTCCATACGGAAATATCCAACCAAAGTAGGTAGCAAACGATCCGTCTAGTCCAAAGGAGTACGAACCAGGGATATGCCCTTGGATATAGGAATTCTTTGACCGTAGATCCAGAACCCACGCTCCCGCCTGGGCGGCCCGGCGTAATTCATCTGTTGACATGGATTTGAGTTCGGAGAGATCCATCGGCACAGGACCGGCCATATTTGCGGGGCCCATATGTTTGTAATAGGCAGGGAATGCATCAAGCCCAGCTAGTGTCTCTGAGATAAATCTTTCCTTATCTAGAAGCAATGCAGGGTTGGTGCGCTTTTCGTCACCTAAAGTCGATGAGTCTCCGCAAGTTGATGTGGCTGCGCAGAATGATCCGAAACCGTGGGTTGGGTGAACGCTCGTCTTATCTTCCAGGAGTTCAACAATCCGATGTGCGCTTCCATACTGTAATCCCGCGAGAGTTGCGGCTTGATCCCAACCGAGGAGATCGGGTCTGCCAGTTGACCCATGTAACATCGAGCCACCAGTGAAGATGCCCTGCGCGCTATTGTCGGGATTTAACAGAATATAAGACATGTGAGTAAAGGTGTGCCCTGGCGTGTGCAGAGCTTCAATGGCGAAGTCGCCCACATTCACAATTTCATGATCCTTAACCCCTTGCCGATTAAAGGCCACCTTGTCTTCCGCACTCGTGATGTATTTGGCATCGTATTTCTGCGCAAGAACTAGTCCACCGGTGACGTAATCGTTATGCATATGGGTTTCGACCACCGCGCCAATCCGCACCCCCTCGGCTCTGATGATTTCCTCTACGCGATCGATATCTCGCTGCGGGTCGACCACGAGGGCGGTTGTGCCATCGTGGGCAATATATGAGCGATCTCCCAGGGTCGGGGTATCTAGATTGATGATTTTCAGTGTCATGTATGAATCCTCCTATATAAATCGTAGCATACCCCCTGGGGTATGCTACGATTTGCGACATAATCACTGTTCCAAAAGGGGAGAAAGAAAATGTGTTCAAGAACTACCTGTCATCTCTGCAAGAAGCCAACCTGGTCAGGCTGCGGCGGTCATATTGAAGACGCGCTGTGGGGTGTACCAGAGCAGGACCGATGCAGCTGTTAAATCAGTAATAAGAGCAGTTTAGGAATACTCGTCCAGGACCAATGAAATAGATAAGGAACGGTAAGAATATGTGCAGCAGAACGACTTGTCGTAAATGCCAAAAACCAACATGGAGCGGTTGTGGTAACCACATCGAGATTGCGCTGAAAGGTGTTTCTAAGTCCCAGCGCTGCCAGGGCCACGCCAATGACCCAGTCGAGCCAAACTTCTTCTCCAAACTATTTGGCAAGAAATAAGCAACTATTCAATCCCTGGCTTAGATCGCCCATTCTCTGCGATCTAAGTCGGGGATTGGACTACTAACCCCAACTCCCTGGCATTTCGCGCCATTTGTGTGTCATAGGTAATCAGACCTTCAATGGAGTCATGAATGAGTAGTGCGCTTGCCACGTGGATGGCATCCAGGGATCTGAGGGTTGCCATACCGGTGAATGATTCGGCAACACGAATAACTGCTTCACTAATAGGTATAAGAATCAGTTTTGATAATTCTTGCCGAGCGAAACCGAGACTCTCTGGATTGGTCCGTTGGACGATGCGGATGACTTCAATGCGGGAGATGCTTGATGTGGCACATTGGTCCGTTATTGTGCGAACCAGGGCATTAGATTCGTCTTCTTGGAATATCAGTTTGAGAATGGCCGAGCTATCTAGATACCAATTCAATCTTCTTGCGCTCTCATCTCAATCAAGATTTGGGTGCTGGTCTTTCCGCCTTTGATCTTGATTCTTTTCTTACTTGGCCGCCAATCTTCAATAGTGGCTGGAAGTGCCAAGCCGGCAGCAAAGTAGTTCTCCCAGAGAGAGCCAACAATCGGAATGATTCGAGCCACGGGCCGACCATGCTCGGTGATTTCCACTGATGCCCCAGCTTTGACATCTCGAAGCACTCCGCTGGCATTTTGCCGCAGTTCCCTTATTCCCACTTGCTTGATACTTGAAATCATTAGATAAATGTAGCACATTGACTTGTTTGTGCTACTTCACTTCCGGGAGTAGAGTCGAGATATCGTCAATGGAGGTACGCCATGTCAGATATCACGGGTCAGTTTGCGGTAGCAGTTGTTACACAGGACGAAGCTCGAATCTTTGGCCCAGACTTAGAACGAGGCGCTGAACACGACTTGGTGAAAGCTGCAAATCCGTTTAATCGCCACAATCACATTCGAATGGCTCAATTTCATCACATGCACGATATCGACAGGTATATGGATGACTACTTGAAATTGATTGCCGAAGCTCTTGAGCCGGCGAAGGAAGTTCTACTTATTACGCATGGCGACGGAAAGGGAAGTGCGTACCCAGTTCTTATGAGTTACTTTGAGAAAAAGTATCCAGAATTAGCCAAGAAGGTGAAAGGCAATTTGGATGTCGATATTACGAGACTTACCGAGCCACAATTGCTAGCTCTGGCGCGAGAGTGGTGGGATGAGAAATACGGGTATCACGGAATAGCGACTTGAATCGCTGTTTTTGCGTCGCCGCTGGCTCCGAGATAGACAGGTATTTGCATTGTTTTGAGCATGCGCGTCATTCCATCGCCCATGTGATTGGCGACAACTGCGTTGACATTGTTGTCGCGGAGAAATTTAACGACCCGCGCGTGGTGTGACCCGTCGGTACCTTCGTCATGCAAAGTGCTCCAAGAGACTTCGATTTCTCGCCAATTGACGATCTCCCCCGCATCAACTTCCGCCAACGCCACCCAATCTGCTCGTCCCCAACGTGGATCTACTTCGTGTGACTTGGTAACAGGTACACAGACAATCATGTCAACTCTTTTCTGGAATCATGATGATGGATCCCGATGGACATTCAGAGACGCAGATACCGCATCCCTTGCAGTAATCGAGATTGAACTCAAAGCCCTTGCCGGGCCCAAGTTTGATCACGGCATTGTCCGGGCAGACCCCGAAGCAGTTGTCGCATTCAAAACAATTTCCACACGACATGCAACGACGCGCCTCATAGAGCGCCGTCGATTCATCGAGTCCTTGCACCACTTCCTCAAAGTTGGTGGCTCGCCTGGCGCCCTCTAGTCGAGGACGTACTGCGTGCGGCGCATCTGAGTAATACCAGGGATTCAAATCCTGGTATTCAACAACTGCCGGCTTTTCTCCGCCTTTATATTCGATCTTGCGCAACCACGCATCAATGTTGCGCGCTGCCTTCTTGCCGTGGCCAACACTTGTTGTCACTGTGCGCTCTGCTGGAACCATATCTCCACCCGCGAAGATTCCTGGGTAGCCAGTCATCATCATGGAGTTCACTTTCACTACTCCATCAACAACTTCAAGATCAGGAACTCCATGAAGAAGTGTGAGATCAGATTCTTGCCCGAGAGCCAGAACGAGCGAATCTGCTTCTAATTCCTCAAATTCTCCCGTGGGTTGCGGAAACCCTTTCTCATCCAACTTCATTTTCTCAACCTGGAGATGTCCTTCGTCTGCCTGCTTAATAGTTGAGAGCCATTTAATGAGGACGCCCTCTTCAAGGGCCTCGGTAATTTCCGTGTCGTTGGCAGGTGCTTTTTCGCGGGTACGCCTGTAAACAATGATTGACTCTTCTGCGCCTAACCGCTTTGCAGTTCTTGCAACGTCAATTGCGGTATTTCCGCCACCATAGACAACGACCTTTCGCCCTAACATCGGAGCCTGTCCATCTTCGACATCATGCAGAACTGAAATTGCATCGAGGATTCGTGCCGCTTCGCCGGCAGGAATATATGCGCGTTTGCTGATGTGAGCCCCAACCGCGAGGAAGGCTGCGTCGAATCCCTCTTCCAGCGCATCGCGTACATCCGTGATGCGTGTATTCATTTCGAATCGAACACCCATATCTTCAATCCGCTTGATTTCGGCATCCAAAACTTCGCGCGGAAGTCGGTACTTGGGGATTCCGTAGCGCATCATTCCGCCTGGGGCGTTCATGGAATCCCGGACTGTGACATCGTGACCAAGTCGGCGTAAGTGGTAAGCAGCTGACAATCCGGCAGGTCCGGCACCAACAATCAGCACGCGACGACCAGTTGGTTGTGCCGTGACAGGAATGCTCCAACCTTTCTCGATTGCATGATCACCGAGAAAGCGCTCTACCGAGTTGATTCCGACTGCTTCATCTAACTGCGCCCGGCTGCATACGCTCTGGCAGGGGTGATAACAGACGCGACCCATGATTGCAGGAAAAGGATTTTCAATAACCAGAGCCCGCCAAGCGGCTTCGTAGGATCCATCTTCTGCGATGTAGAGCCAATTTTGAATGTTCTCTCCTGCTGGGCATGCATTGTTGCAAGGCGGCATCAAACTGACATATTGGGGTCGTTCTACGCGCCACGAACCGGTGTGGTTGGCCAGGCTCGTTTCAACATCTAACGTGATTGCATAGGGCTGTTCCATTATTCTGCCTGCCCATCGCTGGGGAGCAAGTTGTAACGCTTGATATTTTTATCTGCCATCGCTTGTAGGTGGTCAATCACATCATCTCTCCGACTCGGCCTAAACAGATGCGCGTAACGACCCTGCAATTTCAAATATTCTTCGACCTTTGCCAACTGCCGAATTGGCGTGGAGGAAGTGACTTCGCCATGTTCGGCTTCAAACACTGGAAAGAGTCCGCTCTGCGTTGCCAGGCGAGCAATGCGGACTGTGTCGCAGGATTCCGATCCCCAGCCGAGAGGGCAAGGAACCAGAATGTGTAGATATCTCGCGCCGCGTATCCCCATTGCACGAGTTACTTTCGCTTCAAGATCTCGCAAGTCGGCCACCGTTGCAGTTGCGACGTAGGGAATCTCATGAGCCATGGCAATGCGGGCCAGATTTTTGCCTTGTCCGAATACATTGCCTGGCTCGGTCCCGACCGCCTGAGTTGTGGCGGTGCGTGCAGCTGGTGGTGTGGCACCTGAGCGCTGCACTCCTGTATTCATGTACGCCTCATTGTCATAACAAATAAAGAGCACATCGTCATTTCGCTCGAACATTCCAGAGAGCGGGCCAAAACCAATGTCGACCGTTGCGCCATCTCCGCCTTGGCCAACGACGCGAATATCAGTGCGACCTTTTGCCTTCAGAGCAGCCGCAACACCGGTTGCAACTGCGGGGGCGTTGCCAAAGAGTGAATGGAGCCAAGCGATTCTCCATGAGCTTTCTGGGTATGGAGTTGAGAAAACTTCTAAGCACCCAGTTGCATTGACTGCGATTAGATTTCCATCCGTCGCGCGCATTGCGGCATCGAGCGCGTACCTTGCGCCGAGTGCTTCGCCGCATCCTTGGCACGCCCGGTGTCCAGATGTAAGTGCGTTGGATCGTTCGGTGTCTGACTGTACCGAACGCATTTCGGGCGGAAGAAGGCGATTGCCCACTGCAAAACTGCCAACCTGATAGAACTTTACGGGTGTTGTCGTCATGACATTGCCCCCTCACGAATTGTCTCTCGCTCCACCACTTCTTTCTCCAGATCAAGGAAGGTAAGTGGCTCAAGTGAATCTGCAACGCCTTGGTCAAAAAGCGCGTCCAAGGAAGTCTTAGTGATGGGGCGTCCGCCGAGTCCTGCGATAACCGTGTAAACAGTGATTTCCATGCCCGAGATCGCACTCTTAATGTTCTCTGCGACGATGCCGCCAATTCCAACTTGGAATGCTTTTTCAATCACAATGATTCGTTTTGCATGTGGAAGTGCATCACGAACCGCTTGGAAAGGAAACGGGCGGAAGGTTGTTATCCCAAGTACGCCGATAGAAACTCCGCGGCTGCGTTGTTCGTCTACGACATCCTTGATTGTTCCGAGGACTGAGCCGAGTGCGACGATGACCGTTTCGGCATCTTCGCAGAAGTAAGGTCGGACAAGTCCACCAGAATCTCGGTGAAATACTTTCTCAAATTCCGCGGAAGCTTTTGGAATGACCTCAAGAGCGCGGAGAGTTCTTGCGTGAATTAAGTAGCGCACTTCCGTGAAAGCCTCAGGGCCGACCATCGCCCCTATGGAGACTGGATTATTTGGATCCAAGATCTGCCGCGGTACGAATGGTGGAAGGTAGGCGTCGACTTGTTCTTGCTCTGGAATGTCGACCCGCTCTGATGCATGGGTGAGGATGAATCCATCCATACAGACCATGATGGGAAGCGATAACTCTTCAGCAATCTTGAAAGCTTGAACATGCAGGTCGGCCGCTTCCTGGTTGGTTTCGGCGTACATCTGAATCCATCCGGAATCGCGTTGTGACATGGAGTCGCTGTGGTCATTCCAAATATTTATTGGCCCACCGATGGCGCGATTCGCAACTGTCATCACTATGGGCAATCCCAGGCCGGAGGCGTTGTAGACAGCTTCGACCATGTAGAGGAGCCCTTGACTCGCGGTTGCCGTGTAGGTGCGAGCGCCGGTCGCGCTGGCGCCTATCGCAACCGACATGGCCGCAAATTCAGATTCGACATTGACAAACTCGCAGTTCTTAAGAGTTCCTTCTTTTACTAGTCGGCTCAGTGCCTCGACGATATGAGTCTGTGGTGATATGGGGTAAGCGCAAATTACTTCGGGACGGCAATAAGCCACCGTATCCGCGACCGCTTTGGATCCTTCTACCTGTTTAAGCATGAGCTATCTCTCCGTGCTCTAATGTGAGTTGCGAGCGAACAATCTCAAAGGCAGCGGTGGCGGCAGATGAATTACCAGCGGCGAGTTTGCTGCTAAACCTCTCTGAGATGGCGCGGATGACCGCGTCCAGGGAGACCGCATTGGTGAAGGCGGCAAAGGCCCCCAGCAGAACAGCGTTTGGTACCGGTTTGCCGAGGTGCTCCATTGCCAGTTGAGTCGCCGGAACCGTGACAAAGCGGATCTTGGTCGAGGCAAATTCGCCTAGACCAAGCTCGGCAAGGGTGTGCGTCGTATTAATTAGGACGGCCCCAGTCGGTGAAAGCCCGTTCAAGACGTCAATGGCATGAAAAAGAGTCTCGTCCTGCACGATGATCGCGTCCGGCATCATCACGGGTTCGCGCACCCTTATCGGGACCTCCGCGATCCGTGCAAAAGCGACCACGGGAGCGCCGGTTCGCTCTGATCCAAAACTCGGGAAGGCTTGAGCGTGACGGCCCTCAAAGAATGCAGCTTGCGCGAGGAGCTCGGCAGCTGTGACAACGCCTTGTCCTCCACGACCATGAATACGCACTTGAAACATTGGTGGCCTCTCCGTTCACCGTCGAACTCTTGAAGCCTTCTCCTATTTCATGGTGGAAGCAACTCAGAAGGGGCAATTGCGATTAACTTCACTATTGATTCGTAACACAGTTGTTATCGGTGCCCCGTGGCGAATCCCCGAAAGTCAGCGACCAGCGAGGATAATTCCCTTATGCGAAAATCCACTTCCCTGACTGCAACTCCGTTTACTGATGGATTGATTCATAGGCTTCGCCGAGGTGCGATTGTCACCATAGTGCTAGCACTCGTAACGATTGCAGTTCCTCCTTTGGCGCAGGCGACTTACACGATTTTTGGGCCGTTCCCTATCATGACTGCTACCTACGGTTCTGGGACGATGAAGATTGTTCATCCGACAACAAACTCACCAGGCACTTGGTCCTATACCTCTTCGAATACGGCAGTCGCCAAAGTCGCCGGGGATATTCTGCAGATTTTGTCGGTAGGCACAACGACCATTACGGCGACGCAGGCGGCCAGCGGAACATATAACGAACGGTCAAGGGCGACGCAGTTGCGAGTCAGTCCTGGCACGCCGACAGTCGGGGTATTTCCTTCACAGACCGTTGCACTCACTCAGCGGGTTTTCACTCTGACTGCGCCAACGTCGAGTGCCAGCGGCGACTGGTCATTTTCTTCATCAGACTCCACGGTAGCTTCCGTCGCTGGAAATCAAGTGACCTTGCTTGATGGTGGAACTGTTCTCATTACGGCTACGCAACGCGCGACGCTTAATTGGATCTCTGTATCAAAATCCATGACCCTTACGATAAATGCCAACAAGCCGGTTCTTGGTCCTTTCGGGAGCATCACCATTATGAAAGACAGTGTGGCCAGTCTTTCTCTCATCACTCCATCTTCAAACTCAACCGGCGCTTGGACCTTTACACAATCGAATCCTGCCGTTGCCAGATTAGTGGGCAATGTCGTCACGCCGCTTACTTTTGGTTCGACGGTGATTACCGCGCGGCAGGCAGCGATTGGAAGTTTTTCATCCGCTAGCGCGTCAATGACACTCACAATTAAGGGCACTCCGCCAACACTTGGTTCATTTCCCGACGCGACAACTGCCTACGACTTGACCACTTCGCATACCGTCACTTTGACGCCGCCCACATCCAACTCAACTGGTTCGTGGAGTTTTATATCTTCGGATCCAACTGTCGCAACTATTAATGGCTCGACAGTGACGATGGTGAAGCCAGGCAAGACGGTGATTACCGCGGTGCAAGCGGCTTCTAGCACCTATGGTCCATCTGATCCGGTGAATATGACATTTACAGTTACCGGAGCTCCCACTTTGGGGGCGTGGAATTCGATTGAGAAAGTTGTCAACGATCCGGATTTCACTTTGACGCCGCCGACATCAAATTCACCAAGTGAATGGACTCTCGTATCTGATAATCCGGCAGTAGTTGAGATTGTTGGAACTACTGCAAAAGTGAAAGCGGCCGGGTTGGCAAATATCACTGCAACACAAGCCGCAACGCAATTCTTTACCTCGGCCACATCTCAAATATCGGTACGCGTGTACGGTGCAATACCAACGCTTGGAGTTTTTTCTCCCATTGAAGGAGTAGTCAGTGATCTGGCAATCACTATCAAAGCGCCGACGTCAAATTCGATGGGGGCATGGGTATTCACTTCTTCGAATATAAAGGTCGCAGTTGTAACGGGCGGCACTCTTAAAATTGTTGGCGTAGGAACGGCCACTCTGACAGCTACACAGAAACCTAATGGGATTTACTCGCAGTCCAATACTGTCCAAACGACGGTGACGGGAAAAGCAGCAGCATCGGTCGGTGAGTTTGCGAACGTGAAGATAACCTACGGAACCGTCGCTCCAAATTTGGTTCTGCCACATTCATCATCTTCGGCACCGTGGACTTTCGTCTCATCCAATTCTGCAGTAGTAACTTTTTCAGGTTCAACTATTCAGATGCGGGGAATCGGTACCGCGACGATCACAGCAACTCAAGCGGCTGCCTCTGGGTACCCGGCCGTTACAAGGACTTTCACCATTCAAGTTTTGGTCCCCTCGGGACCAACTCCAAAACCTACGACAAAGCCCACTGCTACGCCTTCACCTACTCCAACTTCACAACCAGGCGCCAAACCTGTGGTCAAAGTGGGCGTGCTCAACCGAGTGCTTACTATTTCTGTGACCGGTGCGAAGGCCACTGCGACCATCAATGGATCGAAGGCCAAGATCGGCAAAAACACCCTGAAACCTGGTCTGTATATCGTGATTGTCTCGATTGCGAAGAAGATCGTCTTTAGCAAGACCTATCGGATCAAATAGCAACCAACCGCACTTAGTTTTATCGCTTTAGATCGCGATAAAAGTTTTCGTGCGGACCTACCGCTTCGAAGGTCACTAGCGTCACTGATTCATCAACCGTGTAGGCAATCAAGAATTCTCCTCCGGCGACATGGAATTTATATACGAAGAGTCCAGTCAAATCACCCTTCTTCGGTTTGCCAATTGTGGGTTCACGGAGGATTATTTCGAGAGCTTCATGGATTGCGCGGAGTTGGTTAGGGTGTAATCGCTTGTAGGAACGGAGAAAACGATGGGAAATCCTTTCTGAGTAAATCAACTATTTTCCTGAATTTCCGATGGTTCTTCACGGCGCACAAGTTGAACCTTCTCGGAGGCCGGTTCTGCCAGCGCGGCCAGAGCGTCAATAATGAAATTTATAGGCAGATCGGGGTTATCTATCGCCGTTCGACCGACCTTGGCCCAGTACTCAATCTGGCCGGCAATTGTCCGATGCTCGATGGCCGCCTCGGCTTTGGCGCGTTCGTATGTTTCTTTCTCAATTCGCACTGGCATACTCATGAGAACATCGTACTACATTTGTAGTAATTCAAGGTCCGAGCGTAATTGTGCTTAAAATATGTGAATTCCTTAAGAACCTAGCGAAATGTCCGTTTTGTCCATCATCCGCGACAATCAACCGTTAGATTCGTAGTAGCAAGTAGAGGCCACGACGGTGGTCTCTGCTCCATAAAACCGGTTAAGAGGATATTAAAGTGGCAAAAAGGTCCGTTGTTGAGGCAGGTCCGATGGTCTGGACTGTAGCCCAACTCGGTGCTTTCTACACAGAGCACCGCTCGGAGTTGCTTGTTCACGCAAACCGCGTCCTCAAAGATTCAGCCAAGGCCGAGGAAATCACTCAAGATGCCTTGATCAAGTTCATGCTCGCCGCCCCTGAATTAGAGTCGAGCGAGCACGCACTTTCCTATTTGCACCGCACTATTGAAAACCTCTGCATCGACCTCTTCCGCATGGAAGGTCGTCGTCCCAACCTGGTCCTCCTCGACGATGTGACTGCAGAAGTTGAAGCCACCTGGCAGAACGATGGAGATCACTCAGCTGTTATGAGTGCAGCAGAAGATGCCGCGATTATTCGCCAGGCACTTGCTCTCCTTTCTCCTGCCGAACGCGCGGCTCTTGTTATGTGGGAAGTTGAAGGCCGTTCTACTGAAGAAATCGCTGCCGAACTCGGGATCAAGACTTCCGCGGTTCGCCACACGGTTTCGCGCGCTCGCGCCTCACTTCGTCGAATTCTCTCCGAGCTGGTTCTGGATGAAGCCCGTGGCCTTACTGCACTCGATCTTCTCTCCACCACCTACCGAAAGACATCGGAGATCGCGAAAAAGTCTTCCAAAGCTGCGCTTTCTCTCATCCTGGTTATTACAGCCTTCCTTGGATTCAATTCATTGACCGGCAACGAAGGATCTCTCGTCCCAGCTTCAACGACCCAGATAGCATCTGGTCCTACCGCTGGCGCATCGATTGCACCTCTCGTTCCTTCAGAATCTGCTCCAACGGTTTCGGCGCCTGTTAAGGAGACGAGTCCAGCTTCCCAGACTCCTTCGGCTGTTGCTACGACTCCCAATAAGAAGGTCAATGGATTGGTCAGTGGATTTGCAGTTAAGGCAGCGCGAATTTCTTTCCCAGGACTTGATAAATATGGAATTCCTACCGGATTCACCATCACTGGTTCATCGGGTCAGATTGGCAATCTCTTCGTCGGCAAGGACGCTCCAACTCTGACTGACGAAGGAATAGTCCTGAGCAATCAGGCGATGACACTGAGCGGGGCTCCGAATATTCTTCTCGCGCAATCGATTACTGTCGATGGGACTGGCACTAATTATTCTGTTGCCCCGGCCGCAGGAATCAACGGCAGTTGGACTTCGCTAAAAGTAGCGTCCAGCACTACCTATACTGAGCGCCTTGCCAGCGGTCAGTATTTGATGACTGTGACTATGGTCATTGATTCTGCAGTCAAGTCAGATTTTCTTTTGGTGACAACCGGAAACGGATATGATTTGTCTGCAGCCCCGAAGGCCATTACAACACGTCTTCTTCTCACTGCCGGCAAGACCCAGATCCTTGCCCAAGCCATCCAAGTTACTGAATCAGGAAAGGGAGGGACCGCATAATGATCTCCTTTCCCTCTAGTTTTCCCCGCCGAGTCCGGATACACGGTGGGGGATTTGATGCATCAGCACGTGCGATGCATCGAAACGCCGCTATTGAGAACGTCTCAGTAGCGACAATCGAAAGGACAACAATGTCTACAAAGACAACAATCAAGCGCGTAGCGCTTGTTGCTGTTGCTGCAATGGGCTTCGGTCTTTTGTCTGTGGTGCCGTCTTCTGCGGTATCTCAGTCAGATACCCTGACAGTCTCAACAGCGACTTCCAGCATGACTGCTGGCGGTACTGGTGCAACAACAACAGTTACCCAATCATTCCTCGGCCAGAGTTCTGACTCAATGTCAGTGACTGCTTCCCTGGTTAGTTCTCCAGCAGGCAATGCTGTATTGCCTGTGTTGACCGTGGGCAGCGGCAGTGTTAACACCACTCCTGCTATCGTTTCCCCTGGTCTTGTTGCAAACGTTAATGCCAATGCAGCGGGTTACACCGCCACGACTGGTGTCTTGACGGCAACACTTTCGGCTACCGTTGCTGGTACATACGTTGTTAAGTTCACACCAGCAGTTGTTGGTGGTACTGGCGTGCTTTCTTCAGCTGCTGTGACGTGGACCGTTACAGTTGCAGCAATTGCAACAGCTGATAGCACGACTACTTCATACAAGGCTGTTGGCGTTGTAGCAGCTCCAGATTCAACATCCGATGCATTAGCGATTACTGTTCCAGCCACTCAGGCAACTCAGGCAGCAACAATCCTCATTGTCCCAATGGCTGCATCTGCGAGCGTTGCTTCCACAACCACCCTTTCTGCGACCATTAGTGGTCCTGGAACGCTTGCATTTGGTACAACACAAGCAAACGCATCCGCTGGGCGTGCAATCACGGCCGGTGGCACAGCAAGTACATACAAGTACCTGTCTGTATGGGCTGACGGCACCACTGGTGTTGCAACAATCACGATCTCTGCAGGAACAGTTGTTCTTGCAACCGAGACTGTGACATTTGGTGGAGTACTTGCTTCATACACACTGACGCCAACAAACACCGTTACCAAGATTGGCGCAACTGATTCCGTCGCGATCGCTGCTAAGGATGCTTCTGGCAATACTGCTGTCTTGGGTACTTACTACGTAAGCAGCTCAAACACAGCAGTGGCAACAGCAGCTGTTACAACTGGACAAACCGGATCTACCTTCTTGGTAAATGGTGTTGCAGTTGGTACAGCGGTTATCACCGTTGCTAACGCCTCATCTTCACCAACAATCACCCAGACCTACACGGTCACCGTTGGTAAGGCCACCATTGGCACTCTCACAATGTCAACCGACAAGACTTCATATGCAACTGGTGAGAAGGTTACTCTGACCGTTACCGCAAAGGGTTCTGACGGAACTGCTGTTGGAGATGGCACATATGCAACAACCTTCTCTTCGGCAAATGTAACAAGCAACATTTCACTCCAGGGAACACTTCCTGTGGCTTCAGTAACCTTCGCAGGTGGAGTTGCTACCTACGTCATCTACGCACCAGCGACTGCTGGCACCGTCACACTTACTGGCACTGAAGGTGCAAGCACGGATGCCGTAATCGCATCCTCTACAGCTGGTAAGGCTGTTACTGTTTCGTTCGATGTTTCGAACGCAGCATCCGATGCAGCAACTGATGCAGCTAACGCCGCAACTGATGCAGCTAACTACGCAGCAGATGCTGCAGATGCAGCTACCACAGCCGCTCAGGAAGCAACTGCTGCTGCAGTAGCTGCCCAAGAGTCCGCTGATGCCGCAACTGCCGCAGTTGTTGCTCTTGGTCTCCGTGTTGATTCTCTGCTCGCTTCAGTACGCGCGCAGTTGACATCAATCGCGAACTTGATCAAGAAGATCCTCGCAAAGAAGTAAGGTCTAAATCGAGGGATTCCCTCGGGTTAGTACTTAACTAACTAGAACCGAGACCCGGCTCCTGCTTCGGTAGGGGTCGGGTTTCGGCTTTCTTAAGAACCTTTAAATAGGGGAGATTTGTCAGAATGATTGTTAGAGTCCAGTCTGGGAGATCAAGTGGCGGTGATGAAGGAGGCCTCGTAGGTGATTTTGCTTTCGAAAGAACAGGCTCAAAAGACTCGACGGTTGCTCCTGATTACCGGATCACTCGTGACCTTAGCTTTCTGGTTCCCGTTAGACGACCCGATCAATATCCCGAAGATGTTTGTGCTTCTTACATTTACCGCCTGGATTTCTGGGACGACTCTCGTTTCTTACTGGTATCAACGATCTAAGTCGCTCTCTCCTGGCGAGTGGGCATTATGTGCCTTTGCACTTGGAATATTGGTTGCTGCTCTTCTCACCGATGTTCGTTTTACTGCCTTCTTCGGAGCAAGCCACCGAAATGATGGCGCGCTCTCCTATCTTGCACTTGCAGCGTTGGCATTTACTGCGATGAATTCGTTTGATCTCAAGAGTATTCATCAAGTGCGGGTCACGCTTGTACTTGTTGGCACGCTGCTGACTGTGTACGGCTTGCTCCAAACCACGGGCCACGACCCCTTCAATTGGAATAATTTATACAACGCTGTTTTCGGCACTCTTGGAAACCCTGATTTCTTTTCAGGACTCGTGGGAGTTTTCGCAATTGCGACGGTCTGGTTATTGCTGGTTGAGACTGAACTTTGGCTCCGAGTATCTGGCACTTTTCTCCTTCTACTCGAACTCTTCATCGTAAGGCGTTCTGGTTCTTTCCAAGGTTTGCTCGTTTTTGCTGTTGGAGCAGCAATTCTCCTCTTAGTAAGAATCTGGCAGTTGCATAAGCGTTTCGGATTGATTTCGGCGATAATCACTTTGTTTGGCGGCATTCTTGTATTTCTTGGGACGTTCAACCAAGGACCGCTAGCTTCTTTCGTCTACCGAGCATCCTTTCAAAGCCGAAAGGATTATTGGTACGCCGCGTTTGGGATGTTCAAGGCGCATCCAATTACGGGTGTGGGGTTAGAACGCTTTGCTGAAAATTACCCGCAATTCGCGCCTCAGATTCAGGTGGTTCAGGGACAGGGTACTGACAATGCTCACAATGTCATCCTTCAATTGCTTGCAACTGGCGGCTTGCTTGTAGTTCTGCCTTACCTCTTCCTGCTTGGTGTCATCTTTTGGACGGCATTGCGAGCCATAAAATCGTCATCGGGGCGCGAGCAAATTGAGATTACAGCGCTTTTTTCAATCTGGTTTGCCCTGCTCCTTATCTCGGTCATTTCAATTGACAATCTCGGAGTGACAATATGGTTCTGGCTGCTCGGTGGAGCGCTCTATGCGATCACTCGACCGCGCGGGCTGGAGAGCATTTCCTCGACGAAGAAGGAGAAGGGTAAACCGACTCGCCAAACCATTTCAGATAATTCTTCTTATGTGGCGCCAATCGCGTCGCTTCTTCTCGCAATTGTGGCACTCACTTTGATGGTGCCAGTAATTCGCACGTCAGGGGCCATATATAGTCTTTCGGGCAATGGTGGTGGGTTTACCAAAGAACAGTTTGTTGCCAAACTTATTGAGGTATCGAATGGATTTCCAAGAAATGCGCAGACCCTTACCGCAGTTGCGGACCTCTCCCTTCGTGTTTCCGATCCCGAACAAGCACTGAAATTTACCAAGATGGTCCTGGAGAAGGATCCAAAATCACAAACGGGCAATCTTCTATCGGCATTAGCACACGAAATGTCAGAGAAATATGAATTGGCAATCCCCTTCCGTCTGAGGCTGATGAAATTAGATCCATGGAACATTGGCAACATGCTTCAAACCGTGAAGGATTATGTGGCACTGAAGGACATACCAAATGCGCAGGCCGTAGCAGAGAAGATCTCCGCATTGGAACCCGGCGGTCCTAATGACGTTGCAGCTGCTGCTCTCATAAAGGGATAGGGTTTCCTTCATGTCGCAGCGCAAAACGATTGCCATTATCGGTCAAGGATATGTTGGCCTTCCACTAGCAATGGCGGCCATTGCGGGGGGTTGGAAGGTTATCGGGGTGGAGAATTCACCCGCGAAGTTTGAAGGCATCCTTGCGGGAGTTAGTCCCGTTGAAGATGTGCCCTCATCAGAGGTTCAAGCTGTGCTGGCCAGTGGTGTTTATCGGATTTCAAATTCTGTTGCTGATGTGAAGGAAGCATCGATCGTTGTCATCTGTGTGCCGACGCCATTAGATGAGGTGCGCCAACCAGATCTGAGTATTTTGGAGAGAGCGGTCACCGACATCGCTCCGCACCTCACAAGCGGGACATTGGTTATTAATGAGTCCACGTCTTTCCCTGGAACGCTGCGGGACTTTATTGCCCCATTAATCTCCGCGGGTAAATCTTCTGCCGATGTAGAAGTCTTTCTGGCGGTTGCGCCTGAGCGCGTCAATCCCGGGGACGTTAAATGGCATCAGAAGAACACCCCTCGTCTCGTTGGAGGAATCGATGAGCGATCAACCAGGCTAGCGGTTGATTTTTACGGCACTATTTGCGATCAGGTCGTAGAAGTATCGGCACCTGAGGTAGCGGAGACTGCGAAGCTTCTCGAAAACACTTTCCGGTTGGTAAATATCGCCCTTGTGAATCAACTGACCCAGCTCTGCTCGGAGCAAAATATTGACGTCCATGAAGTAATTGAGGCGGCAGCGACCAAGCCGTATGGCTTTATGAAATTCACTCCAAGTGTCGGCGTTGGCGGTCACTGCATCCCGGTTGACCCAATGTATTTATCGTGGTGGGCCGCGAAGAATGGCGGCCAGGCTTCAATTATTGAGCATTCCGATGAGATTAATGTGGGGATGCCTCTCTATGTTTCAAAGCGGGTCCGCGAACTCGTTGGCGACAACGGAAAAAAGGTGTTGATTCTTGGCGTGGCTTACAAGCCGGGCGTGAAGGACGTACGCGAAACACCCGTGACAGCTTTGCGTGATGACCTTATCGAACACGGATATGAAGTGGCCTGGCACGATCCACTGGTCTTTGATTGGGAAGGTACGACTCCTGTGGATCTCTCCTGGGAGTGCGATGTGGCGGTTGTTGCAACCGCTCAACCCGGAATGCGCGTTGATGTGATTGCCGAGCGCGGTATTCCAATTCTTGACTGTACTGGAATCTTTAAAGATTTAGAGAATGTAGTCCGACTTTAATTTGATCGAAGATGATCGGCGACGTCGCGGATTATGTTCTCCAAATTTCGAGTTGGCGCCCATCCTGTCAATTTCTTGATCCGCTCGATATTGGGCACGCGCCGTTCCATATCTTCAAAACCAGATTTGTAGGCATCTGAGTATGAGAGATAAACAATTTTGCTTTTGGAGCCGGTCATTTCAATGATTTTTTCTGCTAAATCGTAGATCGAAATCTCTTCGTCATTCCCGATATTTACCACGGTGCCAATTGTTTTATCGGAATTTGCGACGGACACCAGGGCATCGATTATGTCGGCCACGTGACCGAAACACCGAGTTTGATTGCCATCTCCATAGATAGTGATGTCTTCATTGTCGAGTGCTGCTGCGACGAAGCGGGGAACGACCATCCCATAGGCGCCAAGTTGGCGAGGGCCAACGGTGTTAAAGAAGCGGACGATCCTGGTTGGGAGTTTCTTCTCCTGCCAATACGAGTAGGCGAGAGTCTCATCAATTGCTTTTGCCTGGCTGTATGCCCAGCGGAGCATGAGCGGGGACCCAAGAACTCTGTTGTCGTCCTCGTGCAGAGAGTCAGAGGTATTTTTTCCGTACACCTCGCTGCTGCTTGCCACGAGAATTGGGCAGGAGAACTTGTGAGCGGCCCCGAGAACGTTCTCGGTTCCGCAAAGATTTGTCATCAAGCTGGCGAGCGGTCTTTCAAGAATGTTAAATACACCGACCGCGGCTGCGAGGTGATAGATGAAATCGACCTCTCCGACCTGCTTTTCGACCAACTCCACATCCAGGACGGATCCTTCAACGAAAGTGAGACGGCCCGACTTGCTGGCATCGGCGAGATTCTCTATCCGTCCGGTATCGAGGTTGTCCAGGACGGTCACGTCATGGCCATCCGAAATGAGACGGTCTGTGAGGTGGGAACCGATAAATCCGGCCCCTCCGGTGATTAATACACGCATAAGTTCATTCTATTGGAAGCGCCCCCTGGAGATGGTCACACTCTCTGAGGGCATCTAGATTTCTCCCACCCAACTCCCAGGTTCTTAGAGTTATCTTCGGGCATGGCAACTGGAGCGACCCGACCCACTCGGGCCAAGGGTCTTGGAGTGGATTGGGCTGCCCTAATCACCGGTCTTGGTCTAGGACTCACAATCGCAATTCAGATTACAACGTTGAGCCAATCAGATATCAATTCTGTTTATGCCGTAATCAGCTCCCTTTCACGATTGTTCGCTCTCGTCGGAACATATTTTGCACTTTTGGGAATCCTTCTCGTCTCTCGTATTCCTTGGATAGAGCAAGGAGTTGGTCACGACCGCCTTATAACCTGGCATCGCAAACTTGGACCTTACTCACTCTTCCTCGTGGGATTTCACGTTCTCTTTGTAACCATCGGCTATGCGGGTCAAGATCACATTCCGCTCTATCGTCAACTATGGAGTTTCTTCACTGAGTATCCATGGATGTGGGCGGCTCTAGGTGCTTTCATTTTGATGACCACTGCAGGAGTGACTTCGTATAAAAAAGCTCGTGCAAAAATGAGTTATGAGACGTGGTGGGTGATTCATGTTTATACCTACCTTGCGATTGCACTCTCCTTTATGCATCAGATTTTGGATGGCCCCATGTTCATTGGCCATCCCCTCAACCGCGCCTATTGGACCGGACTCTATTTCTTTGTAGGACTGAGTGTCATCACGTGGCGTATCGGAATTCCTGTTGCACGTTCCATCCGGCACAACTTGAAAGTGAGTCGCGTCGTCGTGGAAGGTCCTGGCGTTATCTCCATCATTATGCGCGGGCGAAAATTACATAAATTGGCGGCAGAGGGCGGACAATTCTTTGGCTGGCGCTTTCTCGCGCGTAATCACCTCATGATTTCGCACCCATACTCGTTGTCGGCGACACCGACCGAGCACCTTATGCGAATCACAGTAAAGGATTTAGGAGACCACTCTCGTTCTCTCGCATTCTTGAAACCCGGAACGCGCGTTTTTGTCGAAGGTCCCTACGGAGCATTTACGGCGGGCCGCTCTTCCCGCCGACATGTAGTGCTGGTAGGAGGCGGAGTCGGCATCACTCCAATCCGTGCGATCATGGAAGAGTTCCGCCAAGAAGTACAGATGGACGTGGTCTTTCGTGCCTCCCGTGAAGAAGATCTGGTGTTTCGTCAGGAGTTGGATTATTTAGCTGCTCAATCAGAGGGTGCGATGCGTATTCATTATTTGGTTGGCTCGCGCGAGCAGTACCCGATGGATGCGGCTTCATTGATGAAAATGATTCCGCTCTTTGCGGACTCAGATATCTACATCTGCGGACCGGCTCCCCTGGTCGAATCTGTCAGGAAAGCAGCGCAAGATGCCGGAATCCCCAAGAATCGCTTCCATGACGAAGCCTTTGCTTTTCACTCGGCCTGAGCCCATGTCAGAAAGTCGCATGATCCGCTCGGTCCGGTTTCAGGGCGCTCTCAGGTTGGTGTTGGAGAGTTCACTTGCAAGAATAGATGGTCGTTCATCCAGGGGGTCAGAATGAAGCGGGCGCTGCTATTAGCGGGCGGTACGGTCGGAGGACTGGGGGCAGTCCTTTCGATCACGCCGCCACAGTTGGGTTCGCAGGGTATGGCGAATCTTGCTAGCAGTGTCAATGGTGCGGAAAGCACCATGGCAAGTGCGGCTAGTTCACAAAGCGCAAAGGCGGTAGTTCCTCAAGCTACATCCGGCGTTGTGAGCGCGTCTGCTTCATCTGCAACCACTAAGGCAACTCCCAAGGCAACTCCCAAGGCAACGGTTAAGAAGTCCGCGACAACAAAGAAGTCGACTGCAAGTGCAACTGCGAATTCTCAAACGACGACTCCTGCCGCTCAAACGCCAGCCCCTGTTGTTTCTAAAAGTGCGGCGCCAACACCAACGGTCAACAATGTAAATGGGACTTTTGCCGGTTCCTCAGTTTTTGTTAATTACGGAACGGTTCAAGTCGAGATCACAGTCGTAAACGGAAAGATCACCGACGCACACGCTCTTCAAGCACCGACTGGGCGAAGTGATCGTTTTACTCAATATGCGGTCCCACTACTTCGCCAACAGACGTTGGCTGCCCAGTCTGCAAATATTCAAGGCGCATCGGGGGCTTCTTATACTTCTTATGGCTGGTATACCTCACTTCAGGTGGCGCTGGCTAAAGCCGGTCTGTGACATCATCAGGTGTGGCACATTTAAGAAGCGAGATTGCAGTCTGGGGAACCATACTTTTCGTTGATGTTTCATCGACAGTAGTAGACGAATCCGCCCTTCAAGAAGGAATGGATGCTCTCGGAAAGTTTGTTTTGCACGTTGATGACCTTTTTTCTACCTATAAAGACGATTCGGTCATTTCACAATTACGCCGCAAAGAAGTCCAGATTGAAGATACTACGGATGAAGTGCGAGAAGTGTGGGATCGCTGTATCGAGGTACGTGATCTCACCGGCGGTGCATTCGACCCTTGGGCCGTTGAAGGTGGATTCGACCCATCCGGGCTCGTAAAGGGATGGGCTGCTGACAAGTGCACCCAGATTCTGCAAAACTTCGGAGCAGAACATATACAAATCAACGCTGCCGGCGACCTCTCACTGCGGGGCGGATTTTTCGACGGGGAGAAGACGAAGCCTTGGTCTATCGGTGTGGTGAATCCCGAAAACCGCCAGGAGGTTCTACAGGTCTTCGAGATAATGGATGGCGCTGTCGCGACTAGTGGAACCTACGAACGAGGTTCTCACATTCTTGATCCGCACTCAGGGCTCATCGCCATCGGGGCTCGTTCAGCGACCGTTATTGGCCCGGACGGCGGTTTGGCCGATGCGCTTGCGACAGCGCTAATGGTCGAAGGTCGCGACGGAGCTATCTGGTTCTCGCAGCCCGAGTTGGCCCAATATTCGGCTTGGGTGATTGATCGTCACGCAGATATCGCGTGGAGCGTTGGTCCAGAATCCGCCAAAGAATAGAGTGAGAGCCATATGAGCGTCTGGGTCTGTGGTGAAGTCTTGGTTGACCGACTCGGGGAGACGGATACGGTCGGTGGCGGACCGGCAAATACTGCAAGAGCCATCGCTCGCCTCGGAGAAGAGGTCGAGTTTATTGGCGCAATCTCCACTGATGAGTTTGGAGTGCGTGCCAGCGAAGAGCTTAGCCACGCCAAGGTCGGTCTACGCCATCTCCATCGTTCTAATGACCCAACCGCGATCGCGTCGGCGAGTATCGACGGTAAAGGTCAGGCGAGTTATCAATTCCGCACCTCTAACACAGCCACTTTTGATTTCTCTCTCGCCTGGCTTCCAGATCCCTATCGGTACAAGCCTTCGGCACTTTACATTGGAAGTCTCGCTACCGTCATAGAGCCGGGCGCTGCGGCACTATTCGAATGGGCTACCCGAGTATCTGAATTTGCGCCGGTTATATTTGATCCCAATGTGCGCCCACCTGCATTAAGTGATCGAGAAAAATATCAGAATATTTTTGAGAAGTGGGCCAGCGTTTCTTCCGTTATTAAAGCCAGCGTCGAGGATCTTGATTGGCTTTATCCCGATCGCACCGTGGCTGAAGTCTCGACCCAATTGATAGAAGATGGAATCCAATTACTTGTCATAACCCACGGTGTCCAGGGAATGAGTGCAATAACTCGCGCGGAAAGCGTGGTGATCGGTGCGGCTGCCGCTGAGTTGGTTAACACAGTCGGTGCGGGGGATACTGTCGGGGCGGTGCTGGTTGATTCAATTCTTAGGAATGGCATTCTCAATCTCCAAGGAGCATTGCTCTCTGAAACCTTGAATTGTGCAGTTCATGCTGCTGCAATAACCTGTAGTCGTGTCGGTGCAGCCTCTCCGACTAGGTCTGAAATTGATGCCGCAATAGAGAGAAGTGAAAATGCAGTTCATTGACGATGCGGAATTTCAGGTAGCAATTGATCTCGATCAAGGTGGGCGAATCGCCTCATTGAAATGGCAAGATATGGAATTTGCCCTCCCCTTCCGTGGTGAAGTACTTACTTACGGCTGGTTTCCCATGGCGCCCTGGGCAGGTCGAGTTCGAAACGGGATAATTAAGAGTCCTACTGGCAAGAGTTTCCAACTGCCGACTAACTTCGATCCACCTCACGCGCTGCATGGCTATGGTTTTCACTCCTCCTGGCGAGATATTGGTCCAGGTCGCTCTCTTTTGGAACTCCCAGCCCCTTACAAAGGGGCAAGTATTGAGCAGAGTTTTGAAGTTCTTGATGATGCAATTCGTTGGAGCATGGAGTACGAACCGGGTGAGTGCGATCTTCCTGCCTGGCTGGGATTCCACCCTTGGTTTCCGCGAGAGTTGGATCGTGGTGCCAGCGCGAAAATTGATTTTTCTGCGCTAAAAATGATGGAGCGAGATGCTGACTTATTGCCTACTGGAAAATTAATCGAACCTTCGCGACAACCGTGGGATGATGCCTTCACAGAAATTCGTGGAACACCCGCGATCATTTGGGAAGGCGCGGCTCGTATTGATATTGAATGCGATGCCCCATGGTGGGTCGTACACACAGAAGATTCGGAGGGCATCTGCATCGAGCCGCAGACTGCGCCGCCTGATGCCGCAAACCTAGGAATATCTGGAGAGCACTACCTCGAAGCACTATTCATTTTCTCGGAGGATTAAGCATGATTAACCGGAAGCGTTTGGCCGAACTGACCGCCTATGAAGAAGATAGATTTCTAACTAAGCACCCTAAGAGCGGTGAGATGTTTGAGTCTGCCAAGAGCGTGATGCCCGGTGGTGTTCCAATGTCATGGATGGCGAAGTGGCCCGGTGCTTACCCAGTTTTTGTCGAGAGTGCAGAGGGCGCTCGCTTTGTCGATGTTGATCAGAATGAGTACATCGATTTTTGTTTGGGTGACACTGGGTCCATGACTGGACACTCACCTCTGCCGACGGTTAAGGCGATTCAGAAGCAGGCAACGCGTGGTTTGACGGCGATGTTGCCAACTGGCGATGCAGTTGCGGTTTCGACCGAATTGGGTGACCGGTTTGGATTGCCGCTGTGGCAATTTACTGTCTCTGCGACCGATGCAAACCGTCACGTGATTCGATATTCACGCCTCATCACGGGCAAAAAGAAGATCATAATTATCGACCGTTGCTATCACGGAAGCGTGGATGAAACCTTCGCAACTTTGGATTCATCGGGAAGGACAGTGGCACGAGAGGGAAATATCGGTGCTCCCGTCCCACTCGCGGAGACAACGAGCGTCGTTGAATTCAACGACTTGGCGGCGATGGAGGCGGCCCTGGCCATGGGCGATATCGCCGCAATCTTGATGGAACCTGCTATGACCAATGTCGGCATCGTGCTTCCGGAAGATGGTTACTTGTCGAAAGTTGGTGAATTAGCCAAGCAATACGGCGCGCTTTGGATTATTGATGAGACTCACACGATCTCAATGGGTATTGGTGGCATGACTCGCGCTCTTGGACTTAAGCCCGATTTCCTTACTATCGGAAAGGCAATTGGCGGGGGGATACCAACCGGGACATTCGGCATGACGAGGGAAGTTGCGGAGGCAATTTCTAGTCGTGTGTTGCTGGAGCAAATTGATACCGGTGGCATCGGCGGAACCTTGGCTGGCAACGCCTTGTCACTGGCTGCCATGCGGGCAACTCTCTCTGAAGTCCTTACATCTGAAGCATTTGAGAAAATGATCGCACTTGCTACGCGCTGGGCTGACGGGGTTGATGCAGCCATTGAAGAGTTCAAACTGCCATGGCATTGCAATCGACTCGGCGCACGCGCGGAATATGTTTTCCAATCGACCGCACCTCGAACTGGCAGAGAGGCTGCCGAAGCTGGCGACTTTGAGTTAGAGCAGTACATTCATTTGCGTCTGCTCAACGAGGGATTCCTGCTCACTCCCTTTCATAACATGGCATTGATGTCTCCAGCGACTACGGACGCTGATGTTGACGCACACACTCTGGCATTTCGAAGACTCTGCGCAGATTTAGTGAGTTGATTCCAAGTACATGACATCTCGTCCCCACTCGGAAAATCCGAGATCTTTGTAGAGCTTTATTGCGGCCGAGTTTTCTGCGTCCACATAGAGCATGGCTGACATCAACCCTTGGCGACGAAGATGTGCGAGCCCTGCGATGGTGATCGTTCTGCCGATCTTCTTTCCTTGGAAGGAAGGATCAACTCCCATTGCATAGATTTCGCCGATGGGATCATGTCCGTGCTCTTCTTGCCCATCATGCGAATGAGAATGTGCTCCATGAATCTTCGTCCAACAGAAGGCAATGAGGTTTTCCCCCGTCTCGGTCGGCGTAGTTGCCAGCAAGAAACCTTGCGGGTCAAACCAGCTTTCATCCATCCGCTGGTGCAAATTTTCGATTGTCCAACCACCTTGCTCTGGGTGTCCTGCGAAGGTGCGATTATTGAGCGCGAGCCAAGCTTCGTCATCGAGTCCTGGAAGAAAGGAGCGCAAGGCCAGGTTGGGTTCTAAAATTGGGAGAGGTTGATTGAGGGATCTGCGCATTTGCAGCACGGTTCGGGCGCGGACCAATCCGTACTCTTTTGCCAATTTCTGTGCACTGGGCAGATCTCCATGAGACCACAATCGGGGGGATGTAATGTCGCAAATCTGTCGAAGAAGAGCGCGACCAAGTCCTTTTCCTCGATAGTGCGGATGAATGACAAGTTCGGCGCTGGATCCGGCAACGGTATCGGTGAGATCTATGTGCGCGTAGCCCACAATTACGCCATCTTGCTTGAGAATGAGATGTCGATCGTCCTTATCGCCGCCATGCCGCAAGTGCAGAACAATGTGCTCGGCGATCGGCGGGATTCCATCTTGCTCTGCTGCTGCAGAAATGAGATTGAGGACGCCTTCTTGCGTTCCAGGATCGAGATGATTGAGATTCTCTATCAATTACTGAACGCGTTCTGTAAGCAGACTTTCTTTGCTTCCTGGTGGCAAAGTGAATCGGTATCCAACATTTCGCACCGTGCCGATAATAGATTCAAATTCGGGGCCTAGTTTCGCTCGAAGACGACGAATATGAACATCTACGGTTCGAGTACCGCCAAAGTAGTCGTATCCCCAAATCTCTTGAAGCAGTTGCGCGCGAGTGAAAACCCGTCCTGGGTGTTGTGCAAGATATTTGAGAAGCTCGAACTCTTTGAAAGTTAAATCCAGTGTCCGGCCCTTTACTTTTGCGGTGTATGCATTTTCATCGATCACGATGTCGCCGGTGCGAATTTCACCAGATGTCGGATCTAAGGCACTCCGCAGCGCCAAGTGCTCGCCGATCGCTATGCGAATTCTCGCTTCAACTTCGGCTGGCCCCGCAGTGTCAAGAATGACATCGTCAATTCCCCACTCAGCACTGATCGCGGAGAGACCGCCCTCGGTAGCGATCACGATTACGGGAGATCCAATTCCAGTTGAGGTGAGTAAACGCGTAAGGCTCTTTGCTGCAGGTAGATCGCGACGAGCATCAATGAAGAGAAGATCCATTTCGGGGACTTCCACCAGCACACTGGCCTCAGGGGGAAGAATTCTTACTTGATGCTGCAGTAATCCAAGAGCAGGAAGCACCTCAGCGCTTCCTAGAGAATTCGTGAGAAGAAGAACGCGGGCCATTATCGACTTCCTCTCTCATCTAACTTACTCATTTATCAGTTGGAACTTCGGAATTAATAGGCCAGACTACTCGCGTGAATTCCTTGGCTCCAATTCTAATTGTTCTCGCTTCGGCCTCGGCCTATGGTTTTTGGTACCAACGCTCAAGGGGCAGGATTCGCACCTCAAATATGGCTTCTGAAGCGGCTTTGAGCAGCGAAATACTGGGTGGTTCCCTTGGTACCAGGGCGACTTTGGTGCAGTTCTCGTCGGCTTTCTGCACCCCTTGCCGGGCGACGCGAATCCTTTTAGAAGATGTTGTTTTGACACTGCCAGATGTGAAACACATTGAGATTGATGCCGAAGCTCACCTTGACCTTGTCAGAAAGCTAAATATTCATTCGACGCCGACTACTTTGATTTTGAATTCTCAAGGATTGGAAGTGGGCCGTGCTGTAGGTGCTCCCAATCGTGACCAGGTGTTGAATTCACTAAGTTCTGTACGTTAAAACTTCGCAGGGCGCCTCTGACTAGAAGATGCGAACATCTCGCAATTAGCCTATCTATTTGATTTTCTTTACTCTTGAGCCATGTTCCACACCGAGCCCACTTTTTTCACTATGCGTCGCTTTCTGGATTTTGGCCGCATAGCGGGTTCTTTGTGTCGAATGTGATGTAAGCGTTTTTGTATTTACATCCATTTCTCGACACAATTTTAAGGAAACCAAATGACACAATCTATTTTTCAGGCTTCGCAAAAAATATCGAAAGAGCCTCGCTCGATCGATGGACGTGGTCCTCGATTCGCGGCGCTGATCACCTCAGCAGTACTTATTCTGGCTCTGGCTACGAATTCGGTATGGGTACTTATTTTCCAAGCCGCAGTCTTTGCTATAGGAGCTCTCCGTGGACCGCAGTTCACGCCCTACGCACAAATATTCAAGACCGTAGTACGTCCGCGTTTGAAGGGTGAAGTTCCTTGGGAGGATGTTCGACCTCCGCAGTTTGCACAGAGCGTCGGATTTATCTTTGCACTCATTGGAATTGCGGGTTCTCTGAGTGGGATTCCGCTGCTCTTTACGATCGCGACGGGCGCTGCGCTCGCAGCGGCATTCCTCAACGCCGCATTTAATTTCTGCCTCGGGTGCGAGGTATACCTGCTCTTGCTGCGCCTCCGTTAGACTGACTGACATGGCCGAACAGCACGAACTTCGCGAAAGAGGACTGCGACTTACCCCACAACGAGAACTTGTACTTTCGGCTGTTCGTGAGTTGGGACATGCGACACCAGAAGAAGTCGCCGAACGGGTCCGACAGACTCATCCCGGAATCAATCTTTCAACCGTCTATCGAAATCTCGAGACCTTGGAAAATGTGGGGCTGGTGCAACATACGCACCTGGGTCACGGTGGAGCCACCTACCACGCGGCTGAAGAACTCACCCATCTCCACCTCGTCTGCGGCACTTGTGGGTCTGTCGGCGATGCTCCTATTGAAGTCGCCGCTCATTTCGTCAACTCACTGGCTGATGATTACGGCTTCAAAACCGATGTCACTCACTTTGCCGTATACGGTACCTGCGCTGACTGCGTTCGAAACGACATTTAATCTCTGTCACAGTAGATTGAGTCTGTGACTGAAGTCCTCGTAGAAGATGGTCCAGACAAGGGCGCTGTCTGGCATTTTGGCGAACCAAGTCAAGAGCAGCGAGCTTTAGCTCAGGGAAAAGCCTGGGCAGATCTCTCGCACTTCGAAATTGTCGGAATTACTGGTCAGGACCGCCTCAGTTGGCTCCATTCGCTTACCACTCAACATCTTGAAAAGTTGGAACCGGGCATCTGGACTTCGGCTCTCATTCTCGACCCGCAGGGTCACATTGAGCATCAGTTCAATCTGATGGATGACGGCGAAAGAACCTGGCTGACTTTGGATGCTGGACGAGGGAGGGCACTGCTTACTCACCTGGAGAAGATGAAATTCATGCTCCGTGTTGATGTGCGCGATTTGAGCAATGAATATGCGCTGTTACGAGCTCCCGGGTTGTCAGATTCCCTTGGAGGGCCATTTGCGATTGTTCCAAGAAGCGAGATCGCGCTCTGGCACGGGAAATTTAATGAACAAGGTATTCGAGTGGGCACGTGGGCACTAGAGGCAGAGAGAGTCGCCCTTGGTAGGCCGAGAATTGGATTCGAAACGGATTACAAATCAATTCCAAACGAACTCGGGCTTCTGAACAAATCAGTTCACATGAATAAGGGCTGCTACTGCGGGCAGGAGACAGTTGCGAAGATTGCAAACCTTGGCAAACCTCCCCGTCGACTTACCATGCTTCATTTGGATGGGAGTGTGATCACCATTCCGGCGCGTGGCGCAGATGTCGAAAAAGACGGCGTAAAGGTTGGATTCATCGGGACTGTGGCACGGCACTACGAATTAGGAACTATCGCGCTGGCAGTGTTGAAACGAAGTACTCCGCTGGATGCGACATTGACGATTGAAGGAATTCCCGCAACCCAAGAGGCTACTAATTGAGTTTGGAGTAAAGCGGGCCTAATTCTAGTAAACGAGGGCTTGCGTGCCTTCGCGGGTAATTTCCTCTACAAAAGTGGCTGTGCCGGCAATCCGGATACCTTTGATTTGGTCGCCATCTTGAATATTTCTCCGAACGGCACACTGCGTGCAGAGCGTGACGGTTCCGTTCTCGATGAGAGTCGCAAGCATTTCGTGAAGTGGCGCCGAATGAGGCAGAGAAAATTCCTCGGCTCGTCCCGGCAATGCCAACCACGATGCTTCCCCCGCTAGCCAGAGTGAGACTTCAACTCCGGCAGCAAGTGCGGTCGATGCAACTGAAAATGCTTGTGCTACACGTTCAGCTTCAGTGATGCCAGATGCCACTTTGATTACCAAATTCGATGAACGTGCCATGCAAGAACTCTAAAGGATTGAGCGGGTAGGCTGGAGAGTATGGAGCAAGAAAGTCATCTATGGCGCTGGTGACTTCTATCATTCTGGCAACCATCGCGATACTTTTGGGTATCGTCTTGATTATTTATGGGTTCGGCGGCATGCGACGGAGGGGCAGAAAATAATGGCTTTTGCGATTCCCGAGGGTCTGCACCCGGACCTAAATCCTCTTGCATGGCTGGTTGGAACCTGGCGCGGAAAAGGGCGGGGGGAGTACGAAGGGATTGAGCCTTTTCAATTTGCTCATGAGCTCGTGTTTGGTCACGACGGCCGTCCCTTCTTGAATTACTACTCGCGCTCCTGGCTCATAGATGACGACAACGAAATAATCCGTCCCGGCGGATCTGAAACTGGATTTTGGCGAGTGAAACCGGGTAATACCCTGGAAGTTGTTATCGCCCATAACACTGGAATTACCGAAGGTTGGGTCGGTCAATTTGATGGACCAAAAATTCAACTTGTAATGGATCAAGGCTACTCAGCACCGACGGCGAAAATTGTCACGGAAGGTTCGCGTTTGTACGGTCTGGTCGAAGGCGAACTCTTCTTCGCGTACGACATGGCTGCGGAGGGCAAACTTATGCAACCGCACCTCTGGTCGACGTTGCCACGTTCTAATGATTAATCAAGTGCCGGACAACCTTATTGGTCCTGTACTGGCAGAAGTTGTCAGAGGCGGTATCGTGGAATCGCAGCACCGCGGACATATGGTTCTTCTCGGGGCGGATGGAAGCGTGCACCTTTCCCGTGGTAATCCTTCGCTACTTGTTTACCCACGCTCTTCCATCAAAAGCATTCAGGCAGCAGCGATGGTTCGTGCCGGTATGAAATTGCAACCCCGATTGTTGGCCCTCGTTGCAGCGAGTCATTCTGGGTCGGAAATGCACCAGAGTGCTGCGCGAGAAATTTTGGCGCTCGCCAGTCTTGATGAGTCGGCTCTGCAGAATGCGAAAGATAGACCGTTGGGTGAGGATGATCGAATCAAATGGGGCAGCAAACCCAGCACCTCCTTGGCACAAAATTGCAGTGGAAAGCATGCGGGAATGCTTTTTACTTCAGTCGCAAACGGGTGGCTGATTGATAGTTACCTTCATCCAGAACACCCAGTTCAGGTGGCCTGTCGCGCCGAACTGGAAACTTTGGCCGGGGAAGAAGTTTCTTCCGTGAGTGTGGATGGCTGCGGTGCACCCCTGTTCCTCATTTCGCTCATGGGTCTGGCTCGTGCGATTCACAATCTCACTATCTCTACCGATCCCATCCACCAGAGTGTTATTCATGCTTGCCGTGATTTTCCTGAAATGGTGGCCGGTGAGGGGCGACTGACCACTCGGAAAATGCGTGAGATTCCAGGGTTATTCTTAAAAGAGGGGGCGGAGGGAGTTCAAATTGCCTCTCTGCCTGATGGCCGAGCAATGGCGGTCAAAGTCGAAGACGGATCAGCGCGCGCCCTTGGCGTGCTTCTTGTCGCCGCTTTGGAAGCGTTTGGAGTTGTTTCATCACCTGAGTCGACTCCAATATTTGGCGGCGACAAGGTTGTCGGCTCCATTCGCGCAAATTTGTAGGCTGGATAGACTTCTCGGATGAACAGACGCATCGCCACTTTGATGGTGCACTCATCCCCACTTGATCAAGCGGGCATCGGTGATGCGGGTGGAATGAACGTCTATGTGGCCGAGAATGCAAAGCGGATGGCCGCGATGGGTATCGGCGTTGATATTTTTACGCGACGCAACCACGAAAATCTTCCTGACGTTGTCGAACTCGCGCCAGGTGTAACAGTTCGCCACTTGACGGCGGGACCGGTCACTGGTGTCACGAAGGAAGAACTACCCCGATTTAGCGAGGAATTATCTGATGAATTCCTGAAAGCAATTCAATCCAAGCCTGCATACGATGTCATTCACTCCCATTACTGGATTTCGGGGAAGGTTGGCATTGCCGCGAGTAAGAAGTTGGATATCCCACTCATTCACACGATGCACACGATGGCGCGAGTAAAAAACCTCAACCTGGCAGACGGTGAATCACCAGAACCAGAAGACCGCGTTGTTGGGGAGACGGAAGTCGTCTCGGCTTCGAGCGCCCTTATAGCAAATACAGATGCTGAGGCAGCGAGCATAGTTTCCTTGTACGGCGCATGTCCGGACCTGGTTCATGTAGTCACACCTGGCGTGGACCTCTACACCTTTACACCTGGAAGCGGAAAGTCGAATGCACGGGCACTTCTGCAAATTCCGCAAGACGCGCAAGTCGTGACATTTGTCGGACGCATTCAGCCGCATAAAGGTCCAGAACTTCTCATCCGCGCGAGCGCTGAAATGCTTTCGCATTCTCCGCATCTTCGAGCCAAACTCATAGTCTTCATCATTGGTGGTGCATCTGGCAGCGGCGTTGAGGAAGTGGAGCGATTGAAGGAATTAGCCAGTTGGCTAAATCTCTCCGATGTCGTGCGTTTCTTGCCGCCATTTCCGCGGGCAGAACTGCCAAATTGGTATCGAGCTGCTGATCTGGTCTGCGTTCCAAGTTACAGTGAATCTTTTGGACTTGTGGCCCTTGAAGCTCAAGCATGCGGCACTCCGGTAATAGCGACCGCGGTCGGTGGGTTACGTACTGCCGTCGCTGATGGCATTTCCGGTGTTCTTGTTGACGGTCATGATCCACGCGCATGGTCTTCGGTGATTGCGCGGTTGCTTGTCGAACCGCAGCGGCGCATTCTGCTTTCCATCGGCGCTCTCGAACACTCATCTCACTTCGGATGGGATGCAACAGCACGCGGCACGCTCGATATTTATGACCGAGTGCTCTCGCAAATGGAACGCCAAAAAGCTTCATCGGACGGCTGACTCCATGGCAAGTATCGATCCTCGGATTGCAATTGAGGATTTTCTAGAGTCACACGACATCGAGTACGAACGAAAAAATAGCGATACATTCTTGCTCACTCTTCCGGGCGAAAAGAAATTACAGACTCACTGTGCGCTCATTGTCGGAGACCACTCCTTGAGTATTAACGCATTCATCATTCGCAAGCCGGATGAGAATCCGGGGAAAGTTTTTGAATGGTGCATGCGGAAGAATGGTTCGATGTACGGGGTTGCGTTTGCACTCAACGAATTAGGGGACATATATCTAGTTGGACGATTACCGCTCAATGTTGTGAGTGATCACGAATTGGATCATCTCATTGGAAGCGTGCTTCAGTATTCAGATGCCGCCTTCAATCCACTACTCGAACTGGGCTTTGCTTCGGCAATCCGTCGCGAATGGGCTTGGCGTGTCTCACGCGGAGAGTCATTGGCCAATCTCAAAGCCTTTGAGCACCTGATTTAGCACTTGATTTGAATCCAGGGCTTGATACTTGGCAAGATGACCCTATGACGTACACATTGATCTTGCTTCGCCATGGTGAAAGCGAATGGAACGCGAAGAATTTATTCACTGGTTGGGTCGATGTTCCTCTTTCGCATGCTGGTGAGATTGAGGCAGTCAGAGCGGGCGTGCTTCTGAAGGACCGTGGATTGCTTCCGGATCTTCTGCATACTTCTCTACTGCGTCGCGCGATCCAAACATCGCAACTGGCTCTGGATGCCTGCGATCGTCAATGGATTCCGGTTCGGCGATCCTGGCGTTTGAACGAACGACACTATGGCGCTCTGCAAGGAAAAGATAAGAAGGCGACTCTGGAAGCCTATGGTGAAGAACAGTTCAAGTTATGGCGTCGTTCGTATGATGTTCCGCCACCGCCAATTGACGACGCAGATCCGTATAGCCAGAAAGACGATCCGCGATATGCCGACCTCGGCGACGCCCTGCCACGCACGGAATGCTTGAAGGATGTTGTCACACGGATGCTTCCATATTGGGATGAGGTAATCGTGCCCGATTTACGTGCGGAGAAAGTCGTACTTGTTACCGCTCACGGAAACTCTCTACGTGCCCTCGTGAAGCATCTGGATGGAATTTCTGATGCAGATATTGCCGAATTGAATATTCCGACAGGTATTCCTTTACTTTACGAACTTGACGAGCAGATGCAACCGGTAAGGAAAGGCGGCGAGTATCTAGATCCCGCTGCCGCTGAAGCTGCAATCAGTGCCGTGGCAAATCAAGGTCAGCGTTCTTCCATCTCTGACGCGAACTCTCCGGTGACGAGGAAGTAAACCCGTCTAGCCACAGATACTGCGTGATCAGCGCAGCGTTCGTAGTATCGACCAAGTAGTGTCATATCAATCGCGCACTCAATGCCATGGGGCCAAGCATCGTCAAGTAGCGTGAGGAATAATTTGCGGTGCAATTTATCCATCTCGTCATCATCATCTTCTAACTCAAGGGCAGACTGTAAGTCGTGTGTCTTGAGCACGTGAGTGGTCTTATCAATTATGTTCTTGGCGACTTTACCCATGTCTTGAATGGTGCTTGCCAGCTCTGGCGGGACAGCTATCGAGGGGTATCTCATCCGTGCAATCTTCGCGATGTGGTGGGTCATATCGCCCATCCGCTCCAGGTCCGCGCTCATTCGCAAGGAGGTGACAAGTGTTCGTAAGTCGCCGGCCACGGGTTGTTGCCGGGCAAGGACATTGAGAGTCTTCGCGTCGAGCTCGTGCTGCATGATGTCGATGACGTCGTCATCAGAGATGATTTGCTCGGCTAGCTGCAAATCTGCTTCAAGCAGCGAAGTTGTAGCGAGCTCCATTGCGCGTGAAACCCTCTCACTCATGTCAATGAGAGTTTGGCCAATTGCATTGAGATCATCGTGAAATGCGTCGCGCATGAGGCAACAATATCTCGTGGTGGACCTATTTCGGGGGCTCTAAGTGAACAGTAATTGAATGACACGCTAAGACTTGGCTTTATGCGTGGTTTAGCTGGCTTCTGGTTGGGTATGTATGGACTCGCGACTCTACGATAAGGGGGTGTTAAGAAGGCGACGAACGAGTGCTGAGATTCGACCAACGTGGGATGTGCCGTCGGGAATCATAGATCTGCTTCAAATCGTTGACGCCGAATACCTCGTGCTGGCACCTGGTGAAGTGGTTCTTGAATCATCTGATCGGACTGATGCGCTGAGCCTTATCAAAGAGGGACGGCTGGTCTCAGACCCAATCCTCTCCCTGGTTCGAGCGGCACGACGGTCGAAGGAGTATCAAGAGGCCACCGTGGCCCTGCCGCGCGGTCCTATCGGGGAAGGTATCCACGATCTGCAGGTCAGGGTCTCTCCCATTGGTGAGCAGGGACTGGTTGTCGTGCTCATATTTGACGAGAGTGAATTTCGACGTCTGGACGCAATCCGGCGCGACTTTATCGCAAATATTTCGCATGAATTGAAGACACCGATTGGGGCGCTCTCCATTCTGGGTGAAGCGGTTCTGGGAGCCCGTGATGATCCCGAAGCCATCGTAAAATTTGCAACTCGAATGCAGACTGAAGCCAAGCGGCTTACCGATCTTGTTCAGGAAATTATTGATCTTTCCCGCTTGCAAGATGACGATCCACTAAAGAATGCCAAGGTCCTCAACCTCTCCGAATTAATCGCAGACGCGATTGACGCTTCTCGTATGGCTGCAGAGTCGAGGAGTATTTCGCTGAGCTTTAGTGAGTCAGACGAATTCTTGGTCTTGGGAGATCGTCGTCAAATCCAGATGGCAATAAGTAATCTGATCGAGAACGCAATCAATTACAGTCCTGACGGCACTCGAGTGGCGATCGCACTGCGAGCCCAAGGAGACTTGGCTGAGATTTCTATTTCAGATCAGGGAATTGGAATTCCAGAGAAAGATATCGAAAGGGTCTTCGAGCGTTTTTATCGCGTAGACCCTGCTCGTTCCCGGGCCACCGGAGGTACTGGTTTGGGATTATCAATTGTCAAACATGTAGTTGCAAATCATGGAGGAGACATTTCGGTATGGAGCGAAGAGGGCGCAGGCACTACCTTCACAATTCGTCTGCCGCTTTATCATCGTACAGATGTGAATAATGTTAGTTACCCCCAATCGGAGGAAAAATGACTCGTATCCTGGTCGTTGAAGATGAAGATTCTTTCTCGGAAGCATTGGCCTATCTTCTTGGGCGTGAAGGATTTGAAGTTGGAGTGGCGGACACTGGACCCAAGGCAATTGAAGAATTCGATCGCCATGGTGCAGACCTGGTTCTGCTGGATCTCATGCTTCCCGGGCTTTCGGGAACCGAAGTATGTAAGCAATTAAGGAGTCGATCAAACGTTCCAATTATTATGTTGACCGCCAAAGACTCAGAGGTGGATAAAGTCGTAGGTCTTGAGCTTGGTGCCGACGATTACGTGACTAAGCCTTACTCTTCACGTGAATTGGTCGCCCGTATTCATGCGGTCCTCCGCAGAAATGGCGATTCGAGCTTTTCATCCGATGATGGACATGTACTTGTGGCTGGCCCCGTTCGGATGGATACCGAGAGGCATACAGTGAGCATCGACAATGTCACTGCTAATTTCCCGCTTAAAGAATTTGAACTCCTTGAATTCCTTATGAGAAATTCTGGACGAGTCGTAACTCGCATGCAATTGATTGATCGCGTATGGGGAAGTGATTACGTCGGTGACACAAAGACTTTGGACGTTCACATCAAGAGACTTCGGGCAAAAATTGAGAAGGATCCGGCCAACCCTGAGCTAATCCAGACTGTGCGCGGTTTGGGTTACAAGATGGAGGCTTGACGCCCCAACTAGAACTAATCAAAACTGGATTTAGGTATTAGATAGTGGGTACTCCAACAAGAGCGTATTCAGCGGCACGCTCGCGAACAATCACATCCAGGTTTAGTTCTCCACCAATTCCAAAGAACATCTGCAATTTGATGCGTGTTCCGATGGCCGCATTAAGTCCAGGAAATACCGCACTCGCATTTGCGCTATCCCCACTAAAAAATAGTGGGACGTTTGCAGTAAGAGATAGTTCTTGCTGGGAAAGTGTTGCGGTGATTCCATCGGCGATAATGCCGAGAAGGACATCGTCTTTCGAAGATCTATTTACAATCGAACCAACCAGCACTGCCGAACCATCGGGCTGTGCGACGAGAAGTATTGAATTCACTTTCAAGTCACTGCCGTAAGACGTGATCGAAGCATCCACTCCATCAGTTACTTGGGTGATCTGACTTGTTGCCGCGTTAATGCCGGCGCCGCATGCGGTGAGAGAGAGCCCCAAAGCTATTGATAAGGCTACGGCTGCAACGGTTCGCACATGCATGAGGTTCTCCTCCAGGGATTTGGGCTGCGTCATTCTCTCATGGCTCATGCAATATCCGAGGAACCCATATTTTGCGCTTAAATCGGGGGTGATGGCGCTCACTAATCGCTGGTATTATTAGGGTCTAACGAAGGGCATTAAATGTCATTTAAGGTCGGAGAAACCGTTGTTTATCCCCATCACGGAGCGGCTCTAATCGAGGCAATCGAAACTCGTTTAATCAAAGGCGAAGAGAAGACATATTTGGTTCTCAAGATTGCCCAAGGAGATCTGACCGTCCGCGTTCCATCCGAAAATGTCGATCTAGTTGGCGTACGCGATGTCGTAGACAGTGCCGGACTTGAGCGCGTATTCAATGTTCTGCGTCAGCCGTACACGGAAGAACCCACCAACTGGTCGCGGCGCTACAAAGCCAACCTTGAAAAACTTGCCTCTGGCGATGTCATAAAGGTTGCCGAGGTTGTGAGAGATCTTTACCGACGTGATCTAGATCGCGGATTGTCAGCTGGTGAGAAGCGAATGCTTGCTAAGGCCAAGCAAATTCTTGTCTCCGAACTCGCCTTGGCCGAACGTACTGATGAAGAGAAGGCCGGCTCAATTCTCGATGAGGTACTTGCCTCTTAACTCCCTTTATCGGAAGGCAATTCATGACACCGCCCCCGGGAAATAAGGCTGGCTACACCGGAATTCGAACTGGGGTCGGCGTTGATGCCCATGCTTACTCTATGGATCATGACCGACCCATGTGGCTCGGCGGAATTCACTGGCCTGATGAAATTGGAGTTGAAGCTCATTCCGACGGTGACGTGGCTGCCCACGCAATCTGTGATGCGCTCTTTGCGGCGGCCGGTCTAGGAGACCTCGGCTCCAATTTTGGCGTTGATCGACCAGAGTACAGAGAGGCATCTGGAGCCACTTTGTTGGGCGAAACTCTGCGCCTGATTCGCAAAGCCAATTTCGAAATTGGAAATGTGAGCGTTCAAGTCATCGGCAACCGCCCGAAGCTGGGGGCTCGAAGGAGTGAAGCCAGCGCCGCACTTTCTCGTGCTCTCGACGGCGCCGACGTTTCGATATCAGCGACAACCACAGATGGTTTGGGATTTACGGGTGAAGGTCGTGGCTTGGCTGCTATCGCCTCTGCACTAATTTACACTGCTTCTTAATTATCACTTCCTAAAGGATTGGTTGGTTCGATGAGTTCGTTCGCGTTGTACGACACGATGTCGCGTACAACCAGGCCCTTTGTCCCACTCAAAAAAGGTGAAGTCAGTATTTATTTGTGCGGAGCGACGGTGCAAGCATCACCGCACATCGGTCACGTGAGAAGCGCCATCAATTTCGATATTCTTCAACGTTGGTTGTTGAAATCTGGATTCGAAGTGACTTTCATTCGCAATGTCACCGATATTGATGACAAGATTTTGCTTAAGGCACTCGACGAGGAAATGCCTTGGTGGGCTTTGGCAATGAAGTATGAGCGCGAATTTGCTGCTGCGTATGAAGCCCTCAATGTCATTGCCCCCACATATGAGCCTCGTGCGACTGGACATATCACCCAGATGATTGACTTAATGGCCAGTCTGATTGAAAAGGGAGTGGCTTACGCACCCGGCAATGGAGATGTTTACCTTCAGGTGCGCAAACTCAAATCGTACCTAACCCTCTCTCGACAGAACGTGGATGATCTTCAATCTGCAGCGGATGCCGATGAAACCTTTAAGAAAGACCCGCGCGATTTCGCAATGTGGAAAGCAGCGAAGAAAGGGGAGCCATCCTGGCTGACCCCGTGGGGTCCTGGCAGACCGGGTTGGCACTTGGAATGCTCGGCTATGGCGCATGCGTATTTAGGCGAAGCCTTTGATATTCACGGCGGTGGCTTGGATTTAATTTTTCCTCATCACGAAAATGAGATTGCCCAATCGCAAGCGGCGGGATGGGCATTTGCAACCACCTGGATGCATAACGCTCTCGTGACCGCGTCGGGCGAGAAGATGAGTAAGTCTCTTGGAAATTCTATGCAGGTTAAGGCAGTACTCCAACGCGTGCGACGCATTGAATTGCGTTGGTATCTCAGTAGCGCCCACTACAGATCGATACTTGAGTATTCACCTGAGTCTCTGGATGAGTCTGCCACCGCATTTCGCCGGATTGAAAGTTTTCTCAAGCGCGCGTGCGAAGTTCTAGGGAAAGTACCGACTCCAATTCTCTCTCAGAAATTTACCGACGCTATGAATGACGATTTGGCCGTTCCGCAGGGACTCGCTCATATTGCAGAGGCGCTTCGGATTGGAAATATCGCCATCACTTCTGGCGACTTGCTAACGCTTGAATTGAAGGTCTCAGAAATTCGCGGTGCACTTGATGTTCTTGGTTGCGATCCTTACGACCCCGTATTTTCGACGAGCGAGGTAGCCGAACTTGAGGCCGCACTCTCTGGCACAATCGAACTCGCACTTGCACAGCGTCTTGCAGCGCGCGAGCGAAAAGATTTCGCTGCATCCGACCAGATACGCGACGAACTGGCCGAATTAGGAGTCATCGTTGAAGACACGCCGCAAGGACCACGGTGGTCGATTAAATCCAGGGAAGAGCGGTAAAAAATGGCTGGTAATTCAGAACGTCGTGGTGCGGTACGTACGTCTAAAAAGGGTGCAACAACGGGAACCGGCGGAAAGAACAAGCGCCGTCTGGCGGGCAAAGGACCTACCCCTAAAGCCGAAGACCGCCCCTATCACGCAGCTGCCAAGCGGAAGAAGGCGGCCGGAGCTAAGGAGATTCGACCCCGTGCCCCTCGTCAGAAGAGCGAGCGCCCAAAGGGCGGCGGTGAATTGGTCGCAGGTCGCAATGCAGTAGTCGAAGCACTCCGGGCAGGAGTCCCCGCTACAGAATTGATTATCGCCAGAAGTATCGACGTTGATGATCGCATTACTGAGTCCTTGAAGTTGGCCATGGCAATTCACCTTCCTATTAGAGAGGTGCATCGTGCCGAAGTTGAGGGACTCTCTGGAAGCAGTCAAGGAGTATTGCTTGCTATCAAGCCATATCAATACTCAAGTTTTGAGGAGATAGCGGCGCGAGCCAAGAGTCCAATGTTGATCGTTGCCCTTGACGGTGTTACTGATCCACGAAATCTCGGAGCTATTGTGAGAAGTGCTGCCGCATTTGGTGCCGATGGCGTCGTTATGACCGAACGTCGGGCGGCGGCTATGACAGCGTCGGCTTGGAAGAGCTCAGCCGGTGCCGCGGCACGAATGCAGATCGCGCAGGTCTCGAATTTGTCACGTGCGATTGATGCTGCCAAGAAACTTGGTTGCTTCGTCATCGGTCTCGACGGTGAATCCGAAAATTCGTTGAGCAAGATGAAGCTTGCTAAAGAGTCGATCATGATCGTTGTTGGAAGTGAAGGCAAGGGACTTTCTCGACTCGTCAAAGAGAAGTGCGATTTAGTGGTTGCAATCCCTATGAACACGAGTACGGAATCACTCAACGCGAGTGTTGCGACATCAATCGCACTCTTCTGGGTGGATGAGCAACGCCGTACGCAATGAAATACTCACGTCTAATCGCCTGCGGAGATTCCTTCACTGAAGGAATGTCTGATCATGTGGTGGATGGCCAATATCGTGGCTGGGCAGATCGAGTTGCAGATGTCATGTCTGAACAAGTCTCAGATTTCACGTACCTGAATGTGGCAATACGCGGAAAATTGATCAGACAAGTTGTTGCGGATCAGATTCCACTCGCTCTTACCTATGTAAATGGCCCCGCGACTCTCCTCTCCTTTCATGCTGGCGCCAATGATGTGCTGCGCCCCAATTACAGAGCTGAGACAGTCCTGCCGCTTTATAGAGAAGCAGTTCGCGATATTTCCAAATCTGGGGCAACAATCCTTCTCTTCACGGTCCTAGAAAGGACTGATCGAACGGGCAAAACTGCCGATCTCTGGGAATCTCGATTCCGAGCATTCAATGAAAATGTCCGATCTGTGGCACGAGAAGTGGGCGCAATTGTGGCCGATGCCAACGAGGAGAGTTTCCTGAAAGATCGTCGCTTTCTGGCAGATGATCGCCTTCACCTCAATCCACTCGGGCATGACCGAGTGGCGCAGGGTGTTCTGGAAAAATTGGAACTTCCATACGCAGCGAATTGGCGAGAGCCATTAGCGCCTCCCGAGAAGGCTGGAGTTCGGGAAAGATTGGCTTCTAACATCCGTTGGTTCTTGATTTTCTTGCTCCCGTGGATATGGCGTCGGTCGCTCGGAAAGTCCTCAGGGGATGGAAGATCGGCAAAGCACTCGGCACCAGTGCGCTTGAGATAAGCCGTGCTTTGAAGGTTTAGATCCTGGACACCTTGCTGTAACCACAAGTTCAGCAGCGTTCGAGAGACTGAACTTGTGATTCATCGCGAAAACTTTACTGACCGTGAATTGAGTTGGCTTTCCTTCGATCAACGAGTTCTCGAACTGGCAGAGGATGTTTCAGTACCACTACTCGAGAGAGTTCGATTTCTCACAATTTTCGCAGCAAATCTTGACGAGTTTTTTATGGTTCGTGTGGCGACACTGAAAGACAAAATCGATAATCATCTACTCACGCATAATTCTGCTGGCTACTCTCCTAAGGAGTTGATGCATGAGATTTCAAAACGAACTCGAAAGCTGATGGAGCGACAATCGGCTCTTTTCCGTGACGTAATTCTTCCAGAGTTGCGGGAAAACGGAGTCGAGATAGTGACATGGAAGGAACTCAATGGATCAGAGAGGGCGTATGTCTCTCGCCTCTTCGAAGAGAGCATATTTCCTGTTTTGACTCCACTCGCTGTGGATCCTTCCCATCCATTTCCCTATATATCGGGACTTTCATTAAATTTGGCCGTGATAGTAATGAACAAGCAAACTGAGGAGGAATTCTTCGCCAGAGTGAAAGTCCCGCCGATTCTCTCTCGTTTTATGCCGACAAGAATTTCTGGAGCAACCCGTTTCATACCTCTTGAAGAAGTCATAGCCGAGCACCTAGATCGTCTATTCCCGGGGATGAAGATCGAAGATCACTTCACCTTTCGCGTAACTCGCAATCAAGATCTTGATCTTGATGAAGATGACTCCGTCGATTTACTCAGTTCGCTTGAACAAGAACTGTTGCGTCGCCGATTTGGACCTCCAGTCCGTCTGGAAATTGAGGAGGACATTGACCCGGATCTGGTCGATCGACTTGCTTTTGAACTGGGAATCGAACCAGAGAATGTGATCTCCTGCGCAACTCCTTTGAATCTTACAGATTTGGAAGGTTTACTGGATCTTGATCTGCCCGAGTTGAAGTATCCAGATTTTCGACCGCGCACCCCACTTGCATTTCTGGGCGTGGATCCTGAAGAGCCAGACACGTTTTTCAAGGCTCTTAGATCAGGCGAAGTGCTGCTTCATCACCCCTATGAATCATTTACGGCATCAGTGGTTCATTTTCTTGAGAATGCCTCGAGAGATCCCAAAGTATTAGCCATAAAGCAGACTCTTTACCGCACCTCCGGAGACTCTCCAATTATTGATGCATTGATTGAAGCCGCCGAATCCGGCAAACAAGTACTTGCTGTGATCGAAATCCGCGCGCGTTTCGACGAGCAAGCAAATGTACGTTGGGCGCGAAAATTGGAAGCCTCTGGTGTGCACGTGGTGTACGGGTTGATGGGTTTGAAGACGCACGCCAAGTTATCTCTTGTTGTAAGAGATGAGATCGATGGTTTACGTATGTATTGCCACATTGGTACTGGAAATTACAATCCAAAAACGGCCCGGCACTATGAGGATTTCGGGCTCCTTAGCTCAGACCCAGAACTCACCGGTGACCTGATAAAACTCTTCAATCAACTCTCTGGCTTCGCTCCGCAATCCACGTATTCTCGGCTGTTGGTTGCCCCAAGAATGCTTAGAACAGGACTACTCGAAAGAATCGAAAATGAAATTGCCAATTCTAACCTAGGCCTGCCTGCTGGAATCCAATTCAAACTCAACTCACTTTTAGATGAGGAGTTTGTGGATGCACTCTACCGAGCTGCGAAACAAGGAGTGAAAGTGGATTTGCTCATTCGAGGGATTTGCTCTCTCAGAACCGGAGAGCATAAGGATCTAAAAAACATTATCGTTCGATCGGTCCTAGGACGTTTTCTGGAACATTCACGCATCATTCACTTTGTTAATGGTGGAGAGCATGAGTATTGGATTGGAAGTGCCGACATCATGCATAGAAACTTGGACCGACGTGTTGAAAGCATGGTTCGAATTAATGATTTGGAGCACCAAGAGTATCTTCAAGGAATTATCGACTTAGGACTTTCTGATGGCGTGAGTAGTTGGAATCTCAAAGGCAGCGATTGGAAGAGGGCGAGCATTTCTGCAGATGGAACACCTCTGCAGGACTTGCAGAGCCTTCTAATTCAACAATGGGAAAAGGCGATATGAAGGAAGTTGAAGTCACTGCTAAATTTATTGAGGCGGCGGGAGCCGTTCTTTGGACGTACGGATTGGACCATCAACTTCTAGTAGCCCTTATTCATCGACCACGATATGACGATTGGTCATTTCCAAAGGGCAAGTTGGAAGAAGGGGAATCCGCAATCAGTTGTGCTTTCCGGGAGGTTATTGAAGAGACTGGCTTCACGGGAACATTCGGACCGGAGCTGGGTGAGACTGTTTATGACGTTGATGGGAGCTCCAAGAGAGTTCGTTACTGGGCCGCCAGAGCGAGCGATGCTCCAACTGGGGTACCTAATCCTGATGAAGTTGATGAAGTTCGCTGGCTCGCTCCCCCCGAAGCACGAGCTCTACTCACTCTGATTGATGATCAGTCGATTCTCGATTTCTTTATGGAATTTGGTCCAGAAACGACACCACTGGTGCTTCTTCGCCATGCGAAGGCGGTCAGACGGGATGAATGGGATGGCGACGATGATGACCGTCCCCTTGATCACATGGGACAAAGACAGGCCAAACGTATGCTTCCAAACTTCCTTCCTTACGGAATAGTTGAGATCTACTCATCAGAAGCGATTAGGTGTCTAGAGACCGTTGAGCCAATGTCTCGCTCACTCAAACTGAGCGTAGTGATCTCCCAGGATTTGGGCGAGTATCTGTATTTAACAAATAGAGACTTATCCCTGAGTTTTGCCCAGGATCTTATAACTCATGGGAAGCCTACGATCATATGTAGTCACAATCCGATTTTGCCGAAACTAATGAAGAAATTAGTGGGGAAGAAGAATTTCAAAGAGCTTGATGGAAAATTGAATCCTTGCGAAGCTTGGGTCTTGCATCATCGCGACGGAGAGATTATCGCCATCGATTTCATTGAGTCCCCAATCCTTTAGAACTATGGATCAACGCTCCAACCAGTCCAACCATTTCAAAATGACGCCTTCGCGCAAAGCCCAGGGGCATATTTCCAGTTCTGAGATATTAAGAATTTCCATGATCGATCTGGCAACAATTCCACCAGCAACAATTTGATTGGCGCGCCCCGAGGATACACCGGGTAGCGCTGCTCTTTGCGTTTTTGTCATGTCAGCAAGACGAGGAATCGCTCCCAGTAGGGCATTAGCCTCCAAGACTTTTGGGGAATCTCCGTACCAGTAATTTGCTTGGCGCGCCAAAGTTCGGAAAGTTTTACTTGTCGCAACAAAGTGATCTGCTTCATGTGTCAACAAATCATTGGAGAGATGCGTCTTGAGGGTTCCTGAGACATATTCCTCTAGGTTACTAATACTTCTATTTGTAAAAGGATCACCTGTCAGGAAGTCACGAGTCAATCTGCCAGCTCCGAGAGGTAGGGAAATCGCGAAATCCGGGCTCTTGTCATTACCAAGTGCAATTTCTAGTGATCCACCACCAATGTCAAGTATGAGCAATTTGCCTGCCGACCACCCTAGCCATCTTCGAACAGCCAAGAAGGTTAGGCGAGCTTCATCCTCCCCAGAGAGGATTTGCAAGTCCAATTCGTAACGAGAATTGATTTCAGCAATTATTTCGGAACCATTTTTTGCTTCCCGAATTGCTGATGTTGCGAATGCGAGAATCTCGTCCGTATTGAACTGTCTGGCGTGCTCGAGAGCATCTTCAAGAACTGCATGCAGTTGTGCGATACCGCTTGCTGAAACATTTCCGTCATCCTCTAAGTTTTCAGAGAGCTTAAGCTCAACCTTGAAGTTGGTTGTTGGACTAGGGCGCGCGCCTAAGTGGGCATCCATCACCTGCAGGTGGATGGTATTGGATCCGATATCGAGTACTCCAAGGCGCATAATGAAAACCTACACTGAGCACGCTGCTGGTCCTCCATCAGAGGACTAAACCCCCCGAATAGGATGAGGCGAATTGAAAGGGGGAAAACGATTTCACCATTTCCAACCCCACTGACATAATGCGCTGGTAAGAAAGGCCTCCCTAGCTCAGTGGTAGAGCATCCGCCTTGTAAGCGGAAGGTCGTCAGTTCAATCCTGACGGGGGGCTCCATTTGTCCACAGTAATTCAGAATCTTTACCAAGCTCGTTAGTTTGTGCCATACTTCAGACATAGCTCCCCACCGTCCTCCGGGACTGGTGGGGCTTTTTCATCTAAGGAACCTTTGATACTCAAAACCACAGTAATTATGGATTACCAGAATGTTCACATTACTGGTTCGAAATTGCATGGTTCCAATCTCGGACATCATCAACATTACATTGATCCAATCAAATTTGCAGAAACCTTAATTGGAGAGAGGAATTCGCGAATTAAGGAAGGTTTCTCACTGGCGACAGTATCCAAAGTTCTCGTTTATCGTGGTTTGCCATCAAACGTTCATAACCCAATTCAATATGCACGCAATCTTGCGCAGGCTGCCTATTGGGAACGTGATCAAAGAGTCATCGTTACTCACCGCCCTTTGAAATATACATTCGAGAGAGATGAATCAGGGAAACTCGTTTTGGATAGTAGCGGGGAGAAAATTCTGCTAAGCAAACAAGAAAAGGGTATAGACGTTCTGTGCGCGCTGGCATTAGTCCGAGAGGTTCAAACTGCTGATTTAGTTGTCCTGGCTTCCCAAGATACTGACTTGATACCCGCAATCAATGAAGCAAGATCCCTGAGAAGGGGAAAGATAGAAACCTGTTCTTGGTATTTGAAGGGGGACCATTCAAGTAGGGAAATTAGGTCCGAGTCTTCTCCAGTTTGGAATACCAGACTGAATGTGGACAATTTTGAAAACGCAAGAGATATCAATGATTACAGCAAGTACTAGAATTGCCGCTTGGGCTCTGCTTAGAAGAAGTACTTGATGAAGAGCCAGATTGAGGCTCCAAATCCAACACTCATAACAAGCACTCTGTAGAAAATCGGAGACATCTTGGTTGCCCACTGGCCGCCAAGAGTCCCTCCAACGCTGGATCCGAGAAAGAGCGCAAAGGCGAGCGTCCAGTACACGTGGCCGCTAAAAATGTAGATCACGTTGGATGCCATGCTGGTGATTCCAACGATGATGTTCTTAGCTGCGTTGAGGGTTCCCGGATCTTTTGGATTTCGCGCCAGCGCCGTAATTACCATCACACCCTGGCCAGGTCCGAAGTATCCGCAGTACAGACCACTGGATGCGATCCCAAGTGTTTCCGCAATTTCATTGCGTCGGCTTATGCGAGGTTTGGTTGGCAGTAAAAGTGTGAGTGTGGCCGCTAACAGTAGAAATGGAACCACGTGTTCGAAGATGTTGGGGGGAAAGATCAAGAGAAGGGTTGCTCCAATTATTGAGCAGATGACTGAGATGATGATGAGGCGTTTGTATTCCTTGATTAGTTTTACTGCCGTGTGCTCTCCGGCTCGAATGGCAAATAGATTGGCACTGGAGACACCTAAAGCATTTGTAATCGCTGCGTCAACGGGTGGGAGTCCAAGGGCAAGGAGGACCGGGTAGGAAATGAGCGAAGCCCCACCCGCCATTCCATTGATTGTGCCGACGATGAGCCCTGCAATGACTGTGACGGTAAACCCCAGCATCCAGGACCTCTAGTTCCTTCTGGCTTAATAGCCAAGACTGAGAGCATACCTTTGCCTTAGACTCACCCTAGTGATTTACTCGTAGTCGAACGCCGAGAACGGAGTGACCATGGCAAATAAGGAACAGAAGAGCAACGCGAACCAGAAGAAAGAACCAAAACTTTCTCTCAAAGAGAAGCGCGCCAAAAAGCAGGAGAAGAAAGCGAAGAACAAGTAGTTGGTTCCGGGTTAGTCATCCTCTTCATCATCTTCGTCCTCTGAGGAATCATCCTCCGGAGAGGATGTGGGTTTCGGTATTCCAGAAGGTTTGCCAGAAGGTTTGATTGCGGTGGGTGCAGGAGATGCCGTCCCGGAAGGTGAGATGTCCTCATCGTCCACCGAATCCTCGGACTTCGTTCCGTGATCATCATCGGATGTTGGAAGTGATGACGGACCGGTTAGTGAGTGTTCTGGATCCTCTGGTCGAAGATCATCTTCCGCGTCGTCTCCGCTACCTGGGAGAAGTGTGGGATTGCTGATTGCGGGGGAAGGATTCGCGGGAGTCTCATCGCGCGTTCCCGTTACGACGTTGCTAATGGCGCCCGCTACTGCCTTAACCAGCCGCGCGCTCTGGTGACCCGCGCTAACTATTGGGGCGGGTCCTCTTCCCGTTACGGCCGCAGCAGCAAGGGAGGCGGAGGCCAGTATTCCGACGGAGAGAATCGAAGTGATCATTGTCCGTCGCGTTTTTGAGGAATTGCGAGTGAGGAGCTGAACTGGTTGACCAATCTCCGATGGAAGGACCGGTGGACTGGAAATTGGGGAAAGCTCGTGGACGTGCGAGAGTAAGTTGAGTGTGCTTCTCAATCTCTCAAGCTCTGGTGCAGCACTCGATTTAAGATTGCTAATTAACGCTTCGCTATCTTCCAGCGAAAAATCTTTATCATTATTCATTCTGCATCACCCCCTTGAGAGCATTTCGTTGAGTTGTTTTAGTCCGCGGTGCGTTAACACTCGTACATTTCCGGGTGTTTTACCTACGATCTCCGCCACATCATTTACTTCGAGGTCTGCAACTACACGTAGCAGGATGATCTCTGCGTACTCTTGCGGCAATTTCTTGACTAGATCCATGACCTCGACCATCGTAGAGTTCTCGCCCGTCCAATCTCCTTCATGAAGTTCGGATGTAAGCCCTTCCCGTTTCTTTTTTCGCGCCAGATCAGTGGCGGAATTTCGAGCAATTGTGTAAATCCATCCCTTAAAGGCCTTGGAGTCACCTTGGAAACTCTTAATTGAAGTCGCGACCTTGATCCAGACTTCCGAGGAGAGATCTTCTGGGTCATTTGTAAACATGGCGAGGTAGCGGACCATGCGTGGCTGGAAGTGTCGCCACAGGAGGGTGAATGCTGAATCACTTCCACGGATCGCCTCCTCTACCAGTTGGTCGTAATTGGGCAGATCGGACGGAGCATCAGTGAACTCTTCACTGCGCTCTTTCGAATGTCCGATCTTTTCTTCCGACTTTTCCATCTGCCCCTAACCCTTTTGCGGTGTTGCCTCAAAGATTAGCTCTCTTCAGCCATTGCGAATGCCAAGAGGAGAGGATGAGATTATCCCTGAAACGTCATCGTCGTCATCGACGTCGTCATCGCCGCCTTCTTCGTCGTCATCGCCGTCATCGTCACCGTGATCATGGTGGGAGTTCGTGCCGGGCGGGAATTGAACTGGGGGCCACTGTGGGGTCACCGTGCCGGTATCGAAACGTGGATGATGGTCCTCGTCGATCTCGATACGAGGTACTACCGTCGAGGTGTCGAACTGAAATTTGGGAACGACGGTACTGGTATCAAGACTCAGGACGCCTACCCCATTCTTAAGTTTTATCGCCTTAGTCTTCTGCTCCTGCTTGGAATGGGATTTATTAGCCTTCTTATGATCGTCGGCTTGAGCTAGAGCCAGATTCGAGTTGGAGAGGAGAAGAGCCCCTACTGCAATGGCGATGAGATGGTTCCTACTGATGGCTTTCACGGCAATCCTCCCCATGGGGTTTGTGGGTATCTGGTGCTTAGAACGACTGGCGAGGTCCCTGCGTTACAACGAAGATGAGAATATTTTGACTCGGTAGACTTCTAAGATGACGGAGTCGGACACTTTCCCATTTGAGGCATTTAAGGATGCCCTAAACGCAAATAAGGGCTTTGCCGAGAATTTCCAGGGCAGCCAACTCACCGGGTCAGCGGCGAAGGGCCTGGCGATTGTGACCTGCATGGATTCGCGCATAAGCCCGCTTGCTGTTGTTGGGATGGCGTCAGGGGATGCCAAGATTTTAAGAAATGCGGGTGCGCGCGTTACGGAAGACGTTCTGCGAACGCTGGTTCTCGCGACCTACCTGCTTGGAGTTGATCGGATTCTGGTCATGCCTCATACGGACTGTCGCATGGCGCAGAGTGAAGAAGCGGATATTCACGCCACTATTTCGCAACAGTACGGGGTTGATACTCGAAGTCTTGAATTCAGAACCGAGCAAGATCAGCGCAAAGCGCTCGCAACCGACCTCATTCGCATTCGTTCGTACCCGCTACTGCGAAAGGGCGTGGTGGTGGCTGGGGCAATGTATGACGTGAGCACTGGAGTATTAGAGCCGTTGGATTACTGACCTGATGAAACTGAAAGTCGTTATCTGGTTCGCCGGTATTTTCGGAGCCCTTTCACGATTGACCGGGCGGGGCAGCGGCGTCATGGTCACGGGGCGGATAATCCTCAAACTAATGCCTGGTGCTGCTGCCACCCTCTCCAAGGATCGAAGAATTGTTCTCGTCACCGGGACTAACGGAAAAACTACGACAACGTCTCTTATCTACTATGCCCTCGCTACTACATTCAGAACAATTAGCAATTTCACTGGAGCAAATCTCTTTGCCGGCATCGCAACCGCTCTGAGCCAGGATACAAAGGCAACAACTGCGGCCCTTGAGGTTGATGAAATGGTTCTACCGTGGGCGATCACGCAGACCAGGCCGGAATTGGTGGTGCTCCTCAATCTTGGGCGAGACCAACTAGATCGCCTCTCGGAAGTTCGCTCTGTTGCCCAGAAATGGAAAGACGCACTTGCTTCTCTACCGGAGAACTGCCAGATTCTCGGTGACGCAGATGATCCTTTTGTCGTCTGGGCTGCCCAAGATTGGTCAAGAGTCATCTGGTTTAGCGCTGGGACAGCGGGGCATTTGGATGCGTCAACCTGCCCTGTTTGCGGGCATGTTTTGCGCTGGTCTGAGGGCGGAAATTCTTATCACTGTGATTGCGGCTTCAAGAAACCTCATCCAGAGTGGATTTTAAAGGAAGAAATACTTTGCGGTCCGAACGGGGAGAGGATCGAAGTAGTGAGTCGAATTCCCGGCAGAGCGGCACTTTCAAATGCGGCTCGGGCGATCATCTCTGCATCAGTGATGGGAGTTTCCTCAGTTGTTGCGGCAAATGCCGTTTCAATGGTTGCGAGTGTCGATGGACGTTTTGGCGAGCTGCACGTAGGCAGTACTACTTTCCGACTTCTCCTTTCAAAGAATCCGGCGAGTTGGCGAGAGACTTTGGCGACGAGTTCGGCGAGCGGTCCTGAGACAGTACTTCTGGCAGTGAATGCGAATACCCAAGATGGCAAGGACACATCTTGGCTCTGGGATGTCGATTACTCGCCACTTCGAGGAAGAGTGGTCTTAGTTACGGGCGAGCGACGTATCGACGTGTCAGCGCGGCTTACCGTCAATGAAATTTCACACCAGCTTGTCAACGACGAATTGGATGCTGCGCGCGTCATAGGCGATAAGAATGCGGATTTGATTGCTTCCTATACTGCCTTCCATCGCTTGTCGAAGTCGGTGATACGGAGATGACTTTTTCAATCGTCCATCTTCTTCCAGAATTGTTAGGAACATATGGAGACCGTGGCAACGTTGATATTTTAAGTTGGCGACTAAAGCAACGTGGTGTCGCGCATGAAGTCATAACGGTTGGCGTTGGTGAAAAAGTGCCAACGGGTGCTGATCTCTATCTCCTCGGCGGGGGCGAGGATGATGCGCAAATCGCTGCAAAGGAGATTTTGGAACGAGAGGACGGATTGAAGAAAGCACTGCAGAATGGTGCACACATTTTTGCCGTCTGCGCAGGATTTCAAATACTGGGAATGAATTTTCCGGCCTCGGGCGGGCGGATAATTGCTGGACTCGAGTTGATCGCAGTTGAAACCATCTCTGCGCAGCCACGTTCGGTTGGGGAAGTAATTTCCAGTCCAACGATTCCGATCGCCACGTTGACTGGCTTTGAGAATCATGGTGGGCAGACTCGTTTTCTCGAGGAACTGCAGCCCCTTGGACGAGTCAGTCACGGAATTGGAAACGGCGCAGGAACTGGCGTGGAAGGACTTATTACCGACCAAATAGTGGCCACGTATATGCACGGGCCGGCGCTGGCGCGAAATCCAGAACTTGCCGATTGGATACTTGCCAGGAAGTTGGGTGCGTTGGCACCGATTTCAGCACCGATTTTTGAGCAGCTTCACGATGAGCGAGTTCGTGCGGTCATTCACTAAATAGTCTCGGGATTTGTTCGCCGAAATGGTTGGCGTGTAATCGGCGGATTGAGATCGGCGAGGAATTGCCTGATGACTGCCTGAGTCAGTGCCGGTTTTTCCTTAAGCACAAAGTGCGACGTGCCTGGAATGATCGCCAACTGTCCTTGTGGAATAGCCAGGTACATCGAGGCGGTGTGTTCAATCTCCATCCGCTCATCGTCGCCAGCCATGATGAGGGTTGGACATTGAATATTTGCTAGGTCCTCTTGCGTTAAAGTCGGCTCGCTATTCCAGATATCTCTCATGCGGCGCACTTTCTCGTCGAGTGATTCTGGTGCATCAGGAGATCGCTCGGCATGCTCTAATCGGTCTTCTTCAGATATCTCCCATTGCTCAATTGGTTCACCGTTCTGCTCGAAGTGAAAATTGGCGCCTATCGCAACAATCGACTTTACGAGTTCTGGGCGCTCAATTGCCGCCATTAGCGCGATGATCCCGCCGTCGCTCCATCCGACTAGATGAGCGGGCTCCTTCACTACATCTTCAAGATAGGCGATCGCCTCACCTGCTTGGAATTCATAATGAAGGCTTCCTGGTCGATCCGCCGTTCGACCGTGCGCGGTACGGTCATAGGCAAAAACGTGGTGCGTATCAGCAAAGGCTGGTAACAAATATTTGTCGAAGTCTTCCGTTGCGCTTAAGCCCCCATGCAGCAGAACGAGCGCTTCTCCGTTATTAGCCCACTCGGAATTCCAGATTTGGTGACCTCGCAGATCTATGTACCGCTGGTCCACAACCCCTCCTCTCATTCCTGGTTCTGTAATGAGTTTAGAGGGTGGCATGGCACACTTCTCTACATGCATGAGTTCACCCATGAAGTCGAGGTACTCGCAGATGAAGTGCTGGCCTACAGCCTTCATCGTCTCAAGAGTGACCCACCTTTAGACGGCCCGCTTTCTGAGTCTCAACTCTTCGACGCAGTTGGAAATACGATTACCGCAAAAGGTCTGGGTGGACATCAAGCCCTGGAGGTCTTCACCAACGTTCTCGCAAAAGCGTGCATTTCAACAGACCATCCGCGCAACTTGGCTTTTATCCCTTCTGCGCCGAGTGAGTATGCAAATCTTTTTGATCTGGTTGTTGGTGCGAGTGCCCTATATGGCGGTTCTTGGCAAGAGGGTGCGGGTGCGGTTTTTGCAGAGAATCAGGCCCTGCGATGGCTCTCTGATTTAGCAGGATTGCCGAAGAGTTCGGGCGGAGTTTTTGTGCAAGGTGGAACCATTGGAAATCTCTCTGCACTTGTCGTAGCAAGAGCAGAGGCGAGAAAACTATGGCCAGAGACTACGCGATGGGCAATTGCCTGCAGCCAGGAAGCCCACTCATCGATTTCGTCTGCAGCGCAAGTAATGGATGTTGATGTCCTTGCCATTAATCCGGATGCACGTGGGAAATTACAAGGCGCAGATGTCGCGCGCGAGATTGATAAATATCATGCGACGCAGAAGACGCGCGTCTTCGCGGTGGTGGCAACGGCCGGTACGACCAATTTAGGAATAATTGATGACTTAGTGGGCGTTGGGGCTGCCGCAAAAGAACGCCGCATTTGGTTTCATGTAGACGGTGCCTACGGGTTGGCGGCGATGTGCTCCCCAACCGTTCGGGAGAAATTTGTCGGAATCGAACTCTGTGATTCTTTTATTGTGGACCCTCACAAGTGGCTCTTTGCACCGTTTGATGCTTGCGCACTTGTGTACAGAAATCCAAAATTGGCGAAGGAAGTTCATACTCAGCATGCCTCTTACTTGGAAACTTTGCAGGAAGAAGATTCTTGGAATCCTTCTGACTACGCAATCCATCTGACCCGTCGTACTCGCGGGTTGCCGTTCTGGTTTTCGCTGGCGGCGCACGGAACAGATTCATATGCCGAGGCGATTGAGAAGACCATGGAAGTTGCCCATGCGGCCGCGGAGAAGATCCGCTTGCATCCAAGGCTTGAGCTCGTCCAAGATCCAGAACTCTCTGTCGTCGCATTCACCCGTAAAGGGTGGGCAAGGGCTGACTATCAATCCTGGAGTGATCACCTGCTGGCCAATCAGATCGGGTTCATTCCACCCTCGGCCCATCACGGCGCGCCGATCCTCCGTTTTGCCATCGTGAACCCCTGGACCAAGGTGAGCGATATCGATCTCATCTTGGAGACCCTCTAAATCCCCACATTTCGGACGGGATTGCTTTAGGCTTGTCCATATGGATGAGAGCGCAGTAACTACGTCTACTCCCACTTCCCCGGCCACCTCCCTGAGCGACCTTGAAGTGCGAATTTTGGACTTTGAGCGCAGTTGGTGGCGTTATGCCGGGGCCAAAGAGAGTGCGATTAAGGAGCTATTTGACCTCAGCGCTCCTCGTTACTACCAACTTCTCAATGACCTGGTTGACCGGGAGGATGCCCTGCTGGCCTCTCCCATGCTCGTCAAACGCCTGCGCAGACTCCGGCAGGCGCGGATGAGCGCTCGCTCGGCCCGCTAAAGCGATTCCACCTATTGCACGCCCAGTAGCGCCCCTCATCCGTCCCCGCGCATTTGCCCACCGGCTAGCCCTGCTCTAGATTTAGCGTTAGCACTCTAGGGGTGTGAGTGATAAATCCCCCCAATAACGATAGAAAACATAGGAGCGAAAACAACTATGGCAAAGCAGATTGCCTTTAACGAAGAGGCCCGTCGTGGTCTAGAACGTGGCATGAATATTCTCGCGGATGCGGTCAAGGTAACCCTCGGACCTCGCGGGCGAAACGTCGTTTTAGAGAAGAAGTGGGGAGCCCCCACAATCACAAACGATGGCGTCTCCATTGCAAAAGAAATCGACCTGGAAGATCCATGGGAGAAGATCGGTGCAGAGCTGGTTAAGGAAGTTGCCAAGAAGACAGACGATGTAGCAGGCGATGGAACAACCACTGCAACCGTTCTGGCTCAGGCACTTGTCCGTGAAGGTCTTCGTAACGTCGCAGCAGGTTCCAATCCAATGGCGCTGAAGCGCGGAATTGAAAAGGCTGTTGAAGCAGTTGTTGCCGAACTCGTAGCCATGGCAAAGAATGTCGAAACCAAAGAGCAGATTGCAGCTACTGCATCTATCTCTGCGGCAGATGTCACCATCGGCGAGATGATCGCTGAAGCGATGGACAAGGTTGGCAAAGAGGGCGTCATCACCGTAGAAGAATCCAACACTTTCGGACTCGAACTTGAACTCACTGAAGGTATGCGGTTCGACAAGGGCTACATTTCTCCATACTTCGTCACCGATTCTGATCGCATGGAAGCGGTTTTAGAAGATGCATATATCTTGATCGCGAATTCCAAGATCACCAATATCAAAGACTTGCTACCGATTCTTGAGAAGGTCATGCAATCAGGTAAGCCACTTGCAATCATCGCCGAGGATATCGAAGGTGAAGCACTTGCAACTTTGGTAGTAAATAAGATCCGTGGAACATTCCGCTCAGCAGCCGTCAAGGCTCCAGGATTTGGCGATCGACGTAAGGCAATGTTGCAAGATATTGCGATTCTTACCGGTGCAACCGTTATCTCCGAAGAGGTCGGTCTTAAGTTGGATCAAGCAGGTATCGAACTTCTGGGTCACGCTCGCAAAGTTGTCATCAGCAAAGATGAGACAACCATTGTGGAGGGCGCTGGAGATGCTGATCAGATCAAGGGCCGCGTTACACAGATCCGTTCTGAAATTGAGAAGAGCGATTCTGATTATGACCGAGAGAAATTGCAAGAGCGTCTGGCCAAATTGGCCGGCGGGGTTGCAGTTATCAAGGCCGGCGCTGCTACAGAGGTAGAACTCAAAGAGCGCAAGCACCGCATTGAAGATGCCGTCCGTAACGCAAAAGCCGCAGTTGAAGAAGGCATTGTCGCCGGTGGCGGAGTTGCACTTCTGCAGGCTGCAAAAGTGGCTTTCTCGAAGTTGAAACTTGAGGGCGATGAAGCAACCGGCGCAAAGATTGTTGAGGCATCCATTGAGGCGCCTCTCAAGCAGATTGCGATTAATGCCGGTCTGGAAGGCGGAGTTGTCGTAGAGAAGGTTCGCCATCTGGATCCAGGATTCGGACTCAATGCTGCTACAGGTGAGTATGTCGACATGATCAAGGCTGGAATCATTGATCCAGCCAAGGTGACCCGCTCTGCACTTCAGAACGCGGCATCCATCGCGGCACTCTTCATCACAACGGAAGCTGTTATCGCCGACAAGCCAGAGAAGAAGTCGGCAATGCCGGCTGGTCCTGGCGGCGGGGATATGGACTTCTAAATATCTTCATCCATTTATGGATGCGCCCCGGGAGCCAAGCTCTCGGGGCGCATTTATTTTTGGGGACGTATGTATTCCTACTTATGCCAGAGGTTGAATTAGAAGTTAACTTTGTGAAAATCGTGTGAATATCTCAGAATTTGTTCTGCGAGATACATTCCTTCTTTACACTGAACGCTTCCCTAAGATCGGAGAACAAGTGATTTCGAAAAAGACATTTAATGTAATAGTCGCCGCCAGTTCTGCATTGCTAATTGTTGCTGCTGCATCGCCCCTCGCTATGGCTTCAGAGGGCAAGGGCAACCAAGGAAAAGGCGGAAAGAAAAACGAAATTTCATCCCCCGCTATTCCTTCCGCACCAAAGTGGAATAACCGAAGTCTAGAAAATAAGGGTAAGAAATTTGAAAATGAAGGCAAGAGTTTGGAAGCACAAGCGCGTGCTCTGGCCAAGAAGTTCACAAAGAAAGGCAAAACCGATCCTGCCATTACTGCAGCGCTCACTGTTTATCAGAACGCGAGAAATGCGGCTGTCGCAACTTTCCAAAATGCGACCAAGGCAGCACGTGATGCATTCCAGAGTGCTGCTGCACCAGCAGCCGCAATAGAGAAGAGCGCAATTGATGCAGCTAAGACTGCCTACGCTGCCGCTCTTGCTGCTGCAACTACTGAACAAGCCAAAGAGGACGCCAAGAGTGTATTTAAGGCAGCGGTGAAAACTGCTGAAGATGCTTACAAGAGCGCAACGGCAGCCGCACTTGCAACATACAAAACTGCGATAAGCACTGCCCAAGTGGCATTGAACACTGCGCTACAGGCTGCCAATACTGCCTTCCGTGCAGCGATTGCCGCACTTCGCCTCCCTACTCCTACACCAAGTGCATCTGCGAGCACATCTCCAACTCCGACCACATCTCCAACTCCGACCACATCTCCAACTCCAAGTACGTCACCTACCGCTTAAATGGTTCAAAAAGCCGACGAAAGGACTCCCGATTACCTCGGGAGTCCTTTCTGCTTTACCCTTACCCCATGGCATGGTTAAAGAAATCTGTGGGTGCATTTGATGCGCTCGATCTAGCACGAGCAGCACTCCTCGCAGGCGTTGCCGAGGCGAAACATGTCGGAGATTTCATCTCGGAGGATGTTGATACGCAGGGCAGAATGGCGAGTTACCTCTTTGAGGCATCGTTGCCCGGGTACAAGGGATGGCGCTGGGTTGTCACGGCGATCAAGGTTGAGGAGAAGAGTGACCCGACCATCTGCGACGTGGTTCTCCTTCCCGGACCAGATTCACTCCTTGCCCCTGAGTGGATTCCTTATGCAGATCGCATTGCCCCCGGTGATATCGGTGTGGGCGACATATTGCCTTCATCTCTCGATGATGCTCGATTGGCGCCTGGATATGCAGCTCTGCCCGGGGATGAAGAATTGGAGGAGATTCAATTTTGGGAACTTGGTCTGGGCCGCGCACGAGTGATGTCTATCGAGGGTCGCGACCAAGCAAGTAAGCGCTGGTATACGGGTGAATACGGCCCAGACGCTCCGATTGCTAAGGCCGCCCCTAAGCCATGTGTCTCTTGCGGGTTCTTTATTCCCATTACTGGCTCACTCCGAGGAGCTTTTGGAGTATGCGCAAACGCGATTTCACCGCAAGATGGCCACGTGGTCTCAGTTGACCACGGCTGCGGGGCTCACTCCGAGGCTACGTTGTAACTTTCCGAAAGTCGCTTTTGAATGAACTCAGACTTTATTACTGTTCCCTGTTCAAGCCGCAGTTACTGTTTTGGGCTACGTATGTACTCTTCCCATATCTCCATTGCCTGTTCAACAGAAAGCCCACGTATCTGATCCTGGTGCAAACCGATGCTGTGCTCGAGTCTATCCAGCAACCACTTGGGGGCCGGTGAGTCCATTGGCTCGGGTGTTGCAACAACGTCGCCAACTTTGTCGCCGAATAACTCGAGAACATCGAACAATGCTGTTGTTTGAGGTGAGGGCGGAGCAGATGCAATTCTTTCCTTCATCTCATCGTAGATGTCGGAGTCACTACGCGCGCCAATAGCCCAAACCTGAGCTATTTCGATCATCTGGCCGCCAGATTCATCTTTCCTGCTTCTCCAAATGATGCGCCAGGTCCGATCTCCCACTGTGAGTTTGCGCCACCCCATGAGATCACCTAGTAAAGGCTCACCAGCCTCGGTGTTAAGTTCCAAAATCAACATTTTGGTGATGACCTTGCGCATAACTGAAGGGTCAAGACGAAATAATTGATTTAGGTCATCAATGGCAGGATCGGTAAGCCGAATGTAGGCCACGGCTCTAGCGTCTCAGTAGGTTTGGTCGGTTTATTTTTGAGAGGCCGCGAGTTCCGCAGTCGCCTCTGCGCGAAGTTCCGCCGGATCAAAGCCAAAATGTTTGATGACCGCATCGATGTCAGTGCGGTTGCCGTTGTCTGTGGCAACGCGGCTTAGGACTAATGCTGCGCTTTGGAGATCGCGTTCAAGTTCTTCAAGTTTCTTGATGCGCTCAATCCCAACAATGACAGCTTGTGGCTTGCCGTATCGTTCAATGACAAAATCTGTACCAGCGTTAGCGCTGCGTACAACGGAAGGCAAACCACGTTCGGCGGCCTCGGTGACAGAGAAGGTCTCGGCGTGAGGGAATAGGGTAAACATGTCTCATACTGTACAGGATTCTGTATAGATTTAAAAGGGTCAGGATTTGGCCCTACGTAGGCGTGCAGGAAGAGTCCCATTTATTAATCACTGTTCTCCGTGCAGGGCTACTACGGTAAACTCGTCCTCTGCCCGTAATTTCCGTGCGGCTCACACGAGTTGAGTAATTTAAAGGAGTGTTCCCCATGCCTACAGGTCGCGTGAAGTGGTTCAGCCTTGAAAAGGGATTTGGATTTATCGCCTCAGATGAGGGCGAGGATGTTTATTTGGCCGCAACCTCTCTTCCAGAGGGCGTGACCACTGTTAAACCCGGCACGAAACTGGAGTTTGGCGTGGCCGACGGCCGTCGCGGACCGCAAGCACTTTCTGTCCGAGTGATTGATGCCCCGCCTTCACTTGTTGCCAATAATCACGTCAATCCTGATGACCTTGCTGCCATGATCGAAGACACCATCAAGATCTTGGACAAGGTCGGAAATGGTCTGCGCCATGGAAGGCATCCATCGGCGGTTGAAGCTGAGCGACTCGGAAAAGTCCTGCGTGGAATTGCGGGCCAACTAGAGGCCTAAATGCCGATTCTGTTCGCTCTGCGAATTGTATAGAGCATTCCGATCAATCCAAGCAGTGCCCCCATAAAGCAAGTCCAGATTACTTTTGTTTCCGCATTCACTACGATCGCGAAAATGCCGGCGAGAATCCACGCGATGACGCCGAGGGATAATAATTTTTCGACCGATCTCACATGCTGAGCCATATCCGCATAGTAGCCCAAGGCTCACCCCTTGCATGGCGGTAGGGTGTCTTTAGGAGGTCTATCTGGTGCAGGTAAAAGAGAATGGTAATTGGCGTTCTTTTCGCCATCGTAATTTTCGAATTCTCTTTGCAGCAAATACGATTTCCAACATTGGAAGCTGGGCGCAACGGATTGCGCAAGACTGGCTTGTTCTTGAGCTCACGAATAACAACGGATCCGCATTAGGACTCGTAACCGCTCTTCAATTTGCTCCCGTGCTCTTCTTCAGTCTGCATGGAGGCGCGCTCGCGGATAGATTTGATAAACGAAAAGTTCTTGTTTTTACAAATATAGGCGGTGGCCTCTTCGCTGCGGCACTAGGAATTCTTGTTGTGACGCACCATGTAGAACTCTGGCATGTATTTACACTTGCCTTCTTGCTCGGAGTCGCAAGCGCGGTGGACAATCCTGTTCGCGCGAGTTTCATTACCGAAGTTGTAGGTCATTCTGATGTCGGCAATGCCGTCAGTCTCAACTCTGCAAACTTCAATGCGGGTCGACTGATTGGACCTGCTCTGTCGGGGGCTTCAATCGCAGCATTTGGAACTGGTCCTTCGTTTTTGCTCAATTCAGGCTCGTATTTAATCGTAATTACGGCGCTTATGACTCTTCGAAAAAGTGAGTTCTTCTTCATGCCGCGGAGCACTGGAATGGGCAGCGTGAGGGAGGGCATCCGTTATGTGAAGGCCAGACCCGATCTATATGCGATTATGATTGTCGTTTTCTTCATGGCGACCTTTGGCCTTAATTTCCAAATTTTTAATGCCCTTGCTGCCACAAAAATATTCCACCGCGGAGCGGCATCCTTTGGATTGCTCGGGACAATCATCGCAATCGGATCACTTAGCGGAGCGTTGATTTCTGCGCGCTTAGAGCGATTTAGAAAAACAATGTTCGTTGTATATGCGAGCCTCTGCTTTGGGGTCGCGCTCATGATTCTGGCTCTGATGCCCACCTTCACTCTCTACGCAGTATGGCTGCCAATCTGCGGTTTCGCCGCTCTTACAACGATGATCGCCGCCAACTCCTTAATGCAAGTAAATACAGATCCAGTTCTTCGCGGACGAGTGATGGGCATATATCTCTTTGTTTTCATGGGAGGCACTCCAGTTGGTGCACCACTTGTTGGACTTATGGCCGAGCGCGTTGGTGTGAGACCGACAATCGCCAGCGGCGGTTTCATCACTGTTCTCGCCGGACTTCTTGTGTGGAAGCGTTATCGTCACCGAGTTGAAGTACCAGGTGATTTCTCAATTGAGGTAGTTTTACCGCCCATTTATGACGATAAGGGCTAGTACGCCAAAGAGCGCGACCAGAGTAATGAATCTTCGGGACCGGTAATTCATGCCGTTTCCTGATTAATAGATCGTTGAGATGGAATTGCGACAACCGTTGCCATTGCGATTCCTATGAGAACTGGAACTAAGAGAAATGCGCGGGAAATTCCCAAATGGTCTCCGAGTATGCCAAGTAAGAAAGGTGCACCTGCGATCGCAAGACCAGCTGCAAGTGAGCTTTTTCCAATTGCCAAATCGGGGCGATCTTCGCTAAATCCAATGAGGCGTAATGAAGCCAGGGCAAATTGCATCGAAAGACCGACGCCTACCGCAAATAGCCCAATGAGTGAAAACAATAAGCGATGAGAAGACCAGAGAGCTGCGAAGCCGACAAATTGAATGGCCATTACGGCTAGTAGTTTCCGATCAAGAGAATTTCTACGAAGCAGATGCGGACCGAACCACCGCCCGATTCCCATGCCGGTTCCGACAGCCATGATTGAGATGGTTGAGATGGCCGCGCTTGAATCGAGCCTCTCACGGAGAAGAGCTGCCGACCAGAAAGTAATGGCAAATTCACTGGAAATACATGCAATAAATCCAAACCAAGAGATCCAGAATTTCGTGTTTAGTGGACCTCTTTGGTGTCCGATTGGATCGGGAATGTGCTCGGAAGCGATAGCCCGGCGCGTGAAAATGTAGAGGATCGCGCTTGCCGGGATAACAGCGAGAAGTCCCAATCGCCAACTGAAAGAGGTACCCGCAATCATCCCCACAGTTAGAGTTCCTAGGATGTAGCCGATTGAACCAACCCCACTTGATTGTGAAATCGCTTTTGAAGCGTCCCTGGAATAGTGATGTGAAAGTTGGGTAACCATCACGTTGACCACGAGAGAAGTTCCAAAACCTGAAAGAAGCGTTGCAAAAAGTGTCAACTGGATTGGTGGAGAGATGACAAAAATGAAGACCCCAGTGCAGAAGACCCCCATCCCTAACCACGAAGTTGCAGCTCGCCCAATCCGATGAACTATCCGCGGACCCAGCAAACCAGCGATGATGGAGGCGATGCCCATGGCTGTTCCATGCAGACCTGCGATGGCTAACGAGGTGTGTTGCTGGGCTCGGAGTAACGGTTGTGCAGGTCCGAATCCACCCAGATAAAAATTAAGGACGGCAATCTGGAGTGAGATCGCCCAAAAAATGCGTTCACCCTTAAAGATCATTGTCTCAGTAGCACTTACTAAAGAGCATCGACGACAAATTCGATACAGGAGGTTAGGGCATCAATATCACTTGGCTCTATTGCTGGGAACATGCCAATGCGGAGTTGGTTCTTTCCAAGTTTGCGATATGGCTCGGTATCGACGATTCCATTGGCACGAAGCATGGATGCAATCTTGGCAGCATCAATTGAGTCATCGAAATTGATCGTGCCCACGACATTTGATCGCATAGTTGCGTCGGTAACAAAAGGAGTTGTGTATGAGGTCTTTTCCGCCCATGAGTAGAGGCGCGATGCGGAGTCTGCGCTCCGTCCAGCGGAGAACGTCATTCCACCATTCTGGTTCATCCATTCAATCTGCTCGGCGAGAAGAATGAGAGTTGCAACCGCCGGAGTGTTGTAGGTCTGATCGAGTCGGCTATTTTCGACGGCGGTCATAAGATCGAAGAACGCCGGTGTCCAACGTCCGCTGGATTTAATTTTTTCAGACCGGGCAATTGCGGCCGGGCTCATTATGGCAAGCCAGATGCCTCCATCTGATGCGAAAGATTTCTGTGGTGCAAAATAATAGGTATCAAATTCCTTTGCATCTACGGTCAATCCACCTGCGGCACTTGTTGCGTCGACGAGAACGAGTGCTCCATCGGTCCCCTCAGGTCTAAGGATTGGCATAGATACGCCGGTACTTGTCTCGTTATGAGTGAGTGCGTAAACGTCCACGCCAGTTTCAGCCGTAGAGATGGGATGCGATCCTGGTTCGGATTTGATGATCGTCGGATTGCCGAGGAAGGGCGCATCCTTTGCGGCAGCTGCAAATTTTGAGGAGAACTCTCCAAAGACTAGATGCTGGGAACGAGATTCAATGAGAGCGAAAGTTGCGATATCCCAGAATGCGGTCGAACCACCATTTCCGAGAACGACTTCATATCCATCTGGCAGGTCAAAGAGGGAGGAGATCCCTTCTCTGATTCGATGCACGACATTCTTTACCGGCTTCTGTCTGTGCGATGTTCCCAGAATGGATGCACCAGACTGGGCCAACGCGCGTAGCGCTTCGGGGCGGATCTTTGAAGGGCCACATCCAAAGCGTCCATCTGACGGTTTGAGGTTTTCGGGGATTTTTATCTCGCTCACGGGAGCAAGTCTACGGGTAGTGGCGAGTGATCTCCCATTCGCTTCCGTTCGAGGCTACATCAACTCCTGTATCCATATTCTGGACATCTCTCTTGTACTGCACACGATCGTGGAGTCGAGAATATCGACCCTGCCAGAATTCGATTGTTTGGGGAATGATGCGATATCCACCCCATTCACTCGGAGTGGGAACAACACTTCCCTCCGGCCATTTTTCCGCCGCAGATTTCCAGCGATCTTCCAGTTCTTCACGAGAAGAAAGGAGTGCAGATTGTCGGCTCGCCCATGCTCCGATCTGATGAGACCAAGGTCGGGATGCAAAGTAGTGTTCTGATTCAGATCTTGAAACTTTTTGGGCAACTCCAGTGATACTCACCTGCCGTTCCATGGCGTACCAGGGAAAGAGGAGGGCCACATTAGGTTGTGAATGAATGGCTTGGCCCTTGCGAGAGTTGTAATGAGTGAAAAAAGTGAAGCCGCTCTCGGATACATCTTTCAGTAGGACAGTTCTCGTGGAAAGTACGCCCTCATGATCTACCGTTGTGAGAACCATCGCATTTGCCTCGACAATCAAGACATTCTCATGTGCTTGCCTGAGCCACTGGGTAAATACTTCAATAGGATTTTCGGATAGGGGTCCCATTCCAGCCTCACTGTAGGAGCGGCGCATTGCGGCGATCTCAGCGCGCTCCAGTTCGCTTTCCATAGATGTATCTAACGTCACTTTCCGAAACTTGGCATCTTTATGCCTGGTGGGGCAATGATTGGTAGATAGCGCTGCCGGGTAGGGGCAGAATTGTCACCATAGGTCGCCCACTTTGTGGCGTCTCGGAGCGCGGAGATAAGGGGTTTACAAATGTCTGACGATTTCAAACCAGGTCTAGAGGGAGTCATTGCATTTGAGTCGGAGATTGCCGAACCGGATAAAGAGGGCAGTGCCCTTCGCTATCGCGGTGTAGATATTGAAGATCTCGTAGGTCGAGTTTCCTTCGGAAATGTATGGGGACTTCTCGTTGATGACGAATTCAACCCAGGACTTCCACCAGCTGAGTCATTTCTTCTGCCAGTCCACTCTGGTGATGTTCGCGTAGATGTTCAATCTGCAATTGCAATGCTCGCACCGGCCTGGGGATTGAAACCGCTGCTGGACATTTCTGACGAGGAAGCGCGTAATAATTTAGCTCGCGCATCCGTAATGGTTCTCTCATACGTTGCGCAATCTGCGCGCGGTGAAAAATCCAATGTTCCCCAATCTGAAGTAGATAAAGCGCATACTGTTGTAGAACGAATGATGATCCGTTGGCGCGGCGAGCCCGATCCACTTCATGTCCGCGCGATTGACGCTTACTTCGTTTCGGCGGCCGAGCATGGCATGAACGCGTCAACATTTACTGCCCGAGTAATCGCCTCCACTGGCGCAGATGTTGCGGCCGCACTTTCCGGGGCAATTGGCGCTATGTCGGGTCCTCTTCACGGAGGTGCACCGTCACGCGTTCTTCACATGATCGAAGACGTCGAGAAGTCCGGTGATGCACGTGCTTACGTCAAGGGAATTATGGATCGTGGAGAACGGCTGATGGGCTTTGGCCATCGCGTTTATCGCGCAGAAGATCCGCGCGCTCGTACGCTGCGACGTACCGCTAGAGAACTTGGTGTTGCGCGGTATGAAGTAGCTCTTGCACTTGAGCAGGCCGCTCTTGCGGAGTTGCACGAACGCCATCCAGAGCGAGTTCTAGAAACGAACGTTGAATTCTGGGCCGCAATTATTTTGGATTTCGCACAAGTTCCAGGACATCTCTTCACCTCTATGTTCACGGCTGCTCGCACTGCCGGTTGGTCTGCGCACATTTTGGAGCAGAAGCGAACAGGTCGTCTTGTACGACCCTCGGCTCGTTATATTGGAAAAGGTCCGCGCAAACCCGAATCGGTGACTGGCTGGGATGAGACCGTCCCCCAACTGCACATGTAGGAAGCTGACTTCTTATCATTTCTCCTCTGCCGGCAAGGTCGGCGGGGGAGAAGTGCATTCGGCGGCTTCTTAAGGGATTGGTTCTGTAAGCGACTCTGTAACCAGAACGATTGATAACGATTCGGTATATATCAGTGTTTCATGCCGTTTTTTGACATTTTTTCTTTGCCTATTGAATCCAAATAGGGTGAAATGAGGCATCTGCTGCCCTCGCCGCAGAATCTACATCGCGTACATGGGAGATCCAATGAAGAATAGATTTTTGAAAGGCATTGCGGTTACTGCAGTCTTGGCATTCTCTGCCACAGGCTTCGCGGTAACTCCAGCACACGCCGCTAGCGAAATTGTGGTGTGGGCAGATGAGACCCGCGGACCAAACCTAGCTTCGGTTATCAAAGCCAAGGGTGACTGGGTTCCTGGATACACAATTAAGATCGTTACTTATTCAAGCTTTGATGCACTCAAGGATGCCTTTGATAAGGCAACCGGAACATCAGGTCCAGACATTGTTGTTGGCGGAAACGACTGGGTACCAACTGCAGCAAAGAGTGGAAAATTGGCACCAGTAACCCTTACTGCTTCCCAGAAAGCCCGCTTCAACCCAACCCAATTCTTCGACCTTTCCTATAAAGGAAAGCTTTACGGAGTTCCTGTTGACATTAATAACGTAGCAATGATTTACAACTCCAAGCTTGTTTCTTCTGCACCTAAAACTTTCGGTGAAATGGTTGATTACTACAAGGCCAACAAGACCGCTAAAGGCTTGAAAGCTGGTTTGTGTATCGCTGGCGGCGGAATGTCATGGGGGGCCCACTCGGTATTTTCAGCTCTCGGTGCTGATGCCTACCGTATGACCAAGAGGGGTGCAGCAAACGTATATCAGAGTTTTAACCCATCTGTTTTCGGTCCAAACGTCAAGAAGTACCTGCTTACGGGTAATAAGAGCAATGGCTTCTTCCCAGCAACCGATACTGGATGCAAGGACAACTTCCTCGCCGGAACCGTTCCATTCGCAGTAATCGGTAACTGGGAGTGGAAAGATTACGTAGCAAAGGGATTCGACATGAACCTAATGCCAGTGCCAGGAGTCGAGAGTGGAACCTATGGCCACATGTTTGGCAGCGTAAGCGGGGCACTTCTCACAACATTTGCTGACAAGCACGGTGTTGCCGTTGGAGCCAAGTCACTTCTCGTGAACTTCTTCGCCTCAACTGAAGGTCAGGTCAAGTACCAGCTTCTTGAGGGCCGTCCACCAGCCGAAAAGGGTGCTCAGTCTGATGCATCGGTTTCAGCTGGCCAGAAGGGCTTCGGAAGCGCAGCCACACTTGCTGGTATTCCTCAGATTGGTGCATTCCTTAACAGCAATAAAGGTGGCGCCAACTACTGGGATTCAGCGCCTGCTTATTGGACTGCAGTTCTCATCGACGGCAAGGATGCGACCATCGAAGCACGCAAACTTGCAGCAATCTGGAAGGGCAACGTAACTGCCGGTAAGGCCGACCTCTAAAGGGTCCTAATCCATACTCGCACGCTAGAAAGGTTGATCGTGTGGGCGGGATTGAATCCCGCCCACACTTTCCTTATGAACAAGTTAGGCGCAGATTGTGACTTTACTTTATAGAGGCAAAATCGCCCTCGTTATAAAGATCATTTTGCTGGCGCTAGCCTCCGCAATCTTGTTGATGCTTGCCCAGAGCGCATTTGCACAAGAAGAGTACGCAATCTCGGCTTTCTTACTTATTTCCGTGCTGGCAATGAATTATGTGTATCTCACCTCACGAAGTGTTCCGTTCAAATTCTTCCTACCCGGCACCATTTTCCTTTTTGCATTTGTGATAGCTCCGATTATTTTTACCGTCGTAATGTCCACCTATAATTACAAAACCGGCAATTACATTTCCAAACAGGAAGCCATTGAGCGAGTGATTGCTCTCGGTGTCGAACCCGACGAGGCCGGAACAACTTTTGACATAGTTGTTGGTAGGACAAGTGCTGGTGAACTCGCAATTTTGGCTTCGGATGTTGCCACTCCGCAGTACTTCATTTCGACAGCAACCAAGCGAATCGATTTGATTTCTACAGATCTGACGCTTAACTCCTATGGAGTGGCGACTGCCGCACCCAATTTCACCCCTACATCTGTCGCGGAATTAACTGGCAATCAGGACTACACGAAAATTAAGTATGTTTATTCGGGTAATTACTTTATTTCTGTCGAGGGTCAAGACGTTGGTGCTGTTTTTAGACAAACCCTCAAGTACGAACCATCTACGGATACGTTTAAGAACTTAGTAGACGGCACTGTTTATCGTGATAACGGTAAAGGCAATTACGCGGATTCAAAGAAACAGATACTCGAGCCGGGATGGCGAGCTCCTACTTGGTTCTCAAACTATGCGAAGTTGATCACGGACGACCATGTTCGAGGACCGTTTATAGAGGTCTTTATTTGGACAGTTGCCTTTTCCGTTCTGACCGTACTGACTTCATTTGGTTTTGGTCTGCTTTTGGCGCTTGCGCTCAATAAGCCGCTACGCGGGCGGAGGATGTATCGTTCCATATTGATTCTGCCTTACGCGATGCCCAGCCTTATGAGCATCTTAATTTGGGCGGGTATGTTTGATACCGAATTTGGCGCGATCAATAATATTCTTCACACTCACATTGCGTGGTTCTCTAATGCCAACTTCGCCCGCTCTGCTGTGATTCTGGTCAGTTTATGGTTGGGTTTCCCGTATTTCTATCTTATTTCCACGGGTGCCCTACAAGCCATACCAACTGAGCTCACAGAGGCGGCCGCGATTGACGGTGCTAACGGAAGACAAGTTTTTAGCAAAATTACTTTGCCGCTTCTGCTGCAGATTCTCTCTCCGCTATTAATCGCTTCCTTTGCCTTCAACTTCAATAACTTTAATCTGATCTATCTCCTCACGGGCGGTGGACCGCGCGATCGATTGGGAGGGCAAATTGCTGGCTCAACCGACATTTTGATTAGTTATACCTACCAGATTGCGTTTGGTTCCAACGTGCAAGATCTCGGTCTAGCGAGTGCGATATCGGTGATTATCTTCTTCCTTGTCGCTGGAATCTCGCTCTATGGATTGCGCAAATCAAAGGTTTTGGAGACATTCGGATGAAGAAATGGTTGAAGGAAAATCTGTGGCGCCACGCTGCCGCCCTCGGAATGTCGATATTTGCGCTCTTTCCGCTCTATTTAGTCGTGATTTCCTCGCTCAATCCCACTGGGAGTCTGCAACTATCTTCCTTTATTCCGCGTGAGATTTCCTGGAACAACTACAAATTGCTCTTCGATAGTCCTGCGATTCCTTACTTAACTTGGGTTAAGAATTCCCTCATTATTGCTGGTGCGGTGGCAGTCATCTCTGTCTTCATCGGGGCCTCGTCTGCCTTTGCATTTAGCAGATTGAGATTTAGGGGCAGGAAAACTGGAGTACAAATTCTTCTTCTCGTTCAAATGTTCCCGGCCATATTGGCACTTTCAGCAGTCTATGTAATCATGGAACGAGTTTATAGATTCGCGCCATCTCTTGGTCTTGGATCCCAAACTGGCCTTCTTCTTGTATATCTAGGTGGAGCCATGGGTGTAAATATCTGGCTCTTGAAAGGTTTCGTTGATTCGATTCCTATTGAATTAGATGAAGCAGCCAAAATTGACGGCGCGAGTCCTATGCAGACGTATTGGTTGATTTTTGTACCTCTGGCAGCGCCGGTGCTGGCAGTTGTGTCATTGCTTAGCTTTATAGGCACATTGAATGAATACATCATGGCCAGGCTCTTCCTGGTGGAGATGGATAGCAGGACCGTGGCTGTTGGGCTCCAACAATTCATCGGTGGTCAGTACTCACAGAATTGGGGTCCATTCGCAGCTGGGTCAATTCTTCTTTCAATTCCGATTGTTGTAATTTTCCTATCACTTCAAAGATACATCGTCAGTGGCTTAACTGCCGGATCGGTAAAGGGTTAATTTTGAAACGCAAAAGTGCAATTTCGCTTCTAGTCTCCACTTTTCTTCTGTTTTCCTCTCTTTATTCAATTTCGTCTGCTTCGGGTGCTAGTGCCCAGAGCGCGCGAGTTGGTCTGGCCTCGGACCTGATTTATTTTGTGATGCCCGATCGCTATAAGGATGGGGATAAGAGCAATGACAACGGTGAAGGTTTCGACCCGACGAGCACCGCTTTTTTCCATGGAGGCGACCTAAAGGGCCTCACTGGAACTTGTGCGGACGGCGATGATGGATTAGCACGAATAAAGAAATTGGGTTTTACTGCAGTGTGGCTGACTCCGCTGGTTACTCAGCAGCCGTCAACTCCACATGGTGCGGGATATCACGGTTATTGGGGTGTTGATTTTCTTAATGTGGATCCACATCTGGGAACCAATGAAGACTTAACCAATTTTGTTGCATGCGCGAAGAAGTTGAAAATGAAGGTGATCCTTGATGTCGTAACCAACCACACTGGTGACATCGTCAAGTATCAGGATCAACAGGCATACATCCCGGCTGAATCAAGCAATGCAAAGAACCCCGCTTGGCTAAATGATATTTCGAATTATCACAATGTTGGCGACATGAGCAAGTGTTGGGGAGATGGAAACTGCACCAAGATAGGCGACTTTTTTGGGTTGGACGACGTTGCAACTGAGAAGGAATCGGTCTGGCGCGGGTGGGGCGATGTATATGGAAAATGGATAAAGGATTACGGAATTTCAGGTTTTCGCGTCGATACAGCCCGCCACGTCGATGACGAGTTTTTTAAGAACTGGTCACCACTTGTTCATGATGCTGCGGAGAGTGTCGGGATACCAAACTTTACAATTTTTGGCGAAGTATGGGAACTAAACCCGGTTGAACTGATGAATTACGTCCGTCGCAACAAAATCCAGACAGTTTTGGACTTCCCATTTCAACGCACTGCTACAGACTTTGCATCGGGATATTCGGATGCGAAGGTTCTAGAAAATCTCTTTCTAAGCGATGATCTTTACATCAGCGCAACTTCCTCGGCCGGCGACCTGGTTACATTTTTGGGCAATCACGATATGGGTCGCTCTGGCTACATGATCGAGACCAAGAAGGAGCAACCGGCCAATCAACTTTTGCCCAGGACGAAACTGGCCAATGCACTTATGTATCTCTCGAGAGGTATCCCTGTCGTTTATTATGGCGACGAAGTAGGGATGACTGGAACTGGCGCTGGAAACGATCAACTTGCCCGACAAGATATGTTCCCGACCAAGATTGATGCTTGGAAGACAGAGACTAGAATTGGCGGGAAACCTGTCGGTAATGGCGATTCTTTCACCGCAACTAAATCAAGTCCGATTGCACAGTACCTGGTCACCCTGGCTCAACTTCGTAGTAAGAATCCGGGACTCGCGAATGCCTTTATGCAGACGAGATACGCCAAGAATTCGATACTTGTTCTTTCTAAAAAGGATCCAAAGGAGAAGCGCGAATATGTAGTTGCCTTCAATAACTCTGCAAAACCGCAGATAATTCAGGTAAATACCGCGACGTCTTCCGGCGGATGGAAGGCCATTCTTGGCAAGACCACTTTCACGACGACAGGTTCTGTTGTAAGAATGACCGTTCCTGCACTCGAGACAGTGGTTCTAAAGGCAAATAAGTTGATTGATAAGACGGACGTCAAAGTCGGGAAGATAAAAGTCAAAGAGGATTATCTGACTGGATTCTTCCAGGCCAGCGCCGGGTTCGTGACTAGCGATCTTCTCTCGGTGGAGTTATTTTTCAAATCAGCAGGAACTCCGGATTGGAGTTCGCTAGGAGTCGATACCAATGCGCCATATAGCGTTTTTATCGATCCTCTAGAGCACGCAGGTGAAACTCTCGAAATAAAGGCAGTCGCCACAAATTCGAAAGGGGCATCTTTTGCGCTACCAAGCACAAAAATTACTATCCCCGCATCATGACGGAAGCGATTTGTACGTAAGCAATTCCGCTCCAACACTTGGGGAGAAGGTCAAACTTCGTATTCGCGTTCCAAAAGGCGACAAGGCTTTGAAAGTATGGGTTCGTCTTTTCCACGATGGCGAGCCGCGAACTTTTGAACTCAAAAAAGGACGAGCTGGAACCTACGAAACCTGGTGGACCGTCGAGATTGAAATTCTCAATCCTGTCACTCACTACCGTTTCCTCTTGGTCGACAAAGGTACCTACCGTTGGTTAAACGGTGAGGGAATCTTTGAAAGAGACGTTGTAGACCGTGAAGATTTTCAGATCATCGCCAAACCTAAATATCCAGATTGGATAAAGCACGCAGTCTTTTACCAAATATTTCCTGATCGCTTTGCTAAGTCCGGCGAACAGCGAGATCTGCCCGCCTGGGCAATTCCACGTGAATGGAATGAACTACCAACTGGGCGTGGTGCTACAACCGGAACAGAGTTCTACGGCGGAGACTTTCCTGGTGTATCCGAGCATCTTGGACACCTAGAAGATCTTGGCGTGAATGCCATTTACTTCACACCATTTTTTCCATCTCGAACCAGTCACCGTTATGACGCGTCCAGCTTTGAACATGCCGATCCCTTGCTGGGCGGAGACCAAGGTTTCATTGAATTTTCTTCGGCCGCAAGGCGACGTGGTTTTCGAATTATGGGTGACTTGACCACAAATCACTGCGGAATCGGCCATGAATGGATCCAAACAGCTTTGAAAAACCCTGATGCGAAAGAGCGTGATTTTTTCTATTGGGACAAGACAATTCGACACGGCTATGTCAGTTGGTGGGGTGTTCCGGGACTTCCAAAATTGAATTATCAGTCCCCACTTCTTAGAGAGAAGATGTACTCAGGCGCCGATTCGGTGGTGAGACGATGGCTTAAGCCGCCCTTTAATACCGACGGGTGGCGTATTGATGTTGGCAACATGACGGGTCGGTTGGGCTCGCAAGATATGAATCAAGAAGTCGCCCGCGGGGTGCGTAGGGCGATGGATGAGACCAATCCCAACGCCTGGCTGGTTGCGGAGAATGCGGACCATTCTCCGTCGGACCTAGATGGCTTCGGTTGGCACGGCACGATGAATTACGTCGGGTTCGCTCGCCCCATCTGGGGATGGTTGAGCAAGTCGGCAAAATTTACGGATAATTTCATGGGCTTGCCCACGCCGATCCCAACATTTTCGGGAGAGGCGATGGTTGGAATGATGCGTTCATTCTCAGCTGGAATTCCCTGGAGATCTTTCACGGCAAGCATGCTTCTCTTGGATTCGCACGATACTGCCCGGTTCAGGAACGTGGTCGGACATGACCGAGCCCGACATATTGCAGGTGCAACAATCCTTTTTACATATCCAGGAGTGCCGTCGGTTTTTGCAGGCGATGAAATCGGAATGGAAGGTGAGTGGGGGGAGGACTCTCGAAGGACTATCGACTGGGAGCATTCAAAGAAGTGGGACAACGAGCTCTTTGCAGAATTCAAAAAACTGATTTCGTTACGGAAGAAATCGCATGCAATTAGCAATGGCGGACTCCGCTGGATTGACATTAGCCCAAATTCCATCGCCTTCCTCCGTGAATCTGAGAAGGAGAGTGTCTTGGTCTTTGCTGCCCGCTCTGCTGGGCGTTACAACATCAACCTAAAACCATATGGATACTCCGTCAAGGAGACTCTTTACGGACCGGAAATGAAATCCAATCAGATTGCAATCTCAAGCAAGGGCGCAGTCAGTGGTGTTTGGCGTCTGAAATGAAGGAAACCAGGTGGTGGAAAGAAGCGGTTTTCTACCAGATTTATCCTCGCTCATTCTTTGATAGCAACGGCGATGGGGAAGGCGACCTTAAGGGAATTTCAGATCACCTCGATTATGTTCACGCTCTTGGTGTAGACGGCATTTGGTTAAGCCCTTTCTACTCTTCTCCGAATAAAGATGGCGGGTATGACGTCGCCAATCCGCGCGATGTAGATCCGCGACACGGAACCTTGCACGACGCCAAGGTTCTATTTGACCGCGCACATGAACTCGGATTGAAAGTCATCATCGACATAATCCCCAATCACTTTTCGAGCGACCACGCCTGGTTCCAAGCAGCGCTCACTGCACCTAAAGGTTCTGCGGAGAGATCACGATTTCATTTTCATGATGGAAAGGCCGCCGGCACGCCACCAAATAACTGGATTTCCTTGTTTGGTGGGCCGGCTTGGACTCAGGTTTCCGATGGTCAGTGGTACCTGCACTTATTTGATTCTTCACAACCTGATCTAAATTGGGGCAACGCTGACGTTAGGGACGACTTTGAAAAGACCATTCGGTTCTGGATAGATCTCGGTGTTGATGGATTTCGAATCGATGTAGCCCATGGCCTCGTGAAAGAGAATATTCTGCAGGACCATTTTGATCCGCAGGGACTGAGTAATGCACTTCGTCTGGACGTTGAACTGGATGATTCAGCCCGTAATGAATTGCTAGCAACTGTGCCATATTTTGATCGCGACGGCGTTCATGAAATTTACCGTGAGTGGCGCAAGATCTTTGACTCCTATGACAGGGAGATAATGGCCGTGGCCGAAGCGTGGGTCCATCCGCCGGAGCGGGCGACTCTCTACGTTCGCCCGGATGAATTGCACCAAGTATTCAATTTTGACCTTCTGGTTGCTCCGTTTGATGATGAAGCAATCTTTACCTGCGTAGAGAGGACGCTGAAACTTATGGGCGGTGTTGGAGCATCGCCGACCTGGGCGCTCAGTAATCATGATTCACCTCGAGTGGTTTCACGGATCGGCGAAGTGCAAGCTCGCGCATTGGCATTATTTATTTTTGGTTTGCCGGGATCTTGTTATGTATATCAAGGTCAAGAGTTGGGTCTTCCTGACGCCGAACTTGCAGATATCGATCGGCAGGATCCCGCATTCATCCGAACTAAGGGCGCTCAAAAAGGTCGTGACGGCGCGCGTGTGCCTCTACCGTGGGGCGGGGTTGATTCTCCCTTTGGTTTCACTACCGGTCGACCTTGGCTGCCTGTGCCTCAAGAGTGGGCTTCACTGACTGTGGAGAAGCAGACGGGAGATCAAAAGAGTTCACTCGAACTCTATCGCCGCGCCATCAAACTCCGAAGAGAGATCGCGGAGGGCGCAATCGATTTCTCTTGGCAGAGAAAGCCCGACGCTTCAGGTGTCATTTCGTACCGGCGTGGATCGATAGAGGTGATTTTAAATATGTCTGATCAACCGTCATCGATACATACATCGGGCGAAGTATTGATTTCTTCCCAATCAACTGCACGTGAAGTGGATGGCAGGTTTCAACTCGAAGCATGGGCTTGCGCTTGGATAAGAGATTGATACCGAACTTTTCTATTTAAGATTTCGTAGATTCAATCATTAACCAGATGTTTTAGCACCGTTCATGCAATTTCAAGGTCGTGTAAATATTTGAGGCTGCGATAGCATTCTATGAATCGTTACAGAATTTACAGTAATAACTTTTGTTGATAACAATCGCGTAAAACAAGGCTTTTTGAGGGATGTTTGCTTGACCTTCCTACGGACACTTGTGAAGATTCGTCTACGTCGCATGTTTGCGACGAAACACTCTCAAGGAGAAAAGTATGAGTCGTAAGTATCTGGGTGCCGTGGGCGCCATGGCTGCTGGCGCTTTGGTTGCGTCAGTGGTGCTTGTCCCGGCAGCAAACGCCGCTACAGTCTTAACAATTTGGACTACAACAAATGCACAAGAAACACCAACACTTCAGAGCATTACCGCTGACTTTGAGCGCCAGAATCCTGGAGTGAAAGTTAAGGTCGTCATGACACCATTTGATACTAGAGATGCGAAATTTAGCGCGGCAGTCCAGGCCAAAAAAGGTCCAGACATTATGCGCGCTGAAATTGCAGACGTAGCGCTGTGGGCATCAAAAGGCTACCTCGCTGACATTACAAAATTCGTCTCCGCAGCTGACAAGAAGGACTTCCTTCCTGGAGCTTTTGCGTACTACAACTACTTAGGCAAGATTTGGGGCTTACCACACGCACCAGATGCGCCTGCGCTGCTTTATAACAAGAAGATGTTCAAAGATGCAGGGATGACTGTTCCGAAGACACTTGCAGAACTTCAGTCGCTGTGCGAGGCGAAATTCCCAACCGGTAACGGCATCTTCCTCCGGGGAGATTCGTACTGGGTCCAGGCATGGGTTTGGGGATTTGGCGGAGGACTTGTGGATCCTAAAACTAAGTCGATCCTCATTGGTAGCGCAAAATCTGCGGCTGGCCTGCAAGCATACAAAGACCTTATGAACAGTAAGTGCGCTATGCCAAATACTGACTTCGCAAACGACTACGGCAATGCCCAAACTGCATTCAAGGCGGGCCAAGTTGCAATGATCGTCAACGGCCCATGGGCGTCATCAGACATTCTTGCGGGCGCTGCATTTGCGGATAAAGCCAACTTAGGTGTCGCCGCTATTCCAAAGGGTCCTGGCGGACAAGGCTCGCCAGTCGGTGGCAACGGATGGGTTATCTCCAAGACATCGAAGAACTACTCCGCGTCAGTGAAGTTACTGACCTTCTTAGCGGGAGCTGCTGCAAATGAGAAGTGGGCCTCAGCGAATAACTTGCTGCCATCCCGCGCGTCTGCATACAAGCTTCCACTTGTTGCGAATAACCCTGTCATCACGCAGTTCCTTGCGCAGATGAAGGTTGCAACTGCTCGCCCAGTGTTGCCACAGGGCGGCCAGATCTACACAGACTTCGGTCCAAACTTCCAGAACTTCTTGCAGGGTAAGACCACCGCGCAGGAAGCCGCGACGATTGTAGCCAAGGCCTGGAAGAGCAAGTTGTTCAGGGACTACAAGATCGTTTCATAGGTAGTCGATATCGCTTAACATGTCAGAGTGGCGCACTTTTAACCCGCGTGTGCGTCACTCTGACTGTTAGGACACTTTCCGCGCAAGTTCATGGGATGGATAAATGCTAAGCAGAATTAAGAATGGATACGCGCAGTGGTCATTTGCGTATGCCATGTTGCTCCCGACATTCCTCGCGATGCTCTTCTTGGTAATTTATCCGCTATTTCAGGCGTTCAAAATGAGCTTTACCAATGCGGATCAATTTAATTCGCTCAACGTCTTCATGGAAGACTCTTATGGCTATGTGGGATTTCAAAACTACATTCAGGTTTTGAAGAGTACGGAATTTCGCCAGGTCTTTATTTTCACCATTGTATGGACGCTCATAAATGTATTCTTCCATTATGGGCTCGGTCTGACTTTTGCCATCATGCTCAACCGTGAGATGAGATTCCGCTCTGCCTATCGATTGCTGCTTTTGATCCCGTGGGCAATGCCGACCTTTATCTCCGCATTCGCCTGGAGATTCATTTTCAATAGCCCTTATGGATTTTTGCACCAGTTTCTGATTGAGATTGGCATAGAGAATCCCCCGGCATTTCTCGGTAGCGACTTATGGTCCAAGGTGGCTGTCATCCTCGTGAATGTTTGGCTGGGCGTTCCATTTATGATTGTTACTCTATTGGGCGGGTTGCAGAATATTGATTCCGAGTTAATCGAAGCTTCGAAAATCGACGGGGCCAATGCCTTTCAGCGATTCAAAAACGTGACAATGCCCGGCCTACGGGCAGTTTCTGCCACGGTGATTTTGCTCGGTTTGATCTGGACCTTCAATTCATTTGCCGTGATCTACCTAGTCACTGGGGGAGGTCCTGGTACTTCCACGCAAATTCTTTCCACGTACGCATACGCGGAGGCCTTTGACTTTAAACAGTACGGAACCGCAACAGCTTGGGGAGTAATAATCCTGTCAATGCTGCTTGTATTTACCAATTTCTATCGTGGGACCGTGCGCAGATCTGGAGAAGAAACATGGTGAAAAACGCCTTCCGTACCGTGGGGGCAAAGCGTGGGCGGTCGTTCTGGGCGTCTTTAGGACTACACGGAACGCTCTCTGCTGCCGCACTCATATCGATTCTTCCAGCCATCCTAATCTTTTTTAATTCGTTTAAGAGCGACGAACAAATTAAGTCATCAAAGGGATTGAGTTTGCTTCCCGAGACTTGGACATTGGATGGATACCACCAAGTACTGACAGAAAACGATGGAGAATTTCTCACTTGGTTCAGGAACTCGATCTTCGTGGCCCTGGTGACTATGGCAATTGGGGTCTTTCTCTCCGCAACTGCCGCCTATGTCTTATCTCGCTTCATTTTTCCAGGAAGAAAGAGTGTTTTGAACTTCTTCCTCGTGACTCAAATGTTCCCAGCCGCAATTCTTTTAGTTCCCATTTATCAAATATTGGTCCGTTTCCCGATATTCCATTTCTCAATGTTGGATAGCGTTCCTGGGCTTCTGCTGGCATATTCAACTATCGCAGTTCCGTTTTGCACGTGGATGCTGAAAGGATTTTTTGATGGAATTCCCAAGGAGTTGGACGAAGCTGGTGCTCTCGATGGGTTATCTCCATTTGGAATTTTCCGCCGAATCATATTTCCCTTGGCTTTGCCTGGGATTGCGGTCACCTGCTTCTTCACCTTCATTACCGCGTGGAATGAAGTCGCTTTTGCAAATGTAGTGGCAATTTCTCCAGAGCATTACACGCTACCCGTCGGATTGCGAACTTACATTTTTCAATTTGATCAAGCTTGGCAAAAACTCAGTGTGTCGGCGGTTCTTGTAACTGTTCCATCGTTAATGATCTTCCTTTTTGCTCAACGATTCCTGGTCTCAGGAATGCTCAGAGGCGCGGTCAAAGGTTAGAGAAGGCTAGAGGTTGCTGGCGTCCAACCAAAACTTGATCGGCTCGTCCAAGTATTTTGCCCACGATCTCTCGTTATGCCCAGATCCTCGATAGACACGCGTGGAGAAATCTCTCTCACTCCAACCCGCATCGTACATTTTCTGGTCTGCGTGTTTCTGAAACGGCCCATACTCGGCATCGTGACCACTCGTCCCATGACTCATCCAAATCTTGTGCTTACCGGGCGTTGGCAGGGCGTCAATGATTGCATCGACTAGCGGCTCCTCTCCCGCTAGCCAATGAGTTGAAAGAGCAAGCGCGGTACTGAAGAAATCGGGACGCTTACCGAGGGCATAGAGGGAGGCAAGGCCACCCATGCTGGATCCGATTACGGCTTTGTCGATCGCTGCGACATCCAACCCGAGTTCCTTGCAGATTGCGGGTGTAATTTCGTCTGTGATTTGTTCGAGGTATTTGTTTCCTTGCAGGTCGCTTATAGAAATTTCATCATTAGCTTCTCTTCCGGCGCTGACTCCGTTTTGGTAGGGATCTTCGGGGGCAAGATCATGAATTCGCCCCCACGGGTTCTCCGGTGATCGGCTGTGGAATACGGCGATAATCGCAGGAGGCGTGATTCCGAGTTCGTTACCCACCGCGAGCGCGCTCTGCGCCATTCGCCATGAATGGCGTCCAGTAAATGCGTCGCGCTTAAACACATTCTGGCCATCATGTGCGATCAGTAGATGCTCCGTCGGCACGTCCGGACTCCAATAGTCCACCAGCCGACCCTTGAAACGAACGCGTTCTACCGGCCGAGAGATTCCCCGAATCTGGTAGCGCTTAATTCTCTCCATGGTGCCTGCAACCCTAACTCGCTTTAAGGCGATTAAGGCGCTTACGCCAGAAAGTTAGCGAACTGCCAAGGATCTGAGTGGTCGTATTCTCGACCGTTCCAGGGGCCGTAGAGATCGTTTCGATATTTCAGCGGATCCCAATCGGCAGGCTCTGAATGAAAGCCGCCCCAGTATTTTTCTGCGTAAGCGAGAACTTCATCCCAAGGTAGATCATCCGGAACCAAGAGTCCTTGATCAGGATTCTTCATTGCCCATGCAACAGCAGCGTATACCGCGCTGGCAACTTGAACAGTGGTGGCAGATTGGTGTGGAATCATTTTCCGTGAATTGTGAATGCTCAGAAGCGATCCGGTCCACCAGGCTTTGTATGGATGACCCATCAGAAGGACGCCCAGGCGATCTTCCCCATCGATGATTTCATCATTCATAATCCGTTGATTCTGTTGGAGATCCCATTGGCGCATTTCAAGTTCGCGCATTGAGGCAATTGCAGCGTCTGTGGGGCAGTATGCGTAATGCACTGTTGGGCGATAGACAGCGGTGTCGCCATCCCACACCGTGAGGTGATCAGAGATCGTAAAAGCCTCACCATGTCGAACCAGCAGTCCAGTAGTTTCAGAATTCGGAACCCATGAACGGACCCAGGTTGTGGCTCCAGGTTGGGCAATTGCAATTTGGTTTTTCGGTCCATCTTCATGCTGGTAGGCATTTTTTGGAAGCTTCTTCTCGTGCGTGCCCCAGCCCAATTCCGCGGGTGCGATTCCTTCTTCATAGAATCCTTCGACACTCCAAGTATTTACAAATTCGCCAACCAGCTTTGGCTTATCGGCGACTTGGGTATCGCGTTCGGCGATATGAATGACTTTAACGCCGAGTTTTTGAGCAAGAACCGGAAAGTCTTTTTCGGCAAGTGCATCTTCGACGCCTTCTCCAGCCAATCCATCTTTGAGCGCACGAGTGGCGATATCCACGAGGGCGCGCTTTGTCAGGTGCGATACCAATCCCGGGTTGGCCCCGTGCTCAACAATTGCAGTCGGACCCTTCTTCGTCCAACCGGCTCTCATTTCACGAATACGCATGTGACGCACGTAGAGTGTTCGCGACTGAACACTTCGTTCAGGTCCACCGGAATAAGGTTCCCATTCCTCCAGAGAGGTGTTGACGTAAATCACGTCGTGGTCATGGGCCCACTGGATCATTTCATTTGCATCTATGTTCCAAGCTAGGTCGAGTAAGAAGTCACCTGCTGAAAGATACCGACTGAGAAATTCATCCAAATTCTCTCGGGTCAGTTGGTCTTGAAAATATGTGGCGCCTTGGTCGATGGCTTCCTGCACACGTGATCTATTGTCCCTCTGGTCCACAATCGTCATCTGTTTTGCTTCCACTAAATGTTCGAGCAGTAATGGAATTGCGCATTGGGCCACGGAGCCGGCGCCGAGAACAAGAATTCGATTGTGGAAGGATGCGGACAATTAGACCTCTTCTGCGCGCCTGTATGAAAGTGGAGCGGCAGCGCGCCCTAAATCATAGGCTAAAAATTCAAACCTCTTCTCTCGTGTCACTCCTGGCTCTCTCGCCCGACTCAGACCAAACTCCGACGCCCTGGCGCTTGGCTTCATACATTGCTCGGTCTGCGCGGCGCAGGAGATCGGGGGCACCGTCATTGCCAACATGCCCCACGCTCACGCCTACGTGGATTTGAAGGCCGGCGATGGAGAACGGGTAACTCAAGGTGGCACGCAGTGCATGGGCCACCTCATAGGTTTCGACGAAATTGCCTCGCACAATTGCGCCAAATTCATCGCCGCCGAGCCTGGCCAACAGGGCTCCTTGCGGCAGGGCTCGTGTGAATCTCAGAGAAACTTCCTTGAGAAGTTGATCGCCGATCTCATGCCCATGCAAGTCGTTGATCGGCTTGAACCCATCTAGGTCGAGCAGAAGCAATGCGCCCTCAACTTCGGAATTCTTTGTAAGTGTTCCGAGTTCGGCAATAAACCTTCTTCGATTGGGTAGATTTGTTAGGTCGTCAGTACGAGCAAGAACTCTTTCTTCGCCAATCGAGCGGGCTAGCCGTAGAGCGATCATCATCCGCACAAAGGCCAAGATCAGAGTTGTGATTGTTGGAATCAAAATAAATTCCGGGAAATATCCCGGGCGTAGAGAGGTAATTGATAAGAGCGTTGCGCTCATCATTACTGAGAGCGCGACAAAGAGCGGGTGAATTGTTCCAATGAGCGCTCGTTCGGCTCCGCGAAAGCGAAAGCCTTGGGCGAGCACCACAATTCCCAGTAGCCACAAGTCATCAGTCAGAGTTCCCAATGAATATCGGTGATTCACATTGAGCCAGAGAAAAAGAAAATCTGAAATTAGAAAAATCGATATCCCCGCGGTGATGAGTGCGCTGCGGCGAGTCGGCGGAGCGATCAGCGTGAGCGCCAGGACGAGGGCAACCAGAACTAAGTCGGCGATCGGAAAGAGTATGGCGATGAAAGTTTGCGCGAAGTCTCCTTGCGAATAGGGAAGCACCGGCTCAATGAGAAAGGCCGCACCGATCGCACTTAGGCCTAGCCCCAAGATGGTGGCGTCGAGTATTTCCAGCGACCCGAGTCTTCCGCGCGCACGTAAAGCTCGCGGGACTCCAATGAAGGCTGAAGGATAAAAGAGTAAATAGAAGGCGTTGGCAATATTCGGATTCATTTCAGGAAGACGGAAGAATTCGTTATAAGTTGAGAGCAGGGAACCGATACTCCAGCAAACTATTGCCGTTCCAAGTGTAATTCGCGCTATTCGGTCGTTGAAGCGTTGCGAGGTGAGAATCGATATGGCCGCCCCGATTGAGATTGTGTGAAAGAGGATGAGATCGATGAAGAGATTCGTTCCAGAGGTAGCAACTCGAAAGATCACGTGAATCATCAGCAACGTGGGTGCAAGGGCTCCACTCAACCAGACCATTTACGTGAAGTTAAGGCAGGTCACCAAGTCCTATAAATAGGGCTAGCCATAGACCGAGCCTCTCCGCTCAATCTATGGCTAGCGCTAAGTATTGTGAGTAGGTTTTACATGCCCTTCTGGCAGACCAGACCACGCATGGAGAGTGATTGCGCTACCCCAGATTTGGCCTGAGCAATGGAGTTGAGCGTTGAGGTACGCGTTGCCTGCATTGTCGCCACGCTTGCACCGACCTTGCGGAGGGAGAGAGATGCGGCTGTATTGGAGCGGATTGCAGAATTAATTGAACGGATGGCGGCGGCATAACTAGCCAGCGCCTCCGTCTTTTTAACCGAGGTCGTTCCGTCGGCTGCGAGCTTGTCTCGGGCAGCCGTAAATTCGGTTAGTTTGGTATTCCAAATGACAATCTGCGCATCGAGGCCGTCGGCCTTTGCGCTCGCCTCGGTGGCCTTCAATTGCTCAGCTACGATATTGGCATCAAGTGCCGCAAGGGTGGCTGGGAGATTCTTAACCAGGGCCAGGTAGGCGGTGTTCTGCTTAACATAAATAGCATTGGTGTTTAGACAATCTAGGGAAACCCAGGTCAGTTTCTTCGCATTTTTGACTGTCGGATTCTTGGTGCACTTATAAATATAGCCACCGGACTTGATCTTCGCGTTCACCTTCTTGCAAGCGACGCCATTGTTGATCGTTGCTGCATTGGCAGAAGTAGCGACTAGAGATCCAGCCAGAAGAAAGCCAAGAGCAGATGCAGTAATTACCTTGCGAAACATAATAACCTCCAGAGAATGTGGACCAATCGTAGCCAATTCAGAACAGGCTCAGAAGCCTAAATCTCACCATTTATGAAATTCACCGAGAACTGACAGAAAATGGCTATTTCATGCGCTTTTTGGGCTTCATATTGATTCCGAATTTGCGGATCAGGGGCCGAGGTGCCGAGCGGGCGAAGGTGGCAAATATTGCGTACTGCCATCCCGGGACGGAGACTGCTTTTCCAGCATTGGCATCTGACCACGCTTTGGCTACAACATTCTCGGCCTTCAACCACATGAAATTGGGAAGTCCGGACATTCGCATCTTGCCACGCGCATGAAATTCGGTTCGTGTGTACCCAGGGCAGAGCGCAAGCACATTTACATTGGATCTGGAGAGCTCTGAGTGAATTGATTCGCTAAGTACAGTGAGGTATGACTTCGCTGCACTGTAGGAACCCCCAGCGACCCAACCGGCGACTGATGAAACATTGATTATGATTCCCGAATTACGCTCTTTCATTGAAGGAAGCGCCGCATGCATAAGCCGCATGGGCGTTTTCGCAAGGACATCCAATAGTCCTTGCTCCGCTGAGACATCGCTGGCGAGAAAACTCCTTTTGATTCCAAAACCAGCATTGTTGATGAGTACATCTATGGGGTTGGGAGCGTCTTTCACTCTCTCCTCAACACGCAAGAGATCGTCGGCGACGGTTAGATCTGCCGGAAGAACTTCAAAATTGATTCCATGTTCACTTTGCAATCGCCGTCCGAGTTCGTTGAGTCTGACTTCATCGCGTGCAACGAGTACTAGGTCATAGCCTTCTTTGGCGAGAAGGTCTGCAAAGCAGGCGCCTATTCCAGCACTTGCTCCAGTGATGAGTGCCGTTTTAGTCATTGCTTCCGTTCCTTCTTGGTGTTAGTCGGAATTCGCCTGGAGCTCCGATTGGCACAACTGGATGGCGAGGTATTACTGGATTGAGGCGTTGGTACATTTCAAATTGTTGAGGACGCGGGTCATTGTCGCCTCGGTTTGGCCAGAGCGAAATGGCCCTTTCCGCCTGTGCGGTGATTGTCAGTGAAGGATTTACTCCCAAATTGGCCGTAATTGTCGAGCCATCAATTACGTGAAGTGAAGGATAATTCCAGACTCGGTGATAAGGATCTATCACTCCTTTCTCTGGTGATTCACCGATGACTACTCCACCGACAAAATGGGCAGTAAAGGGTGCATCTATTAGGTCACCCAGATGACCCATGGCAGTGCCGTTGTACTTCTTTGCAATCGCGCACGCAGTCTCATTGCCTTCGGGAATCCACGTCGCATTGGGCTGTTCGGCACTATTTTTTGAAGTCAAACGCCACCCAAGCAAGCCCCGTTTTCCACTTACTTTGATCCACGAGTCCACATTCTGCATGACGAGGGCGATGACCGTCCGCTCACTCCACCGTCGAACGTTAAGTGCTCTAAGAAGTAGCGCGGGGTTCTTCAGAAATTTAATGAGCCACTGACGTCGACGGGCATTTGATGTTGATCCCTCCGTCATGATCGTTTGAAGCAATCCCATTAAGTTACTTCCTTTTCCGTATCTCACCGGCTCGATATGGGTCTGCTCATTTGGGAAGAATGATGACGTAATCGCTGATCCTTCACTGAAGTCGATTTCAGTCGTGGGCATGGTGGCACCGAGCAGTGACTCACTATTTGTTCTAGAAAGATCACCCAGCCGGTTGGAGAGTCTAGGAAGCACTTGATCCGATTTCATTCGGTGGAGCAATTTTTGCGTGTTATAGGTTCCTGCCGCGACGATGACATCGCGAGCGAAAAAGACTCGACTTCGCGAAGGAAGCGGGCCCGTTTTTGCTGCAGTCACTTTCCATGATCCATCGGTCTGTTCAATTTTTGTCACGGTTGTAAGTGGATGTACTTTTACTCCAGCTCGCTCTGCCAGTCCAAGATAGTTCTTCGGCAGAGTATTTTTCGCATTATGCCGACAACCGGTCATGCATTCGCCACATTGAATACATCCGTTTCGGTCCGGTCCAACTCCGCCGAAATATGGATCCTTTGCCAATTCTCCTTGAAGATCCTTAATTGTCTTTGCAGACTTGTTGGTACCAAAAAAGATTCCAAGCGGCGCCAGTCGGAACGTCTCGCCAACTCCCATTGCATCCGCCGCATCTTTCATTGCTTGATCGCTGGGGGAGAAGTAGGGGTTCTGGGTTACCCCGAGCATCCGTCGGGCTTGGTCATAAAATGGTTCTAGTTCGCTCTTCCAATCGGTGATCGAAGACCATTGCGGATCGGAGAAGTACTTATCACCTGGTTGGTAGAGAGTGTTTGCGTAGATCAGAGATCCGCCACCGACGCCGGCGCCAGCGAGAATGAGCGCATTGGGTAGGTAGTGAATTCTCTGCAGACCGATCAGCCCGAGCCGTGGTGCGAAGAGAAACTTATTGATCCGCCACGAGGTTTTAGGAAAGTCCTGATCAGTGAAACGACGCCCTGCTTCGAGAACAGCGACGCTGTACCCCTTTTCAACCAGGCGAAGTGCTGCGACCGAACCTGCGAAACCAGAACCTATGATCAGAACGTCATAGGTTTCCTTCATGAGGTAAACCTATATCTCGATCTGGCTTGAATCCTCTTCGCGAATGGTCCAACTTGTTCCGTAGGCCTCAAGCAGGTCGAGGAATGGCTTCGGCTCAAACCACTCAGGGCCATTGACGCCAGATGGTTCCCATACGCCCTTATGGATCAGTTCCATTGCGATCAGTGGATTGACCGCGGTCTGCCAGACGACAGCTTGATCGCCGTACTCCTTCATTGACCACTCGTTGTCGATGACGTTGTAGATATAGCAGGCGTATGGCTGGCCCTCTTTGTTGAGACCCTTTACTAACGTTCCGGCGCAAGTCTTGCCGTGCATGCGTTCACCCAATGTTGAAGGATCTGGAAGTGAGGCGGCCAGTAGGTCGCGTGGCGAGACAGAGATCCCTTGCACGTCGACATGTTCTTTCCGATCCATACCGAGCATGTGAATTGTTTTCAAGGTGGTAATGAATTCTGCACCTAGTCCATATTTGAAGTTAACCTTCTTCGCATCCACTTTCTGCGGAATAAGCACAACTTCCTCATGCTCAACGTTGACGCACTCCACCGGTCCGATTCCTTCTGGGAAGTCGAATACTTCGATCTCGCTAAATGGCGCGGTGGTGTACCAACCACGACCATCCTCCCAGACCAACGGTGGGTTGAGACATTCTTCGATGGTGGTCCAAATGGAGAAGGAAGGCGCGAAGTCATGACCTTCAACCGTGAGGTTGGAACCATCCAGGACAGTAATGGAATCAATTCGGCTGAAGAGGAAATCCGAGGCGTATCTGGCAAAGACATCGCTCATTCCCGGCTCGATTCCCATGCCGACAAGGGCATAGATGCCGCGCTCGCTCCAGTTCCAGTCACGGGCAAATTGTTCGTCGCCCAGTTTTACGCCGGTTTCGGTATTTGGATAATGAGGATGAGGGCGGGAGAGTGACATCGCCATATCGATGTAATTGGTATTTTCAATCTCGCACGCTAGAAAAATCGGCATGACAAATCGCGGATCCACAGCATTGATCACCACATCAGGAGCTGCTTTGCGGATGAGTTCGCGAATATCTTCCAATTCTGCAGCATTCACTTGCGCTGCTGAGAATCGGGAATCTTTTACTCGTGCGACGGCTTCTTCTGCGCGGGTCAATGTCCTGTCGGCTATCACCATTGAGGAGATAAAGGACCTACGAGATGCAATATTTGCAATTGCCCTGCCAACGCCGCCTGCGCCTATAACTAGCGCTTTCATTGTCGGCCTTCCATTCAGTGTAATTAGGTGTTCTAGGTGATTCCAATGGTAGTCAATCGGCATCTATCTGCCAATTTTGTGCGTAAAACATTGGCTATCTTCTGCAATCTCAACGAGTACCCTTTGCTCTGTTCGTGTTAGAAATGATTCTTATGTCCTCGTAGCTCAGTGGATAGAGCAACCGCCTCCTAAGCGGTAGGTCGCCGGTCCGACTCCGGCCGAGGACACACAGTTTGGTCTTGATTAATTCTTAAGGATTAAGAATTAGTGCGTCAATGTGAAGCGCTTGAGCGCTTTAGGTGCCCACCAATTCCATTCGCCAAATAATCGCATTAATGCCGGAACCAAGAGTGCGCGAATCAGGGTTGCGTCAAGCAAGACGGCGAACCCGACACCAAGACCCAGAAGTTTGATCGAAGTTACGCCGCTTGAAATGAAAGAGGCAAACACGACTGCGAGCAGCATTGCAGCCGCGGTAATAATCCGTGCAGAGCGCTGTAAGCCAGTCGCTACCGCTTCGGTGTTGGATTTGCCGGCGAAGTGTTCCTCCCGGATGCGCGAGAGGAGGAATATTTCGTAGTCCATCGAGAGTCCGAAGACCACCACCGCAACCAGAATTGTTGTACCAGTATCCAGGGTGCCCGTGACCGTGAAATCCCCGATGAGCCACTTCATGTGGCCATCAATGAAGATCCAACTCAGGAGTCCGAGGGTTGCAAGCAATGAGAGTCCATTAAGTATCACGGCCTTAATTGGCAAAATGATTGAACCCGTGAATATGAATATGAGTATGAGGACACTCAGGGCAATCCAGCCCAACGCCCAAGGCAATTTGTCTGCGATGCCATCCTGCGAATCTGTGAAATCAGCGGCTGCTCCTCCGATCAGAGTTCCAGCTGGAGAGGGAATAGCGCGGAGATCGTGGATCATTACTTGTACGGCACTCATCCGCGAACCAATTGATTCGATCGCCGTTATCCGCAGATCTTCCCCGCTTACTTGGGGAGGGTTGATCCGAATAATGCCATCAACGGATTTAACCTTATCGAGGTAAGCCGCAACTTCGGCTGACTTCTGGACTCCGCCGGGAATAATGATTTCAATCGGACTGCTCTCTTGTCCCGGGAAACGATCAAGAATCATTTTTGACGCGACGGCTGCACTATTCGACTTTGGTAGGACACGTGAGTCGATCTGGGCGAAGGCAATATTTTTGATCGGTGCCGCCAGTATTCCCAAAATAATTAAGGAGACAATTACAACTGGCACGGGTCGTCGCATAACGAATCGCGCTGTTCTTGCCCAACGACCCTCTTCATGCTGGGTAATGGCACCACGACGGACGACCCCTTTGTCGATTCGATTTCCCAGTATTGCCAAAATGGCGGGGAGGGGAATGAGAGCGCCAGCTACTGCCAGGGTAGTGACTGCAATCCCGGCATATCCGAAGGATTTCAGGAAACTTAGCGGAAAGAGCATGAGCGAACTGAGCGTGACAAGAACGGTAAGCCCCGAGTAGAAGACCGTCTTGCCTGCGGTAGTCACAGTTGTAGTAACGGCTTCCTCCACACTTTTTCCGGCATGCAACTCTTCACGGAAGCGATTGACGATTAGGAGTGCGTAATCAATTCCCAAGCCCAATCCAAGGCCCGTAATGAGATTGAGCGCGTAGATGCTGACACTTGTGAAGAGTGTGAAAAGCAAGATGATGAAAAGCGCTCCGAGAATTGCGCTGATACCGACTACCAAAGGCATAACCGATGCAACCAGAGCGCCAAATACAAAAGCGAGCAGAATGAAAGTGAGGGGAATCGAGATCGCCTCTGCCAAAGCCAGATCCTTAGAGATCTTGGAGTTGATCGCATGCGCGACTACACCGGCGCCGGAGGCGTAGACGTTGAGGGATTCGTACTTGCCTTCAAATTTCTCCTGAATCAGTCTTCCTAAGTCTTCTATGCTTCCAAAATTCGTTTTCTCCGCATAGACGAAGAGAAAGGCGGCTTTCCCATCACTAGACATCAGTGCTGGTGACTTTCCAGAACTCCAGTAGGAGAGCGTTTGAGCCACTCCTTCCACCGCCCCCACTTGAGATTCCAAACGAGACTCAGCTGCAGTTACCGCGACATCGTCGAGAGACTTGGTACCCGAATCTATGACGAGAACAACGCTGGGGTCCTTTACGTCAAAGTGATCCGTCAGGTATTTCGAAGCCTGCGCAGACTGACTATGTGGATCTGAGTAGCCGCCGCTGTCGAGTTTTGAGAAGGAGAGCGATCCGACTCCGCCGGCGGCCAGAACTCCGATGATGAAGAGAATTAGGGTGATTTTGCGTCGGCGAACAACTAGATGAGCGAGGGCGTTAAACACAGGGATCTCCATATCTGAACAATGTAGAGATTATTATGGATGCAATTGAACATTGTCAAGATAAAGGGCACAATAACCCCATGGCAACACCAAAACCCCGTGAGACATACCACCACGGTGATCTCGAATCGGCACTCCTTCGGGCCGCCACGAAAATGGTGCGTGCCGGTGGAGCCGAACATCTTTCGCTGCGGGCAGTCGCCGCAGAAGTAGGGGTAAGTCCCAGCGCTGCCTATCACTATTACCCCGATAAGGATTCCCTCATCGCCGACGTTGGGCGCCATCTTTTTGAGGAGCTTGCCGATTACCAGGAAGGCGTTATTGGAGAGATTTCGGGTAAAGGCGTAAAGGCCGCCCGTGCCCGTTTTCGCGCGTTAGGTCGGACCTATTTTGAATGGGCTATCAAAGAACCAAATTTTTTCCGGCTTATTTTCGGAGGTTACTGTTCGGCCGACGATAGAGAGGCGGAGGAGCTCAGAGCTAATTCGAGGGCTTGGAAAATGCTGCAGAAATCGCTCGAAGATTTAGCTGATGCGGGGCTTCTGCGTCCGGCCGTTCGACCTTACGCAGAGATCCTGACTTGGTCGGCGGTTCATGGAGCAACTGCCCTCATTATTGAAGGGCATCTGCCAAAAGATTCGTTTGAGTTCGTTCTCGATGGGCTGGAACGCTCGATTGGAGTGGGGGAATTATGAGCGAGAATTGGCCCCAATCTTCATCAGACGAACGAGACCCGCGCGATGATCAAGAAGATGAGAAGAAGCGAGATGAGCAACTGGAATCAGATCGGCCACCTCATCACGAGTGATCCTTCTTGTGGCAGGTTTTATTAAGCCGGTGGAGTCGAAGGCGCGGCAGGTGCGGTAGAAGTCGAAGCCGGTGCGGTAGAAGTCGAAGCCGGTGCAGCGGAAGCAGTTGAAGGTGCCTTTGACGAAGATCCAGAATCGGTCTTATAGAAACCTGAACCCTTAAAGACGACTCCGACTGGGGAGTAGACCTTCCGCAATTTGCCTTCGCACTCGGGGCAATGCGTCAAAGACGTGTCGGTGAAAGCCTGGAAAATCTCAAATTCGTGGTGGCAGGCGCTGCATGCGTATTGATATGTGGGCATCAAGCGTCCTTTCTCACCGTCGTGTCCCCTCTCGATGAATGAGGGGGCAGTAGAGAGAAGTCTAAAGAAGTGAGACGATAGAGGCGAATCGAAAAGTATTGAGACGCAGAACGCAAAGGTTGGAGCATTGTGAGGCTACATAAGACCCTGGTGGGCGCATTTCTACTCTTCATCGCGGTCGGATCGACCGGGTCGGCCAGCGCTAATTCGCTGGTAAGCACCACCCCTATCGCTGGGGCCACACTCGCCTCTTCGCCAAGTGCAATCACGATGACAACCGAAGTGCCACTTATCGATATAGGAAATTCGATTACCGTGCTCGACCCCCAGGGCGCTCGGGTAGATGACGGCACTCTGACCGTCAACGGAACGGATGCAGTCGCTGGATTGAAATTGCTTACGGCAAGTGGAATTTATACCGTCTCATATTCGCTACTTACCGACAATGACATCCCACTTGAAGGCACATACACGTTTTCGTTTACCGCTCCCAGTGTTATCACTTCTCCTCCCCCTACCGTCATTTCTCCTTCGGCAAGTCCCGGAAGCTCTCCGGGTGATTCAGTGGGAGTGCCTACCTTGGTCATTGCCCTGATTCTCTCCGCAGTGGCCGTCTTTTTGTCCCTCTGCTTTTATGCATGGAAACTCATAACGAAACGATGACATCGTTGGCGGCATCCGTCTCTTCAGCAGGACCTTTTGTCGATGCTCTCGCAACAATAAGCAAGTTTCTTGGAATTACTGCGAGCATCTCTCTTGTCGGTGTTCTACTTTGCATGGGTTTCCTTCTAGAGGAGAAAGAAGGCGCCCTGCGCATCGAGGCGTTGAAGTTGCGCACCTTCGCTCTGTGGAGCGGTGGAACATGGGTCGTGATGGCAGGAGCAAACATTGTTTTCACTCTTGCTAACGTCCTGGATGAATCCGTTGGGGCTGCCCTTGATGTCACAACTCTTAAGTCTTTCGTCACCCAAATAACCCTGGGTCAGTACATGTTTTTCCAATTTCTAGTGGGGATTCTCGTCCTCATTCTAATTCCGCGTTTGAAGCGAGTTGGTGGCGCGGTGCTTCTTCTCATTCTGACGCTTGTTGGCGTGATTGCCCCAGTATTCCAATCACACTCCTCCGCCAGCGGATCGCATGCGCTGGCGGTTGGGTCGCTGATTATTCATGTGGTCGCATTGGCGCTCTGGGTCGGCGGGATTATTGGACTTGGCCTGCTAGATCCGAAATCTCGTCTCATTGCGGCGCCACGATTTAGTCATTTGGCGCTCTGGGCAGTTATTTCCGTTGTACTCAGCGGAGCCGCTAATGCGTGGATTCGATTGGATTTTGCAGAAGCCTGGCGCACTAATTATGCGCTGGTCGTTATCGCGAAAGTGGTTTTGACTGTTGGCCTGATATTCCTTGGATATCAACAGCGGCGCAATCTCACTTCTGGCAAAATGACAGACATCAACTTGGCGAAATTCGGCCAACTTGTAGTTATCGAACTTTCAATCATGATCATTGCGCTGGCGCTGGGTTCTTGGCTTTCGACAAATCAGCCGCCCACCCCCACGGGAAGTACAGAGTTTGATGCCGCCACCGCAATTGCGGGTCTTCCTATGCCGGCCGCCCCCAACTTCACAAGACTACTTTTCGATTTCGACCTTGAGGCACTCTTCCTGGGGATTGTTCTCCTCTCTACCGCGCTCTATTTACGAGGCATATATCGACTCCGAAAACAGGGCGATTCATGGCCCAGATATCGAACGATTTCATTTTTGGCAGGGATGTATTTCATCATCTTCGCGACGAGTGGCGGAATTGGTGTCTACGCTCACTTCTCATTCTCGTATCACATGATTGCGCACATGATTCTGGGAATGATCGCTCCGATCTTCATCGTTTTAAGTGCTCCAATTACTTTGGCTCTTCGCACTCTGCCGCAGGGTCGCACACCCACTGAACGTGGGGTACGCGGGACTCTGGTTGCTGCTCTTCATTCCAGACTCGTGAGTGTTTGGGTGAATCCGATTGTGGCGCTTCTGCTTTTCGATGGATCGCTATTTGTTCTGTATTTCACCTCATTATTTGGCGGGATGATGCAGAGTCACATTGGCCACTTCGCTATGAACCTTCATTTTGTTCTGGCAGGGCTTCTCTTCTTCCACGTCATCATAGGAGTGGATCCGAATCCAAAGCGCGTGCCTCATCTAATGAGAATTGTGATTCTTTTTGCTGCCATGAGTATTCACGCATTCTTTTCGGTGGCCCTTATGTCTTCGACGGCCCTTCTTGATGGTGGTTATTTCGCGCAGTTGAACCGTCCATGGTCACCTGATCTGCTTGCCGATCAACATCTCGCCGGTTCTATTGGATGGGCGATGGGGGAGATTCCAATCTTGCTCGCGCTCGTGGCCACGTTTATTCTCTGGGTTCGAGACGACTCTCATGAGGCAAAGAGAATTGATCGCAATGCCGAGCGCCTTGCCGCAATGGGCCAATCCGATGAACTAGCGCAGTACAACGCATATCTTTCTAAACTAGCCGAGCGAGATAAGAGAGTAGAGGAAATCGAACGTGGACACTGACGCGCTTTTTGATCTTCCATCCGAGTATAAAGATTTGCGCCAGAGTATTCGCTCACTCGCGGAGAAGGAGGTTGCGCCCTTTGCGCATGCAGTAGATGAGGATGCTCGCTTTCCGCAAGAGGCCTTCGATGCACTTCAGCGCGCAGGTTTAGCCGCCGCTCATGTCCCATCTGAGTTCGGAGGAGAAGGCGCCGATGCACTTGCGGTGGTACTCATCGTTGAGGAGGTTGCTCGCGTGTGCGCGGCCTCATCATTGATCCCGGCCGTCAACAAACTCGGTTCGCTACCTCTCATACTCTCTGGATCGCAAGAGCAGAAGGAGAGGTGGCTTCGACCACTGGCCCAAGGAAAGGGATTTTCGTACTGCCTCTCCGAATCAGGTGCCGGATCTGATGCCGCAGCAATTCGCACCAAAGCGACTCAAGTGGGAAGTAAGTGGGTAATTAGCGGGAGCAAGAAATGGATCTCTAATGCTGGCTTCTCCGATTTTTACACGGTTTTCGCGTCGACAGATTCGAGTAGAGGAGCCGACGGTATAACGGCCTTCATTGTCGAGAAAAGCGACCCGGGCGTCTCTTTTGGTGCACACGAGAAGAAAATGGGTTTTAGAGGGTCGCCCACTCGAGAGGTTTACTTTGACAATGTCGAACTCTCCGACGATCGACGGATCAGTGAAGTAAACGAAGGTTTTGCGCTGGCGATGCAGACTCTTGATCACACCCGCATCACAATCGCGGCGCAAGCTCTGGGAATCGCGCAGGGTGCCTTTGATATCGCTTCAAAATACGCCCACGAGCGCGAGCAATTCAACAAACCGATCTTCAATTTCCAAGGTATTCAATTTATGTTGGCAGATATGGCGATTGCGATAGCTGCGGCACGTCAGATGACATACGCGGCAGCATCCAAGAGCGAACGAAATGATCCCGACCTGAAATTCTTTGCTGCAGCTTGTAAGACTTTGGCCAGTGATACGGCCATGCAGGTGACAACAGATGCGGTGCAGATAATGGGCGGATACGGGTACGTTTCAGATTATCCAGTTGAACGGATGATGCGAGACGCAAAACTCACTCAGATTTACGAGGGGACTAATCAGATTCAGCGAATTGTTGTAGCGAAGAATTTGCCCAAGAATTAATTATTGCGGAAAGCGGATTATTAAATCTGGAGTGGCTCCTGCATCCAATTTGATGTCGTGTGGCTCCCGCGGGAGGGGATCGCTAGTTATTTCGCCAGAGTGAACCATGCCGACTTTCCATCCCGGCATGGTCGGGAGGGCTCGGTCGTAGAAGCCCCCACCTTGACCGAGGCGATAACCCTGTTGGTCCAAGTGGAGTCCGGGGACGATCACAACATCAATATCTGAGATGTCATTACGTTCTTGCCCAATTGGTTCGAAAAGCCCTTTGCTCTCTTTGAGAGATTTGGCGTCGCCATTCCATTCGACCCATTGCAGAGTCTTTCCATGCACCCGCGGCAGCAGAACGGCCACTCCACGAGCAATGAGCTCTCGATTCAATTCTTTTGTACTTGGTTCATCGCCAGTAGATATGTAACTCGTGACACACTTTGCCGCCTTCATTTCTGGGGTGTCCAATAAGAAGGTAAATGACGAGGGCAGGTATCGATCTTTTCTCTCCCGACGATATCGATCCCTAAGCACTTTCTTAGCATCTTTATCTGAATTCGTTTTCACGCAAATCCCCTGCAAATCCCCTAGAAGTATTCCTTTTACAAGTATGGTGGGATTATGTCAGAGCAAGTACGTGTTGATGAATTCCTTACCTCTTTACTTGCCATCTGCAAGCCGCTAGATGCTTTTGACATGCCTCTGTTGGATGCTCATGGGGCCACCCTCGCCGATGATGTCTACTCAGGGGATCGCTTGGTGATGAAGGCCGGTTCGAGAATCAGGTCCACGCAGATTGGCCTGGCGGCCTCCATTGGATTAAGACAACTTCCCACTCGCCCACACCCGCGAGTCGTTGTTATCTCGGCAGGCCCCGATCTAGTTGAGCCGGGGAATCACCTCAAAATTGGCGAGGAGTACGAAACCAATTCTTGGTTACTTGCAACTTCCGTACGTGAAGCAGGTGCGGTCGCCTATCGAGTCTTCTCCATTCCTGATGACGAAGAGCAATTAAAAGGGGTAGTTGAAGACCAACTCGTCCGTGCCGATCTCATCATCGTGAGTGGAGAACGAGGGGATGACTCCTTTGATCTCATCACGCGCGCATTGAGTTCGCTGGGTGAAATCACGACTGTGGAACTGGCGATTGAAGCAAGCGGAAGGCACAGTTACGGTGTCATTGGACCAGATAAGACGCCGGTCGTGACGCTTCCTGGCGATCCCATCTCGGCATACATTTCTCTCGAACTCTTTGTTCGGCCGATGATTAGAACCATGCTCGGATCAACCAATATTCATCGCCCCTCGGTCAAGTCTCGGCTCGAGCGACCGATCGCCTCAACCAGCGGATCTCGCTCGTACGTAAGGGCCTATCTCTCCGAGGATGGAAAGTCGGTGAGAGCGCTGCCCTCTCAGGAGGATTTAGCCACACTCTCAGACTCCAATGCATTTATTGCAGTCTCTGAAGCTGATGTTGATTTGGAAGCTGGTGCCGAGGTTACGGTGGTTGTCCTCCGCCGTAGATATTTTTAAGTTGCGGGTATGCAAAACGCAAGTAACTGGCCCGTTGTTCTGGAAGATAGCGGGGTAACTCTTCGACCACTTCGTATTCGCGATCGCGCTGCCTGGGATGAAGTTCGAGCAGTGAATCGTGAGTGGCTTACCCCGTGGGAAGCCACTCTGCCGCACGTTCCTGGCGAATCAGCCCAGGGAAAATTGCCGACGTTTTTCCAGAAGGTAGCCTCGCATAATAGAGAAGGGCGAGCACTTCGTTCATTGAATCTCTCGATTTGGTACAAGGGAGTACTTGTCGGCCAGATAACACTCGGCGGAATCATTTTTGGCGCTCTGCGGGGCGCACATATTGGGTACTGGATTGATAAGCGATATGCCAATCACGGAATAACTACCAGGGCTGTAATAATGATTACTGACTATGCTTTTAATGAATTAGGGCTGCATCGCATTGAAATAAACCTGCGCCCAGAGAATGCCGCTTCTCGCCGAGTTGCCGAAAAATCGGGCTATCTCCTTGAAGGAGAGCGACCTCGCTATCTCCATATTGATGGGGACTGGCGCGATCACATCTGTTTTGTTCGCGAAAATCCAAAGATCACGTAGGTCTAATCTCGCAATTCTGGGAAAAATATCTGCAAAAAAAGTACGCAAATCGGGCGCGTAAATCCGCCAAACAGTGTATTCACACCTCTATCTTTAAGCATCATGGCTTCCGGAATCATCTATCTATCTATCGTGGGGATGTGGGTTGCCTATTTCGTGCCCCGCTGGGTTCATAGCCATGAAGAATCATCTGGCAAGTCTGCAGAGCGATATAAGAGTGCCTTGCGAACAGTAACAAGCGGATCAGCGGAAGATTCTATTGCACGTGCAATAGTCCATTCCGATCTTGATTATGAAGCGCGCGTAGCGCAAGTTTTGATGCGACGGAGAATCGTTTTTGGAATGCTCATCGCCGCACTGCTCCTCACTCTCTCGCAATCTGCATTTAACAATTTGTCTTTAACTTATTCCTTAATCCCAGTGCTTGGCTTTGCTTTTTATGTCGCTCACGTTCGTCGTCAAAGTGTTGCCGATCGACTTCAGCGACGTCGAGTAACTCAGTTGCATCGATCAACTGCGGGAGTATCAACTACAAATCTTTCACAAGTATTTTCACCGAAAGAGAATCGCGATCATTGGGTTCCACTCGCGGAGCGCGAGATTTCTGGAGTTGTAATTCTGCCTAAGGGGACATCGCAAGTTCGCAATTCCTGGCAGCCGCAAGACGTTCCCATACCTACATATGTGTACGCACCAAAGGCGGTGGCATCCAGCAGAATCATTGATCTCACCATTCCGGGGGCCTGGTCGGATGAGCAGGAGCGCCTGGCCCGCGAGGCACTATCAGCTGTGGCTCCGACCCGCGATGAGGTCTTTGATCAGCAAATTGCTGAGGAGGCCGTCGAGCGCCTCCGCGTCAACCGTGCCGCAAACGAATAATTTCTAGCGCGCTAGCGCTTGGTGGCGAATACCCCGTACGATCTGGTTCGCCCGTTAGGGGCTGTAGCGCAGTTGGTAGCGCGCCTCGTTCGCAATGAGGAGGTCAGGGGTTCGATTCCCCTCAGCTCCACTTTCTTACTTTCGGTGTCATGTGCACGGAAATTAGAGATCATCAACGGAGCGACCAAGCCTCCTGGCGGCCTCGGCATAAACTTCTAGCAGCTTCCGTTCGCCTACAGTGATTGCTTCAACACGCACTGCCTGGATTTCATTGGGGAGAAAGCGATACACCAGTCGATATCTTGGCGAAATGTCATCGCGCTCGTCGAAGTAAATTTTTCTGCAATCGCTTAGATCTCCAATGGCTGCATGATCTTCAAGTGGGATACCCACCAAAGTACCAGTTGAGACATCAATGATCTTCTGTAGCGCTAAACGCTGCAAATTCACAGTGGGAAGCTTCTTGACATCGTCGGCAAACTTAGGTTGGTACTTTCGAGGCAGATGTTTCTTCACTAGGCGTCGAAATCAGAACTCTTGAACCCCAACTCCTTTATTAACTTCTCCAGTGGGAGACCCTTGGCGCCTTCGGCGAGACGCTCACGAACCCGCTCGGCGAGCAGGATCTCTTCAATTTCCGGAATGAGTCGTTCATAGAGAGAGAAGGGAAGCAGGACACCCTCAGGCTTGCGGTGACTTCCGAAAAGGACAGGCGCGGCAGTGAGACCCTCTTTTCGAAATCGCAAGACAGTTGAAGAGAGCTCAGCGCGAGCTTCGCTCGTGGGTAGGACCTCAGTGAAATTCGATTTCATGGCAATACTCTACCATCTATCCTAACAAGAAGTTGTACATGTTTATGCGCGACTTTATGGACTCAGGGTGAATCCGTAGGTTGAGAACCCGACTTGTCGCTTAGCTAAACCTAAATCCAGGACGGGAACCACATCAATCTATGCCAGGCCTCATAACTAATTACCGACCCCGTAAATAGTGGCCAGAAGTAAATGAAATTCGCGGCGATCAAAAAGACGATGAGTGCAATAAGGATTTTGGGTTTCTTCCCCCAAGGTGGTTCCCCCAGTATTTTCTGGGCGCAATAAACCAGGGCAAGAATGATGAAAGGCTCGAAGACGATCGCGTAAAAAGTGAAGACTGTTCTTTTCTGGAACAGAAACCAGGGTAAATAACCCGCCGCGATTCCCAGGAGAATAATTCCGGCCGAGAAATCTGGCCTGCGTAAAACAACACTGCGCATCCAGAATCCCAGGACGGTCGCCAGGGCGAAAATGCCTAACCACCAGAGCAGGGGCGTGCCGAGGGCGAGTACTTCTTGCGAACAGTCGCTGCTGCCGCAGGTTTTGGGAGTGTCATAGAAGAACGAAGTCGGTCTTCCCATGATCAGCCAACTCCACGGGTTTGCTTCATAAGAATGCGGCGTTGTGAGGGTGGTGTGGAATTGGAGAATTTCTGCCTGGTAGTGCCAGAACGAGCGAAGAGATTTGGGGATAACGCCCCACGATGTTGATCGTGAATCTGCCCAGTGTCGATCCCATCCGCGAGAACTCAGAAACCACCCTGCCCAACTCAATACATAGATTACGAGGGGAAGAATGGCGAATTGTGCTACCCGCTTAAGAATAAGTTTGAACCAGAGTTCCACGCGCCGTCGATCTTGATAGATGGCCAGAAGTGCGAAGGCGGCAACGAAATAGAGAGCGCTCCACTTTGTTCCGAGGGCGAGCCCAAACCAGATTCCAGATCGCCAGTAGTGCTCTTTGAGCCAGGCATAAACCGCAAGAAGCATGAAAAGTGTGAGGAATAAATCCAGGAGCGCGGTCCGGGAGTGGACAAAATGGAGGCCATCCAGCGCCATCAGCAGTGATGCAAGAGCGGCAAGTCTGCCCGAGTTGAAAAGTCTCTTTGCAATTCGTCCGACCAGGTAGATCGTCAGTGCGCCGGCAACGGCTGAGGCAAAGCGCCAACCGAATTCATTGTTCCCAAAAATTTTGATGCCAAGTGCGATGCACCATTTGCCTACGGGTGGATGGACCACAAATTCTGATGCTGATCCGGAGACTTCGACTCCGTGGTGGAGCAGGTCACGCGCTCCGTCAACGTAGTAGACCTCATCGAAAACCAGCCCCTTTGGAGTTGCCAGATCCCAGAGCCGCAATCCGAAAGAGATGAGTGCAATCAGAAAGGGTGCCACTGGGTTAGCCTAGGTGAAATTAGTTGCTTTACTGAGAGGATTTAGCCGTGACTTTGATTCTTGCGGCGACTCCATTGGGAAATCCGGGCGATGCAAGTACGCGCCTTAAGGAGGCTATTGAGAGCGCCACTATTGTTGCGGCAGAGGATTCCCGAAAATTCCATCGACTCTGTAAAGATTTGGAACTCGACTTCAAGGGTCGTGTCATCTCCTTTTTTGAGGGCAATGAAGAAGAGCGGACAGCTGAAATCCTGGACCTTCTCGACTCCGGATCATCAGTCCTCGTCGTCTCTGATGCGGGAATGCCGACAATTAGCGATCCCGGGTTTCGACTCATGCGTGACGCAATCGCGCGGGGAATTCCCGTCTCAGTCATTCCGGGACCGAGCGCAGTCACAATGGCAATTGCGCTTTCGGGATTGCCGACTGATCGATTTGTATTTGAAGGTTTCTCGCCTCGCGCGAAAGGGGCTCGGCAGAAATTCTTCGAAAATCTAAGAAATGAAGAACGGACCATTATCTGGTTTGAAGCTCCTCATCGCCTGGCGGATTCATTGGAAGATGCGGTCGCTGTTTTTGGCGAGAATCGGCTCGGAGCCATTTGCCGTGAAATGACAAAGCGGTATGAAGAGACGATTCGCGCCACACTGGGCGAACTGATGACTTGGGCGCAGGGCAACGAAGTTCTTGGCGAAATCACCATGGTTCTGGCGGGAGCGCCGACAAATGCAGCCGAAGTGACTGCCGCGGGAATTGTTGCGCGGGTTATGGAATTTGAAGCAGCGGGGATGGATAGAAAATCTGCTATCGCTACGGTCGCTGAGGAATTCTCACTCCCTAAGCGGACGGTTTTTACGGCGATGGTCGAGTCAAAATCAACCTCTAAGATAACTACGTGACCTCCCAGCCCGCCAAGACGTTCTATCTCACTACCCCAATTTATTACGTCAATGACGCCCCCCACATAGGGCATGCCTATACGACGGTAGCTGGGGATGTTCTTACCCGGTGGCACCGCCAAAAGGGAGAGTCGGTCTGGTTCTTGACCGGGACAGACGAACACGGACAGAAAGTTCTTCGCACGGCGGAGGCGAATGGTGTTTCGCCACAAGAGTGGGTTGACCGTCTGGTTGAGACTTCGTGGAAGCCAAATTGGCGCGCGCTCAATATCGCCAATGACGATTTCATCCGTACGACCGAAATACGTCATACAGAGCGGGTGCAACGTTTCTTATCTAGCTTGAAGGATGCCGGACATATTTACGAAGGAAAATATGAAGGTCCGTACTGTGTAGGGTGCGAAGAATTCAAACTGCCAGGTGATCTTATTGAACGCGGCGAAGAGCGACTCTGCCCGACACATGGAACCCCAGTTGAGATGGTCAATGAAGTCAATTGGTTTTTTCGACTCTCTAATTTCGTAGCAGGCATTTTGCAGCATTACCGCGACAACCCCGCAGCTCTGCAACCGGAGAGTGCGCGCAATGAAGTTATTTCCTTTCTTGAAAGTGGAGTTACGGATCTCTCGATCTCACGATCGACATTTGATTGGGGAATCAAAGTTCCCTGGGACACCAACCAAGTTTTCTATGTTTGGTTTGACGCACTTCTCAATTACGCAACCGCAATCGGCCTTGGAGATGATCCGACGAGTGAAGGCGGCAAGAAATTTGTACAGACCTGGCCACCAGATGTTCATCTCGTTGGAAAAGATATCCTTCGCTTCCATGCGGTAATTTGGCCAGGCATGTTGCTGGCTGCCGGGTTGCCACTTCCTAAGAAAGTATTTGCCCACGGTTGGCTTTTGGTGGGCGGCGAGAAGATGAGCAAGAGCAAACTGACAGGAATTGCTCCAAGTCAGATCACCGACCACTTTGGGGTGGATGCATTTCGCTATTACTTCCTCCGTGCGATTCCTTTCGGCAGTGATGGCTCTTTCTCTTGGGAAGATATGCACGCTCGATACACCAGCGAATTAGCAAATGATTTCGGCAACCTTGCCTCGCGTCTGGCAGCGATGGTTGCAAAGTACTGCGATGGAGTTCTGCCAGCGGTGAAGCACGATCCCGAGCTGCAGTCCTTTCTGCATACGACAGTGGAGAAGGCAGATACAGCGATTTGCGACCTGGATTTCCAGGGCGGAATCGTGGCAATCATGGAATTCTGCAAGCGGGTCAATGGTTATGTCACCGAAGAAGAACCGTGGATTCTGGCTAAAGATCCGGAGAACAAGGAGCACCTGGAGGCGGTTCTTTACAACACCGCTGAGTCGCTACGTGCACTTGCAGTACTTCTCAATCCCGTCATGCCCGCGACTTGCGAAATTCTCTGGCAGTCTCTTGGTGCAAATGAATCCATTGGCAAACTTGCCGATCAAGAAATTGGCTCCGTCTCCAAGTGGGGACAATTGCCTGCGGGATCAGTAGTCACCAAGAGCGCCGTCCTCTTTCCTCGATTAGATGTAATCGCGTAAGCACTATGGCTGATCGCCACAACCGCGACATTGATCGTCCGCTCGCTCCACTTCCCGAACCACTACCTGTTACGACCGTTGACTCCCATGCGCACCTGGAGATCATTGCCGACGCTGCTCCTGATTCACCTGAGATCGGCGAGATTCTCACCCAAGCAAAATCTGTAGGTGTCGATCGGGTAGTTCAGGTCGGATATTCGGCTGAGCAGTCGCAGTGGTGTGTCGATGCTGCCGAGTATTGGAATGACACGGTTCTTGCCGCGGTGGCATTGCATCCAAATGAGGCACCAGTTGTTGAAGACCTCCAACGTGATTTAGCTATCATCGCCAAACTTGCTGAGCATCCGCGAGTTCGTGCCATCGGCGAGACCGGTCTGGATTATTTCCGCACCCCACCTGAGTTGCGTGGAGTTCAACAAGAATCCTTCAAATGGCACATTGAACTAGCGAAGCGGACGAAGAAGGCGTTGGTCATTCATGATCGTGATTCGCACGATGACATCCTCTCCATCCTTTTAGAAGTGGGCGCTCCGGAGAAGACGGTCTTTCACTGCTTCTCTGGAGATGTTGCGATGGCGAAGATCTGTATTGACCGCGGTTACATCCTCTCCTTCGCCGGCACCGTGACTTTCAAGAACGCGCCGCAATTGCGCGAGGCCGTGAAGTTGGTTCCGATCCAACAACTTCTCGTCGAGACTGATTCGCCTTTTCTCACCCCCAGTCCGCATCGCGGAAAACTCAATACCCCCGCGCAAATCGCAGCCATTGTCCGTGCCATAGCGCGGGAGCGCGGAGAGGATCTTGCGGAAGTTGCGACCGCTGTTGGCGCCAACTCAGAGCGCGTTTTTGGGTCGTTCTCAGCGTGACTCTCCTAGGAGCCGCAGAAATTCGAGCCCTGGCAGCAGAACTCGACCTCAAGCCAGCCAAATCACTCGGGCAGAACTTCGTTATTGATTCCAACATCTGTCGCAAGATCGTCCGCCTCGCTGGTGTGACATCCGCGGATGTCGCATTGGAGATTGGTCCCGGACTTGGTTCGCTCACGCTTGCACTACTGGAGGATGCAAAGTCAGTTATTGCGATTGAGATTGATTCTCGTCTTGCCGAGCAATTGCCGATTACTGTCGCCGCGCATTCGAATAGGAGTGCCGATCTGACGGTGATCAATCAAGACGCGTTGCAGGTCAGTCAATTGCCGACTGACCCGACCGTATTGGTTGCGAACTTGCCCTACAACATTTCTGTTCAGGTATTGCTTCACTACTTGGAAAAATTTCCAACACTCCGGTCTGGGATTGTCATGGTTCAGGCAGAAGTTGCTGATCGGCTTGCTGCAAAACCTGGATCTAAGGATTATGGAATCCCTAGTGTGAAGGCCGCATGGTGGGCGAAGATGTCGCTGGCTGGCACAGTCTCGCGTTCTGTCTTCTGGCCCGCGCCAAATGTTGATTCCAAGTTGGTTGGTTTTGTCAGACATGCATCTCCGGCGGATGAGAAATTACGCCCCATAGTTTTCGCCGCGATCGACTCAGCATTCTCGCAACGGAGAAAGATGTTGCGCTCGGTACTCAAAGGTTGGCTCGGCACGTCAGCGACTGTCGAGTCAGTTCTGGCGAAGGCGGGCATCGACCCTACTTTGCGAGGGGAATCACTTGAGATCGGCCATTACTGCGAGATTGCACGCGCAGTCGATGATTTGGGAATAGGGTTTTAGCATGACAAACGTGGTGCCAAATTCTGTGATGGTCCGCGTTCCGGGAAAGATCAACCTGCAACTCTCCGTCGGTCCAAAAGAATCAGATGGATATCACAACGTAGTCACCGTTTTTCAATCCGTTTCCCTCTATGACGAGGTCACTGTTTCACGTCAAGAGATGGGAGTCGGCCTAACCGTCAAGATTTCTGGTGATCACACGCACGGAGTCCCGGTCGATGAGACCAATCTTTCGTGCCGTGCCGCGCTGCTGATGTGCGAAAAGTATGACCTGCCACTGGATTTAGCCATCTCCATTGAGAAGTCCATCCCAGTTGCAGGTGGGATGGCTGGGGGAAGCGCAGATGCCGCAGCCACAATTCTGGCGTTGGATTCTCTTTTCTCACTTGGACTAACACGGGAGGAAATGCATCAAGTCGGTTCGCTGCTTGGAAGTGATGTTCCCTTCATGTTGAGCGGTGGAACAGCGGTCGGTCGCGGACACGGCGACGAAGTAACTGCGGCACTTTCGCGCGGTACTTATCACTGGGTACTCGCGGTCTCTACATCGGGCCTTTCTACTCCGGCTGTCTACAGTGAATGCGATCGGCTCCGCGAAGGTATGAAGATCTCAACGCCACAACTCAATGATCATCTGTTGCAGGCGTTGCTGACGGGCGATCCGGTGGCGCTGGGCAAGACTCTCGTCAATGATCTGCAACCGGCGGCGTGCTCATTGAAGCCAGCATTGCGACTAATTCTCGATGTGGGAATCGACTACGGGGCATTTGGTTCGATTGTCTCTGGCTCTGGACCGACAGTTGCGTTCTTGGTTTCCGATGAAGATCACGCACTCGATCTTGCAGTTGCACTTACATCCAGTGGTGTTGTCGGAAGTGTGACGCGAGTTAGCGGACCTGTACCGGGTGCTCGTGTTGCAGAGATTCACTAACTACTTGTAAAAAAAATTACTGCTGATCGAATGGCGCTTCAATCTCACTGAGTGAGGAAGCAAGTTTTGCCTGTTCGGTCTTGCTCATATTTCGTAGAATTTCACTCTCGCGTTTCAAAAGTTCTTCCATCGCTGTATCCACCGCGCGCATTCCGCTTTTAGTTAGAGTTACAAGTGAGCCTCGTCCGTCTTCTGGATCGGGTTGGCGAGTAATGAGACTCAGTTCTTCCAGGCGATCAAGACGATTGGTCATCGTTCCGCTGGTCACCATCGTCTCCTGCATCAATTGACCGGGGGAGAGTTGGTAGGGGGCACCTGCTCGACGGAGAGCGGCGAGGACATCGAAGCTCCAGGTATCCAGGTCGGCAAAGGCATTACGTCGGGCGATATCGAGATGGCGGGCAATGCGGGTGATGCGGCTCAGGACCTCAAGGGGTGAAAAATCCAGGTCAGGCCGCTGGGTCTTCCAGGCGGCAACGAGTCGGTCTACCTCATCCCTCATTTCTTCATCCCTCTTTGCCACCCCTCTTCTGCCAGGTTTGCCAGCGTATTGGCTGGGAAATCCGATACTAGCCAGGTTAGTGGTCAAAACTACGCCCGCCATACGAGAGAATACGTGTTCCGCCATTGTGTAGTGGCTAGCACATGGGCCTTTGAAGCCCAGGGTCCAGGATCGATACCTGGTGGCGGAGCAACTTGGTTGCAAAGCCAGGCAAAGTGGCGGAGCAACTTGGTTGCCAAGCCCGAGAGGGTGGCGGAGCAACTTGGTTGCAAAGCCCGACAAAGTGGCGGAGCGTTTAGGCTAGGAACAGTAAGAAGATCCATTGGCACTAGCGGTGGGAGCGATGCTTGAGCCGTCTTGATTATGTGATCGTCTTAGCGGCCGGTGAGGGCACGCGGATGAAATCAACAACGCCCAAGGTTCTCCATACCATCGCAGGTCAATCACTTTTAGGTCATGTGCTGACCTCCGTTGATTTATTAGCACCTGCCGAAGTCCGAGTTGTCATCGGTGCTGGCCGCGAAAGGGTTCAAGAGCATTTAGAGAAAATTTCGCCGAACTCCCTTGCCGTTGTGCAGGAGCATCGTGGCGGCACCGGTCATGCAGTGCAGATTGCGTTGGCGAGTGCCGAACCCAAAGGAACCGTGCTTATCGTCGCCGGTGATACTCCCTTGCTATCAAGTGAGACTCTTCGCCAATTGGTAGCAGCGCATAATGAAGGCAGATTTGCTGCAACAGTCTTGACCGCTGAACTTCCGGACCCGACCGGATACGGCCGGGTCATACGTTCCGAAAATGGCGACTTGGTCCGCATTGTCGAAGAACGCGATGCGTCGGAAGTCGAAAAAGAAATCGATGAGATCAATTCAGGTGTATATGTTTTTGATCTTGCCAAGTTGCATCGCGCGATTGCCAAACTCACCGATGACAACGCCCAAGGTGAGCTCTACTTGACGCAGGTCATCGAAATCCTGCGTGCCGACAATGAGCGCGTCGTGCCAATTCTTACGCCGGATTACATCGAGATTCTTGGCATCAATGACCGCGTTCAAATGGCCGAATGTGCAGCAATTATGCGCGATCAGATCAACGATGCTTTCATGCGCGCCGGTGTCTCGATGATTGACCCGACGACGACCTGGATTGATACTTCCGTAAAAATCGCACCTGACGCCATCATCTATCCGGGCACTGCGATCTCCGGAAATTCGGTCATCGCCGAAGGCGCCATCATCGGACCCCGCTCTACTCTGATTGACTGCAATGTGGCAGCGCGCGCAACGGTCATTGAGTCCTTCTGCAACGGAGCCACGATCGGTGTCGAAGCAAGCGTCGGGCCGTTCACGTATTTGCGCCCTGGCTCTGTTCTGGGTCGGAAGAGCCGCACTGGCGCTTATGTAGAGATGAAAAATGCCACCCTGGGTGAAGGATCGAAGGTCCCGCACCTCTCCTACGTCGGCGACGCCACTATCGGCGAGGGCACCAACATCGGGGCCGCCACAGTTTTTGTGAATTACGACGGAGTTGAGAAGCATCACACCACTGTGGGCGATCACGTCCGGATTGGCAGCGACACCATGTTGGTCGCCCCGATTTCCATCGGAGACGGTGCCTACACCGCTGCGGGTTCTGTCATTACCGAGGATGTGCCACCCGGCGCAATTGGAGTTGGCAGAGCAAAGCAGAGAAATGTCTTAGGGTGGGTCCTACGCAAGCGCCCTGGTACAAAATCAGCCGATGCAGCAGAATCAAGTTCCGAGAAAGGAAAACCCACTTCATGAGCGAATTGAAACTCGCCTCCGAAAAGCGCCTACGAATCTTCTCCGGTCGTGCCTTTCCAGAGTTAGCAGATCAAGTCGCCTCCGAACTCGGTATTCCCATCACACCAACAGCTGCGTATGACTTCGCAAACGGTGAAATATTTGTTCGCTTTGAAGAAAGCGTCCGCGGATGTGATGCTTTCGTGATTCAGTCTCACTCGGCTCCGATCAACAAGCAGATCATGGAACAACTAATCATGATTGATGCGCTCAAGCGTGCATCTGCCAAGCGGATTACCGTCGTCGCGCCTTTCTATGGATATGCCCGTCAAGATAAGAAGCACCGCGGTCGCGAACCAATCACCGCGCGATTGATGGCTGATCTTTTCAAGACCGCCGGCGCGGACCGACTGATGGTTGTCGATCTTCACACTTCGCAAATTCAAGGATTCTTCGATGGTCCCGTCGATCACTTATTCGCACTGCCACTTCTTGCTAATTACGTCGGAAGCAAAGTGGATCGCTCGCGACTGACTATTGTTTCGCCAGACTCAGGTCGAGTCCGCGTTGCAGAGCGATGGTCAGATCTTCTCGGTGGATGTCCGATCGCATTTATCCATAAGACTCGTGACCCACGCGTTCCAAATGAAGCCGTGGTTGGCAAAGTTGTTGGTGACGTCGAAGGACAGACTTGCGTTGTCATCGACGACATGATCGATACCGCTGGCACCATTACCAAGGCAATTGATGCCCTCTTTGATGATGGGGCTAAAGAAGTCATTGTCGCTGCCACTCACGCCGTTCTCTCTGGCCCTGCCACGGAACGGCTGAAGAATTCACGGGTCAGCGAAGTGGTCGTCACAGACACCCTCCCAATTCCCGAAGAGTCACGATTCGATCGTCTCACCGTGCTTCCTATCGCCCCACTGCTAGCCCGAGCTATCAGGGAAGTATTCGAAGATGGTTCGGTCACTAGCCTCTTTGACGGGATGAGTTAAGCCACATATTCGTTTTATTGGCCGTTTATTGGCCTTTCGTTGGTGGTTAATTGGTCCAGAAGTTAGTCGGATTTGGTGAAAGCACGCTCCATTGGCTAATCTTTGGTCAGTTCCGGCGAGGGTAAGCACACCGTAATCGACGGTTTTCGAAAGTCGACGATTTGAACGTGCGCTCCTGGTCGAAACCAACGTGAAGGTACCGAAGGTTCGAGATCAATAGGGAGATTACATAATGGCCGAGATCATCATCAATGGCGTGAGCCGTACCGAATTTGGTAAGGGCGCATCACGTCGAGCACGTCGCGATGGCTTGGTCCCCGCAGTGATCTACGGCCACGGTGCAAAGCCTTCACACATCACCTTGCCAGCCCGCGAACTCGGTATCGCGCTGAAGCAAGCCAACGTCCTTCTCGACGTCGTCGTTGATGGAAAGACCGAACTCACACTTCCTAAGTCCGTTGTTCGCGATGCCATTAAGGGCACCCTTGAGCACGTTGATCTCGTCATCGTCCGCCGCGGAGAGCGCGTCACCGTTTCTGTTCCAGTGCATGCCGCTGGTGAATTCGATCGCGATGGAATCCTCGAGCACATGAGCACCGTCGTTGAAATTGAGACCGAAGCAACTGCAATCCCTAACTTCTTCGAGTTAGACCTCACCGGCATGGTCGCCGGCACGTCCCTCTATGCAGAGGACATCAAGCTTCCAGCAGGTGTCACTTTGATCTCTGATCCCAAGATGCCAATCGTCCACCTCTCAGTGCGCTCAAGCCATGACGATCTTCCAGAGGCTCCAGTAGCTGAGGCCGCGGCTCCTGCAGCAACAGAAGAGACCAAGGAAGCTTAAGAAGTACGCTCTCTCCATGGTCTGGTTAGTTGTAGGACTCGGCAACCCTGGACCTGAATACGCCGCGACGCGGCACAATGTCGGCCAGATGGTTGTTGATGCAATTGCACAAGGCAATAAATCCCGTTGGACCACTCACAAATCGCGGACTGATGTTGCCGCTTACAAAATTGGTGCACCTCCACACGCAGAGTCGGTAATCATCGCAAAGTCCAAGAGCTACATGAACGAATCTGGCGGACCGATCAAAGCGCTCGCGGCTTTCTACAAAGTTGATCCTGCGCACGTCATCGTTATTCACGACGAACTCGATATTGCCTTCTCGACCATCCGCGTCAAACTCGCCGGCGGCGACAATGGTCACAACGGATTGAAAAGTCTCACCTCTTCTTTCGGAACCTCCAACTACTACCGCGTCCGCATGGGCGTCGGTCGTCCCATCGGCCAACAAGATCCCGCTGACTTCGTTCTCAAACAGTTCTCCGTGGCCGAGAAAAAAGAACTCTCTGATTTTCTCCTCCGTGGTGCCGAAGCAGTCGAATCACTCATTACTAAAGGATTAGAAGTAACGCAGCAAGACTTCAATTCTTAGCATCCGTCATCATCAATCTCTTTACCTGTTACACATTCTTCAGCTGTACTAACAATTATCATGAAGCATTCGTTGCTAATAAAAAGCGCTTTCAGCAGTCATCAGAATTTCCGTGTTGATTATGGTTTCAGATTGAAGATTCCACCCTTTGACGTTCCTGGTGATTGAGTGGTTATGTTGCAGTGTTTATCGAGTCTTGCTTCTATTTCCAGATATCATGCGATTTCCAGTCCAACGGAAAGCCCATGTCACTAACGCCCAAAATTGGAACGGATGGAAAGGCTTCAATTAAGGCCCTTAGTCGCGAGATCCATGAAGAGTTTGGGCAGATTTGCTTCATAAAATAAATCAAGATGTACAGATCGACATATAGGCGGGATTCGATAAGAGGTATATTTACAATTGGATCGAATGATGGGATTTCTCCGATCCGAGGCAATTTAGGTTGGTCGATTAAGTTTCTATTCCACAGTCGGCCGTGATGAGCAGTCACATTTCGAATGAAATTTAGTGCCCTTAACCAACTCTCCATTATCTGCCAGTTTTGGATTCCGTATCTGGTTGCAACTATTTCCTTATCGGCAATCGACATGCCTTGATAGAACATGGACAACATTCCAAAATCCCAAAGTTCTACCGCTACCCAAATTGGGAGAGGAAATCCATATTTTTCACGAAAGTGGCGAGCAAAATCATCTTTCGCACTTTTCTCCTTTATCTCATGTTTCGCTATCCAAGTTTCGTAGTCCGTCTTCTCCGTTCTTGGATTGATCTTCTTTGTGAATTTTCCATGAAGTAAATCAGGATTCGAATGCGCAAATGGGTCTTTTGATCCAAGAAGATAGGCAACATCCACGCGTATCGCAACCTCTATGCGCTCTATTGCGTCCAGCAAAAGAAGTCTTAACCGCTTGTCGAAAACGTATAAATCTATGACATGCTGGAAACTGCAACCAAAGATGAACTCATCGCTTCTTGAAGGAATGACTCCCGCTTCATCAGTGTTGAGTGGGCTGATTTGTCGAAAGGAATACCAATAAGCACTTAGATGGTAGTAGCCAATGCGGCGGAGGTAATCCAGAGCCAAGTCATCATCGGTAACTTCCAGCCCTCTACTTTTGATGAGTTCAAGTTGCTCATTAAATGTGAGGTAGCGCTTTTTATAAGTGGACATCGACACCGACAAAAAGAAAACTCGCCCGTACGTCTTGCGACGAAGAGGAGCGAGCCATGTTGACTCTCACTATACGCGAAACTGGGTAAGCGTCAATACCATCTGTGGATGCCACGCCTGAGTCCACGAGAATGAGGGTGATTGAGTTAATTCTTTATTAGGAGTTTCTTGTTGAAAAATCTCAGTCCCAATAAAAACCCCACCAGTCTCGGAAGACGGTGGGGAGTTACTTGAGAATGATTGCACAACGGGGACATTGTGGCAAGAAACAGCGCGAAGTAGGCAAGAACTTACGCAGAGTAGTTGGAGTGCCCAGTCGATATTACGTAGCGTCACAGCGATGTCGATGACTCATAGCATCTGCCATCATCAATCAATCTTCTAGAGTGAGTTTTTCCAGTGAAGCGCTAAGCCGCGCAATACTTTCTTGATCGACATGCGTTCGTAACCGGCTGAGGGCTTTGGAAGTCTCGCGATATTCGTCGAAGACCGTTGCGCACCTGTCGCAAATTGCGATGTGGGATTCAAGGCGGGCTAATTCTTCAGCGCTCATTGGCGTTGACGGATCGCGATCCAAATATCGAATCAGATGCGCCCTCACCCAATGGCATTCTGGCATGGACATGACTTCCGAGATCTTCACGCTCTCACCGTCCTTTCTTTAGTCTTCTGCATTGATTTGCGAACTTTGGCCACCGCGCGACTTCTGCGCGACATCACGGTTCCAATGGGTATACCCAGGATCTCTGCGCATTCCGAATAAGAAAAGCCCTCAACATCCACGAGTATCAGAACTGATCGAAACTCCTCCGCCAGGCCGTTAACAGCCGCAGTCAGCGCTGGATCCACCACTTTGCTTAAGGCATCTTCTTCGGCCGACCGGGGAGACTCGGCTCCGAAGGCAGGTTTGCTCTCCGGTAGCAGTGTCCAGTCATCGACGTAGGTCGGCTTTTTCTTTCTCCACGCGTTGCGGGAGGTATTACGAAGAATGGTCAATAGCCACGCCCTCGGATTGGCCCCGTCAAAATTATCCAAAGCTCCAAATGCCTTGATCAACGTCTCTTGCACTAAGTCTTCGGCATCGGCGGAATTGCCAGTTAGAGAGCGTGCCACTCTAAGTAGGACCGGAACTTCCGGTTCGACAAAGAACCGAAATGATTCGGATCTACTCATCGTCATTTCCCCAATGAATCACTGGCACGCTTCCAACGTAGCACCTTGTTCCTAGGAGGAGGTTTCTAGGACTTGTGCATCCGACTTGGCAGAGCCACGGTCAATGCACCCAGGATCAACCCAAATACAACGTGGCCCATCAATGACTGCCAAGCCATAGTGTTGAAGTCGAAGAGTGGCATATTCAGTTTTGCCGGCATCAAAATAAGTCCGCCCAGAACCCACCAGAAGATGCCGTATGCCATGCCGTAGCCGAGACCCGCAGAGATGTTCCTTAGCTTCTTCTCTAGAAGCAGACTGAATGCGACTCCGATCATCATGGAAATAGCGATGTGAACTGCCCACCCGACTGCGTTTGACGTGCTTCCAACGAGCATCGCGATAGCGCCGATCATGTCGAGCATATTCATCATCATTCCGAAGACGATTCCGGCGACCACGCCGCCCATTGCTCCGACCATGACTCGCTGGGTCGGGGTGCACGAGCAGGTGATGCCATTGTTCTTCCGTGAAATAGTTTGATTTGTCATCTTCTTTTGCTCCTCCTAAAGAGTGTTCTGCCACGCGACCCAGTGGGTGGCGCGACAAGGGTGATATGTAGGAAGGTTGCGAGGGGGCGATTTAATTCCCTAGACGGGTCGGGATTGTCAGGCTTAAACTCCGACATGACTTCACGCGCCGATCACAAAATCATCCTCGAAGAATCCGAAATGCCCACGCAGTGGTACAACCTGATTGCAGACCTGCCATCACCGCCGCCACCGCCACTCCACCCGGGAACCCACGAGCCGATCGGCCCTGAAGCGCTCGCCCCGTTGTTCCCGATGGATTTGATCATGCAAGAGGTCACCACTGATCGCTACGTTGATATTCCGCAAGAAGTCCAGGACATCTACAAACTCTGGCGGCCATCCCCGCTATTTCGCGCCCACCGTCTCGAGAAGGCACTGGGCACACCTGCCCGAATTTATTACAAATATGAAGGCGTGAGCCCGGCTGGATCGCACAAACCAAATACTGCAGTCCCTCAGGCTTATTACAACTACAAAGCTGGCATTAGGAAATTAACAACTGAAACTGGCGCAGGCCAATGGGGCACGGCCCTCGCATTCGCAGGCGCACTCTTCGGCATTGATGTTGAGGTCTGGCAAGTCGGCGCCTCTTATGATCAGAAGCCTTACCGAAGAATGATGATGGAAGTTTTCGGTGCCAATGTTCATCGCTCTCCATCAATGCTCACCCAAGCCGGCCGAAATCAACTCGCGTTGAATCCAAATCACACTGGCTCACTCGGCATCGCAATCAGTGAAGCAGTTGAAGTCGCCGCCCAAGACCCTGCAATCAACTACGCACTCGGTAGCGTTCTCAACCACGTTCTTCTGCACCAGACAATCATCGGCGAAGAAGCACTCAAACAATTCGCAAAGATCGGCGACTATCCAGATGTCATCGTCGGTTGCACCGGCGGCGGATCCAACTTCGCAGGTCTCTCATTCCCATTCATCCGCGAGAATCTCAAAAACGGCAAGAACACAAAGATCCGCGGAGTAGAACCTGCTTCATGCCCGTCACTCACCCGCGGTGAATACCGCTACGACTTCGGCGACACCGCTGGCATGACTCCTCTTATGAAGATGCATACCTTGGGTCACGACTTCGTTCCAGATCCAATTCACGCCGGTGGCCTTCGCTATCACGGCATGGCTCCATTGATCTCACATGTTTACGAACTCGGTCTCATGGACGCAGTAGCAATGGGACAACTTGATTGCTTCGCAGCAGGTGTTCAATTCGCCCGAACCGAAGGTATTGTCCCTGCTCCAGAACCAACACACGCACTTGCAGAAATCATTCGCCAAGCCAAAGAGTGCAAAGAGACAGGCGAAGAGAAAGTCCTTCTTACCGCACTATGCGGTCACGGACACTTCGACTTGGCCGCTTACGATGCATTCCTCGGTGGCACGATGATTGATCATGAACTCTCTGACGCGTCAATTCAAGCGGCCTTGGAGACGGTGCCAAGGATCTAGCAAGACTATCGTCCACGACCTTGTTGAGAGCCTGTGCCTATATTGAATTGTCGAGTCCATTAGAGACGCGGAAATTGATTTGGACAGAGTCTGTTTCTCCCAATTTTCACAGAGTATCCATTGGTGTCAACTAGTCGCTTGTCTGTTTTGCACGTCAACGTAGTCACTAGAAATCATCTACCCACTCGGGGGTAGTCCATCCTTCGGAATAGTTAGATGCAGGCGGCACCACTGGCATCACTGGTGCTCCGAGAATTGCATTAACTAATTTCGGTTTCCTTTGCAGTAGGTCCCGGTCTCTTTCTACCAAGGCTTTTGTGAATTGGTACGCCACTGAAACATTAACGGCATTCCCTAACTGACGATACGTATCACTCATGGGCTGGTCATCGAATGAGAACCAATCAGGAAACCCCTGCAATCTGGCCGCCTCGCGGGGGGTAATCCTCCTAAGATTGCTTCCAAGAATTGAAGTTTGATTCATCGCAACCAGTGCTGGCACGTAAGAGTTCGGCTTAACGCGAATTCCTGACGGACGGAATTGCACCAAACACTCCCAGATCGATTCTGCGCTCTGCCCCTGCCATTCAAACTTACGCCTAGATGGCGGAAATTTGGAATTGACTTTCCACTTCTTGTTCCATTTGTCAATCAAGTCCTTATGTGCGGTATAGAAGTCAGAATTCTTTGTGAGAAAAATTTTCTTCCACTCGGGAGTATTTCTTGGAATCTTAAGATTTTCTCGATCCACAAATGAATCCGACCAAATTGGAAATCCTGGAAGCCGTCCTCCAGGAATCTGCGGGCGCAAGACATCAATAAACTCTTGCCATGCCTCCAACCATGAAAACTCCTCGACGGTCAAGCCAAAAACCTCAATATGCCTCATCGTCGTCGACTCAAGGGGAAGGTCTCGGCGGAGATTCCAGTGATTTGGATCCCAATCTTGTTCAAGGGCAGTTACTCGAACTGGAGGAACTGCGGATTTCTCATCTGGTTTTCCCTTAGGAATCCTGGTAGCTCCGATAAAGACCCTTTCACGGACCTGTGGCTTCCCTCCATATGCCGGGGGCAGTTGATGTGGCGAGATAATAGTGGGGTCGTCGCTGATTCGATAACCTAAATCCCGAATGGTCGTCGTAATGACGTGCCACTCATGCTTGTGACGAGGCCCTACTAGATTCCGAACATTCTCAAGTACCACGAGACTTGGGCGACGCTTTTCTATGATTTTAGCAATACTCCAGAAAAGCGTACCTCGAACTTCTTCCATGCCCCTTTGGTGTCCTGATTTACTGAAGGGCTGGCATGGAAAACCGGCAAATAGAAGATCGTGGAGTGGCACCCGCATAACCTTGTCATTGGCGTCATTTTCAATATTCCCCCGAGGTTCAAGCCCCCAATTTTCAGCATAAATTTGGGCCGCACGAGTGTCTATTTCGCTTGCATAAACTAATCGTCCTCCAAGAGCAGACCCGACCGCGTGAAATCCTCCAATTCCGGCAAATAGGTCGACAAATTTGAAGGTCATGGAGACAGCTTATCGGATGTATCCGACTGTCACCTCCAAGTTATATGGTGGGAGCCCATGGTGTCCATTGAATTAGGAGAGCCCATGCTTGAGTTAGACATCAGACCGGGTGTGGAGATGTTAGCCACTTGTCGGCATTACGGATACAAGACTTGGTTCGCTCTAGCTGAATTTGTTGATAATTCTGTAGCAAGTCACAAAACCCTGTGTGATCGAGAACTAATTCCAAAAGGCCAGCCATTAACCGTAGAAATACTATTTAACGAAGTTTATCGCACAGTTCAAATCTCTGATGATGCCGGTGGAATCGAAAAGGAAAGAATTCAGGACGCCTTAATTGCAGGGAAACCGCCACAGGATAGGACCGGACTTAATCAATTTGGACTCGGCCTAAAAACTGCTGCATTTTGGTTCGGGTCCACACTTTCCATGGAAACTTACCCGATTGGCGAGGATATTAAAATTGTAGTTGATGTTAGTTTAGAGCGAGTAATTGCCGGTGGCGAAAAGGTTAATGCCGAGATACTTCCGATCAAGCATGGGTTGCACGGCACAACGTTAACGCTTAGTAACTTATGGGGTGAGCGAAGTGTCCCTACAAAGAAGACACTTGGAAAGGTAAGAAGTTACCTAGCTTCGATTTACCGAGACAATTTGAAACAGGGAAAACTCAGACTCTCTGTAGACGGACAGTGGTTGGAGGCGCCGGTTCAGAATGTTCTTGAAGCCCCTAGGTGGGACTCTCCATTGACGGCGCCTCAAAAGTGGGAGAAGCTTGTCAATATAGATATGGCCGATGGGAAACATGTAGCCGGAATAGTTTGGTTACTTTCCAAAGGGGATACCGCAAACGCAGGATTGGTACTCACTTGGAGGGGCAAAGCGATCATTGGAGCGGGTGCCGGTGCTGATGATTCGAATGACTCTTATCGACCGACGGAAGTTTTTGGACAACCAAACAGTTTTGAGTCACAACGAATTTGTGGCGAATTTGATATGTCAGAGTTTCCGGTAACATCGAGGAAAGACGGGCTAGAATGGTCAGACGATGAACAGAGAGAGTTCGCCAGTAAACTGAAACGTGAATTAGACTCTGAACCTCTTCCCATGCTGAAGATGGCTAGAAATTTTCGAAAGCGAATTAAACTTGTAGACGTCGAGAACGATATTCGTGAGGCTGTTCGATCGGTTGCCGAAAGTTTTCAAGATATTGCATTGACTGACTTTCCTGCGAATACATTGGATTTGATTCCAGAAATCGAGATTAAGAGTGATTTTCCGGATTCAAATTCAGGTGAATCTACTCAAGATGAAGAACCCATTGGCTTTGAGGTGCCACTACCTAGGTTCTTGTTCGGATTAGAGGAGGCTCGCTTGCGTGTCGTCTACGACATATTGAGTGACATGACGGTTGGTTATAGCAAAGAGGAAAAAACCCTCGTAATTGAAGTGAATAGGGCCAGTGTGTTTTTGCAGAACTATGCTGCAATCCCTCAATTCCATTTGGAACCGGTATTACGGGTTTTGACAGCCGTTGTACTAGCAGAACTTAAGGCGACAGGAGAGGGAATTAAAGGTGCAAAGAGAGTTACAGACATTATTAATCGGTCACTAAACACTTACTTGAGCCAAATTTCGGAGCCAGATGACAACTGAAATTAACGAAAACATTGTCGGGTCATTCATTGACATCATCCAGAATTATGAGGTTCCCCCTTTGGGACCTATAGCAAGTGCATTGGAGGTCCATTTGGCATCAGGAATGGTGCCTTCCGATATCAAGCGACTTGAGAGTGTTACTGATGATCTGTTTCGCCATGTTCCAATTGAGAATGGAAAGCTAACTCGAGTGAGTTCGGTGGCCCTAATCGGAAAGGTTCAGAGCGGGAAGACCACGGGTATGGCGATGTCGATCGCAAGATTGGCAGACGCAGGTGTGCAAGGGTTCATTGTGCTTACCGGCACTAAAACTAACTTAACGGATCAAACGATAGATGATTTGCACTCGAATTTAGAGGTTGGCGAACGAACCCGCCCCTGGAGATGGCGCGTTGTGCAATCTCGAGATCTTGAAAGCGAATCAGGAAGATCAGACATTGAAAAGTTCTTGAGGGGCGCCTCGGTTCGCAAAGAGAAGCTTGAGAAACTTCTCATTACTTGCATGAAAGAAGATGACAATATTAGACGCTTGCTTGACACTCTCAAGGAGTTGCTTCAGAAGGCAGCCCCACTTGATGGCTTCTTCGTTCTTTTTGATGACGAAGCGGATCAAGCTTCACCCGATATAAGTAAGAAAGGGAGAGCGCCGTCAAAAATCAGTGAACTGCTTGGGCAAGTTAGGACTGTAATTGGAAACCATGTGTTTATTCCTGTGACCGCCACACCACAGGCATTGTTGGTTCAATCTCGCGACAGTTCTGTCGCGCCGGATGTAGCTATCCTATTGGAACCAGGCGAGAAATATGTCGGAGGACAAGAACTATTTCTCGAAAACCGCGCCAACTTTGTTAGAAACATCCCAGTCGAAGATGTTGCATCGTTGGCCGACCGTTCAGAGACCCCACCCCGATCCCTTCAGTTGGCTCTTGCCACATTCTTATTGACATCAGAAATTTTGAGGAGAAGTTCTGGGGGGTCGCAAATATCCAGCATGATGATTCACACGACTCAATTTACGGATCCCCATGCGCTTCTACGCGACTGGGTCCATCACATCACACTTGGGTGGCTCGAGTCGGTTGACACGATTGATGATGAACCCTTCTGGCTAGATCTCTTCAGAGAAGCAGCCAGTGATTTGAACCAAACCTCAAGGTCTCGTATTGAGAGTTGTGGGTATGAGAAAGATGGTCCGTCGTTTTACGAATGGGTGAGAAACGCGATTCAACTAACAGGCTCAATGGAATTCATAATTCGCAAAGTGTCAGGGCAGGATAAGTTTAGAAAAGAGGATTGGGATAATGGAACGCAATTTGTCCTCATAGGTGGTGAGATGCTCGGACGAGGGTTTGTAGTGAGAGGTCTTGTGACCACGTACATGTCACGTGACGTCAAGGCGGGCGTCAAGCGGAATATGGACACGGTTCAACAACGAGCGCGCTTCTTCGGCTATAAACGACAAGATTTGGACATACTTCGTGGTTGGTTTACTGACGCAGTTGCTAAGGAGTTCGAAGAGTACGTTGCACACGAAACGTTTCTTTGGGATTTTTTGAGTGAGCGATCTCGTGCAGGACAGTCATTGAAGGATTCACTGACTATTCTCCTAACTAGCCAATTTGGCAGGCCTACTCGGCGATCGGCTATTCAGAAGCGAAGCCACACTCGAGGCGTTCACGTAAATTGGTTCAAGCAGGAATATCTCTTTGATGCTCGGCTGCGAGCCAATCGCGAAATATTCTCATCTTGGGTGCAGCAATTTGGTGCACCGGCGAAATGGTCAACTATCGAAGCTGAAGACGAAATGGAGATAAAATCTTGGACTGTGACCATTGCGGATCTGCTCACTTTGCTTGAACGATGGCAGAGTGTGTCTATAGATCATGCCGCACTCAGCGTCTATCGAAGAACTCTATTGGGATCCACCCGTAATGAGAATGTGTTGATTTTAGATATGGATTCAAAGACGGGGCGCCAGGGTATACCTACAGGTGACACGATGAGAAGTTTGTCCAAGAATTTGATCCAGATTTTGCCCGAGCCTTGGAAGTTGGGAGACCGCGCCAAAATAAACAACCTGCATTCTGGAAATCCTGGTGTGGCCGACAGGGATTCGTTTTCCCCTGACATGATTACGATCCAGTATTTCACTATTCGACCCGGCGATGTTGAAGTAGAGAAGGCAGTGGGAGCGTTGGCGATTCATGATCAATCTGAACTGCGCGGCGGGATCTTTACGGCGATTGAGGATTAGAGATGAAACTGAGGGATGTACTTGCAGATTTGGCGAGTGAGGCTGCGATTGAACCGACGGATTTCGTTTGTCGACCAATCCCAAACTCAGCAATGCTGTTGGGCCGCGACGGGAGAAATAACCTCATCCTCCTGTCGGAGAAGTCGGAACCTCGAGTCGATCTTCACGCCGGAAGTTTTCATTATTCATCGGTGATTTCAGTTAGGTGGTTCGACAAGATCTCTCATGAGAGTCAAATGTCGCTCCTCCGAACGTCATCGTGCGGTCCCCAAGAAGAAGAAGCATTTTTGCGAATCGTGGAGTCGATTCTTCTTACGTCGCAAGCGAATCGTGAACATGAAATTTGCCGAGAACTCGTTCAAGCTTGGTTTTCCCTTTTGATTTCGAAGAACGAGGTGTCTCATGAGTCCATTATCGGCTTATTTGGCGAATTACTCGTGATCTTGAACTCCGTCGACTCTGAACTTGCAATCAGCCGGTGGCAGTGGCGAAATTCCGAGTTGCTTGATTTCGCGTGGATGGATCTGGCACTTGAAGTGAAGACAAGTTCTACCGGTCAACGACACCATCAAACATCCTTGTTCCAGAATAGGGCAGCCATGGGGAAATCAACCGTCCTCGCCTCCTTATTAGTGGATGAAAGTTTTGAAGGGGACAACATTTTCGACATTCAACTGAAAATTCAATCTCGTTTGCCTAAAGATTCTCCTATGCGATTGGAACTTGCCGCGGCCATAATTCGAAGGGTTGGGATTTCCGATTTAGTATTTGAAACAAGGATTGATTTGGATTCTGCGAATCGTTCCTTGAATCTTGTGCGATGGAAAGATCTCCCTGATCCAATTTTCCCTTCGGCTATACTGGAAGCGGATTGGACATTTAATGTCCCCGTGGAAAAAGCGAGATCCCTGGGCGGTCGGACCATTGACGATGTGTTTCTCAGAAAATTGTTTGCAATCTAGACTGATTTGAGATTTATCCAGTATTTCGGAGTCCAGCTGCGATGCCGTTGATCGTTAGCAATAACGCGCGGCGCAGCAAAGGGTCAGATGTGCCCTCTGAATCGCGAACGCGTTCGAGAAGGTTAACCTGCAAGAGGTGCAAAGGCGCGAGGTATGCGTCACGAACCCCCAGTGTTCTTGCCAGCAAAGGTTGATCGCCTAAGAGTTCAGTCTTACCGGTTAGTTTTAGAATCTCTGACTTAGTCAATTCGAATTCAGCAGTAATCGCGTCTAGGAAGTGGTGAAGTGGCTCTGGCGTCAGGCGCGAAACATAACGGCGGGCGGTGTCTAGGTCTGTTTTCGTAAGAGTCATCTCGACATTGCTGATGAAGGTTCGGAAGAAGTGCCAATCCTGCAACATTTGAGTAAGTACCGCGCTTCTTCCGGATTCGCGTGCGGCTTTCAGTCCACTTCCAACTCCGAACCAACCGGGGACGATCTGGCGTGATTGGGTCCAACCAAATACCCAAGGGATTGCGCGCAAGCCTTCCAAGCCGATGCTCGCATCTGGTCGACGTGATGGACGCGAGCCAAGGAACAGATCGCCAAGTTGTTCGACGGGGGTTGAGGCATAGAAATAGGCAGGAAGATCGGGATGTTCTAGGAGGGTTCGATATTGCTTGAATGAACTCTCGCTTACGAAGTCCATGCACTCGTCCCACTTTTTCAAATCTTCTGGATTCTGGCGTGGGCCACGGTTGAGAACAGTTGCTTCTAATGCAGCAGCGAGTGTGAGTTCGATGTTCTCGCGGGCGAGTGCGGGAAGAGAATATTTATCGCTGATGACTTCACCCTGTTCGGTCATTTTGATTTGACCGTCAATGGAACCCCAGGGCAGAGCAACGAGCGCGTCATAGGTTGGGCCGCCGCCGCGACCAACAGAACCACCGCGACCATGGAAGAGCCGCAACTTCACGCCGTACTTCATGGCGACATCGCGGAGTCTGCGCTGTGCGCGATGGATTTCCCACTGGCTGGTTGTGATTCCGGCATCTTTGTTGGAATCCGAATATCCCAACATCACTTCTTGTACATCGCCGCGAAGTGTCACCAGCTTTCTGTAGGTGGGTTGGCTCAGGAGTGATTCCAGAATGACATCGGCTGAACGGAGTTCGGCGACAGTTTCAAGGAGTGGTGCGAAGCCAATGAGCGCTTTGCTTTTTGCGATGTTGACTAGTCCTGCTTCTTTGGCGAGGACGACTGCGGCAAGAAGGTCGTCGCCGTTCTTGGTCATAGAGACGATGTAGGTCTCAATGGATTCAGGGCCGAAGCGATCAATGAGATCGCCGATTGCTTTGAAGGTATCTAAAGTCTTCTTGCCCTGAGCATCGAGGCCGTCGGCGAGGTAGTAGTAAGGGTGGTCGAGTTCCTTAGCCAGTACGTCGAAGCGTTGTTCTGGTGTGAGATCTTTGTAGTTTGAAACTCCGAGTAGTTGGGCCAGTGCGTGATGGTGTGCGTTTGCGTGTTCGCGAATATCCATCGTCGCATGGGTGAGTCCGAAGGTTGATACGGCGCGGATTGTGCGCTCAAGCAGGCCGGTGGCGATGAGTTCGCCGCGATGGGCGAAGAGGGAATCGCGCATCAATGTGAGGTCGGCAAGAAGTTCGTGGGTGTCTTTGTAATCGCGATGCGGAACATGGTCCGCGCCTTTTGCGTGGCGGGCACGAGTGAGATTGAGGCGATGGACGATTGCGGTTGCCTTGAGGCGGTAGGGCTCTTCGGCGTTGAGGCGACGATAGCGTGCTTCGATCTCAGGAATGTTTGCGATATCTTGCGCGACGGAATCTTCCAATTCTTTTGATGCACCGGCGATCCGCGTTGAGACAGATAGGACTTGTCGAATCTCATCCATTGCCGCGAGGGTGACACGAATAGCGTGACCGACTTGTAGAACCATCGTTTCGCGGGTGACATCTGGGGTGACGTTGGGGTTGCCGTCACGGTCGCCGCCGATCCAAGTACCGAAGGAGAGTGGTCGCGCTGTCGGTGAAACCGCAATACCCACGCGCCTTAGTTCGCAGGCAAATTCGTCGAGTACTTCAGGGACTGTGTGCGTGAAAAGATCGTCGAGGTAATAGAGAGCGTTCATTGCCTCATCAAGTGGCTCGGGTTGGCCAAGACGGAGTTCATCGGTCTGCCAGAGAAGGTCAACGGTTTCGCCCAGGCGACGAGTTTGCAGAGTTGATGAATCTTGATCAAGCAGATCGGCGACTTGTCCGAGTTTTCCAAGGATGGAACGGCGGGCAGCTTCGGTGGGATGTGCCGTGAATACTGGACGGACTGAGAAATCCGCCAGCCAGTGGGCGATGTTTTCGGTTGTGATTTCATGACCAGGTACTGGATGCTCTTTCGCATCAATGATCTTGTCGACTGCGCGAGAGAGCCATGATCCAGAGGCTTCGCGTTCTTGCTCCAGAATGCGCGCGCGGTGAACTTGCTCGGCGATGTTTGCCAGGTGGAAGTAGGTGCTGAATGCACGGACGAGTTGTACAGATTCATCGACGCTAACTTTGGCGAGGAGTTCTTCTCCGCCACCTTCGCGTACTGCTTTCCGGACGGATTCCACGAGATCTAGAAGTTCCTGTCCTTCTTGACGCACCAGGGTCTGCCCCAGGAGATCACCGAGTTTGCGCACGTCGGCGCGGAGTTCGGCGTCGTCGTTAGTCGCATCGTGGGCTGACATGAGGCTAATCCTCTCAAGAGTTCTGCTCTAGAATGGCGCTGCCCCCTCCCAATTTGGGAGATGGGGCTTATTGGCATTTGAAGGTGAGGTCGCAACGATGCGGGGATTACTGCCTGCTATTTCTGCCTCGAAGGATATCAGTGATGCAATCTCGGACTCGGGGACTTTGGTTGCCCCCGCTTCCCTCTACCCATTTCTCATTGCCTTACGGGCCGAAGATCGCCCGTTAATCGTCGTCACATCATCGAGTCGGGGTGCAGAAGATCTCGCGATCGAACTGCGGGCACTGCATGAGAACGTTTTTGAATTCCCCGCCTGGGAGACCCTGCCCCACGAGCGCCTGAGTCCGCGCAGCGACACGGTGGCCAAGCGAATCCGTGTCCTGTACGAGATCGAAAAACAGCGCCGCGCCGGACTTTCTTCGCATCCGATTATCGTCACTCCGTCGCGCGGGCTTATCCATCGCTTCATCGCCGATCTTGCGAAATCCCCGTTGCTGGAGTTAGAAATCGGCCAGGAGATTGGACTAGAAACCCTGGTCAACCATCTCTCGGCGCTGGCTTACACGCGCACTGACTTGGTCGAACGCCGTGGAGAGTTCGCAGTCCGTGGAGGAATCGTCGACATCTTCCTGCCACTGTCGGATCATCCAGTCCGGGTTGATTTCTTCGGCGATGAGATTGAAGAGTTGAGTTATTTTGAAGTTGCCGACCAGCGGACTTCCAATCCGGTGGCAGGCGCGTTGCCGATTTATCCATGTAGAGAACTCCTTCTGACAGCCACGGTCAGGGCGAAGGCAGCGGAATTACCAGCAAAATATCCGGCGGCTAAGGAAATCTGCGAACGGTTGGCCGAGGGGATTATTACCGAAGGGATGGAGTCGCTGATTCCACTGCTAGTCGATGAGCAGGAGAGCATTCTGCATCGGGTACTTCCCAATACAGAGTTGATCTTTATCGAAGAAGAGCGGATCCGTTCTCGTGCGGCAGATCTGATTGCCACCAACTTGGAATTCCTGGCCGCCTCGTGGTCCAACGCCGCATTCGGTGGGGATGCTCCGCTTTTTGATGGAGAGGGCACCTATCTCACCTGGGATGAATTGCAGGCCGAACTTATTTCACTTGATATCCGCTCACGTAATTTCAACTCTTTCGGCAGTGATATGGACGAGGAGACGATCTTTGTTGATTGCTCACCGATAGAGCCGTTGCGTGGCAATACAGATAGAGCGGTAGCGATTATTACCGATTCACTTCTGCAGAATCACGCCGTCGTCTTCTCGGCACTTGGCGCAGGCATGGCAGAGCGTTTTGCCGACATCTTCCGCAATGCAGATCTGCCGGTGCGCGTGGTTGCTGAAATTGCCAGCCAGCCGTTGCGCGGCACGGTCTATGTCACGACTTCGAAATTGAGCCACGGGTTTCTTTCCCACTCTGCATCGCTCCTGTTTATGACGGAGCGAGATTTATCTGGACACAAGGGAAGTGGCAAGGACGGCGATGCGCTTCCGTCCCGCCGCAAAGCGACGATTGATCCACTGGAATTAAAGGCAGGTGATTACGTTGTCCACGAACAGCATGGAATCGGCCGCTACGTCGAATTGGTCCATCGGACAATCGGAACGATCACCCGTGAATATCTCGTAATTGAGTATGCCTCCGCCAAGCGCGGACAACCCGGGGATCGCGTCTTTGTTCCGACAGATTCTTTGGAGCAGGTCAGTAAGTATGTGGGCGGTGAAGCGCCAACCGTGCATCGCATTGGAAGTGGTGATTGGCAGAAGGCAAAGGGGCGCGCGCGAAAAGCTGTGCGCCAGATTGCCGGAGAGCTCATCCGCCTCTATGCCGCACGGACGAGTGCGCCGGGCTTTGCTTTCTCACCAGATACTCCGTGGCAGCGCGAATTGGAGGATGCCTTCTCTTATACGGAGACACCGGATCAGCTTTCAACTATTGAAGAGGTGAAGCGGGATATGGAGCGCCCCTATCCGATGGACCGCATTATCTGCGGTGACGTGGGATATGGAAAGACTGAAATCGCCATCCGGGCCGCCTTTAAAGCCGTGCAAGACGGCAAGCAGGTCGCAGTCCTGGTGCCGACCACTTTGTTGGTGCAGCAGCACACGACAACCTTCGCCGAGCGGTACTCCGGATTCCCAGTGAAAGTCGCCGGTCTTTCGCGCTTTAACACTGCCAAGGAAAGTAAAGACATTCTCAACGAACTTGCCGCTGGCTCCATCGATGTCGTCATCGGAACGCATCGCTTGCTTTCTGCCGATGTTGTATTTAGGGACCTAGGCCTTGTCATTGTCGATGAAGAACAGCGCTTCGGTGTTGAACAAAAGGAATCGCTGAAGAAAATGCGCACGACCGTGGACGTTCTGGCGATGTCCGCGACACCGATTCCGCGTACCTTGGAAATGGCAGTCACCGGAATTCGAGAGATGTCGACGATCACGACTCCACCGGAAGAACGTCATCCGATCTTGACGTATGTGGGTCCGAGTGAGGAGCCGCAGATTGCCGCGGCGATTCGCCGTGAGTTACTTCGCGATGGACAGGTTTTCTATATTCACAACCGCGTTGAATCAATCGATCGCGCAGCATCGCATCTGCAAGAACTTATTCCTGAAGCGCGCATCCGCGTCGCGCACGGGCAGATGAGTGAGCACATGCTCGAAGATGTGATCTTGGGATTCTGGGAGCGCGATTTCGATGTTCTTGTCTGTACGACGATAGTTGAGAGCGGCTTGGATATTGCCAATGCCAATACTCTGATTGTCGAACGCGCGGATCGATTTGGTCTCTCTCAACTCCATCAGTTGCGTGGGCGGGTGGGACGTGGTCGCGAGCGCGCATATGCCTACTTCCTCTATCCAACCGATCAACCACTGACCGAAGTTGCATTGGATCGCCTCAAGACAATCGCCGCCAATACTGATCTTGGATCGGGAATGCGAGTGGCACTGAAGGATCTAGAAATCCGCGGTGCAGGAAACCTCTTGGGCGGCGAGCAGTCAGGGCACATTGCCGATGTCGGTTTCGACCTTTATATGCGGATGGTGGGCGAGGCGGTACAGGACTACAAGTCCGGGATTATGGAAGTGGAAGAGAAGAACCTTGAGTGCAAGGTTGAGCTCCCCATTAATGCGCATCTCTCCCCTGAATATGTGCCGGGTGAGCGCCTGCGCCTTGATCTTTATCGCCGCCTTGCCGATGTCGCCTCCCGCAGTCAGGTCGAAGAGATCCGCGCCGAGTTGATCGACCGCTTCGGCCCACTGCCTCACGAAGCCGAAGCGCTGCTTGGAGTGGCTCAATTAAGAGCACTGGCCAAGGGGGTCAAACTCACCGAAGTCGTCCTGCAGGGCAAGTATTTACGCATCGGACCGGTCAAATTACCTGAGTCGATGCAACTTCGCATGAATCGGATCTATCCGGGATCTCTCAATAAACCAGCGACAAATACCGTGCTGGTTGCCCTGCCCAGTGCCCAAGCATGGGGCCCGTCAACAGGCGGCGCTGAGATGGTGGATACTTCTCTACTGACCTGGGCAACCGAGGCCATTGAGACTTTAGTGAATCCGACGACGCCAATGAAAGCGAGCAAGACGTGAAGAAAATTATTGCCGTAATTACGGTAGCAAGTGCCTTAGTACTGACTGGATGCTCGCAGGTCGGTGCCGCTGCAACCGTGGGAGATACCAAGATCACCGAGGCCGCGATTCAGAAGAGTATTGATGCGGTCCTTTCCGAACGGAAGAAGGTCGATACGGCAGGGATGCAATTGGAAACTGGCGCGAACTTCAATCGGAACCAACTCCGTTTTCATCTCATCTCCGTGCTCGTGGGCAAGGTTGTTGCCGACATGAAAATTTCCGTAACCAAGGCCGAGATTGATGCTCGTCGGGCAGAGATCTTGACCCAGCTCGGCGGCGAAGCAAACTTGCCTAAGGCGCTCGTCAGTGCAGGGATTGCATCGGGTGATTTCGATGAGTACCTACAACTCATTCTCTACAGTGAGAAGTTGGCTCAGGCTGAAATTGCTGCTGGCGTATCAGAAGCCGATACCGGAACGGCAATTCAGAAGCTAGTTGTAGACAAGGCAAAAGAGATCGGCGTAACCGTCAATCCTAAATACGGTAAATGGGATCCAGCCACAGGTGACGTACTTCCACTTGATGCTGCGAGTCCCGCTGCAACTCCCGCAGAGACTCCATGACCTCTTCTCACTTGCAACACCTTGTTGCGGTGATGGATCGGCTTCGCTCACCGGGCGGATGTCCTTGGGATGCAGAGCAGACTCACGAGTCGTTGATCAAGTATCTCTTGGAAGAATCGTACGAATTTATTGAAGCGGTCGAAACTGGCGACCGTGCGGCGATGCGTGAGGAACTTGGCGATGTACTTCTTCAAGTCTATTTTCACGCGCGTATGGCGCAAGAGCACCCAACTGATCCATTCTCCATCGAAGAGGTAGCGGAGACTGTCGCGGAGAAATTGGTCCGTCGTCATCCGCATATATTTGGTGATGTGGAAGATCTCTCTAGCGATCAAGTTCTTGAAAATTGGGAAGCAATCAAAGCCGCAGAGAAAGGTCGAATCTCTGCAGTTGAGGGAGTTCCACTTGCGCAACCGGCGCTTCCACTTGTTTCGAAGTTGCTCTACCGCGCTGAGAAGAATCGCTTGATTCTCGACCTTCCATCGACCATTGCAGAACCATCGGAGGCAACTGAAGCCGCGGTGGGTGATGTCCTTCTCGCAACAATTGCATGGGCAAGTGCGAATAGCGTTGATCCAGAGGGCGCATTGCGGCTGGCCGCTCGCCGGCTTATCGCTCAGATAGAGGAATTGGAAAGCACGGTAGGATAACCACTATCAACGTTGATTTTGCGCTCAATTCAGTACAAATTGATCCAAATTAATATGAATGAGGAGACAGATCGTGGCCATTATTGAAGTTCTCGGAGCTCGTGAGATTCTCGATTCGCGTGGAAATCCAACTATCGAAGTTGAGATCGCCCTCGAAGATGGCACACAGGCCCGCGCTGCTGTTCCAAGTGGAGCATCCACTGGTGCTTTCGAAGCGGCCGAACTCCGCGATGGCGGGAAGCGATACGGCGGCAAGGGTGTAGAAAACGCAGTTGCTTTTGTGCTCGACGAAATCGCACCAGCAATCATCGGCTTTGACGCACAAGATCAACGTCTGATTGATGACGAAATGATTGCACTCGATGGAACCCCCAATAAATCACGCCTGGGTGCAAATGCCATCTTGGGAGTTTCTCTTGCGGTAGCAAAGGCCGCCGCCGACAGCGCCGACCTTTCACTCTTCCGTTATTTGGGCGGACCAAACGCACATGTGCTGCCAGTTCCGATGATGAACATCCTCAATGGTGGAGCGCATGCAGATACAAATGTCGATATCCAAGAATTTATGGTCGCCCCGATCGGCGCGACAACTTTCCGTGAGTCGCTCCAGTGGGGCGCGGAGATTTACCACGCACTAAAATCAGTATTGAAGAAGCGCGGACTTGCCACCAGCGTCGGTGACGAAGGCGGGTTTGCTCCAAACCTGGAGAGCAATCGCGCAGCACTCGACCTCATTGTCGAAGCGATCGCACTCGCTGGTCTCAACCCAGGTACCGACGTTGCCCTCGCAATGGATGTTGCTGCTACCGAATTCCATAAAGATGGAAAGTATTCTTTCGAGGGCGCGGAGAAATCTTCAGCTGACTTGATCGCTTATTACGCCGAACTCGTCAGTGCTTACCCGCTAGTCTCCATCGAAGATCCACTGGATGAAGAAGACTGGAATGGCTGGGCTCAGATGACTGCCGAGTTGGGATCGAAGGTGCAGATTGTGGGCGATGACTTGTTCGTAACGAATCCTCTTCGCTTGGCACGCGGAATCGCGAATAGCACCGCCAACGCACTTCTTGTGAAGGTCAATCAGATAGGAACGTTGACCGAGACACTCGACGCTGTCGATATGGCACACCGAGCCAGCTACAGCAGCATGCTCTCCCACCGATCTGGCGAGACCGAGGACACCACCATTGCCGACCTGGCGGTTGCCACAAACTGCGGTCAGATCAAGACCGGCGCCCCCGCCCGAAGCGAGCGCGTTGCCAAGTACAACCAACTCCTTCGCATTGAAGAAGAGCTGGGCACGAGTGCTCGCTACGCGGGACGCACGGCTTTTCCTCGCTTTAAGGCATAGATTTCCCATATGGCATCAAAGCGCAGCCCGAAATCTCAGACTCGAGGTTCGGGACGAGCTATGACTTTTGCCCTAGTCCTCTTCATTCTGGCGTGGACCCTAGCCCCGCCGGCGCAGCGGTATTTCGCCCAAAAAGCCCAGATCAACGCAGTGCTGGCGCAGGTGGCGTCGAATAATCAGGCTCTGGAAGATGCCGCTAAGGAGTTGGAGAAGTGGCGCGATCCTGAATACATCAAGACGCAGGCTCGCGAACGCCTTCACTTCATCCTGCCGGGCGAGCGGCAGTACATCGTGACTGATCCGAACGAATCGACATCTGTCGCGCCCACCACTGCGGTGGCAAAAGATATTCCACGTGGTCTTCCTTGGTACAACCGACTCATCGCATCGATCACCGAGACAGGCGTTAAGTGAGAGAACCAACTGCTGATGATCTGACGTGCATTGGAAATCAGTTGGGGCGCAGGCCCCGTGATGTGCATGCCATCGCATACCGCTGCCCGTGCGGAAATCCCGCAGTAGTTGAAACACCGCCACGACTAAGTGATGGAACACCTTTCCCGACTTTTTTCTATGCCACCTGCCCACGTCTCACGGGCGCGATTTCCACTCTGGAATCCTCCGGTTTGATGGCGGATATGAACAGAAGGTTGTCGGTTGATCCAGTACTTGCCGGTGAATACGCCGCAGCACACGATGACTACCTTGCCGCGCGTGCGGCTCTTGGAATAGTGGTTGATGAGATCGAGGATATTTCTGCAGGAGGGATGCCCGATCGGGTGAAGTGTCTCCACTCACTCGTTGCACACTCACTTGCCGCTGGTCCTGGAGTAAATCCATTGGGTGATGAAGCACTTGCGCTCTTGCCAAAGTGGTGGCTCGACCAACCGTGCACCGTGGAGGGCGAATGAGAGTTGCGGCATTTGATTGCGGTACTAATTCCATCCGTCTGCTGATTGCGGTTATCGACGGTAATAACTTCCGTGAGATTTATCGTGGCATGGAGATTGTCCGGTTAGGTCAAGGTGTCGATAAGACGGGAGAATTCCACCCAGATGCGATTGCGCGAACACTCAAGGCTATCGACAACTTCACTGTCGAACTTCGCCGGCGGGGAGTCGAGAAACTTCGCTTCGTCGCCACAAGTGCCACTCGTGATGCAAAAAACCGCGATCTATTTCTCGAAGGAGTCCATGACCTACTAGGTATTTATCCAGAGGTCATCTCGGGTGATGAAGAAGCCGCGCTCTCTTTTCAAGGCGCATCCCGGGAATTGCCGGCGAGTGAAGCACCCTTCTTAGTCGTGGATATTGGCGGCGGGTCAACAGAATTCGTCTTCGGACGCACTGATGTGGAGGCGGCCAAGAGTGTCAATATCGGCTGCGTCCGGATGTCCGAGCGCCACTTCCGCTCCGATCCACCGAGTGACGAAGAGATTGCCTTGGCAACGGCCGATATTGATGCGGCGATCCAAGCGGCAGCAAAAGTGGTTCCAATAACGAAAGCCAGAACGTTGATCGCAGTGGCTGGCACCGCAACGACAGTTGCGGCCGCGGCCCTCGGTTTAAGCGAGTACGACCCGCGTGCAATACACCTCTCGCGGGTTTCGGCTGAGAGAGTCCATGAGATTTCAAAAGTCTTCTTGGAGATGACTCACGATCGACGCAAAGCCCTTCCTTACATGCACGAGGGTCGCGTCGATGTTATTACGGCCGGCTCACTGGTCCTTTCGCGGATCATGATTGCGACAGGTGCAGAAGAATTTGTGGCATCTGAAAGTGACATTCTGGATGGAATGGCTTGGTCACTTGCCAAGAGTTAAAAGAACTGACGTTGCAAAAGTCAGCACACTCTCGCAATCTATAAAAGTTCTTAATCAAAATATTGTTGGATGCAATGCCTGCCCGCGGTTGGTTGAGTGGCGCGAAGAAGTAGCAGTCACAAAACGAAAGGCGTACCTCGAGGAAGATTATTGGGGCAAACCGGTCACCGGTTTTGGTTCTGATAAACCGCGCATGATCATCGTCGGCCTAGCACCTGGCGCACATGGTGCCAATCGCACGGGAAGAGTTTTCACGGGGGATTCATCAGGTGATTGGCTCTACGGATCTCTGCATCGGATCGGCATTGCGAAAATTCCAACGAGTACGTCAAGGGACGACGGACAAGAACTTGCATTTACTCGAGTTATGACCGCTGTGCGATGCGCACCTCCCGGCAATGCACCGGAGATATCCGAGCGAGATACCTGCGCTCCTTTTTTACGAAGAGAGCTCGAATTGGTCATGCCGACCACTCGTACCTTTGTTGCCCTTGGAGCATTTGCGTTGACTGCGTTGAGTAAAGCCCTGGTCGAGCTCGGACACCCGGTGACGAAGTTGAAATTCGCGCACGGTGCTGAGTTGAAGTACCGCCACAAGGGCGGGGATTACCTACTTATCGCCAGTTATCACCCTAGCCAGCAGAACACCTTTACCGGCAAATTGACGCAGAAAGAGTTGGATTCGGTCCTCAAGAAAGCGGGTAGATTTGCCTCCGTTATTGAGTAGGTAGATCTAAAAGCACCGTGGCCCTCGTAGCCCAATGGCAGAGGCAGAGGACTTAAAATCCTCCAAGTGTGGGTTCGACCCCCACCGAGGGCACCAATTTTCGCCGAATGGTGATTCTATAAATTATTTAAGAAATTGCTGCGCCTGTTTCAGTAATTCTTCTGCACATCTCACTGCGGCATCTGCAGTTGTTCCACCAATTGGATTGGCAATGTAACGCATCTGGTTTCGCGAGATCCTCATGCCTTCGTATTCTTCGGCAGCGTCCTCGGCGAGAGTTCCATCAAAAATTATTGATAGCACTTCTCCCAGGGTTACATGTTGCCCTTGTCCATTTGCCGTTCTGTAACCGTAGGCGGCCATCAATGCTTCACTTACGTCATGAGCTGCGTTATATGCACCGTCGTAACGCAATTGGGCATTCTTGATCGAAGGCAATTCGCTGAGTGCGTTATGAGATTGTTCTATGAATCGCTCGGCCTTCGCAAGATCTGGCGGTACGCGGCGTATACGGCCTGAGGAAAGTAGGATCTCTATTTTTGCTTGTTGGGCGGCAGTTAAGAGTATTGGATTAATGGGAGATATTCCTTTCTGCGGTGCCGATGACTGGGACAAGGCCGCCGCTTCGGACTTGTCTTAGAAAAGGAGTGTCCTTATCCCATTCGTGCGGAGTCAGGATCACTGGGTTGACTTCCCATCCAAGTTTTTTCCCAACTAGAGAGCATGCCTTATTGACCTGACGCACGTCAGGATTGCCCACAACCAAAACATCAACATCGTGTGGAATATTGCCCTCTTTACCCAACAGGCGATGTGCCCATGAACCAAAAAGAGCGGCCCATTCAATTCCCGGTATCTGGATAAGCTCTCGTTGAAGCAATGGAACAGGACCCGAGAGGACCAGCAAGAGATCGCGAACCGGAGAGAAAAAAGGCGATATACGATTTGGCTCAAAGTAGCGGTAGTTTCCGATTTTTTCTTCAGTGATCAATCCCGATTTAAGCAAACGACCAATCTCCCTGTGAACGGTTGGATACGGAATTTCGAGGATGGAGCTAAGGTCTTGAACTGAGAATTTCTTCTCCATTAAGAAGAGCATGGACAGGAGCGAGGCTTGGTTCTGGGACCGAAATAGAGGCAATGGGAGCACAGGAGTCGTTCTCATAAAATGGATAGTACTCTCAACATTATGGATATGCTAGCGAACTGGCTCTTGCGGGAGAACAACCGATTCTCACGCTCAATCTCTATGCCTTCTCACAGCAATCTTGCCCCATTTCCAGTGGACGGGAAGATTGCACGACCTACGATTGTTCCACTGTCAATGGAGATTCCATTAGCGGTTAGTCCTACTAGTCCTACAAGGAGATAAGAGTTTATGCAAAGTTCAAATCCTGTCTTAGGAAAAGCTTTTAACCAGCGTGGCTTTGCCGCGATGGGAGCTACGGCAACTCAGGACACTTCGGCAACTCTCGAGGATCTTTACAACGCCCCAGCGGCTTCCTCTCTTCGAACAGGGCGTATGACGATCGATGATGTCGTAACCCGCACCGGAATTCTTTTCGGCATCCTGGTCATTACCGGCGCAGCTGCCTGGACGCTCAACCTTGGCGTCGGCGCTTTGATGCTCGGCTTCTTTGGTGGTTTCGCACTTGCGATGGTCAATTCCTTTAGCAAGACGGTCCGTCCGGCACTCATCATGGCGTACGCGGCTTTTGAGGGACTTGCCCTTGGAACATTGAGCCATGTCTACAACACTGTTTACCCAGGCATCGTGAGCCAGGCAATTCTGGGAACACTCGCTGCATTTGTCGGTGTACTTATTGCCTACCGCAGTGGTCGCGTCCGTGTCACTCCAAAGTTCACACGTATGGTGATGGGTGCGGCAATTGGTTATTTAGTACTTGGTCTCGTCAGCATGATCGCTGCGATGACTGGGACGGGCAATGGGATGGGTCTATACGGAGTGTCTGGCCTTGGACTTCTTCTTGCCCTGGCAGGCGTTGGTATTGCAAGCATCTTCTTGATTCTTGATTTCGATCAGATCCAGAAGGGAATCAACGCAGGTCTTCCTGAGCAGGAATCATGGCGTGCGGGCTTCGGTCTAATGGTCACCGTAGTCTGGCTCTACTTGGAAGTCTTGCGCCTGCTCTCCATCCTTCGTAACGACTAAGTGCGACCGACGCGTTTCAGGTAACTGATACGCAAGTATCACTGAAATCGAGAAGACTGCTGCGCTTACGATAAATGCCGCACGGAATGAGAAGACGTCAGATATAAATCCGACGGCTATCGGTCCGATGATCATGCCCGCATCTCCGGCCATCTGCCAGAGTGCTATCACTTGACCACTCTTGCCGCGGATAATATCGCCCACAATATTGGCGGGAATTATCGATAAGAATGCGCCACCACATCCGATCACGGACATTGCGACGATGTACATCCAGGGATGGACTGCGAAAATCAGAAGAATCACGCCCGCCATTACTACCGTTGTTCCAATGCTCAGTGCCATCCGCCTGCCTCGCACATCGGAGAGCGAACCTGCTGGAAGCATAAGCAATCCTTGAAAGAAGGCCGTCAGAGTGAAGCCAATACCCACGATCGCAGTCGTGGAGTGGAGTTCCTCAGTGACAAAAAGCGGCAGGATCGATGAACGCAATCCGAAGAGAATCCAACTGGTAATGAAGGCGAGAATCAGGGCGGTTCTGTAGGGCAGCAATTTCCACGCCTCGGGAATCGTCATGCTCCCTCGTTCTGCGATCTTTGGATGAGAGGCAGGTTTGCCCGAACTCAGGAAGAAGAATCCGATGATCCCCGCCAGGAAGAGAGTGATGGCGTAGGTGAAGAAGGGGGCGCGTAAAGAGATGCCAGTGAGAATTCCACCAATGGCAGGTCCGGTGATTCCACCCAACAGGAAGGAGCCGTTATAGACCGACTGGGCCCGACCGCGCTGATCATCGCCCACCGACCGCATGATGATCGAACTTGCGGCGACGGAGAACATAGAGGAGCCGAGACCCCCCGCTGATCGGAAGATTAACAACTGTTCGAAACTCTGCGCGACGGCGCAGAGCAATGTGAAAAAAGAGACCATCAAAATTCCGACCGCAAAAACAATCCGCTCACCAAATCGATCAACAAGTTTTCCGGAGAAGAGACCGGAAGAGAATCGGGCAACAGCGAACATGGAAATGATGAGGCCGACGGCAGTGTTTGATGCACCAAATGATTTTGCGTAAAGCGGCATTGCAGGGACTATCACGCCAAACCCAACTGCGACAAAGAATGCTGACGCAGTGAGAACTTTCACCTCACGAGGAAAGCCCGCGAGGACGTTAAGTCGCATCAACCAATTGCCTCTCCAGCTGCCTCTTCGCGTGCTTCGGTGAAGTCATGACTGGTGCGAAGTGGTACTTCCCGCAGCATGAGGGCAAGCAGAAAACCAAGGGCGGTGATGGGGGCTGCTGTAATGAATACAACATGGAATGCGTTTACATATGCGTCCAAGGCCGTGTTATGGACAACCGGGGCGAAATTCTCCGGGTTGGCGATGATCTTCGTGATTCCGCTCGGGGAGTGGCTGACGCCCGCGAGCGCGTCGGGATTCTTCGTGGCAAGGTCGGCAAAACCACTCTGCATGTAGTGCGCCAGGCGGTTGTTGAGTACGGCACCGAAGATTGCTGTTCCGAACACGCTGCCGAGGGAACGGAAGAATGTATTGGAACTGGTCGCCACTCCTAGATCCCGGTAATCGACGGAGTTCTGAAGTGCAATAACAATGGTCTGCATCGAGAGACCAAGACCTGCACCGACGATGATTGCATAGATTGATAACTGCCAATATGGCGTGGCTCGCGTAAGTGTTGTCATTAGAAGTATTCCTACAGTCATAATGGCTGTGCCGACGATCGGGAACTTCTTATATTTACCGGTTGTGGTGATTCTCTTTCCGCTAAAAATTGAAGTGGTGACGATTCCCAGCATCAATGGAATCAGTTTCAGACCAGCATCCGTAGCGCTGTCTCCCTTCACAATCTGAAGGTAGAGAGGCAGCATAACGATGGCTCCGAACATGCCCGCGCCAATAACAGCGCCCAGCACTGAAGTGAGAGTGAATGTGTGATTCTTAAAGAGGCGCATAGGAAGAATGGGTTCTGTCGCCTTACCCTCCCAGATTACAAAGACCACTGATAGGACAGCTCCAACTGCCAAGTACGTGAGGGTTCGAGAGTCTGCCCAGCCATCCTGTGGACCGTATACCGCGATTGAAAGAAGTATTGCGGTAACACCGGTCACCAGGAGTGCGGCACCTAGGTAGTCGATGGAGTGCTCACGTTTGATCTTGGGAATATGTAGAACGGCAGAGGTAATAACCAGTGCAAGAATTCCAAAAGGTAGATTAATGTAGAAGATCCAGCGCCAACCCGTTATTCCAAGAATTGTCGCGTGATCTGAGAAGAATCCCCCAAGGAGTGGTCCCGCTACGGATGAGAGACCCCATACTGCACCGAAATATCCTTGGTACTTACCGCGCTCGCGTGGCGGAACAATGTCGCCGATGATGATGAAAGTCAGTGCCATCAGACCCCCAGCACCGACACCTTGCAGCGCACGAGTTGCGATGAGTTGGGCCATGTTCTGCGACAGACCTGCCAGCAGCGAGCCGAGCAAGAAAGTGAGAATTGCGAATTGGAATACGACTCGACGACCATAAAGATCAGAGATCTTTCCATAAAGCGGTGTCGATGCAGTTGACGTTAAAAGATACGCAGTAACAACCCACGTGTACTCATTTAATCCGTGCAGGTCAATAACAATTGTTTTTAAAGCAGTTGAAACAATAGTTTGATCAAGCGCGGCGAGTAAGAGCCCAGTCATTAGGCCACTTAGGATGATCATGATTTCGCGATGGGTATGAGCCTTTATTGGCGCGCCAACTGGGGGATTTGAATCTTCAGACATAAACGACCTCTCACATGGAAAAAACAGATGTATTTCGCACTTCCTGAAGTCCCTGCAGACGGGTAACTTTACTCCGTGAAGTCCATCGTCGCAGAACATCTCATTAAGACGTATAAAAGGGGTAATGTTCGCGCCCTCAATGACCTGAGTCTTGATGTTGAAGAAGGCACCGTACTCAGTGTTCTGGGGCCCAACGGGGCGGGAAAGACCACTGTCGTGCGAATCTTGGCGACGCTGCTCGCTGCTGATTCGGGCGTGGCTACTGTCGGCGGGATTGATGTAGCAAAGCATCCGGATAAAGTGCGCGAAATTATTGGGCTTTCTGGTCAGTATGCGGCAGTCGATGAGATTCTCACCGGGTGGGATAACTTGGTGATGTTTGGCAGGCTCTACCACTTAGAGAAGAAAGCCGCGATGAAAAGAGCTGATGAATTACTCGAGCGCTTCTCGCTTTCCGATAGTGCCCGTCGGCCAATCAAAACCTATTCGGGTGGAATGCGCCGACGATTGGACCTTGCTGCCTCGCTCATCGTAAAACCGAAGGTACTTTTTCTTGATGAACCAACAACGGGACTCGATCCCCGCGGGCGACAGGAGATGTGGGGAGTTATTGAAGAGCTCGTAACCGGCGGTGTCACCCTCCTACTTACGACACAATACCTCGATGAAGCAGATCAATTGGCAGATGACATTGTTGTTATTGATCACGGGAGAGTGATCGCCCGCGGAACATCTGATGAACTCAAGCGTCAAACAGGAGGCGAGCGGCTGGAAGTAGTTGTAGCCGAAGACCATATTTCGATGGCGATGGAGATTCTCTCTCGGGTGAGCGGCTCGGAAGCTTCACTTGATGAAGGGCTGCGAAAAATATCTGCGCCAGTTACCGCGGGGGCCACAGCGTTGATTGAGGTGTTGAGATCACTTGATACCGCAGGAATTCATCCACTCGATGTTGGACTCAAGCGGCCGTCATTGGACGATGTCTTTATGTCACTGACCGGCCACGTTGCTGAGGACGAAGAGACGCAGGAGAGTCCGCAGAAGACAGGTGGAAGATCATGAAAAGTGCGATTTCAGACGCTTATGTCATTACCAAACGCCAACTTCTGCTACTAGCGAGAGTCCCAGAGGTTCTTATTTTCTCGACAATCCAACCTGTCATGTTCGTTCTGCTTTTCCGATTTGTCTTCGGTGGTTCGATTTCTTCGGGAGAACCGGGCGGTTATGTTCAGTTCTTGATGCCGGGTATTTTCGTTCAGACAGTCGCATTCACTCTTGCAGGAACGGCCTCAGGTCTGGCCGATGATATGACGAAAGGTTTAATCGACCGTTACAGGTCTCTCCCCATTGCGCGATCAGCCCTTGTTGTTGGGAAGACACTTGGGGATTCCGCTCTCAATATTGTCGTGTTGCTGGTGATGGGACTTACCGGGTTTATCGTGGGTTGGCGTCCAGGCTCTGGAATTCTTAAAGTCACCTTGGCGTTTATTTTTCTCCTCTTCTTTGGGTACGCGCTCTCGTGGGTCGGGATATATGTCGGGCTAAGCGCCAAGGATGCACGAGTTGTCCAGAATATGAGTTTTCTAGTGACCTTCCCTCTGACTTTCTTATCAAACGCCTTTGCGCCGACAACAGCGATGCCTCGACCACTCCAGTATTTTGCGGAATGGAATCCTGTCTCCACGATGGTGGCCGCCTGCCGAGAACTTTTTGACCTCACCAATCATTTTGGCGTAACAGCCGGATCATTTCCCAGTGAGCATCCCTTGACGACCTCACTGATTTATATGCTGGTGATCATGGCGATATTTGTTCCATTGAGTGTTCACAAATACAACAACGTTGCTAAGGCTTAATGTGGCGGCGTCGTTTCTTTAGGCGTAGAACTCGGCTTCCAAAATCGCGACCGCTATCTCGCGCTTATTCGGTGCAATGAAGGTGACCGTCTCGCCGATCTTCTTACCGAGTACGGCTGCACCCAGAGGGGAGTTCTCGCTGTAAACGTCGAGGTCACCGCTGGAAATCTCTCTGGAACCAAGGAGGAATTTCATTTCTTCTCCGCCAATATCGACGGTAATCACCATCCCTGCCCCGACAAAGCCTGATTCGCCGGCGGGTGGGGCACCGATATGTGCGTGCTCCAGCATGTGCTTGAGTTGGCGGATTCTGGCCTCCATCTTGCCCTGCTCCTCGCGGGCAGCGTGGTAGCCGCCATTCTCCTTCAGATCACCCTCAGAGCGAGCCGTCTCGATCTTCTTGATAATTTCGGCGCGGCCAGTGCTCTCCAAGTGTGTGAGTTCGGTTTGGAGGCGGTCGGCGGCTTCTTGGGTGAGCCAGGTCTGGGTTGTCATAAGGGGGAAAGGTTACTTGGAACTGGTACGACAGCGCGAGATCCCCGCGCTCACAGCCTGAGTTCGGGTGGGAAAAAGGGTCGTCATTTCCACGTGGGCCGCCCCCGCCGGGATCTCGTCCTCGATCTCCCCCACGACATTCTTATCCAGATCGTGAGCGACCAGGGTGCAGACCGCAGCCTCATGGGGGTTGAGACGATCAATTGTGTATCTCACGCTAATTGCGCGGTCAGAGGGGATTGAGAATGAGATGAGAGAACTTCGAACGTCGGGGCGGGAGTGGTGCACCCCTGCCCAGAGCAACCAGGGACCGCCAATAATGAGGAGCGCGATAGCAACGGGCTTCCATCGCACGGGCGTACGGCCATAGCGATCAGATAAGTCGAGTTCGGACATGGGATGATTGTTGCAGAGTTCGGTTCATTGTTCTGTATGGATAAGGGGCGAAGATGTCAAAGGATGTTGAAATCGGGGCCGCTGGCTCTCTTACCGTTGCCCTCCTTATGGTCGCAGTGACGTTTTTGTTGCGTAGCTTCTACAAGCGTTATACCCGTATGCAGAAGCGCGAGGAAGATGAGTCGAAGTAGGACAGAACTCGCGATCACATATCTAGGTGCATGTGTCATCGCTCTTGCTTTCATAACTTTGGGATGGTGGCAGTGGAACAGAGCGCAAGATAGTCGTATTCCTGTCATCGTGGATACAAAACTTGTTTCACTCGATGCTGTAACCAAACCACGGATAGCTCTTCCAGAAAAAGCGACCTTGCGCCGGGTGTCTGTCGCAGGTACTTACGTTGGAGATTTCAAGGCGCCCAACCAGGTGGATGCCGAAGGCCGGCGAGATGATTGGGATGTTGGACTTTTTCAGACCGAATCTGGTGCAGGGTTGCTCGTCGTCCATGGACTCTGGTCAGATCGAGACCTTCACCCAGTTAATCGCGAAGAGATCATCATTGTGGTTGGAAGGTTGATGCCTCATCAGAGCGATAATTATGCGCTCGCGCGTAAAGGTGTTTTGCAACGTATAGATAGCAGCGTCATTGTGAATCAAACAAATCTTGATCTCTACGACGGCTATGTGATTGCGGAAAGTGAGTCTGCCGGCAATATAGAAATTAACCGATTGAGAATTGCCCCACCTGCACCTAGGACAGCGGTCCCGGGTTTCTATTGGCAGCACCTCTCATATGTTGTTATTTGGTGGTTCATGGCCCTGGTGGTGCTTTACCTGCCTTTTTATCAACGTAGAGTGGCCCCTGGTGAATTGGAGTCTGGCGAAACCACGGAAGAGGAGTGAGAATGGCACGAACGAGTGATGGAACAGTTCAACGGTTTCGGCTAATGGCGATCATTGCCGGCATCATGTCGTTGCTCTTGTGGTTCGTGTACATGCCTATCAAGATCTTCGCAAATAACCCTGATTTACCTCACACATTGGTCTGGATTCCAATGGTCCACGGATACCTCTATCCCATCTATGTCATCACCGCGATTCAATTGTCGATCAAGGCGAAGTGGGCAATGCCAAAGATGCTCGGTTTTATTCTGGCGGGCACCTTGCCGATCGCTTCTCTAATTGCCGAACGCCGCGTCGTCGCACTATTCCTTCCAAAAAAGTCACCTAAGCAGAATTAATCTCGTTGAATATGAAACGTGGACTCTTCCTCCGACGAACCGTCAAGTCAATTCTTTATCCGCTCTATGAGCGACGGCTAGTTCGCGCTCTAGATTTCGAGCAAACCCCCCATCATGTCGGAGTCATTCTCGACGGAAATCGTCGATGGGCAAAGGAGAATCCGGACGAGCACGGTGGCACTTCCGCCGCCCGTGGACATCGGGCAGGGGCGCAGAAGATTATTGAGTTTCTCGGCTGGTGCGAAGAAGCGCAAGTCCGCGTTGTCACGATCTGGCTTCTGTCCACTGAAAACTTTAAGCGATCTGAAGAGGAAATAAACGCGCTTATCGAGATCATTGGTGAAGCGGTAGAAAGTTTGCAGGCGACTGGACGTTGGAATATTAAGCCGGTGGGTTCCCTCGAACTTCTCCCAGAGTCATTGCGTGGGAAATTGAAGGAATCACGGTCAACTAATCCAAATGCAATCGAAGTAAATGTTGCCATCGGCTACGGGGGGCGCCGCGAGATCGTGGACGCCGTAAAGGGATATTTAGAGGACGCAGAAGCACAGGGCAAGACAATTCACGAAGCTGCCGCGAAAATCTCTGTTGATGCAATCGCCGATCATCTTTACACCGCTGGCCAGCCCGATCCGGAGTTGTTGATCCGCACATCGGGCGAGCAACGTCTCGGTGGGTTCTTGTTGTGGCAAAGTGCTCAGTCGGAGTTCTACTTCTGCGAGGCGTACTGGCCCGACTTCAGAAGGGTTGATTTTCTCCGTGCCTTACGGGCCTACTCGCTGCGTCATCGCAGGTTTGGCGCGTAATTCAGAGCCCTACCAGGCGTAGTCCTCGGGAGATGTTTTGTACCCCGGGAAGATTTCATCGAGTTTTGCCAGATCTTCAGTGCTGAGGTCAATAGTCAAGGCGCGAAGTGCTGAATCAAATTGCTCCTGAGTCCTTGGGCCGACGATGGGCGCCGTCACTGCTGGTTGGGCAATAAGCCAGGCAAGTGCCACTTCACCAGGTTCTTGGTTAATTTGTGCGCAGAAATTTTCGTAAGCTTCAATTTGCGAGTGATTGGCTTCGAGTGCCTCGGACGAACGACCCTGCAGGCGACGGCTTCCTTCACTCTCTTTCTTAATAACGCCGCCGAGAAGTCCACCATGAAGGGGAGACCAGGGCAGGATTCCAATCCCGTATTGAAGGGCTGCCGGGATTACCTCTCGCTCGATGTCGCGCCGGAAAAGATTGTAAATAGACTGCTCGGAAATAAGTCCCATGAAATTACGCGCTGCTGCTCTCTCCTGCGCTTGGGCTAGATGCCAGCCACCGAAGTTGCTGCTGCCAACATAAAGGATCTTTCCTTGCGCAACGAGGACTTCCATGGCCTGCCATACCTCGTCCCACGGCGTTGACCGGTCGATGTGATGCATTTGGTAGAGGTCAATGTAGTCAGTCTTAAGTCGCTTCAAACTGGCGTCACAAGCGCGGCGAATGTTGAGTGCCGAAACACCCCTGTTATTTGGCCAAGTGTCCGTCTCTCCGTACAACTTGGTTGCTAGGACAACTTTTTCGCGACGTCCCTCGCCTTTGGCAAACCAGTTGCCAATGATCTCTTCCGTGTGGCCCCAATGACCTGCTCCGCCATAGCGGTTGGCCGTGTCAAAAAAATTAATTCCGCTCCCGACCGCCGAGTCCATAATCGAATGCGCAGTATTTTCATCTGCCCCCGGGCCGAAATTCATTGTTCCTAGACAAATGCGGCTTACAGAGAGACCTGAGCGACCTAAATTTCTATATTTCATACTCGTAACTTACACAGGACATGAGGCGAAATAATACTTGACTTACTTACGCGCGCTCTTCAGGAAGTGAATTTCCACCGTCAATCACAATCATCTGACCAGTTATATAGGAGGCGCCTGGTGAGCAGAGCCATGCGATTGCGCTGGCTACCTCATCTGGAGTTCCCGATCTGGCCATCGGCGTGGCTAGTCCATTTCGATTCTCAGAACTCGTCTGTGATTGCGTATGAATCCATCCAGGAGCGACCCCGTTAACTGTTATTCCATGGGATGCCTCATCGATTGCGAGTGCGCGGACCATACCCATGAGCGCTGCCTTTGAGGATGCGTAAGCAATGTCATTATGGATGGCACTGATATTTCCGGTTGTGCTGGAGACCATTATGACGCGGCCGTGTGATTGCTGTCGAAGATGAGGTAATGCAGCCTTGGTGACCGAAAATGCTGATTCGACATTTCGAGCGAAGGATTTTCGCCAGGCTTCGAGCGAAATAGAATCGATCGAACCGAATTCGCTTTCTGCTTTGTCGATAACACTCGTCATCCCGGCATTATTGATGACACCATCCAGGCCACCCAGTGTGTCCACCGCAGTTGAAATGAGGGCTGACACTTGGTCGGCATCCGTGAGATCTGCGACTGCGCCGAAGGCGCTCAACTCACTCGCGCGTTCAATGGCCCGCGGGGAGAGAGATGTGAGGAAGACCTTTGCACCGAGTCCCTTGAGTGCGCGTGCAGAGGCGAAACCGATTCCCTGAGACGAACCAGCACCCGTCACCAAGAAGCGCTGTCCCGTGAGATCAAACATAACCATGACCCTACATCCGCTATCTTGAAATCCTTCACTTATCGTTATTGTTTAGGCGTGAAGGTTGTCGCCTCTGATCCAGTCATTCATATTGAGAATTTTCGCATGGAGTTTGGCAAGAACGTAGTCATTGAGAACTTGTCATTTGATGTGTACGCGGGCGAGACTTTCGGGTTCTTGGGGTCCAATGGCTGCGGAAAGACCACCACTATTCGAGCTCTTCTCGGCATCTATCGGGCCACGGATGGAATTCTGCACGTGGGCGGTAAGGATTTCTCACCAGAATACGGAGGCAAGTTGGGATATCTGCCGGAAGAGCGTGGCCTCTACAAGAAGGAAACTGTCATCGATGTCATGACCTATTTCGGTCGGCTGAAGGGCATGTCGAGGGAAGCGGCTCACTCATGGTCTACCAATTATTTGGAAAGAGTCTTCATCGCCGACAAGGCGAAGGTGAGGATGGATAAATTGTCGAGTGGACAGCAGCAGAAGGTCCAGCTTGGCGTCACTTTAATGAATGACCCGGATCTATTGATTCTTGATGAGCCAACCAAAGGATTTGACCCAGTTAATCGCCGCCTGTTGATGGACATGGTTGAAGAACGGAGAAAAGAGGGCGCGACAGTCTTGATGGTGACTCACCAGATGGATGAAGTCGAACGCCTCTGCGATCGGTTGATCTTGCTTAAAGACGGAAAGTCGCGGGCGTATGGAACTCTCAAGGAAATTCAGGATCAATTTGGGAAGGAGTCGATCGTCGTCCAGACTTCAGACAAAATTCCAGACTCATCAAAGTATGAAGTACTTCTCCGTGGAATGAGTGAGACCGAACTTCAGTTGGCAGACGGCCTCGCTCCGGGAGACATTCTGCGCGAGCTAATCGACTCAGGCTTGCATATACAAGGGTATGTGCCTACCAGACCGTCGCTAGAGAACATCTTCATCCAGGTGTATGGCAGGGAAGAGGAATTAGATGAGGATCGTTCATGAAGCGACATAATTTGCGGACTGTCATCTCATTCGAAGTCGTTCGTACTTTGAAGAGAAGGAGTTTCTGGATTGGAACTCTGCTCGTCCCATTCGCTATCGGCGCGATTCTCGGTCTGAACATTATTTCGAATGCTTCTACTTCGAAAACGGCGGAGTCCCAGAAAGAGGCAAAGTTCAACTTCGAATATATCGATGAATCCGGATATGTGAACCCTTCTGTTGCTCTTGCTTTCGGAGGAAAGGAGACGGCCGAAGGAGAAGCGGCAATAAAGGCAGTTAAGTCAGGCGAATTAGAGGCGTTCTTTGTCTTCCCGAAGGATCCAGTTAAGGATTCAATCCGGTCATATGGGCTGGATAAGGGAATATTCAACAATGGGAAATATGGTGCAGTCGCCGGGCAGATTCTCAAATTGAGTGCCGAGCAAGCCATTGGTGACAAGACGCTTTCAGCGTTAGCTGTAAATAAGTTGAAACTTCAATCCATCACTTATAAGAGTGGGAGAGAATCGGGGAATCTGGGGGATGTGATCCCACCGCTGCTCTTTCTAGTTATCTTCTATTTGGTAATAGTGCTTTTAGGTAACCAGATGCTTACGAGTACATTGGAGGAGAAGGAGAATCGTGTTACGGAGATTATTCTCACCACTCTTAATCCTACAACCCTGATTGTTGGAAAGATTATTTCGTTATTTATTATTGGCTTGACTCAGATGATCGTTTTTTCGCTTCCTGTCCTGTTTGGTTTTCTCTTCTTCCGTAAGGACTTGAAGATCCCAAATTTTGATTTTTCATCTCTTCACTTCTCCTTTGCGCCTATGACCATTGGACTCTTGATTCTCATCGCCGGGTTCACGCTCTTCATGGGAACGCTGGTCGCAGTGGGTGCAGTAATGCCGACCGCGAAGGAAGCTGGCCAGATATTTGGCGTGGTGGTAACACTTCTCTTCGTCCCGTTCTGGTCACTCTCGCTTGTCGCCTCCGACCCAGATTCTTGGCTGGTCCGAGTGATTACTTACTTCCCGTATTCAGCTCCGGTTACCGGCATAACTCGCAATGGGCTGGGATCACTCTCGTCGACAGAGGCATTCATAGTCATAGCCGAACTCTTCTTCTTTGGGGCGCTTGTCCTACGGTTGGCCGTGCGTCTCTTCAGATACGGATCCATGGAGTACACCAAGCGTGTTTCGGCTCGAGCGATCTTCTCCCAAATAGCCAAATAGGTTTGAGAGGTAGCAGAGCGAATTAATCTTCGCCGATAATGGTTTTTAGATGGAGAATGAAGGTATGAAGTCACGAAAATACCTTGCTTTAGTTGGTATTTCGGCTCTGGTAGTCGCGGTAGCTCTTACTGGGTGCGGTAAGGAGACGGCGCCGACCCCTACACCGACGCAGTCAGTCACGCCGACACCTACACCGACGCAGTCAGTCACGCCCACTCCGACCCCGACACCTTCTATCAACCCAAGTCCAACTCGGACATCGGGAGCACTGGCTCAGTATTGGGTCGCCGACACTGCGCGAGGTTTTCGTCTGTATCGTGAGTTCCTTGGAGCCTATTTTGAACCAGATGCTCTAACGGCGGCGTTGACCAACCTCGTTTCAAAAAAGCCAGTGGATCCAGATTATGTTTCACTCTGGCCAATTGACACCAAAATAAATTCGGTAAAGGTTGTGGGTAATTTGGCGACGATCGATCTCACTTTCAGCAAACTCAATGTTGGCGGTGAGGGAGAGTCGCTTGCTATCGCACAGTTAGTCTGGACAGCAACTGCCGCAAACTACAAAGTCACAAGAGTTGCGATTACAAGAGATGGAAAAACTGTCGAATCACTCGCAGGTCATGTTGATGCGACAAAGCCATTCACTCGTGGTCCCGCCTATGCGGTCGTTGCCCCTGTTTGGATTACCTATCCAGGTGAGGGATATACGGCTTACGTCGATGGATTCACTCTTGAGGGCATGGCTTCTACTTTTGAAGCAAATGTTGCATGGAAGGTTTACAAAGACGGCAAGTTAGTCAAGCAAGGATCTGCGACAGCGGCTGAAGCTGGTCCCGCCTGGACAAAGTGGAGTGTCAAGATTCCTGGGCTCTCGCCGGGGAAGTACCTCTTTACCGCCGCGGAATATTCAGCCAAAGACGGATCCCTTGTTGCACAAGATACGCACAACGCAACTCTTGAGTAACAACTACTTGCAGTAAGTACTCGTCGAATCTCCATTAGATAGAGGCAATTTCGCCACAATTGCTTTATCGCTATCGGAGAGATAATTTCCGCGATACCAGCAGAGCGAATACTTCGCATATTTCGCATCAGCGTTGGAAGTAAAGTCCGCTGGCACAGTTGGGTTCGGAGCCCTTAGATCCAAGAGTCCGAAGTCAATGAAAGAACCCATACTGTCCGGTGAGGCTGGAGGAGGCATGCCAACCGATGAAGCGATGAGGTCACCAGCCCTAACGGGGATCGGTGGATTGAGGAAAGTCTCGCGCGAGTCGCCTTCGACTGGCGCAGGCAGATTACTCAAAATTTTGGTGAACTGCGCCGAGGGTATGTAGAGGTGCCCCAAGCGAACCATGAATCCGCACGGACTCACGATATTGACCAAAAACTGAAAAGTACCTTCGGTTTTGTATTGGGCGGCGACCGTCACGACTCCGTCAAAGGGAACATAGATCTTTATGTCGGGAATGAACGTGCCATAAGTTGAAAAACGGAAACCACCGTGGGGTTTGTAACTCCCACCTCTTACCTGGCCAGGTTGTAGAAGAGAGATTGGTTGTGAGAAATCAAGGAGCGAACCCTGCGGAATAATTGGGAATTGGCATACGGGAGGTTTTCCGCTTGCGACCCACTTGCCCTGGTTATCCATCCAATCCCATGTCACTGGGTTGTTACCGGAAGAGGGCGAGGGAGCCGGATTGCTCTGACCTGATTGAGAAGGTGCTGGCTTTGCCGTTGGCATTGGCGTAATTTTTTTAATCGGGATGCCTTTTGACCAGATCAATTTTTTACCCGACCTCAAGCAGGTAAAGACATATCCATTGCTTCTCACCTTGATACCGGCGCTTTTACAGGCAGTTCCTGCCTTGGGCGTGAGCGCATCTGCGTTGGATGTGACAAGAAGGGGCATGGCTATAACCAAGAGAACCAGGGTTGCCTTCGCTTTTACTGTCCCGTTCAACTTCATCCCTGGACAGTAGTCAATCCCTCCTTGGAAATGAACGCTATCAAGGACATTTTCTGGGCCCGATAAATATGAATTCGGTGAACAGATATCGGTCAATGTGAATTTTGGATTTCGTTAGAGCGTGTCGCGAATCTTTCGGGGAGTCCTGGTTCTACCGTTTTCTTGTCAGGTCCCTACGAGCACAACTACACATGATTCGGAGCCGGTTTGTCCTCTCAGACCAGTAAGAAAACCTACGTCCTCGATACCAGTGTTCTACTGGCTGACCCAGGTGCGCTCACCCGATTTGCCGAACATGAGGTCATCATCCCGATCGTCGTTATCGGAGAGTTAGAGACCAAACGCGATCACCCCGAACTTGGATTTTTTGCCCGTGCCGCCCTACGCGCCCTGGACGAACTGCGAGTCAGTCACGGCCGACTCGACCAGCCGCTGCGAGTCACCCCCGAAGGCGGAACCCTGTCGGTTGAACTCAACCACTCTGACCTGACTTCCCTGCCGCAAGGCTTCCTCCGCGACGGCAGCAATGACTCTCGCATTTTGGCGATTGCCCGCAACCTGATGGCCGACGGTCGTGCCGTGGTTCTGGTGAGTAAGGACCTGCCGCTGCGGGTCAAGGCCTCTGCCGTCGGGGTCGAAGCCCAGGAGTACCTTGCCGAACTCGCCGCCTCAAGCGGGTGGACCGGAATGACCGAACTCACCGTCGGGGCCAGTCTCATCGATGACCTCTATTCCTCGGACCGCGCCGAGCACGAAATTGCCCAGACCTTGCCCTGCCATACCGGCGTCGTGCTTCACTCCGAAAAGGGGAGCGCTCTGGCGCGAGTGACGCCGGATAAGAATTTGCAGTTGGTCCGTGGAGACCGAACTGCCTTTGGGCTCCACGGTAGAAGTGCCGAACAACGAGTGGCACTGGATTTACTTCTTGATCCGGAAATCGGAATTGTTTCGATGGGCGGTCGCGCCGGAACCGGCAAGAGTGCACTCGCGCTCTGTGCTGGACTTGAAGCGGTGATGGAGAGACGACAACAGAAGAAGGTCATTGTCTTTCGTCCCCTCTACCCAGTCGGCGGACAGGAGCTCGGATACCTGCCCGGAAGTGAAGGCGAGAAAATGTCGCCATGGGCGCAGGCAGTTTTTGACACACTCGGAGCGTTGGTAAGTCAGGCAGTGATCGATGAAATTCTTGATCGTGGCCTGATTGAAGTTTTGCCGCTGACTCATATCCGCGGCCGCTCCCTTCACGACTCTTACGTCATCGTCGATGAAGCTCAATCCCTTGAACGGGGGGTTTTGTTGACCGTCCTTTCCAGGATTGGCGCGGGTTCGAGGGTTGTCTTGACCCACGATGTCGCCCAACGGGACAACTTGCGAGTCGGACGGCATGACGGGGTGGTGGCAGTGGTGGAAACCCTGAAGGGTCATCCGCTTTTTGCTCATGTGACCTTGACTCGGAGCGAGCGCTCGCCGATTGCCGCCTTGGTAACCGAACTTCTGGAGGGACCCGTCACCACTTAGATCGGTTGGCGGCGAATTGCCACCACCTCTGCCCGCCTCATCAATCACCAATTGGGCTCAGGATGTTCAGAAAAAGGCTCAAGAACTAGTTCACACTCACATTTCGGACATAGCGGACTTCCCCCTGTGTGACCTGGGGTTTTAATTGTCCACAGAGGATGATCTTTTTTTAAGTTTGTGGCTTATGCGTAAATAGATTTGCACTCAAGAGCTCAAATTGCGACCCTAAAGCCCTTCCCCCAACCCCTCAAGCCCACATTGGGCTTCTATCGGGTTGACCGGAGAGCGATAGAGAGAGTCAAAGGAGAGTGACGATGAATACGACGAGCCGATGGGCAGGCGCCACAGCGCAACTTCGCCGACTCGCCAACCGATCCCTTGGCGCTTGGTTGAGCATTGCCGCTCTGATTTTGATTGCCAGTGTCCAACCCAGTGCGAATGCCCTGGAATTTCCTATGGTGGGACGGGTCGATCTACCTGACTCTGCCGCGCTGACTGCCGCGCCGGTCACCACCGCAGCCCTCTTCACCCAACTACGTACCAAAGCCCTCGTCTCCTCCGACGAGATTGCCCAAGCCTCCTTTGAAAGTGCTCAGGTTGAAATGGCCCGGACGATTAAGGGCGCACAAGCTGTCGCAAAGGTGATTATGCAGTCGGAGTACGACTGGAATACTCGCCAGTTCGGATGTCTCAAAACATTGTGGACGCGCGAGAGTCACTGGAATTACAGAGCGCACAATTACAGTTCGGGTGCTCACGGAATTCCCCAGGCTCTTCCTGCCAGCAAGATGGATGTCATCGCCACCGACTGGCGGACCAACCCCGTGACGCAGATCCGCTGGGGACTGCATTACATCGATGTTCGATATGACACGCCATGTAAGGCGTACGCGAAATTCGGCCGGAGTAACTCCTACTAAATCTTTAAGTAGTTTGCCTTATTTAGTCGCATCCGGCTTGCTGCCGATCGTCAGCGGCTTTGCGGTTTCGGCGTAGAAATCATTTCCCTTGTCGTCGATGACGATGAAGGCAGGGAAGTCTGCGATCTCAATTTTCCAGACCGCCTCCATTCCAAGATCCTCATAGTCCAGGACTTCTACCTTCTTAATGCAATCTTGGGCGAGGCGAGCCGCCGGGCCTCCAATCGAACCGAGATAGAAACCACCGTAGGTTTTGCAGGCATCAGCCACGGCCTTGGAGCGGTTGCCCTTGGCCAACATCACCAGAGAGCCCCCCTGCGATTGGAAGTAGTCGACGTAGGAATCCATCCGTCCGGCAGTTGTGGGGCCGAAGGAGCCGGAGGCGTATCCCTTAGGTGTCTTGGCCGGACCGGCGTAATAGACCGGGTAATTACGGAAGTAATCCGGCATTGACTCGCCTGCGTCCATCGCTGCCTTGATTTTGGCGTGGACCATGTCGCGCGCAACGATCAAGGTGCCGGAAAGAGAGAGCCTGGTCTTGACTGGGTACTTACTCAGTTCGGCCCTGACTTTATCCATGCCCTGGTTGAGGTCGATCTTGACCACATTTTCATCACCTTCAATGAGGTGAGCGGTGGTCGGGTCTGGCAGGAAGTGGGCGGGTTCGCGCTCGAGATTTTCAATGAAGATTCCATCCTTGGTGATTTTTGCCCTTGCTTGGCGGTCGGCCGAGCAGGAGACCGCGATAGCAATAGGAAGGGATGCACCATGGCGCGGCAGTCGAATAACCCGAACATCGTGGCAGAAGTACTTGCCACCAAATTGTGCGCCAATGCCCAGAGTGCGCGTGAGCTTGAGAACTTCCTGTTCCATTTCAAGATCACGGAAGCCATAGGCCTGTCGGGCGTCCCCCGTGGTCGGTAGAGAATCCAGATATTTGGTGCTGGCCAATTTTGAAGTCTTCACTGTGAATTCCGCGCTGGTGCCACCGATGACTATTGCTAGATGGTACGGAGGACAAGCCGAAGTGCCGAGGGCTCGCAATTTTTCTTCAAGCCAGATGTAGAAACTCTTTGGATTGAGGATCGCTCTAGTCTCTTGATAGAGGAAAGACTTGTTGGCGCTGCCGCCGCCTTTTGCGATGAAAAGAAATGAGTATTCATCGGGATGGTCTGTGTCGGCATAAATTTCAACCTGGGCCGGCAGATTATTTCCCGTGTTCTTTTCTTCCCACATTGTTATGGGAGCCATTTGTGAATAGCGCAAATTGAGACGAGTGTAAGCATTGTAAATACCTTCAGAAATGGCTTTCTCGTCTTTGGATTCTGTCAGAACATGCTGGCCTTTCTTACCCATGACAATCGCGGTTCCAGTGTCTTGGCACATGGGAAGGACGCCACCGGCAGAAATATTGGCGTTTTTCAAGAGGTCTAGGGCAACGAAGCGATCATTGGGAGAACTCTCTGGATCATCGAGAATATTTGCTAACTGTTGCAAGTGGGCACTTCTTAAGTAATGTGAAATATCATGCATCGCGATTTCAGAGAGGCGAGTTATTGCTTCAGGAGTCACTTGGAGAAATTCCTTGTCTCCGAGCCGAACTGTTGATACTCCTTCCGAGCCAAGTGAGCGATATTCAGTCTTGTCTTTGCCTATCGGGAGAATGTCCGAGTATGAAAATTCTGGGCTCATGAGTTTGGCTTAATCCCTTCGAGTTTTGCGCGCGCACCATCCAGCCATTCTTGGCAGATATTTGCTAATTCTTCGCCCCGTTGCCAGAGTGCCAGTGATTCTTCAAGTGTCGCACCTCCAGTTTCGAGGTTATTTACTACCGCCATCAATTCATCTCTGGCGGCTTCATACGAGAGTTTCTTATCGGTGGGCATGGAGCAAATCTACTCTCAACTTTGCGTTACAACAGCGCCGATTTCTCCCAGAGCAAGGCGGAGGCGGAGCTGCTCACCGACCTCAAGCTCCTTGGGATCTCGAGCGATCCGACCATCTAAAAGTTGAACAACGGCGTATCCGCGATCGAGTGTGGACTGCGGCGAGAGGGAGCGAACTCGTGCAGATATATGGAGCAATTCTTCACGGGCCAGATTTAGCGCATGGGCAGTGCTTCGGTGTGACCTATCACGCAATCCGCGGACTACTTCTGCCCGTGAAGTAATCAGAATCATTGGCTCTTTCAGGACGGGCCGCTCCTTGAGCGAGGAAATCCGACCAGATTCAAGTTCAATGACACTGGAGAGCTGACGAAATGCCCGGGTTCGCAACTGATTAATCATTGCGAGTTCTTCTTCAATATCCGGAACAACTCGCTTGGCGGCGTCGGTTGGCGTTGATGCCCTCACGTCGGCGACCAGATCGAGAAGCGGTGCATCTTGCTCATGGCCGATCGCGCTGACGATTGGTGTTTCGCACGAGGCCGCAAGTCGGACTAGTCCTTCATCCGAAAATGGCAGGAGGTCTTCGAAAGAGCCGCCGCCGCGGGTGATGATAATGACATCGACTTCCGGGTTGGCTTCTAGTTCGCGCAGCGCCGCAGATACTTCTATGACTGCGGCGGATCCTTGGACCGCAACTTCACGAATTTCAAACTGGACTGCCGGCCAGCGACGTTTGGCGTTTTCTACGACATCTTTTTCGGCTGCGCTATTTCTTCCGCAGATAAGTCCAACGCGCTTGGGCAGAAGCGGAAGTTCTTTCTTCAAATCCAGTGCAAATAATCCTTCTGAGGCAAGGAGTTGTTTGAGGTGCTCGAGGCGAGCCAGCAATTCGCCGATTCCGACCTGTCTGATCTCTCTGACCGAAAGCCCCAACGAGCCATTTTTCGTGTAGAAGGAAACTTTGGCGAGCATCACCACACGCGCATTCGGAGGAAGCGGAGAAACAGGAGCAAGAACGCTCCGGTGACACATCACCGAAAGGCTCATATCCACGCTGGTATCTCGTAGGCGCATGAAGGCCATGCCAGTGCGTTCATTTATTTCTGAGATTTCGCCTTCGATCCAGATGGGACCAAGTCGCTCCACGTATCCTTTCAGCGCTTCAGAAACTATGCGTACTGGCGCTGGGGATTCTGCTGAAGTTTCGAGCACGCATTGATCCTAATAGACTCCTTCTGTGTCCAAGCCAAAATCCAAGAAGGTCCTGCTCGCCGCTCCGCGCGGATATTGCGCTGGCGTGGATCGAGCAGTGATCTCGGTGGAAAAAGCACTGGATCTTTATGGTGCTCCCGTCTATGTGCGAAAGCAGATTGTCCACAACAAACATGTAGTCGCGACTTTGGAGGCTCGCGGAGCAGTTTTTGTGGACGAGACCGACCAGGTTCCCGAAGGTGCCTTGGTGGTGTTCTCCGCTCACGGAGTTTCTCCGCAAGTTCATATTGATGCCGCAGCAAGAAACCTGCGGACAATCGACGCAACCTGCCCTCTAGTAACCAAGGTCCATTACGAAGCTAAGCGGTTTGCATCGGAAGATATTGAGATTTTGCTCATCGGCCACGAGGGCCACGAAGAAGTGGAAGGAACGGCCGGCGAGGCCGTGGGCAAAGTCCAATTGGTTGACGGTCTTGAACACATAAATGAGATCAAGGTTAAGGACGAGAAAAAGGTGGCTTGGCTTTCGCAGACCACACTGAGTGTTGATGAAACCCTGGAAACAGTGAGGGCGTTGCGCGAGCGATTCCCCGACATTATTGATCCGCCCAGTGATGACATTTGCTACGCAACTCAGAACCGCCAGGTCGCGATCAAGGAGATTGCGCCGCGGGCCGACTTGGTGCTGGTTGTAGGTTCGATCAACTCTTCGAATTCAGTTCGCCTGGTGGAGGTTGCCAAAGAGTATGGAACGCCACATGCCTACCTAATCGATTTCGCGGCAGAGGCAAAAGAGGAGTGGCTGGTCGGTGTGGAAACCGTTGGCGTCACGAGTGGGGCTTCGGTCCCGGAGATATTGGTGAAGGACCTGCTGACTTGGTTGGCCGATCGCGGTTTTGGAGAGATCGAGACCGTCACTGCGAAAGAGGAGTCACTGCTTTTTGCCTTGCCTCCTGAATTGCGTAAAGACTTAAGAGCGGCCGGTCAGGAAGAGATCACTCACACTCGCTAATTGCACAAGTTCTGAGCTGAACTACATCGCATGCGGAACATTTGGACGCGGACCGGCGCCGACGTTTCCATATCGGTGATTGGTAATCGAGACACTCTGCTCCAGGAGCCAGCGCGGCATTTCGACGACACCGTTCTGAGCCAGCGGACGTGAATCAACACTGACGCCCATTTCCAGGAATCTAAGTGTCGGAGGAGTTGCATTTGCGAGCCAGCGGACTTTCTCTCTTGACGAGATTCTGGCAATCAATTCCTCATCGGTTTCAATACGAGCCAATGGGCAGAGTGCGACCTTTTCTGGTGAACTGAATTCGACAGAAGTAGAACTCTCTTGAATGACCCAGTTGATGTAGGCGATCCACTCTTTTGAAACCGCCGAATCGACTCGTACCACAATGCCACGATGAGATGGAAGATGGCGTTGGTAGTTTCGCTCTACAGTGAGACCAGCTTGATCAATCGCCTTATTTCCAGTGGAGTTCCACCACTGGTGGGATGCGGAAATTGCCTCAAAAGCTGAGGAAAGTACCTCCCAATTGCGGAGATTGTTGATGTAGTGAGGGCCGCCTGCTTTGGATGTTGGACCAACGCTACTGCGCTTCCAACCGCCAAAAGGCTGGCGGTTAACCACAGCTCCAGTGATGCCACGGTTGACGTAAAGATTTCCCGCCTCGACTCCAGCAATCCACTTTTCGCACTCGTGTTCGTCGAGAGAATGAACTCCAGCAGTGAGTCCATAAGGAACTGTATTCTGCCAGTGCAGGGCAGTCTCGAAATCGGGAGCCGCCATGACTCCCAGAATTGGTCCGAACCACTCATTCTGGTGACTCCACGAACCTGGCAGCACACCCAATTTCACACCGGGACTCCAAAGATGGCCGGTCTTATCCAACTGCTGGGGAGCCACTAGCCAATTTTCTCCATCATCAAGGGTAGTAAATGCACGATGCAACGAACCCGTTGGGGGATGGATTACTGGACCGACTGTTGTTGAGTAATCCCGTCCGGCACCAACGCTAAGACTCTCTACTGCATCTTTTAGTTGTGCCAAGAAGGAGGGATTGTCGTAAATACTTTTCTCGACAATTGCCAAACTCGCGGCACTGCATTTCTGCCCGGCGTGACCAAATGCGGATTGAACAAGATCCTTTACGGCACTGTCTATGTCAGCACTTGCCGAAATGAGAATCGCATTCTTCCCGCTGGTTTCAGCCATGAGGTGAATCTCCGGCTTCCACAAAGTAAACAGTGCTGCAGTATCAAAAGCGCCAGTCAGGATGACCCCGTTGACACCGTTGTGGGTCACGAGGTGTTTACCATCTTCATCGTCGCGGGTTGACACAAACTGCAGCACTTCGCGCGGGACTCCGGCTCTCCAGAGTTGGTTGACGATCTGCCACGCAGTTGCCACGGTCTCTGGAGCGGGTTTGAGAATCACTGCATTTCCAGCGGCCAGGGCAGCGCAGACTCCACCCATTGGAATCGCGTATGGGAAGTTCCATGGCGGCACTACGAGTACGACTCCAAGCGGGGTAGATCCGTCCAAGCGGTTGAGGGCAGAAAGGGCGTAATAGCGGGCAAAATCAATGCCTTCGCTTACTTCAGGATCCGCCTCAGAGACTGTCTTTCCTGAGTCCCGCGACATGAGAGCAATTGTTTCTGCTCGCTCTCGCTCCATAAGTTGGGCTGCCTCACCAAATATTCGTGCGCGCCCCTGGGCACCCCGTGACTCCCAAGCGGCCACGCTGGTGTGCGCTATTGAAACTGCCAGATCAATATCACTTCTTGAAGCGATGGAGTATGTGTACCAAGGCTCTCCGTTCTCACCTGGATCTGTTCCACTTTCCCGGTCAGTGCGGAAGATTTCTTCTCCGTTGATTTGAAGTGGGATTCGAATATCGCGGTCCAAGTACTTTTGGACGTAGGCCGACTCGAGAGCGGATCGAAATTTCGGATTGGTCGCATCCGCATCGCTCTGATTTAGGAAATGCTCCTCTTCGAAAGATTTCGAACTGTCCTCTCTGATCAAGAGATGCCTACGCGACTTAGTAGAAATGGTGTGTCGCTCTGCGACAGATTCGAGGAAGCGTTTTTCTTGCTCCCTGTACTTCTCATTGTTGAGTTCCATATCAAAGGAGGCGCGCAGGTAATTCTCTGTCGAAGTGTTCTCATCGAGTCGACGGACGAGATAGGCAACTGCCGCTGGGAAATCATCATGTTTGGTGACCGGTGTATAGAGGAGGACGCTTCCCGTTTGCGCCGCAATAGCAAGAGCTTCCGCATTCGCCATTCCCTCGAGCATCTCAATATCTAATTGGTCGAGGACGCCTCGTGTCTTTGCTACTTCGATCGCCCACGCGAGGTGGAATAGGTTGTGACTGGCAATTCCAATGCGCACCGCTTTGGCATGGTGCGGGTTGAGTGCGACGTCGATAAGACGTGCGTAACTTGCATCGACATCCGACTTGGTCGGGTAGGGAGCGGGCACCCATCCGTGAAGTTCGGCTTCGGCTTTCTCCATGGCCAAATTCGCCCCTTTTACAAGGCGAATTTTGACCGTTCCACCGCTTCTAGCAAACCTTTCTTGCGCCCAAGTGACCAGGTCGGCAAAGACTGTGTGCGACTCAGGCAGGTAAGCCTGCAGCACGATGCCTGCATTCATTGCCCCGAACTCAGGTTCGCTGAGTAATCGCTTGAAAACTGCAACTGTGATTTCAAGATCACGAAACTCTTCCATGTCGAGATTGATAAAAGTATCTGTCCGCAGTGCCTCGCGATACAGATTTCTCAATCTCTCCGAGACCCGTTCGACCGATCCAAGGTAGTCAATAGTGATCAACTGACTAGCGATCGAGGAAATTTTCACGGAGGCATAATTAACTTCGGGACGTTGGATCATTTCAATTACCGATGCAAGACGCTGCTTCGCTTCACGCTCGCCCAGAACTGCCTCACCTAAAACATTTATGTTAAGACGAGCCTCATCATTATTTCGTTTGTTGATATGGCGACTCAGAAGTGAATTCTCAGCGGGCAGAATAATCCCATTGGCGGCCATGCGGACTCGTTTATGCACGATCCTCATAACGAGTGTTGGGAAAAGATAGGAAGCGACGCTTGCTGCTTTGATTCCAAGGTAGTCAATTGTTCCGAGGCCAGATCTACTTGCTGTTCGGGCGCTCCTTCGCAGAGTACGGGCTGCATGCTTCATCGAACTCATCCGCATTACTTCATCAGTCAACGACATGGTGAGCGCGACTGCTGCCGGATCTTCCAGGAGTCGCGCAAATCTCTTTCGATTTGCTTGGTCTCGCCGATTTCTTCTCCGATTAGATTCGGTGAGGAGTTCGGCAACTAATGAGGTGGTGCTCTTTGCTAAATGGTCAATATCACCATTTGTTTCGAGTGGTGTTTCAAACGGCTTTGACAACGCTGTCATCCCTTCTTACATGGCAATACTAGGTACATTCCGCCATATTCTGTGACAGCGGAAGAGTTCAACGGATCACGACTTCTCTAGGGTGGTTACATAGTCAGTGCCAAAGTGGCCATAATTACAATACTTACCGGGAGAACCTGCGTGAGCCCATGCAAGGTCTCAACGGTCGCAGTGGGACCAAAGCGCTTCTGACTGAATGCCCCGAGCACGGAAATGATGACCGGGTATGTGGAGAGCGCCCCAGCTATTCGAGGCCCGAGGACGTTAGCAAATCCAGTGAGGAGAAGAATGATTGCGACGGTAACCAGAAGCCGAGCAGGCAGTTCCCAACGTGGTGTCGCCGCCGTGCGCGGGGGGTTTGAGTAACTTGGCCAGAATTTAAGAACCAGAAACCAGGATCCGGCAAGTAGGGGTAGAAGTACAAGCAAAGGAATTTCAAAACTTGTAAGTATTCCGCCGACTAGCAGACACGAGATGCTGCCCAACCCCAAAGCCGGCGCCCAGGAAGTTTTTAGCGAAGAAATTGCGTAAACCCAGCAGAAAACGATCAGCGCGACTTGCCCGACAAGGACTCCATGTGCGGCGAGTGCGGCGAAGGGTCCACCCTCCTGGATAAAGATAATAAGAATGAACGGACCAGTAGTGAGCGGCAGGCCTATGAGGCGACCTCCGATTCCATCACCCCAGCGTTGTTGTATATAACTTATAACTGCGACAAAGAGCGGGGCTAGGAGAAGTTTCAGGAGCAGAAGCGAATTCACACTATGGCGCCGCAATCACTTTTCTAGATGACGTCAACTCTTCAATGAAATCCAGATCAATCGCAACGCCTATTCCGGGCTCGGTTGGCACGCGGAGGCGCCCATGTTCCATCACAAATGGTGTGGTGATATCTCGGTGGTAATAACGCGAAGACGCACTCGTGTCTCCCGGAAGTGTGAATCCAGGGAGGGATGCGAGGGCAACATTTGCGGCCCGACCGATTCCCGTCTCCAACATTCCACCACACCAGACCGCAATATTGTTTTCCACGCAGAGGTCATGAATTTTGACTGATTCGAGATAACCACCGACGCGACCTGGCTTGATGTTGATGATTGTGGTGGCCTTTAGGGCAAGTGCATCCCTCGCCGATTCAAGGGAAGTAATCGACTCATCCAGGCAGATAGGTGTCGCAACCTCTTTAGCCAACATCGCATGGCCGAGGACATCATGTTCATCCAGTGGTTGCTCGATCAACAACAGACTAAATGGATCAAGTTGTTTGAGATGGGCGCTATCGGCCCGCGTGTACGCCTGGTTTGCATCCACCTGCAACGGGATGTCCGGCCACATCTCTCGGATAACTCGCACCGGCTCAATGTCCCAGCCTGGCTCAATTTTTAACTTGATTCGACGATAGCCCTCGGAGATGTAGAGCGAGACTTCTTCCACCAACTTTTCAATCGTGGGAGTGATTCCAACTGAGACTCCGCAGTCAACTTCTTCCCGGGAAGAACCTAAGTATGAGCCGAATGAGACGCCTTCTAATTTCAACTGCGCATCCAAAATTGCGCTTTCGACCGTTGCCTTGGACATCTGGTGACCAAGGAATGGTCTGAGCACCTCGGCAACTTCTTCAGCCCGTATATCTCCGTACTCAAAAATCTTCGGAAGGAGAAACCACTCCATGACATCTTGGCTTGCGTGTGTGTACTCAGGTGAGTACAGCGGTTCGGACATGGCGACGCACTCAGACCATCCTTCGACGCCTTCGTGCGTGGTGACCTTCATCAACAGCAATTCGCGTTCGTACTGCGTTCCAAAAGAAGTGCGGAAAGGTCTAACTAGTGGCAATTTGATAATACGTAACTCGACATCCTTGATCCGCATTTACTTCACCTCATCCATTCCACTCTTTGTGACTAAGTAGGCACCATCATGAGTAAAGCCAGCAATGTGCCAATCGGATTCGAGTCGCGGAAGAAGTTCGGCACGAAGTGCTAAGCGCCATTCCAAGGCGAGGGCACTATCTTGCGAGCGGATCTCGATGATGTCACTAGGTAAGTAGCAGAGAACTTGTCTGTGCGATGGACCTACGCCGTGCTGAACCGGCTTTCCTTCGATGTTGGAAAGTGCGACTGGGATCTCATCTGAAATTTGCTCAAGATTTCGATAACTTGCCGCCGAAAGTGTTGATTGAGAGAGAAGATCCCATCTGGCAATTGCACGGTCTGTCGGATCACCCGCATTAAGTGCATCTGGAAGATCGCCATAGAAGTTTGGAAAGTAGTCAAAGACCCGCACGCCTAGTTTCACGAGGTTGAGTCTGGCATTGCGCCTGACTAGTGGATCAAAAGTCCATGTAATTACTTCATATCCCCGCTCCATTGCCCAAGCGCGCTGGTGCCATTTCAGAGTGCTTCCGATACTACGGTCGCGAAAATTCTCCTTCACTGCAGCCATATGGGAATGGAGGTGCAGATGACCGTGCTCATCGACGCCGGGAAATGCAAACGCCGCGCCAACAATTTCCCCTTCCACAAAAACGCCGGATACATACGTTCCGTTATGTGCCATTGCCTGCAGAAGATTTGCAGTGATTTGTGTGCCCTCATTGGTTGGCCAGACTTCATCAAAAATCTCTCGGGCGAAATCTTGTTCAGTTACTCCGACGAGGACCCTAATTTCAACACCGGAAGCCATGATTCTTTCTTGCGCATCGAGCTTGGCATTGGCGACCAATTGCTGATCCATGACGCCATGGTAGGTCACAGCGAGCATCCGCTTGATAGTGGACATCCCAGACATCCTCCGAAGCTGCAATTCTCGCGGGGCATGTACCGATTCAATTCACCAGATTGGATCATTGCGTCAACAATCAGGTCAACTATGCCGGGGTCCAAGTGTGTGAGTGCGGCAATTTCCTGTCGAGTTGAAGCCCCCGCTTGATGAGCGGTGAGCACGAGTTTTCGAGGTGTGGACATTAGATCAGCAACCTGCCAATTTGGAAGACGGCCACTGCTAGGAGCCAGGCTATGGCAAGTTGGAATGCGACTCCCGTGAGCGCCCATTTCAAGCCAAACTCTCGACGTTGAGCCGCCACCGTTGCCACGCAGGGCGTATAGGCCGTTAAGAAGATTAGGAATGCAATAACCGCGGCGCTGGAATGTCCAGAACTCGATTGTTCAAAATCGTGTTTCAACTTCTTCCCGAGATCCGAAATTACTAGTTGGCGATTGGGCGAATCCACCGCATAATTTTGAGCCCAGGAGGAGATGACAACCTCTTTTGCCACGAAGCCGGTGACAAGCGCGCCCGCGGTATGCCAATCATCGAATCCTGCCGGGGCAAAAATTGGGGCTATTCCTTTTGCGATTGCGCCATAGGCACTTTCGTTTACGGGCGTATTTGCAAATTGATGATCACCACCGATTGGCACAGCCATCAAAACCCACATCGCCACGACAGTAATTACTACGATTCCACCCGCTTCTTTCAGAAAACCTCTGACCCGTAGCCAGGCATCGGCAAATACGAATGTGGTTGTGGGAAGTCGATAGGGAGGTAATTCAATTAATAGGGGCTCGCGCGTTGCACCTTTAATTAAAGTGAGTCGTAAGAAAAGTGCGAAAAGTATCACCAGCGTGATTGAGATGATGTACATACCAAAAACTACGGTTCCTGCATTTGCCCCAAAGAAAATACCCGCTACAAATATGTAGACGGCCAGGCGTGCGGAGCACGCGGTGAAAGGAACTGTCAATCCGACGATGAGGCGATGTCGCGCATCCGGGAGTGCTCTGGTTGCACTGACTGCAGGAACATTGCAACCAAATCCAACTATGAGTGGCAGCAATGCTTTTCCAGGCAATCCTGCGAAGCGCATTAGCCGATCTGATACAACAGCCGCACGGGCCATATAACCAGAGTCTTCCAGCAAACTGAGGAGCAGAAACATGATGCTCATTACTGGTAAGAATGTAAGCAAAGTACCGACCCCGCTTATTAATCCATCGACAATTAGCCCTTTCAGCCATGGGGTGGAGGCGAGAAGACTCTCTATAGGCGGAGCGATCACTTCCGAAACGAGAGACGAGATCCAATTTTGAAATGGTGTAGCCAGAGTGGTCGTCGCCTGGAAGACAATCCAGAGCACACCTAGAAGAGTGAGTGCTCCCGAGATAGGCGCCGTTAGAAAACGGTCAACTCGGTCTGAAAGGGTAGGGCGTGTGCTGGTTCGGGTTACTGAGGAAGTGATGAGTTCGCTCACAAAGTTAATTCTTTGGTCATCATCAAGGGGTAGCGGTGATGCGCTCTTTTCGATTTCAGCTTCATCAGTCTTTAAATGTGCAAGAGTCTGAGCCAGGAGATCTTCGAGCCCCGCGGTTCCGTTCTTTGAGCGCGGTAGCACCGTGACCACTTTGATATCCAAGCCACGAGAAAGCGCTGCAACGTCTACGTGGATTCCACGCCTGATTGCAATGTCGGTCATGGTCAGTGCGACGATGATTGGCTTATTTAATTCCTTGAGCTGGCAGACCAGGTAGAGACACCTGGCGATGTTGGATGCGTCGACAATTGCAACAATGAGGTCCAGGTCATCATCCATGAGGATGTCGTGGGTAAGTTTTTCGTCGGGGGAGGCAGGGGACAGGCTGGTTATTCCTGGAAGATCAAGAATTCGAAACTCCGCTTCTTTGATGACAATATCGGCAGAGCCGACTTCTACAGTCGTGGCCGGCCAGTTACCCATCTTGCGATGTATTCCTGAAATGCGAGAGAAGAGAGTGGACTTTCCGACATTCGGTCGCCCGACAAGAGCGACCATCTGTGTTTTGAGCGCGGTAGCAACATGTTTATTCTGATCACACGATGAGCACATCTTCAGTTCGACCTATCTAGATCAAGAGTTGTAAGCACAGCTAATTTTTTCTGCTATTTCGTAACCCAGAACCAGGCGGGTGTCGTCCACTTTGACTAGGAAGCCGCGAGATGAGGTTCGTCCGACAAGTGCAATGTTTGCGCCAGGTCGGATACCGCTGGATCGGAGTCGGCTCAGGTGCCTGTCATCGCGGATGGAAATGACTACCGCTTCTTTGTTCTGCTCCAGATCCGTCAGGTTCATATTCGCACGGTAACGGAGAAATTGATTTAAGTGACGAAAGTGTTGCGTAAATAACAGTTCTTCCGGGTTTAGGCTACCCGTCATGAAGGCAATCAGAGTTGAGCGTTTTGGCGGCCCCGACGTTATGGAGTACGTCGACCTGGCAGACCCAGTACCCAACGAGAAGCAAGAACTGATTTCGGTCACTTCAATCGGGGTCAACTACGCCGATACACATCAGATCGAGAATACTTATCGGGTTCGCCAGAGCCTTCCGCTTCTTCCAGGTCTGGAAGTGGCTGGAACGACGGTTTCGGGCAAGCGGGTATTGGCGCCGGTATCTGGCGGATATGCGCAGAAGGCGGTTGCCAATCGCGCCGACTGCATTGAGATCCCTGACGGGGTGAGCGATGAGCAGGCATTGGCAATGTTGGTCCAGGGAACCACGGCGTGGCATATTTTGAAAACAGTCGGCCATATTAAGCCTGGCGAATCAGTTGTCATACACGCCGCAGCTGGCGGAGTTGGAACTGTCGCCATTCAACTCGCCAAAATGTGGGGAGCACGGGTGATAGCAGTTGCTTCCTCAATCGATAAGCGAGAGTTGGCGAAGTCTCTGGGAGCCGATGTAACCGTTGACGCCAACTCCGAGGATCTTGGTGCTGCCCTCCTTGCGGCTAATGATGGCAAGCGGGTGGACATTGTCTTGGAGATGGTGGGCGGAAAAACATTTGATACCAGCCTCGCCATTCTTGCTCCATTTGGTCGACTCGTGACATTTGGGTCTGCATCTCGAGTGCCAGCAACTCCCATTGCACCAACTGCTCTGCTCGCTGGAACTAAGACCGTGGCAGGATTTTGGCTCGGCAACTGTTTCGGCAATCCAGCGCTGGTCAATGACGTGATTATCGAGCTCTTCAAGCTGATTGAGGCTGGCAAGCTCCACCCCGTCGTCGGGCAGATCTTTGCGTTGAGCCAAGCAACTCAAGCGCTAAGCCAAGTTCTCGCCCGAAAGACGACTGGAAAGGTGACTTTGAATCCAGCGCTGTAGGCGCATAATTTTCGGATTGGTCAGTTCAGCCTGTACGCTGACCCACATTCAGCGCCCCCCTAGCTCAGTCGGTAGAGCGTTTCCATGGTAAGGAAAAGGTCAACGGTTCGATTCCGTTGGGGGGCTCGGCGGGGTAGCTCAGCTTGGTAGAGCAAGCGGCTCATAATCGCTGTGTCGCCGGTTCAAATCCGGCCTCCGCTACTACTAATTGCCTGGGTGAAACTAGGCAATTTCACTACAAGCAGGAGCGTCAGGTACCCTGACCCTCTCAAGTAAACGAACCAGAACTAGGAGCAAGTCATGGCAAGCAAGAGCGCGGACGTCCGTCCAAAGATCACCATGGCCTGCATCGAGTGTAAAGAGCGGAACTACATCACCAAGAAGAACCGCCGCAACGATCCTGACCGCCTAGAACTGAAGAAGTTCTGCCCGCGCTGTAAGGCTGCAACAACTCACCGCGAAACTCGCTAATGTTCAATCCCGATTCCGTCGGGCGCACATTTCACGGTGCGGAATCAGTCACTGTCAGGCCCTCCGAAATCGCAGATTTTGCTGCCGTAATTGGCGAGAGCGATACCAGCGTTGCTCCTCCCACCTTCTCGATTCGCATCACCCTTGAGCAATCCCAATCGATGCTTTCCGACCCGAGCGTCGGCCTTGATTGGTCCCGCGTCGTCCATGGGGATCAGAGATTTGAAATCTTCCGACCAATAGTCGCGGGCGACATTTTCCGCTGTTCGTCGACGATTGAAAACTACAAGTCAGTAGCTGGCAATGAAATCGTGACCGTTCGATCGGACCTCCACTCTGGTGAAGAGTTGGTTGTCTCTTCCTGGTCAACCTTGGTGGTGCGCGCATGATAAAAGTTGATGATCAAATAGAGGAGCGCATCTTCTGGATTGATCGCGAGTTACTGAAGAGGTACGCCGATGCAAGCGGCGACCAGAACCCCATTCACCAGGATGAGACATTTGCAAAGTCCGTAGGACTTCCAGATGTCATAGCTCACGGAATGTTGACGATGGCCCTGGTTGGAAAGTTTATTTCTGATTGGGCTGGCGGTTCAGCGAATGTCAAAGAATTCTCAGCACGATTTACTAAACCTGTGGTCGTGCCCGCCGGCAAGAAAGTTGATCTCACGGTTTCGGCAACCGTCGCAGACGTGTCGGAGAAAGGGATTCTTCTCAATATTCTGGCAACTTCTGACGGCATAAAAGTCTTAGGCATGACAAAGGCAGTGGTAGTCAGGTCATGAATATTCCAGAGGAAATCTGGAAACTAGGTGAAGAAAGAGCGGCAGCTAGGCAGGCGAGAGATTTTGCGCTCGCAGATCGCTTAAGGGATCGACTTGCCGAATTGGGTTGGGAAATCTTTGACCAGACTGGAACTTTTGAGTTGCGCGAGAAACTCAAGTACAGAGTCGTTGAGAACTTGCGGGCGATTACTTCAATTATTGAGCCGAGTGAGATTGCAATCGCAATGATTGTGCAAGGCTTCGAAGAGGACGCGGTTGCAACCACTGAATCGATCCGCCAATTCACCGACGTCCCCGTTGTTCTGCTCTCGCTGGATGCGGTAGGGCCACTTGTCGATGTTATTGATGCACATACAGTGGTCATTAAGGTCAAAGAAGAGTGCGGTTGGGGTCCGGCAGCCAATGCGCTCCTCCAAAACATTCCCTCCCGATTCCTCGTCATCATGGATCCTTCCACGCGATTTTTTGGAGACGCTATTACCCCGGTTCTTGAGCAGTTGAATAAGGGCGTCTTCGCTGGAGTGGGCTGGAAGGGTGGGCTCATCAATCTGGATGATGATTGGCGTTCCGTCGATGACAAGGGACCAGGCGAAGTCGACGTTCTCTTTAGTTACTTTCTCGCTCTGGATAGACAAGCGGCCATAGAGGTCGGGGGATTTAACGCACGAGCTCTCTACTATCGGAACGCAGATGTCGAATTCTCATTGAGAATGAGACACGCAGGGGGGCACCTGCTCCAAATGGATTTGCCGTTGAAGCAAGCTCGTCATCACGAATACCACGATGTGGATCCAGATTTTCGAGAAGTTCAATCAAAGAAGAATTACGACCGCATCTTGGGGCGATTTCGCGGAAAAAATGCAATCTTGAGTCCGCGTAGGTAGCCTTTCATTCATGGACCAACTTTCCGACTATACGAGTCTTCGTGTTGGTGGTCCGGCACAAGAAATCGTAAATGCATCTAATGAAGCAGAGATTATTTCTGCCGTTCAAGCCGCTGATGCTGCTGGTAAGCGCGTTCTCATTTTGGGCAGCGGAACCAATGTTCTGGTGAGCGATGCAGGGTTTGATGGTGTGGTCATCCACGTTTCGAGTACTAAAGTTGAGAGCGAAGTTGACGCGTGTAGTGGCGCAACTTTAACCATTGGTGCAGGGGAAGTTTGGGACAAGTTTGTCGAGACAACAATTGCTCGTGGATATGCCGGACTAGAAACGTTGAGCGGAATACCAGGTACCGTCGGAGCGGCTCCTATCCAGAACATAGGGGCATATGGCCATGAAGTATCTGAATTCGTCACGCGTGTGCGCGCTTATGATCGTCTCGAAAAAAGAGTTCGCACCTTCACAAATAGCGAATGTGAGTTTTCTTATCGGAACTCACGGTTCAAAACAGAGCGCGATCGCTATGTTGTGCTTGACGTTGGATTCCAATTGCGGATAGGTGAGATGTCATCACCAATTCTTTATGCCGAACTCGCCGCGGAGCTCGGGATCGCAGTTGGCGAAAAGGCGAGTGTTCTGGCTACTCGGGAAGCGACACTTAAACTACGCGCTAATAAGGGAATGCTTCTTAATCCATCTGATCACGACTCTTGGTCGGCGGGTTCTTTTTTTACCAACCCAATAATTTCCGCGCAGGCCGCGCTGAAACTTCCCGCAGAGGCGCCGCGTTGGGTGCAGGAAGATGGACAAGTTAAGACATCGGCAGCTTGGTTGATGGAGCATGCTGGAGTTCATAAGGGGGACGCACATTCAGGCGCGCGCATTTCTAGCAAGCATGTTCTAGCGTTAACTAATTCCGGAACTGCGACAGCGGCAGATATTGCGGCATTGGCTAGAGAGGCGCAAGAAAAGGTGCAGAAGGTATTTGGAATATTCCTCGAGCCAGAGGTAAATCTCGTGGGACTTACCCTGAATTAAACGGCTTCCTCCATCAATTTCTTGATTCGGCCAATGCCTTCGACGATGTCGTCATCGCTAAGTGCATACGAGAAGCGCAAGTAGCCAGAAGGACCAAAGGCTTCACCTGGTACTGCGGCAACCTCTACCTCTTCCAAGATAAACGTCGCCAATTCAGCAGATGTACGAGGGGTTTTACCTCGTATGGTTTTGCCCAAGACGCCTTTTACGGACGGATAGACGTAGAAGGCGCCTTGGGGAATTGGGCATTCAAATCCGGGAATTTCATTGAGCAGGCCGACGATTAATTTGCGGCGACGATCAAATGCTTCACCCATTTTATGAACTGCTGATAGATCACCAGTAAGGGCAGCAATTGCGGCGCGTTGGGAAATATTTGAAACGTTACTTGAAAGATGTGACTGCAAGTTAGTTGCGGCTTTAATGACATCCTTCGGTCCGATCATCCAACCCACACGCCAGCCAGTCATTGCGTAAGTTTTTGCGACTCCGTTGAGGATAATGACGTGGTTCGCGAGTTGAGGAACCGCAACCGGCAAACTTGTTGCCACTGCGCCGTCGTAAAGTAGGTGCTCGTATATCTCATCCGAAATTATCCAGATGCCGTGCTTAACTGCCCATTCGCCGATGGCCTTTACATGCTCCGGCGGATAGACCGAACCAGTCGGATTGCTTGGTGAGCAGAAGATCAGCACTTTAGTTTTTGGAGTTCGTGCTGCTTCCAATTGCTCGACGGTAACCAAATAATCATGGGATTCGTCTGCAAAAACTTCAACGGGAATTCCGCCAGCTAATTTGATGCACTCTGGATACGTGGTCCAATACGGCGCAGGCAACAAGACCTCATCACCATTATCGATAATGGTTGCGAAGGCTTGATAGACGGCTTGCTTTCCGCCGTTGGTGACCAGCACCTGGTCAGCAGTGATTTCATAATTTGAATCGCGCTTTGTCTTTGCGACAATCGCATCGCGAAGTTCTGGCAATCCCGATGTTGGTGTGTATCGGTGGTTTGCGGCCACGCTGGCTGAGGCAATCGCCGCGCTCACGATGTAATCGGGGGTAGGAAAGTCTGGCTCTCCAGCGCCAAAACCAATGACGGGACGCCCGGCGGCTTTCAGGGCCTTCGCCTTTGCATCCACCGCCAAGGTCGCTGATTCTGCAATGGCTGCGATACGGGAGGAGATTCGTTGGGCGCTCATGGGGCAATTCTGCCGTATGGAGGCGGGGTCTCGATCCCTGGTTTTGTAGGGGGCTCACGCCCGAGTTAGACCCCGACCTATCCCACGCTCTACACTCTGCCTCCTGACGTTTATGGTCTTTTGCCATGCCGTCTGAAGGGCAGTAGCTCAACTGGCCAGAGTTCCGGTCTCCAAAACCGGCGGTTGGGGGTTCAAGTCCCTCCTGCCCTGCCAAACTCGAAAGAGTGTAACGAGATCGAACTAGCGAAAGGAAAGGCCCACGATGACTGATGTGGTTGCGTCTCACGAAGAGAAGAAATCTGGTCTCTTCGCGCGCATTGGCCTCTTCTACCGCCAAGTAATTACGGAACTCCGCAAAGTAGTTTGGCCAACACGCAAAATGTTGACTACCTACACCGCGGTTGTTCTCGTATTCGTGTCCTTCATAATCGCCGTTGTTTCGCTTCTCGATCTGGTTTTGACCAAGATCGTCTTCTTGGTATTTGGATAAGGAAGCTATATGTCTGAGGAAAAAACTGACGCCTTCGCGGCTGCGCTCGCAGCGGCAACTGTTGAATCAGTTGCAGCGCCGGTGGATGTCGAAGTAGAGGCCGCTGAGAGCAAAGAGGCTGCCACAGCTGAAAGCGAGGCAATTGACGCTGAGGTGTCTGAAGGTGGTCTTGTAGTCGAGCCAGCTGACGCAGATGCTGCTGAAGAAGATGCTTCGAATGAAATTGAAGCAACTGAGGGCGAAGACGATGAGAATGACCCGAATGCAGAATTTCGTCGCGCTCTTCGCACTGCTGCGGGGGATTGGTATGTAGTCCACTCTTATGCAGGCTATGAGAAGAAGGTTAAGGCGAATCTCCAAAACCGTATTCAGTCACTCAACATGGAAGATTATATTTTCCAGATTGAGGTCCCTGAAGAAGAAGTCACCGAAATCAAGAATGGCCAGCGAAAGCAGGTTAAGCGCAACATCTACCCTGGTTATGTGCTCGTTCGTCTGGACCTTACTGATGAGTCTTGGTCGGCTGTTCGCAACACTCCTGGTGTGACCGGATTCGTTGGAAACGCGCACCACCCAAGTCCGCTGACTTTCGAAGAAGTAGAAAAGATTCTTGCTCCACGTCCAGTGAAGAAGTCTGACAAGCCGGAGATTCGTGTTGTTGATTTCCAAGTTGGAGAGTCAGTCACCGTCATGGATGGCCCATTCGCGACGCTTCCTGCATCGATCAGCGAAATCATGCCAGAGCAAGCGAAACTCAAAGTTTTGGTTTCGATCTTCGGACGCGAAACTCCAGTGGAACTTTCGTTCCATCAAGTACAGAAGATCTAATCCCCGACCACCAGATCAACCTGACAGTTCAATCAACTAGGTAGATATAAAGAAAAAGGAAACGAATATGGCTCCGAAGAAGAAGATCACGGCAATGATCAAGTTGCAGATCCAGGCTGGCGCTGCAACACCTGCGCCACCGGTCGGTCCTGCCCTCGGTCAGCATGGCGTCAACATCATGGACTTCGTTAAGCAGTACAACGCTGCTACCGAATCACAAAAGGGACAGATCATCCCAGTCGAGATCTCCGTCTATGAAGACCGCACATTTACTTTCGTTACCAAGACTCCTCCTGCCTCGCGCCTCATCTTGAAGGCTGCCGGAGTCGAAAAGGGCTCTGCGGTTCCTCACAAGACTAAGGTTGCTTCGATCACGAAGTCACAGGTTCAAGAGATTGCAAAGACAAAGATGGAAGACCTAAATGCCAATGACATTGATGCAGCATCTTTGATCATCGCAGGCACAGCACGTTCGATGGGTATCACCATCGTCGACTAAAGTTTCTTTGTTCCAGATCGGAACGAAGAAGTGGGAGAACCTCGCTGGTTCGCTAACCACAACCGAATGAGAACTGATCTTCAGTTCTTTAAAGAGGAGTGAAATGAAGCGCAGTAAGAAATATAACGCGGCGGCCGAAAAAGTTAAGAAGGACCACCTTTACACCCCGCTTGAGGCAGTGACATTGGCTCGCGAAACCTCAACAACAAATTACGACGCAACGGTAGAAGTTGCTCTCTGTCTTGGAGTTGACCCTAAGAAAGCTGATCAGGCAATCCGAAGTACCGTTAACTTGCCACATGGCACAGGTAAGACTGTTCGCGTCCTTGTATTCGCAGGCGGAGCTCGTGCAGATGAAGCTCGTGCAGCCGGTGCAGACATTGTTGGCGCTGATGAATTGATTGACGAAGTTGCAAAGGGTCGTCTTGATTACGACGCTGTTGTTGCAACACCAGATTTGATGGGCAAGGTTGGTCGTCTTGGAAAGGTACTTGGACCACGTGGTCTTATGCCAAACCCAAAGACCGGAACAGTTACAACCGATGTTGCAAAAGCCGTCACAGATATCAAGGGCGGAAAGATTGAATTCCGAGTTGATAAGAATGCAAACCTGCACTTCATCATTGGAAAGGTTTCCTTCACTGCTGCGCAGCTCGCTGAGAACTACGCGGCGGCCCTTGATGAAGTACAGCGCGCCAAACCATCTTCATCGAAAGGCCGTTTCATTAAGAAGGCCACGATCTCTACAACAATGGGACCTGGCATCCAGGTAGACCCAAATATCGTTCGCGAGTCTGCTGGCGTAGCCGAATAATTTCTGTGCAATAACCCCCTTCGCGGGTGGGCTTGAGACTGCTTCGCTTGACGTCTCTGCGCTCCACCTACTTACGGGGGTTATTTCATTTTGGAGGACTGAAAAATTTGCCGCTGACAACCTTTTCCAGTATTCTCGGTTTTACTGGAATAAGGGGGAGAGATGAGTCGTCGCGAAGCAAAGCACGCGCTATATGAGCAGTTTGCACGTATGGGAAAAGGCTTGGCCAACCCCAAGCGCCTTGAATTGCTCGATCTTCTTTCACAGGGCGAGCGTTCGGTAGAGGCTCTTTCTACTCAAGCCGGTATTGGTCTTTCAACTACTTCAATGCACCTGCAAGCCCTGAAGGACTCGGGCCTTGTGCTCAGTCGTCGGAGCGGTACTTCTATTTATTACCGAATGAAGAGCGAGGAGGCCGCTGCGCTTTTCGCGATGTTGCGGGAAGTCGCCAGTACGCATCTGGCCGATGCTGACCGAGCAATCTCTGACTACCTCGGAAGCGAAAAGGGAGAGAAATCCCTGGTGGTAAAAAGAACCGAGCTTCCAGATCTCATGCAGGATGGAGAAGCTGTGCTTCTGGATGTGAGGCCGGTTCTTGAGTACAACGCAGGCCATATTCCTGGAGCGGTCTCAACGCCTCTTCCTGAATTAGAAAAGTTCCTGTCCGAGATTCCAAAAGACCACGAGGTGGTCGTCTACTGCCGAGGCGCTTATTGCGTACTTGCCTACGATGCGGTCAAAACTCTCATGTCAAAAGGACGTCGTGTTCGACGTCTGCAAGACGGGATGCTCGAGTGGAGACTTGCCGGATTACCAGTGGAGCAGAGCGTTGCTTAACAAATTCCCTAACTATCAACACGACTGGAGTACAAAGTGAATGTATTAATGATTATCAATGGTTCGGCTTACGGACTTGATTCGACCTATAACGCAATTCGCTTGGCAGGATCAATTGCTAAACGAGAAGGAACTAAAGTTACCGTTTTCCTAATGGGTGACGGGGTAACAGCCGCAATGGACAACCAGAAAACTCCGGATGGCTACTACAAACTCGACCGTATGCTTTCTATCGTGACTCGTCAAGGAGGAACCATCGCTTGTTGCGGAACCTGCATGGATGCACGCGGTATTACCGAAGAGATGCTGATTGAGGGTGCTGCTCGTTCTACAATGGAAGCTCTAACCGATGCGACACTAGCCGCAGACAAAGTATTAGTTTTCTAATTCCGAAATCCACCGAACACTGAGGAGAGCATAATGAACTACGGAATGAGCCGAACGATCGATCGTCCATTTGATGAGGTCAATGCTGAGGTACGCGCTGCACTAGCGGAGCAGAGCTTTGGCATCGTCAGCGAGATCGACATGCAAGCAACATTTAAAAACAAGATAAACGTCGACATTGAGCCGATGCTTATTCTTGGTGCTTGCAATCCAAATTACGCCAACCGAGCACTCAAGGCCGAGCCTTCAATTGGTTTGCTCTTGCCTTGCAACGTGGTTATTCGGAAGACCGACGCTGGCGTTGTCGTGGAGATCATCAATCCTCAGATGATGGCCCAAATAACCGAAGGTGCTGAGATGGCTCAGATCGCTGACGAGGTCACCGAGAAGCTTTCAGCGGCCCTAGCCAGCCTGAAGTAAGCGCGTTTCTAGGCTCATTTTGACCAGGGTAGGCCGCACGGCCTACCCTTACGTTCTCACCAAAGACCGCTGGTGCAGTTACCGAGAAATTGGCAATTGCTTAAGTGTCAATAGACAGCCCGCGTAGGTTCTCACGCTAAACCCGTGCGCTCTTACGCGTAACGGGTTTATTGCATTTCTAAGCGGATTTTGATTGAAATTTACGTTACATGAGTGGCGTGATCTGATCTATGACAGAAAGGTGAACCGAATGGCTCGCCCAGATAAAGCAGCGGCAGTTGCAGAGTTGGCGGAAGATTTCCGTTCAGCAACAGCGACTGTCCTAACCGAGTATCGCGGACTTTCCGTGACCTCAATGAAGCAGCTTCGCCGCAACCTTGGTGCTGAAACCAAGTACGCGGTTGTAAAGAACACCCTCACAAAGATTGCAGCAAAAGAAGCTGGTTTCGATGTTCCTGCCGAACTTCTCACCGGTCCTTCTGCGCTCGCATTCATCAAGGGCGACGCAATCGTTGCAGCCAAAAGCCTGCGCGACTTTGCCAAAGAGAATCCATTCCTAATCATTAAGGGTGGAATTTACGAAGGCAAGAACGTCACCGCAGCAGAGATTTACAAGTTAGCCGATTTGGAATCACGCGAAGTCCTCTTGGCCAAGCTCGCTGGCGCTATGAAGGCAACAATGGCAAATGCAATCCGTACCATCGATGCGCTCCGTATCAAGAAGGAAGCAGAAGTAACGCCTTCGGCAGATGCCTCCACGGATCTTCCGGTTGCAGTCGTTGAGGCACCAGTCGTTGAAACAGTTGCAGATGCGGTTGAAGAAGTAGAAACGCCTGCGGTCGAAGCAGCCGTAGATGTTCCAGCAGTTACCGAAGAAGTTCAAACCCCAGTAGACGCAGCCGTTGAGGCAGCTGAAGAAGAGAAGGAATAAATCATGGCAAAACTCAGCACAGAAGACCTATTGGGTCAGTTCAAGGAAATGACATTGGTCGAACTCTCAGATTTCGTCAAGTCATTTGAAGAAGAATTCGACGTCAAGGCATCTGCACCCGTTGCAGTTGCAGCAGCAGGCGGCGGAGCGGTCGAAGAAGCAGCAGCTCAAGATGAGTTCACACTCACCTTGGAAAGCGCTGGCTCACAGAAGATTGCAGTCATCAAGGAAGTACGCGCTATCAATTCAAGCCTCGGCTTGAAGGAAGCAAAGGACATCGTTGATGCAGCTCCAGCCGTATTGATCGAAAAGGGCACCAAAGATGCAGTTGAGAAGGCAAAGGCAGCACTCGAAGCAGCCGGAGCAACTGTCTCTGTTAAGTAATTAGTTCTACCTAGAACGCCCCCGCCGAAAGGTGGGGGCGTTCTGCAATCCACATTGAGTAAATTTCCACCGTTAGTTTATCGACTCATTTTGCACATGGAGGTGAACTCCACTATCCACTAGTGGGAAACTGGAAACCGATTTGGATCGCATCCCTTGAAATCAGCGATTCAATTAGAGAAAAAATTCAGGCCAAGCACCACATCGATCCTGATGAACTTCTCGCCCATCTCATTTGCAATCCGAGAGTAAGAGGCAGATTTGTCTATAACTTAGAACATGGTCAGCGGTACTTGATATACATTCAAGTACGACCTGGCAAAATATTTGAAGTTCACGCAAATTTGGTTCACTTTGATTACTCTGCGTGGTCTTTAAGAACTGCCCGAATTGTTGCGAAAATTCCAGAGTAAGAGGGATAATAGACTGTGGGCAAAATCGTGAAAACAATTCCAACCGAAATTGATCTGTGTCTTGATGATGAAAATGATCCCGTATTGAAGATGTTGGACGATCCGAAAATCAGTACTGAGGAGATTTTTGATTACTTGGGATGGGAACCAATGCCCGCAGAAGTCAGAGAGGCCATCACTACACCCGACTCAAGTTCGATATAGGTTCTACGAAATTGCTCGATAGAAGTAAATATGAACTGGAGTTCGAGGATGATTTCTCTAGTCTCGAACTTGATCGGACCAAATGGTTTCCCTACTACTTGCCGCAGTGGAAGAACAAAGAGTCCACTCGTGCACGTTTCCGACTAGATGGCGGGCAACTTCGATTGCTAATTGAAGAGGACCAGGATCCATGGGCGCCCGAACTCAATGGTGAAATCCGTGTTTCAAATTTTCAAACTGGAGTATTTTCTGGGCCGCTAGGTACCCCTTTTGGTCAGCACCGATTTCGCGAAGGTCTTCTTGTCCAGGAAGCGCAAGAACCACTCTCTTTATATACGCCGACCCATGGATTGATCGAACTCCGCGCGAAAGCTATTAAGGATCCCGAATGTTTGGTTGCACTGTGGCTCATCGGTTTCGAGAGCGATCCTGCGGATAGTGCTGAGATCTGCGTCATGGAGATCTTTGGTAAGGAGATTGATAATGAAAGCGCCCTCGTCGGTGTGGGTATCAAGCGACACCATGACCCTCGGGTTCATGACGACTTCTCAAAAGTCACAGTTGAGGCTGATGTGTGCGATTGGCACACCTATTCGGTTGAGTGGACGCCTAAGTCAATTTCCTTCTACTTCGACGAGGAGCCTCTCAAGGTGGTCGACCAATCGATCAATTATCCGATGCAGTTGATGCTCAATATCTACGAGTTCAATCGGGAAGCGGGAACGGGTCCCAAGGAATTTGCCGTCGACTGGGTGCGCGGTTACGTCAGATCGCTCGCCAGACACATGATTTGGTAGTGGGACGGCCTTCATTGTCGAGCCCTGGAGTGCATTCTCCAGAGATAAAGGCGAGAGTTCCTTTGAAGCTAATGAAGTCTCTGCAACGAGAACCAAAGCGTCGTGGACAGACTTCTTCAGAACTGGTGCGCCAGGCGATTGAAGAGTTCTTACGTGGCGCTTAGGTCGCCTCTTTCCAAAGGCTACAAAAAGGGTCTCTGAGTCGCGGCGCAATAACTAAATGATTAGGAGCAGAGAGCCGCAGATCTATCAGGGGCTTTCTCCGCTTTAAATCTCTCGACATGTCCGATCTCGTCCCGAAAGACAGCAATATCGCCCGAGACGCTCAGGGTTCCGCGCTGATAGGGGTTACCCCACCCATCGGGTGGGTTTCCCGAGCCATCGCTTAGTGAGCCGCCGACATGTTTGAAGTATCTTCCGTAGGCCCTCAAATCCCTGATTCCACAGTGCGTGTAGAGGTCGAAGGTCACCCCCTGGATTTGATGTGATTGCGCAGGGGTCGTGGGCGCTGCAATTGGAGTCTCTTGACTGCACCCGGCTAGCGAGGTTGTGACGGTCAGAATTCCGATAATCGCTAATGCGACACGCCTAGACGATCGATTTGTGAGCATTCCGACCTCCCCCGTTAGGCCAATCTAGCCCCAGATCCAGCAGTTCTAGCGATTTCGGGTCATTTTCACTTTCTTGGGCAAACCGCTGACATTCAGGCTGAGATTGTGGTAAAAGCCTGGGTTGGACATGAAGGGGGCTCGCCCATTATCCTTGCCTTTCGCACAAATTCCTTTAGGTCAATGCATATAGCGGCTGAGACCTTTGTCCGTGCGTCACCAAATTCTGTTCGGAAGGACACCTCTTGGCCGCGTCTAAAACCAAATCCGTTGCACCTCGCCGTATTTCTTTCGCAAAGATCCGTGAACCACTTGAAGTACCTAATCTCTTAGCGCTCCAAATCGAGAGTGTTGACTGGCTACTCGGTAACGACATCTGGCGTGCACGTTTAGCGAAAGCTGAAGTCACCAGCCGTGGCGAGCTCCCCAAGCAATCTGGATTGGAAGAAATCTTTGAAGAGATTTCCCCAATCGAGGATTTCCAGGGATCGATGAGCCTCTCCTTTAGAGATCACCGATTTGAGCCACCTAAGTATTCAATCGAAGATTGCAAAGAGCGCGATATGACGTATTCGCAGCCGCTCTTCGTCACCGCAGAATTCACCAACAACATCACCGGTGAAATCAAGTCGCAGACAGTATTCATGGGTGATTTCCCTGTGATGACACAGCGTGGAACATTCATCATCAACGGCACCGAGCGCGTTGTTGTTTCGCAGCTAGTACGTTCTCCTGGTGTGTACTTTGAGCGCACAATCGAGAAGACCTCGGACAAGGACGTCTTCACTTCAAAGATCATTCCTGGCCGAGGTGCTTGGCTGGAATTTGAGGTTGATAAGAAGGATCTCGTCGGTGTCCGTATCGATCGAAAGCGTAAGCAATCAGTCACCGTATTTCTGAAGGCTCTTGGTTGGACCGAAGAGCAGATTCTTGAGGAGTTTGGCGAGTACGAGTCAATTCGTGCGACCCTTGAAAAAGATAACGTCAAGACACAGGACGAGGCGCTTCTCGATATTTATCGCAAGCTACGTCCTGGCGAGCCTCCAACAAAGGAAGCCGCCCAGAACTTGATTGAGAACCTCTACTTCAATCCAAAGCGTTATGACCTTGCAAAGGTCGGCCGTTTTAAGGTTAATAAGAAACTCGGTCTCGACTTAGAACTTAAGCAAGGTTTGCTAACAATTTCCGACATCGTTGCGACCATCCGCTACCTCGTTGCACTTCACAAGGGCGAACTCCTTTTGGAATACGGCCGCGAAGTACGCGTGGAGAAGGACGATATCGATCACTTCGGCAACCGCCGTCTGCGCACAGTTGGTGAATTGATCCAGAACCAGGTTCGTACTGGTCTGTCGCGTATGGAACGTGTCGTTCGCGAACGTATGACGACACAGGATGTTGAGGCGATTACTCCTCAGACTTTGATCAACATTCGCCCGGTGGTTGCCTCAATCAAGGAGTTCTTCGGAACATCTCAGTTGTCGCAGTTCATGGATCAGACCAATCCACTTTCTGGTCTTACTCACAAGCGTCGTCTTTCCGCTCTCGGACCTGGTGGACTCTCGCGTGACCGTGCGGGCTTCGAAGTTCGTGACGTTCACCCATCTCACTATGGACGTATGTGTCCGATTGAAACTCCTGAAGGTCCAAACATCGGCCTTATCGGTTCGCTTGCAACCTACGGCCGCGTTACCGCCTTCGGATTTATTGAGACTCCGTACCGCAAGGTTTCCAAAGGCAAGGTAAGCGACTCGGTTGATTACCTGACTGCTGACGAAGAAGATGAGCACGTTATCGCACAGGCCAACGCGCCTTTGACTGATGACAATCACTTCTCTGAAGCTCGCGTACTTGTTCGTCGTCGTGGTGGCGAAGTGGAATACATTCCTGCAGAAGAAGTTGACTACATGGATGTTTCACCGCGCCAGATGGTTTCTGTTGCAACAGCAATGATTCCGTTCCTTGAGCACGATGATGCCAACCGCGCTTTGATGGGTTCTAACATGATGCGTCAGTCTGTTCCGCTGATGCGAGCAGAGGCTCCACTTATCGGAACCGGCATGGAATTCCGTGCGGCAGTTGATGCAGGCGATGTTGTCGTTGCGACAAAGGCTGGCGTGGTTACTGAAGTTAGTGCCGATGAAGTCACGGTTATGGCTGATGATTCGACTTACCAGATGTATCCACTTTCTAAGTTCCGTCGTTCAAATCAGGGTACTTCCTACAACCAGAAGGTAATTGTCAGCCAAGGTCAGCGCCTAGAAGTTGGCTCTGTAATTGCCGATGGACCATGTACCGAGAACGGTGAGATGGCCCTTGGTAAGAACCTGCTCGTGGCATTTATGTCGTGGGAAGGCCACAACTACGAGGACGCCATCATTCTCTCCCAGCGTCTTGTGCAGGACGACGTACTCACCTCAATTCACATTGAAGAGTACGAAGTTGATGCACGCGATACCAAGCTCGGTGCAGAAGAAATCACCCGCGATATCCCTAACGTCTCCGAAGAGGTTCTTGCCGATCTTGATGATCGCGGAATCATTCGCGTTGGCGCCGATGTTGTTCCTGGTGACATTCTTGTTGGAAAGGTGACACCAAAGGGTGAAACCGAACTAACTCCGGAAGAGCGTTTGCTCCGTGCGATCTTCGGTGAGAAGGCTCGTGAAGTTCGCGATACTTCGCTCAAGGTTCCGCACGGTGAGTCCGGCAAGGTTATTGGCGTAAAGATCTTCGAAAGCGAAGAAGGCTTCGAGCTATCTGCTGGTGTCAACCAACTTGTTCGGGTTTATGTGGCACAGAAGCGCAAGATTCAAGATGGCGACAAGCTCGCTGGTCGCCACGGTAACAAGGGTGTCATTTCCAAGATTCTTCCGCAAGAAGATATGCCATTCCTTGAAGATGGCACTCCAGTTGATGTCATTCTTAATCCGCTCGGTGTTCCTGGTCGTATGAACGTCGGACAGGTTCTGGAAATGCACCTCGGTTGGGTTGCAAAAACTGGATGGGATCTTGGCGGAATCGATGAGGCATGGCAGAAGCACCTCAAAGAAATTGGTGCCGAGAAGGGCGCCCCTGGAACAAATCTTGCAACACCAGTATTCGATGGTGCACGCGAAGATGAGATCGCAGGCCTTCTTTCCAGCACACTCGCAAACCGCGATGGTGTTCAGCTAGTTGGACAGAGTGGAAAAGCACAACTCTTTGATGGTCGAAGTGGTGAGCCGTACCCAACGCCAATCTCAGTTGGATACATGTACATCTTGAAACTCCACCACTTGGTCGATGACAAGATTCACGCACGTTCAACCGGTCCATACTCGATGATTACTCAGCAACCACTCGGTGGTAAAGCGCAGTTCGGTGGTCAGAGATTTGGTGAGATGGAAGTGTGGGCACTTGAGGCATACGGTGCTGCATACACACTTCAAGAATTGCTCACCATTAAGTCCGATGACGTGCTTGGTCGCGTAAAGGTTTACGAAGCAATCGTTAAGGGCGAAAACATCCCTGAGCCAGGTATCCCTGAGTCATTCAAGGTGCTTATTAAGGAAATGCAGTCGCTCTGTCTCAATGTGGAAGTGCTCTCATCTGAAGGTATCGCAATCGAATTGCGTGACACTGACGAAGAAGTATTCCGTGCCGCCGAAGAGCTAGGTATCAACTTGTCACGAGTTGAGCCAAGCAGCGTTGAAGAAGTCTGAGGGGAGAGGGAATAACTATGTTAGACGTCAACTTTTTTGATGAACTGCGAATTGGTCTGGCCTCGGCCGACAACATTCGTGAGTGGTCCTTTGGAGAGGTAAAGAAGCCAGAGACCATCAACTACAGAACCCTCAAGCCTGAGAAGGACGGCCTATTCGACGAGAAGATCTTCGGACCTACTCGCGACTGGGAGTGCTACTGCGGTAAGTACAAGCGCGTGCGCTTTAAGGGAATCATTTGCGAGCGTTGCGGAGTCGAAGTCACTCGCGCAAAGGTGCGCCGTGAGCGCATGGGTCACATCGAACTCGCTGCTCCCGTTACCCACATCTGGTACTTCAAGGGTGTTCCAAGCCGACTTGGCTACCTCCTCGATCTAGCTCCAAAAGATCTTGAGAAGGTAATTTACTTTGCTGCTTACATGATCACTGAGGTGGACAAGGAAGCCCGCGAAGAAGATATGCCACAACTTGAAAAGAAGTTGGCAAACGACATCCGCAAGATCGAGACAAAGCGCGATAACGAACTCGATGCACGTACAAAGAAGCTCGAAGCCGATCTCTCCGAATTGGAAGCAGAAGAAGCTAAAGCCGATATACGTCGCAAGGTTCGCGAAAGTGCAGAGCGCGAGCTCAAGCAGGTCCGTGATCGTTCACAACGCGAACTCGATCGTCTTGAGCAAGTATGGACTCGTTTCAAGAACCTTAAGGTTCAAGATCTTGAAGGCGATGAGACTCTCTATCGTGAAATGAAGGATCGATACGGGATGTACTTCAAGGGTGACATGGGAGCCGCTGCAATCAAGCGTCGCCTAGAGACTTTTGATCTCGAAGCCGAATACAAGATCCTCAATGATTTGAGCGAGAACGGCAAGGGTCAGAAGAAGACCCGCGCGATCAAGCGCCTCAAAGTTGTAAACGCATTCTTGACCACGAGCAATCATCCGGCATCCATGGTGCTTGATGCAGTTCCGGTTATTCCGCCAGATCTTCGTCCAATGGTTCAACTCGATGGTGGCCGCTTCGCGACTTCAGATCTCAACGATCTCTATCGCCGCGTCATCAACCGTAACAACCGTTTGAAGCGTCTTGCCGATCTTGGTGCTCCAGAGATCATCGTCAACAACGAGAAGCGCATGCTTCAAGAAGCGGTTGATGCTCTATTCGACAACGGCCGTCGTGGTCGCCCAGTTACCGGTCCTGGTAACCGTGCACTCAAGTCGTTGTCCGACATGCTTAAGGGTAAGCAAGGCCGTTTCCGTCAGAACTTGCTCGGAAAGCGCGTCGACTACTCCGGTCGTTCGGTAATCGTTGTTGGTCCACAGTTGAAGTTGCACCAGTGCGGTCTGCCAAAGCAGATGGCTCTCGAACTCTTCAAGCCATTCGTAATGAAGCGTCTTGTGGATCTAAACCACGCACAGAATATTAAGTCGGCAAAGCGCATGGTTGAGCGCGCGCGTCCAGTCGTATGGGATGTTCTCGAAGAGGTTATTGCCGAGCATCCAGTACTTCTCAACCGCGCACCTACGCTGCACCGCTTAGGTATTCAGGCATTTGAGCCACAACTGGTTGAAGGTAAAGCAATCCAGATTCACCCATTGGTCTGTACCGCGTTTAACGCAGACTTCGACGGTGACCAGATGGCAGTTCACTTGCCGCTATCTGCTGAAGCGCAAGCCGAGGCTCGCGTGTTGATGCTCTCTTCAAACAACATCTTGTCACCTGCCCACGGTCGCCCAATCACAACTCCAACACAGGACATGGTTCTTGGTCTGTACTACTTGACCAGTGCTCGTGACGGCGAACTTGGGGAAGGTCGTGCGTTCGGCTCAATCGCTGAAGGCATCATGGCTTTCGATCGCAAGACAGTTTCATTGCAGGCGAAAATCAAGATCCGTCTTGATGCTTCCAATGGAATCGACGGCTCGAAGCCAGAGACCCTCTCCACCACCCTTGGTCGCGCTCTCTTTAACGAGGCGCTTCCTGTCGACTACCCATTTGTTGATGTTGACGTCACGAAGAAAGAACTCGGACGCATCGTCGAGAAGTTGGCTGAGTTCTATCCAAAGGTCACTGTCGCTGCAACGCTAGACGCGTTGAAGGATCTTGGCTTCCACTGGGCATCACGTGCCGGTGCGACGATTGGTATCGAAGATGTTGTTACCCCACCTCGTAAGCGTGAAATCCTCGAAGGCTACGAAACAAAGGCCGACAAGGTTCAATCACAGTACGAGAAGGGTCTCATCACAGATGACGAGCGTCGTCAGGAATTGATCGAGATCTGGACCCAGGCCACAAAGGAAGTTGGTGAGGAGATGGAAGAACATTTCCCTCGCACCAACCCAGTGTGGATGATGGTCTACTCCGGTGCGCGTGGAAACATGATGCAGATCCGTCAGATCGCAGGTATGCGTGGACTTGTAGCCAACCCTAAGGGCGAAATTATTCCTCGCCCGATCAAGTCCAACTTCCGTGAGGGCCTCTCAGTACTTGAGTACTTCATCTCTACCCACGGTGCTCGTAAGGGTCTTGCTGACACAGCTCTTCGTACGGCCGACTCGGGTTACCTAACTCGTCGTCTCTGCGACGTTGCACAAGATGTCATCATCCGTGAAGAAGATTGCGGAACTGATCGCGGACTTATTCTACCGATCGCTGAAAAGAACTCTGCTGGCGTACTTATTAAGCATGATGATGTCGAAACCTCTGTCTACGGTCGCTCTTTGGCCGATGCGATCGTTGTTGATGGCAAGGTCATTGCTGAAGCAGGACGCGATATGGGCGACCGCATCATCGATGAGATCATCGCTGCGGGAGTTTCTGAGGTGAAGGTACGTTCGGTACTTACCTGCGATAGCAAGGTCGGACAATGTTCACTTTGCTACGGCCGTTCATTGGCCTCAGGCAAGATCGTTGATGTCGGCGAAGCAGTCGGAATCATCGCAGCGCAATCAATTGGTGAGCCAGGAACGCAGTTGACGATGCGTACCTTCCACACCGGCGGTGTTGCAGGCGATGACATCACCCACGGTCTCCCACGTGTCGTTGAACTCTTCGAAGCACGTACTCCTAAGGGCGTCGCGCCAATTGCTGAAGCAGCTGGCGTTGTCTCCTTCCGCGAAGATGCAAAGGGCAAGAAGATTGTTGTCACTCCAGAAGATGGCAGTGAAGCAGTCGAATACCCAATCATCCGTCGTCAGAAGTTGCTCGTCGAAGATGGACAACGCGTTGAGGTCGGTCAGAAGATGGTTGTCGGCGCGATTGATCCTAAGCAGGTGCTTCGTATTCTCGGACCACGTCAAACCCAAGTTCACTTGGTTAACGAAATCCAAGAGGTCTACCGCTCACAGGGTGTAGGCATTCACGATAAGCACATTGAAGTAATTGTTCGCCAGATGCTCAAGCGCATCACTGTTCTTGAAGCTGGTGATACCGATCTTCTTCCAGGTGAACTCGTAGAGCGAGGTCGCTTTGAGGCTGAAAACCGTCGCGTTGTTTCAACCGGTGGAAAAGCAGCCTCAGGCCGTCCCGAACTCATGGGTATCACCAAGGCCTCTCTTGCTACTGAGTCATGGCTATCGGCCGCTTCCTTCCAGGAGACAACTCGCGTCCTCACCGACGCAGCCCTCTCCGAGAAGAGCGATCCACTGCTTGGACTCAAGGAGAACGTCATCATCGGCAAGCTCATCCCGGCCGGTACTGGTCTTGCCAGATACCGCAACATTCGGGTTGAGCCAACCGAGGAGGCAAAGGCTGCTGTTTACGCAGCCTACGACGAGTACGACTTCACCCCATTTGAATCACAAGGTTCGGGTGAGGCTGTACGACTTGATGAATTCGAAGCACCTCGTAAGTAATACCTAAGCTCACGGCGAGTCTTAACGGCCCCTTTGCTCCTGACGGAGCGGAGGGGCTGTTTTGATTCTTGGTGTGGGAATGGAGGATCTTCTCTACCCCAACTGATTTTTCTCG
>JBAQFB010000007.1:0-141088 GCA_049287065.1 Candidatus Nanopelagicaceae bacterium
ACTGAAGCGGTTCATGGAATGCAATTTTTCTTCGGCGATTCTTTTAAAATCTTCTGCAAGTTGAGCTTGGCGAGCGTGGATTACGATTTTCATTCTTCACTCCCTGTCTCCAATACCTACAATGCCACAAAGCCACAGACGGTGGTAGTTATTCCATATAAAAAGTGCTGAGAGTTTTCACACGACAGGATTAACTACTGTGGGAGTATTATCGCTGTAAGCGTGATGAGGCTTCCTACTTGGTCAATATTGCGATCTCCAGGAACGTACCTAAGCGTCTTCAAACTCATCTTCATCGGACCAGACACTCTGAGGCTCGTCTTCCTGTTTTTCTACCCACGAGAGGAAAGATCCAACCGCGCGAAAAGAAAGCATCGTCAACGCAACAACGCCCGCAACTCTCCGCGCGATTTTTAACATAGGTATAAAATACTCTACTTCGGAGACGCTCGCCCGCTCATTAACAATCCGGCTCATGCATTTTGAAGCGCTTGAGAAATGTCGTCCCAAAGATCTTCAACATATTCACACCCAATGGAGAGGCGGATCAACGTGTCGGGAACCGATCCACTCTCGCCAGACCAGCGCCGTCGCCGTTCCCATAGGGACTCCACCCCACCCAAACTTGTCGCGTGAGTAATGATTTTAGAAGCTTCACAGACCCTCTCTGCCTCCTCCGGTCCTGAATAGAGCGTGAATGAGAGGACCGCCCCGAAGCCACTCATGAACCCCTTTGCCCGCTCGTGGTACTTGTCACTACCAAGCCCTGGGTAGAAGACGTTCTCAATCTTCGGATGTTGCGAAAGTCGTGAAGCAATTTCAAGAGCGTTTGCCTGTGCTTTTTCGAATCGAACCGGGAAAGTGCGGATTCCGCGAAGTGCCAACCACGCCTCAAACGGACCGGGAATTGCACCTCCGATCTTTCTTGCATCCTCCAGCCGAGCAAAAAGCGCCGAATCCATCGTTGAAAGAGAACCAAGTATTACATCGCTATGTCCAGCCAAATATTTCGTCACCGAATGAGCCACGATATCGGCGCCCATTGCCAAAGGTCGCTGCCCAAGCGGCGTCGCGAAGGTGTTGTCGACCGCAACTCCACAACCTTGAGATTTTGCCGCACCTATTAGACGGGGCAAATCGGCAACAGACATCATCGGATTTGTTGGAGATTCCAACCAGAGCAACGCCGTTCCGGGAAGCGCCGAAAGGACTTGTTCCGTATCGGATATGTCGACGTAACGCACCTCTATCTTGCCTGACGCTTCCAAAGTCTTAAGCAAAGTCATGACGCCGCTGTAGCCCTGATGCGAAGCTGTTACCACAGCGCCTACCGGTAAAATCGAAAAGACCGCGCTGATCGCCGCCATACCTGATGAAAATGAAAGCGTTGGGCCACCCTCCAATGCTTCGATTGCGCTCTCCAGATCGGTCCACGTTTCATTGCCGTATCGGCCGTATCCAATTGGTCCGCCTGCATGCAAAGTTGAACTCAATATTATTGTGGGGTTAATGGAACCATCAGAAGTGTGCGCGGGCCGACCAGATGTTATGGCAAGAGTCTCTGGGCGAAGAGAATTTCCTTCTTTCATGAAATGGCTACCACCATTCGATTTACTGCCTCGTCCAGCAACGAGTGACTCGTTGCAAAGTTCAAACGTACAAACTGCGAAGTATGAGGGCCAAATGACCCTCCAGAATTCAAGGCCACCTTTCCCTGATTTAGTAACACAATTGAAGGATTGGCACCCAAGTTAAGGTCCGACATATCCAGCCAGGCTAAATAGCTGTTCTGTGGAATTCTATATTTGATTTGAGGAATTTTCGCTGCAAGGAGCTCTGCTAGGTAATGTCGATTCGAATCCAAAGTGGAAATAACGGCATCTAGCCATTCCTCACCTTCTTCGTACGCCACTGCCGAAGCGAAGGCACCTAAGAGCGATGCGCGGTAATGCAAGGCCTTAGGGAGCCTCTGGAGTACCGAATCCATTGCTTCACTCTGGCTAATAACGAAAGCACATTTGAGGCCAGCAATGTTCCAAGCTTTGCTCGCTGCAGTAACGGCGATTCCCACCGACTCTGCCTCAGGACCCAGGGACAAAAAGGGGAAAAAAGTCGATTCTGAATATGTCAGTGGAGCATGGATCTCATCGCTAATTACGACTACCGAATACTCGTGAGCAAGTTTGGAAATGCGCGATAACTCTTCCTTTGAAAAAACGCGACCCAGCGGGTTATGTGGGTTGCAAAGCAGGTGAACTTTGGCACCCTTCTTATACGCTTCTTCGAGGGCAGTAAAATCTATAAACCACCCACTTTCCTGCTCAATAAAAGGAACATCCACCTTCTCAAGATGCGTCTCATTGATCCAGGTAAAGAAATTGTGATAGACCGGTGAATTGACTACTACCGTGTCGCCAGGCATTGTGAACAAACGAAGAACTTCGACCACCCCAACGCCCACATCCGTCGCGAGATGAATCTGTTCCACATCCACTTTCCAGTTCCAACGGCTCTGCGCAAATTTCGCAAAAGAATTCGGCAATTCAGGAACTGGTCCCAGATAACCAAGATCCGAGTGGGCGACCATATCCGACAGAAGAGCACGGATAGGCGTTGCAACCGGGAAGTCCATTTCTGCTACAGGGAGCGGCAATACATCCACTGGGTACTCTCGCCACTTTTCGCTTCGATGAGTTCGCAACTCCTCCAAAGATGGAGCCCGTACGTCTAGCGGCGTCATCCGCCTAGTATCCCACTTCCTAGGCAAATAAGCTTAAGCATTAATTCTTCGAGTTGAATTGCGAACGATTAACGTCGTCGGCAAAGTGGTAGATGGAAAATCTGTATTAGGTTTCCTTATTTTCTCCATGATTGCCTGAGCGGCTAATTCGCCCATGAGTTGTACTGGCTGCTCCATAGTAGTGAGGTCAGATATCTCAGCCATTTCGTGACCATCAAAACCAACAATGGAAATATCATCGGGAACCTTTATGCCGTGCCGGCGACATGCTTGCATTGCGCCAAGGGCCATCTCGTCAGATTCACAGAATATTGCAGTGGGACGATTTGGCCGCGCAAGTAGTTCATCCATAGCGCGAGCGCCTCCGTGCATCGTGAAATCCCCGTGTACCTCACGATTGGGTACCCACTCCAACCGATTCTCCGCCAAAACTTGCATGAAGCCCATCCGCCGATCTTGCGGGACGCTAAAATTGAATGGGTCATCCGGGCGACCGGACATCAGAGCAATCTCTCTATGACCTTGATTCACCAAGTGCTGTGTTGCAGTCCGCGCCGCCGCTACATCATCGATCGCGATGCTAGCGCAACCTTCATTGTGCATTCCTACGAGTGCAATTGGAATTCCTAAACTCAACATCGAATCGAATTCCTCCTTCGTGGGAGGCAGGCTAATCACGATGATTCCATCTACGCGACCCTTCAACAATTGATGTTGAAATAGTCTTTCGCGACCCTTCATCTGCCCGAAGTTGTAGAGCAATAGGTCATACCCGGCCTGGCGTAGCGCATTCTCGGCCCCGTGAATAACTTGAGAGAAGTACCAGTTGGAAATGTACGGGGCTACCACTCCCACGCTATGGAGCCGGCCGATCTCGCCCGAGGATTTTTCTTTTTCCAGGGGATAATTCAACGTCTCGGCTGCTTGAATTATCCGCGCGCGGGTTTCCCCGTTGACGTGGTGCAGTCCACGCAAAGCCCTTGAGACCGTGGCGGTGGAGACGCCCGCAAGTTCCGCGATCTCCTTGATTCCCGCCATGTCGCCCCAATCTCAGTGTTTCTGCAAAAGAAGTACCAATTTTCAGCAATTCCCGGATCAATCGGATAAAAGTAGGGCAATTCCGCAAGAAAGAGCAAGAGTCGGTTTAGATTAGATCCATGACTAAGCAAATCACGACGACCATCAACATGCAGATCGACAACCGCAATCGAGTATCTACCTTCTTCCGACTCATCTTCGTAATCCCAATTGCGATCTATGCAAGCTCTTTTAGCGATTACTACGACACAGATACATACCTATTCGCGGGTATCTTTGTAATCCCCGTGATTTTGACTCTCTTATTTGTCGGCGTGTACCCCTCTTATGTCTACAACTTCAATAAGAGCATTCTCGCTCTGGGGGTGAGAATTTCCTCGTACCTATTCCTCCTCACGGACGAGTATCCATCCATTGAATCGAATGAAAGATTCAATGTGGAATTCCCGGAAATTGATGGAGGAAAGTCTCTCAGTCGCGGAATGCCACTCGTGAAATGGCTCCTTGCCATTCCTCTTTACATAGTGGGCACTGTCTACGCCATTTATGCGTTGATGTTGACCGTAGTCGCTTGGATCACCATTTTGTTCACTGAACAATATCCCGAGTGGTGCGCAGCGGGAGTCATCGGAACAATTGGCTATTGGAATCGAGTTGCTGGATATGCATTTGTTCTCGTCACCGATGAGTATCCAAGTTTTTCGCTGTAGTAACCACTGAAAATTCATAGGTGCAGCAGATGAGTTTTAGTACTGCACAGATGAAACGCGCAGTTGCAGAAATATGTGAAGCGGATCCAAAGTTCATTCCGATTGTTGAAGCAAGTCCGTTGTGCAAAATAGGCAATAAGCCATCGGCCTCCTCGCACTTTGAAACACTGGTTGAATCGGTCATCTCTCAACAGCTGGCCGTTCGAGCAGCCGACACTATTCATGGGCGCCTCCTCGCTCTAGCAGGTGGCAAAATATCGCCGGTCAAGATTGCCAAATTGGGAGAGAGTGATCTTCGAGCGGTGGGGCTCTCAGGTGCGAAGGCAAAAACAATAAGGGGGCTAAGTCAGGCTGCATTAAGCGGAGAAATTCCAATTAACAAACTTCACTTACTCGACGATGAAATTGTCGATGAAAAATTGAATTCGCTCTGGGGAATTGGCCCGTGGACTGTCGATATGTTCATGATCTTTCAACTGGGCCGCCTGGATGTATGGCCTACTGGTGATCTAGGAGTTAGACGCGGATGGGAGAAAGTTCACCGATTAAGGGAGGAGATCGAACCAAAAAAACTTCATCCCAAGGGCGAAAAGTTCCGCCCGCATAGGAGCATTGTTGCCTGGTACTGCTGGCGTGCACTTGAGTCCAAATGAAACTATTTGGGCTCCAGAAACATTGAGACCGAATTAATGCACCAGCGCTGATCTGTCGGAACGTCATATCCTTCGCCTTCAAAGACGTGCCCGAGGTGCGAACCGCAAGAAGCGCAACGAACTTCGGTTCGAACACGCACGCCGAGAGAGCGATCCTCTAAGAGGAGCACAGCGTCGTCCTTAGTTGGCGCATAAAACGATGGCCAACCGCATCCGGAATGAAATTTTGTGTCGCTACGAAATAATTCCGCACTGCAGGCATTACATCTATAGATTCCAACGGTCTCCGTATCAACATACTCTCCCGTGAAAGGTCGCTCTGTCGCACCATTTCTCAAGACGTCGAAAGAGATCGGGTCAAGACTTTCTTGCAACTTCTTTTCATCCAAAGAAACTGGAAATACTGTCCCATCCAGGCGCGTTCTCTCCATAAATTTATCTGACAATTTCTTGAGGGCTCGTTGGATACGGGATTCCGGTACTCGAATGGCAGTCGTACCCGTCGGGGTTCTTCATCAAATACCTCTGGTGATACTCCTCGGCGGGCCAAAATATTTTGTCGTCGGCCCATGCAATTTCTGTAACGATCTTTCCGTACCCAGCTGCAGTAATTTCGCGCTGATAAAGATCACGCGTGGTCTGGGCGAGCGCCAACTGCTCGGAAGTCGTTACGAAAATGGCACTTCGATACTGAGAGCCAATGTCGTTGCCTTGCGCATTGAGGGATGTTGGGTCGTGCATCGTCCAAAATTCCGCAAGTAACGACGTGTACTCGATCTGGTTCGAATCAAATACGATTTTGACAATTTCGGCGTGCCCGGTGAGACCAGTACAGACTTGCTCATAATTCGGTTCGGGACGAGTGCCGCCCATATACCCAACGCTGGTTTCCTTCACTCCTTCAAGTTGCCAAAAACGACGTTCGGCACCCCAGAAGCATCCAGTAGCAAAGTACGCGCTCTCCAACATGGTCGTATTCTTCCCGAGTCTGGCAATTCCGCCACTCGCTGATAATCTCGCCCCGTACAGGGCGCATGTTTGCCAGATCGAGAGCAAACCTGAGCCCCCGTAGCTCAGGGGATAGAGCACCGCCCTCCGGAGGCGGGTGCGCAGGTTCGAATCCTGCCGGGGGCACTGGATCGGCAGAATTCGCCTTCCCCGTCAAATATCTTGAGAGCGAGATAAATCACGCTCGCCGAGGAAATCTTTTACTCAATCTCCTTGTTAATGTGGACAGGGTCAGGGAGAATTGCTCTCTCGGATTCCGTACATTGAGTGCCGAACCACGTTTTTGGGGCAATGTAGCCACCGGAATATCCCAAGGAAGGCTAGGTCTATGGACTGGCGACATCAATCTGCCTGCCGCGACGAGGATCCCGAACTCTTCTTTCCGGTCGGTAACACTGGTCCTGCGATTACTCAGATCGAAGAGGCTAAGAAAGTCTGCAATCGTTGCATCGTTAAGGATGCCTGCCTTGCCTGGGCCCTTGAGAGCGGTCAGGACGCGGGTGTCTGGGGTGGGCTGTCCGAGGACGAGCGGCGGGCCCTGAAGCGGCGCGCGGCCCGAAACCGAGCGCGGCTCATGGAGCAGAGCACCTCTATCTAAAGTTGGGTTCAGCCGCCGACTAGCCCTGGTGACCTATCTAGAGCGGGAATCGGACCAATGCTGAGGTTCCTTTGGGCCCAGAGAGCAAATTGAGTTCTCCTTTGAGTTCATTCTCAGTGAGAGTTCGAACAATCTGCAACCCCAAGTTCGACGAGATGGTCAGGTCAAAGTCTGTCGGCAGACCGACTCCATTATCGAAGATGCTGATCGAGATTTCATCCGCATCCCTCTCCACCACTATTCGCAAGGCATCCCCTCGGGCGGCCAGACCATGCTCCAATGCGTTGTGAATGAGCTCGGTGACCACAAGTGCCAGTGGAGTAGCAAGCCTGGGTTCGAGAGTGCCAACCTGGCCCTGGCGCTCAATTGAAATTGTGTTGACCCGCGGACTGAGTTCGCGAGCATTTGCGATTAGTCGATCAAGGACCTCATCAAACGCCACGGTCTCATCCGTGCTTCCTGAGAGTGTCTCGTGAACCATGGCAATTGAACCAATTCGGCGCACCGCCTCCTCAAGTGCGGCACTTGCCGCCGGATCTTCGATTCTGCGTGATTGAAGTCGAAGGAGTGCAGAGACAGTCTGCAGATTATTTTTTACTCGGTGGTGCACTTCGCGGATCGTTGCATCCTTGGTAACCAACTCTCGGTCGCGGCGACGTACTTCCGTGATGTTATGTAACAAAACGATTGCACCTATCCGATCATTGCCTTGAATCAACGGCATAACCAGCAAATCAATCGTTCCATCTACGTTTTCACATTCGACTCTTCGCAACGCCTTTCCACTTAATGAACTCTTCAATCCTTCCTCATGCGCATCCCGTCGAGCTTTAGTCAATGTTTCAGCAACTTCGCCCAATGAATAACTCTCCAACTCATTAGCCCATCCGAGGCGACTAAACGCAGAGCGAGCATTTGGACTGGCGTATGAAATCACTCCGTTGACATCAAGTCGAATCAATCCATCACCGACGCGAGGTAGCGGATCAAACAATGAAATGGCATCAGGATATGGAAATGTTCCTTCTGCAACCATCCGATACAAATTGTGAGCGATTTCTCGGTAGTTAAGTTCAAGTCGGCTAGGAGATCTCATCAGATCCGCATTACGGTGACGCGAAATTGTCGCAATCACCTGACCTTCAAATGTGACCGGGATTGTCTCTTCCTTAATCATCAACTCACCGATCAGTTCGGGCTCTGAGTCGCGGATGATCTCACCGTTTGAGAGAGCAGCGTCTATACGCCCACGGATACCCCATGCAATTTCCTCGCCAATGACATCGTGTGCGAAAACAGTTGCCGCGGTGGTAGGGCGAATATGGGCCACAGCGATATGCCCCGTTGGCCAACTTTTACTGTCTTTTCTAAGTGGCACCCAGAGAATCAGGTCTGCAAAGGAGAGATCAGAGAGCATCTGCCAATCGGCGGTCAATTCGTGAAGACGGTGAATTTGCGTAGCAGTCAGGGCGCTTTGTCCCCTTACGAGATCGTCCAACTGGCCCATGTGGCTACTCTCTCACGCCTTCCAAGCAGGAAGGTAGATGGCTAACTCTTGGCTGGCATACCAGGTGAGTTCGGGCTCCTCTGATTCTGAAACGAGGACCGATTCAACTTGCGACCACATAATCTCTGAGAGAAGCTCTACTTGTTCGCCTATGGAATTGCCTATTTGGCTATTTGAGAGATCTACCGCTAGGACAAAACCCAAAGATTGCGAAGCTTCTCCCCCGTTCCGAGAGGCCTGAGCGGCTATCCAGGAGAGTTGAAATTCCAACTCCTCTTCATCAAGTTCAGAGTTCGTTTGCGCAAATTCTGTGGTCAGAACAAAGGCAGACCGAAAAGGAAATTGGCCTCTCTCCACTAATGCGGATAATTCCTCGACCGTAACAGCTATATATGCTCGCATGTGAGAAGGATATAAGAGGTCAGCGAGTCACATCGACCGCAATCTTGGCAATCGACTTTCGAAGCAGTCCTTTCTCGCCGATTTCAATGAGACAGGCGCGCTCACTCTCTGCCTTCGCAGTTGATCGGTTATCTCGCGGGAGAGAGTAGCTTCGCTGAGGTTTGAGGCACGCAACGGCGGAGCTGAAGTGACTCTCTCTTTCATCGCCCCTTTTCCCACTTTCCTTCATATTGAGCAAAACGCTCACTCTCGCCTTAATTGTGACCTGTTCAAAATTCTTCACAAGCGATGTCATTCGATGTAACCCAAGCAGATCCGCCTTTCCTACCAACCAGAGTTCATCTGCGCGTTCACAAGACCAATGGATCATTGTGGCGGTCCAACGCCTATCGGTAAGAGAGTCAGATATTCCTTGGATGCTGCCCAAATCGATTACCACATAGTCGTATTTCTCTGTGGAACGATCAAGATACTCAGGCAAATGAGAAATTTGAGATTGAGTGAATTCACTTAAACTTAAATGCGGTGCGATTAAACGAGCCTCGAGGTCAGCATCCAGTTTATGTTGGGAAAGAAGCACAGCCATCGAAGGGCGCCGAACATCGGCATCCAAAAGAAGCGTTCCCTTGCCTAGCAAACTCAACTCCATCGCCAAATTGAGTGCCACGGTAGTGCAGCCAGTTGAACCTGAAGGCGAACCCAACGCAATGACCTTCGCCCTTCGTGTGCCTAAAGCATGAGGTTCGGCACTTCGCAGCAGTGGCGCGCGAACAAAGCTCCTAACGATGTTGAGTAATGCTGGCGCATCGTTTGGGATTGATAGGAGTCCAGAGTATTCCGAGTGCTCACTCGGATCTGAAGCAAATCCCACCACTTGCCGCAAGACTCCCTGCAGATCTGCGATCGAATTAGGTAACAATCCCGAAAGATCCGGCGAGTAAATGAGGATCACATTCTCCGACTCACCCGAAAATGTCTGCAGATAGTTGGAGAGCGAATGGGCATCAAGCGCGCGATGGATAACACTCCAACCTTGACTAAATAATGTTCCGGCAACAAAACCTTCCAACTCAGAATTCGCAATGGCAGTAACGATGAGGGGAAGTGCTATTTCAGCCATATACCCGAACCACTACGAAATGTCCGGATGACATGGAAGCCAAGAGACGAAGAATATTCTTACTGCTCGTTGAGATCGTGAGTGAGAGATCTCCCCCTAGATTTTCTCCCTTTCGATTGATTCCCAATATCGATGTTCTAAGCAGCACAAGCGATGGAACCTCTACAGCATCTGAAAGTTGCGAATCGCCTACATGGTAGAGATTCACGATCTCCCCTACCGAAATGTCAGTTGGCAAATCCGAGAGATGAACTTTTATAGGCACTGCGCTGATATCTAGTGACGTACTTTGCGAACTGACGGAACTTAAGGGAATTAATTCGCCCACTTCGAGCGGTCGAAGGACCTGGAACTCTCTCAAATCACGATCGGCTCTCACGTAGAGAGAGTCCCCATCCGGCAATGCAACACGTTGAGCCAGGAGATCTGAAGAAGAAATTCTTGCACCGGTGGGAAGCGGGATTCGAGCGGACCAGATTAGAACTGTGCGATTCGCCAGAGATGAAAGGATGTAGGCCGACGCGAAGGATGCAACGATAAGAGTTATCGCGACGATGTTTCTGGATTGATTTCTCTTCTTTGTGCTTCTCATAGGTGGCAACTAAAGAGCCTTCGAGTCTCGACCGGCTCTGTTTCTCCACACTCATTCGAAGGGATGAGTCACTCCCCATACAAACGGATGAGGCGGCAGGTTGGATAGCCATTCATTCTGTGCCAATGACATATGCATCAAGAACAGTTCGAGCCATCACCATGCCCACCGCTTCCAGCATCGAACCCGAGCTCTGGAGTCACCCGATGTTGGATCTATACAGGCGGGAATCAGCGCCACACGTGGAAAGAGCGCCGCTGCTCTATGCGATGCCATCGCAATTTGGAGAGGAATACGATCCCGAATTCGCGCCTCAGCCAACCTCCGCTACCCAACTGCCAGATCTGCGAACATGGACGCTCAAATTTGGGGTGAGCGTTCTCGAAATTTGGGCTGCAAAGCGACAGCCTGCCCAACTTTCGCGCTGGTGTCATCACACGATTTACTCGGAGTTAGTGAGGAAAGTTGGGTCACAGCAGGAAGTAGGTCGTATACGCAAGCTACATCAGTGCGAACCGCTTGATGGCATAAGTGAATCCACCATCACCGTAAGATTTGAGAAAAGAGTGCGATCTATTGCTCTGCGATTCGAAGGGGTCGACCATCGCTGGCTTTGCACTTCACTCACTCTCCTATAGGGACTGTTTTTCTCCATGGCAGCGTTTGTATTTCTTCCCCGATCCACAGGGGCAGGGCGCATTTCGCGAGATTCCAGATGATTTGGTGGACCCGGACTCATCGGGAGATGAATACTGCAATTGGGTCGGAGCAGAGTGAGCATCCAAACCCTTGCCAGTTACTTCATTGCCTGATTCTTCCACTGTGACTTCAATATTAAAGAGGTAACCCGCGATCTCTTCCTTAATTGCATCCATCATCGCGGAGAATAGCTCGAAGCCCTCATTCTGATATTCGACAAGTGGATCGCGTTGGGCCATTGCACGAAGACCAATTCCTTCTTGCAAGTAATCCATTTCATATAAGTGCTCGCGCCATTTTCGGTCAAGAACCGAAAGGAGAACTTTACGCTCAAGTTCACGCATTACCTCCGAACCCAGTACCTCCTCGCGCTTAGCGTAGGCGGCAAGTGCGTCGTCAAGGATTTTCTGGTGTAGGAAGTCAACATCAAGCGCATTGCGACCGCCGAGTTCGACATCCAACTCCGCAATGGTGAAGGAAATTGGGTAAAGAGTCTTCAATGCCGTCCAAAGAGTTTCGAGGTCCCAATCCTCCGCGAAGCCATCCGCCGTGGCGGCGTCAACGTAAGCAGCAATAGTCTCGGTAAGAAAAGTTTGAACTTGGTCCTGAATGTCTTTGCCTTCGAGAACCAACCGACGCTCACCATAAACAACCTGACGTTGACGATTCAAAACATCATCATATTTAAGGACGTTCTTACGCATTTCAAAGTTCTGCGCTTCGACCTGAGTTTGAGCTGAACGAATTGCATTGCTTACCATCTTAGATTCAATTGGCGCATCTTCAGGAATGCCGGCGGCAGAGAGGAATCTCTCGACCATGCCTGAGTTGAAGCGACGCATTAAGTCATCTTGCAAAGAGAGGTAGAACCGAGATTCCCCGGGATCACCTTGGCGACCAGAGCGTCCCCGCAACTGATTGTCGATACGCCTTGATTCGTGACGCTCTGTTCCGAGTACATAGAGCCCGCCTAACGCAATTACCTCTTCATGTTCCTTAGCAACTGCGTTCTTCTGCTTAGCAATTTCACCTGGCCAGGCTTGTTCGTACTCCTCTGGAGTATCGACTGGCGACAGTCCGCGGCGTTGCAATTCGAAATCTGCCATGAATTCGGGATTTCCACCGAGCATAATGTCGGTGCCGCGGCCGGCCATATTCGTAGCCACCGTGACTGCACCAATGATTCCGGCTCTGGCGATAATTGCCGCTTCGCGTTCGTGATGCTTCGCATTCAAGACTTCATGCGGGACGCCATTTTTCTTCAAAACCGTCGATAGTTCTTCGGATTTCTCAACACTCACAGTTCCTACAAGTACTGGTTGTCCTTTTCGATGACGCTCGACAATATCTTGCGCCACTGCTGTGAATTTGCCAACTTCAGACTTGTAGACGAGGTCCGCTTGATCCGCACGAATCATTTCTCGATTCGTCGGAATCGTAACAACGCCTAACTTGTAGATCTGCTGAAATTCAGCAGCCTCTGTCATTGCCGTTCCGGTCATTCCCGATATTTTTTCGTATAAGCGGAAATAATTCTGCAAGGTGATCGTTGCCAGTGTCTGATTCTCGTCTTGGATTTCAATGCGCTCTTTGGCTTCAAGGGCTTGGTGCATTCCTTCGCTATAGCGCCGCCCAGCAAGGATTCGACCCGTATGTTCGTCGACGATGAGAAGTTCGCCGTTCATTACGACGTAGTCCTTGTCACGTTTGAAAAGTTCTTTGGCGCGCACAGCATTATTCAAGTAACTAATAAGCGGCGTATTGGCAGCTTCGTAAAGATTCTGAATTCCAAGAAGTTCTTCTACTTTTGTGACACCCTCTTCGAGGATCCCCGAAGTACGCTTTTTTTCATCCACTTCGTAGTGGACGTCTCGTACAAGTTTATTGGCGATGTTTGTAAATTCAACGTACCACTTCGTTGCCTTGTCGGCAGGACCGCTGATGATCAAAGGGGTTCGTGCTTCATCAATGAGGATTGAGTCAACTTCATCAACCACTGCAAAGTAGTGATCGCGTTGTACGCATTCTTCCAAGGTCCAAGCCATGTTGTCGCGGAGGTAATCGAAGCCAAACTCATTATTCGTCCCATAAGTGATATCCGCTGCGTAGGCACTTCTTCGTGCGATCGGATCCATTGATCCAAGAATTACTCCTACACTCAAACCGAGGAAACGGTGGATGCGTCCCATCCATTCGCTATCGCGTTCGGCCAAATAGTCATTTACGGTCACAACATGTACACCGCGACCAGCCAGGGCGTTGAGATATGAAGGAAGGGTTGCGACCAGGGTCTTTCCTTCGCCCGTTCGCATTTCGGCAATATTTCCGCGGTGTAGCGCCGTTCCACCCATGAGCTGAACGTCATAATGACGCTGCCCGAGTGTGCGCTGTGCCGCCTCGCGTACTACAGCAAAAGCCTCCGGAAGAATGTCGTCAAGGGATTCACCGGCTGCTAAGCGAGCCTTGAAGGTGTCGGTCATGCCCCGTAGTTCCTCATCGCGCAGCGCTGAGATTCGACCCTCATGGGAATTGATTACGCCGACAACTTTGCTCAAATCTCGCAGCGTTCGTCCTTCACCCGCGCGCAGGATTCGATCCAGAAATGCTGGCATGGCACTACCTTCCTTACCAAAGAAAACTACAACAAAGAGGACTGATGGCTACGGGCGTAAACCCATTCTCCTATCGTAGGGGAAGAGATACGAGCGCAGTAACCGCACCAACCACCCGAAATCCACTCATTTCTAGGGTTCTCACAGCCTCATTTAAGGTTGCCCCCGTTGTCACCAGATCATCAATGAGAAATACCTCGCGCATGAGGGTGGGCCGCTTTTTAAGAACGAGCGCGCCTTCGAGATTTTTGTATCTGGCAGCGGCGCCTAGGAGCGTCTGGTCCTTCACCCTTCTATTGTGTTGGAGGAGGCTTTGAATTGGAAGGTCGACCAAATCTGAAACGCGCTTGGAAATCTCGCCGAGAAAATCTCTTCCTCGCTTACGAATCGCTTTGGATGAGGATGGAATTGGAACAAGAACCGGAGCCTTGCCCGTTCTCCGCAGCGCACCGCGAAGTGAATGCTCTAATGCGCCGACAATCAGATCGTCGGCGCCATGTATTCCATCCTCTTTCGAAGCGAGCAATATTCGACGGGCAACTGAGTTATAGGCGACTGCAGAAAACGTCGGGACAGCACCGGCGCGTGACTGATACTCGCGCATCTCGTAGGAACTTTTGCAGCGAGAACAAAGACTCTCCCCTGGGACTCCGCACCCATAGCAATGCAGCGGAAAGAGAAGCTCCTGAAGTCCGACGACTAGTTTCACCCAGTAAGTGTTGGTAATTCACGAGCAAAATGAATAGTTACTTTACGGCGCTGTGGATGAGTAATCCTCAGGTTGAAGTCGGATGAGGCGAGACTCCACTACTCCACCGGTCCAGCGCGGAAGGGTCAAGACAAAGTGCGCCCCCTTGCCCGGTCTCCCCCACGCCTCGAGTTCACCGTTGTGAAGCCGCGCGTCTTCTAACGCGATGGAAAGTCCAAGGCCAGTGCCGCCTCGAACCCGTGCCCTCGAAGGATCCTCACGCCAGAAGCGATCAAAAACTCGGTATGTCGATTGTTCATCTAATCCAGAGCCGTAATCGCGCACGCCTACCGCAACTTCATTTTCCGACGCCACAATTCGAACTTTTATCGCGGTTCCATTTGAGTACTCAATCGCATTGCTCAATAGGTTGCGCAAAATTCTCTCAACGCGGCGGATATCTGCGTGAACTACAATTTGGGCATCCGTATGATGCAATTCAATATTTGTAGCACGCTCTTTCGCCACCAAACTCAAATCGTCGATGCATTTTGTCACGAGTGCAACCATGTCGAACTCAACACTTTCAAGAACTGCAACTTCTGCATCAAAACGGCTTACTTCCAGAAGGTCTTCTAGCAATCTTTCGAATCGGTCTAATTGAGCCACGAGCAACTCCGCGCTCCGGGAGATAGTTGGATCGAATTCATCGCGAGCCGAGTGGATGACCTCCGAAGCCATCCGAAGCGTTGTAAGCGGCGTTCTCAGTTCATGGGATACATCAGAGACAAATCGTTGTTGGACACTTGATAAATTCTCTAAGCGAGAAATTTGATTCTGCAAGGACAGTGCCATCTCATTGAATGAATTGCCAAGACGCGCAATCTCGTCATTTCCCTTTACCTGCATGCGTTGCTCCAAGTGACCAGCAGTAAATCCTTCTGCAATTCGGGCTGCCTCGCGCACCGGCCGAACCACTTGGCGCACGACTAGCCAAGCAATCAGTGCAATAAGGAGCACGAGAGCCAACCCGGTGAAGAGAAGCGATCGCGCCAGAAGATCTAGAGTCGCGTTCTGACTTGCCAAACTAAAAAGAAGGTACATCTCATATGCGCCGGCTCCTGGGATGGTGATTTTCTCTCCAACGGCCAGCGCAGGAACGTTTCCTCCTTGAGCATAGCGAATTGACGTTTCGGTCCATTCTGTGGAAATACTTTTTGCAACCCGCATTCGCAACTCCACCGGAATGGAAGATACCAACATCCGATTAGATGTCCGCTGATAGTTGATTGCGTCTCCCACAGTTGGATCCGTTCGAAGTAGTGCTACCTCACGACCGATTATTGATGTACCTATGACACTTGGCGAATTGACAATGACATCGTCAACAATCTGTTTGATCGCTTGTGCTTTAGATTCAGATGCGACAACGATGCGATACTGAGCATTGAAGATGGCAGATCTCGTTTCAGCAACTGAGGATTCAACGGTAACTTTACGAATTCCATCTGACAACTGGGCAAAAAGCGCTGACCCAGTGAGCCAGACGACACCCAAGCAAAGTAAGACTGTTGAGAAGATAACGCGAAAGGCCAGCGAGTTTCGAAATCGAGCGACTCGGATTCTACGAGTCATTTCACACCCTTCCCGCTACTCCTGCTTTGTATCCCACCCCTCGAACTGTCACAACGATTTCTGGATTTTCTGGGTCGTGTTCAACTTTTGCCCTGAGTCTTTGAACATGCACATTTACTAGCCGCGTATCGGTCGAGTGCCTATATCCCCACACCTCACTTAGGAGAGCATCGCGAGTAAAGACTCTACGGGGCTCTTTTGCCAAGGCCACGAGTAGGTCAAACTCGAGGCGAGTTAGCGCAATTGCCTTACCTCCACGCGTTACTTGATGTGCCACTAAATCAATTGCCAAATCCGCCAAAGTAAGTCGACCAGTGAGCCCCGCAGATGATCGTCGGAGTCGGGTATGAATTCGGGCGACCAATTCGGACGGATGCTTGAAAGGCTTAACCAAGTAATCGTCAGCCCCGGCTTCAAGGCCTTCTACGACATCATGAGAATCACCTTTGGCGCTCAACATTACGATGGGAACCATTGATTCAGCGCGAATCAGTTTGCAAACTTCAATTCCGTTTAGTCCAGGAAGCATCACATCCAACAAGATGAGATCGGGTGGATTGGCGTGAAAGACATCCATCACTTCATCCCCGCGGCTCACCAAATCAACATCAATACCTGCTCCAGTTAAGACGATGCCGAGCATCTCGGCAAGGTCCTGGTCATCATCGACGACCATAACTAGAGTCATTAGCTACCGTGCTCCCAAGAACTGAGGTATATCTCTTGCGCCGGAGTTAGAGTGTCGATCTGGCCACCCATGCTCTTAAGTTTCAATTTCGCAACTTCTTTATCGATATATTCCGGAACTTCATGCAGGCCAGCTGGCAAGTTTTTCGCTTCTTTAACCAACCATTCCGCAGTAAGTGCCTGATCTGAGAATGACATATCCATCACTGCAGCAGGATGACCCTCTGCCGCGCCTAGGTTGACTAAACGACCTTCGGCAAGAAGTAAAAGCCGGCGGCCATCCGTCATGACGTACTCATCAGTTTGGTGGCGCATCTTGCTGTTCTTTTTTGTAGAGTTCTGCTCTAGCCAAGCAACATCGATTTCAATATCAAAATGTCCTGAGTTGGCCATTATTGCGCCATCCTTCATCACCGCAAAGTGCTCCTCGCGAAGAACATCGCGATTTCCCGTCACTGTTATGAAGACGTTTCCGATTGCAGCGGCCTCGATCATCGGCATAACGCGATAACCCTGCATCATCGCATCCAACGCCTTTGTCGGGTCAATCTCAGTCACGATAACGTCAGCGCCCATTCCCTTTGCTCGCTCCGCAACGCCTTTGCCACAGTAACCAAAGCCGGCCACCACGAGAATACGTCCAGCAAGCAAGAAATTAGTGCAGCGGAAGACAGCGTCCAGAGTGGACTGGCCAGTGCCATATCGGTTATCAAACATGTGCTTCGTGTCAGTGTCGTTGACGGCAATCATTGGGAACTTGAGCGCTCCATCTTTTGCCATTTGACTCAGACGAATAACTCCAGTAGTTGTCTCTTCGCATCCCCCGGCAATACCCGAAAGCAGTTCGGTGCGAGTGGTATGAAGAGTATTTACAAGATCACACCCATCATCAAAAACTTGATGAGGTTGAATGTCCAGCGCCGCGTTTATATGAGAGTAGTACCCGTCGCGATCAACTGCATTTCGAGCGAAGACACTAATTCCGTATTCATGGACTAGAGCTGCGGCAACATCATCTTGCGTTGAAAGCGGGTTTGAAGCACAGAGAGCAATCTCCGCCCCACCAATTTTCAGGGTACGCATGAGATTGGCCGTTTCAGTGGTGACATGCATACAGGCAGCAATTCGTACCCCAGCAAAAGGCTTGCTCTTCTCGAATCGATCTCTAATCTGTGCAAGCACAGGCATGTTTCGTTCTGCCCATTCGATCCGCTTGCGACCTTCTGCCGCCAGTGAAGCATCTGCAATGTCATGGCGAGGAACTGTAATTGTTGCTGGTGAATTCACGAACGATCTCCCTTAAGAGGCTGGAATCAAGACCCCTAGGCTACTGCGTCAGGCAAAAAACAGCACATTTCAAGGCATTAATAGGGCTAAGACCTCATCACGTACTCGACCCAATCGGGCTTGTGTCCGCGCTTCCACATTAAGCCGTAAGAGAGGCTCGGTATTGGAAGAACGAAGGTTAAACCACCAAGACTGTGAAGTTACTGTCAGACCGTCAAGACGATCCACCGAAACCCCTTCTTTGCCAGCAAAAACCTTTTCGACTTCTGTCATGACTTCCTGGGGGTTGGAAACGGTCGAGTTGATTTCTCCACTCGAAAAGTAGCGTTGGTACTTCTTCAATATTTTTGAAAGTGGGGCCTTCTGGGATCCAAGAGCGGCTATAGCGTGGAGGGCTGCGAGCATTCCTGAGTCGGCACACCAGAAATCGCGGAAATAGAAATGCCCCGAGTGCTCTCCGCCAAACACCGCATCGGTGTCAGCCATCATCTTCTTTATGTATGAGTGTCCAACGCGACTTCGAATTGCGCTACCGCCGCACTCTTCAACGACTTCAGCAACAGCTCGTGAGGAGATTAAGTTGTAAATGACTTTTGAGTTCGGGTATCTGGCCAACTCTCTCTCGGCAATTAGACAAGTAAGCACAGAGGGATTAATCGTCTCGCCGTTTTCGTCAACCAAGAAGCATCGATCAGCATCCCCGTCAAAAGCGAGACCTATATCCGCGTTGTGCTCTCGAACCGCCTTTTGAAGGTCTCTTAAATTCTCGGGGTCGATAGGGTTGGCATCGTGATTTGGAAAAGTGCCATCTAGATCAAAGTACATTTCAATAAGTTCAACATTCAATTTTTCAAAAAGTGGTCTCGCCGTATAGCCAGCCATTCCATTTCCGGCGTCAACTACGATCTTCAATTGGCGAATCTGTGACACATCCACCAACGAGAGCAAATGCGAAATGTACTCATCCAACATATTTCGCGTTGTTTCGACACCAACCGAGCGCATAGGGATTGGGCTTCCGTCAAAAACGTATCGTTCAATGACTTGCAGTCCAGATTCCTTTCCGATTGGCCGAGCGCCACTTTTGCACAATTTTATTCCGTTGTATTCGGCGGGATTGTGGCTCGCCGTAAACATCGCACCGGGCATATTCATCTTTCCAGAAGCGAAGTAGAGCATGTCAGTGGATGCAAGTCCTATGCGAATAACGTCCATGCCATTTGAAGTCGCTCCCGCAGAAAAAGCCTCCGCCAATAAGGGAGAAGATGGGCGCATGTCCTCGCCAATGACGATTGTCCCCGGCTCTCGTTCTTGCTCGAGATATCGGGCGAAGGCGAGACCTACTTGAAAAGCAAATTCGGGGGTCAACTCTGTTTCGACAAGACCCCGAATGTCATAAGCCTTGAAGATCCGGGGTAATGGCTCCTCACGCAGATCCGGCATTAGGTGCGCACTGCGCGAAGATGTCCACGCCGACCCAAGTTCTGATTACTGACGGAGCCGTTCGTCTGGCCTTGTGATACAGAGCTGGAATTAGTCGCATTCTGCAGGGGGTGCGCAACTTCTCGCACCGCATCCGCGATAGCCATCAAATCTTCATCGGAAGGTCCAAGTTCACTGCCGCTGCGCTCTTGGCGAATTACTTGCCAGCCGTTGGGAACCGTAAGCCGATCACCATGAATTTCGCAAAGATCATAGGCATGCGGCTCAGCAAAGGTTGCAAGGGGGCCCACAACGGCAACTGAATCGGCATACACATACGTCAAAGTCATTACGGCGCGACGACGACATCCTCCGCGCGAGCACCCACGTCCTACCTGAGACATCATGTCCTTTAGATTAGTGGGCGAGCCTAGATTTCCAGGGCAATGACCCGAGAACTATCGGCTAATAACCTGAATATTCGATACTGGGACAGCAGCCCTTGCCAAAACGCTACCGGGGACCAGGGGGAAAGTTCCGACGCCGCTAATAGTGGAGAGCAAGCCAGCGGCTGATACAGGAGATCGAATGTCGGAGAAAGTCACCGTGAAAGCATTCTCTGGCGCTCTCCACGTCAGGATGTCATTTCCCACCAGAGTTGCATTCTTGGTGGAACCCGTCGTCAAACGCGTACTCGCCTTTACTCGGATCAGATCTCCGGTGAATACAAAAGTTGGACTTAAACCTTTGATGGCGAGTGTCATTGGCGTCAGAGTCGGCGTGACGGCATTCCATACGAAGTCTTGATGATTCGCTACATTGAGGACTGAATAAACGGCAGCCACAACTGGTTGATCCGAACGGATATGCAATGCGAAGACCGAGGCATCAATCGTCGGATCGAGTGCAATATCCATGACACGACCTTGTTCAATGTCGCGTCCGTCCAATCCTACGGGTGCGAATACTCCGTCCCTAGAGATCAAGTCCACACGGATATTGGCATTTGTATTTCCAGGGACCAGAACGCGCAGAAAATGGATCCCGCCCTTGCCGGCTTTAATCTGATGTGGAATTCCTGAAATGACAAAATCAGTTCTTGGGAATTCTGCCGAACCGACAAGATCACCGCCAAGCGTCTTCAACCCCTTTCTTCTCTCATCAATAAGGAAGGCGTTGACGCGCCCGGAGCGAGACATGACTCTCAAGGTCAGTCGGGACTGACCTGCCGCCAATGAATCCAACCCAACCCGAACTGAGGAATTCGCAGGAATAGTGAGGACTTTGCCCGATTGAATACCTCTCTCACTCCAAACGGTCACATCCACGATCGAATCGCTTAGTCCGCTATTTACCACGACCAGGCGGCCCTTGCTCGTTACATTGGCCGTCCCGCCAACAAACCACTGATCTCCCTGTGGCGCCATACACAAACTGGAGCCCGCCCAAATTCCGGAGAGGGATTGCCAAGTGACGGAGGTGACGTCACCTTGGTCAAGGAGAATTGGGTCGCTCTTAATGGAATATTGAGTTCGCCTAATTGGCGAAAGCAAAGTGGACTTCTTCTGAATTATCCGGAAAGGAGTGGTCGTCGAAGCAGTAGAAACTACGGAAGCAAGGGCTGAATCTGTTGGCGGGCACACAACTGCGGGGTAACTCTGAGAATAGCCGAGCGTATCGACTCTGGCGGTAAGCAAATTGCTAATCGTTAGAGTCATTGTGAGTGAGGCAACAATAAATATCAGTCTACGAATTCTCATGTCAGTCTTTCCGACGAAATTTCTCGTTTCCTACGCCCAGCCGGCAATGCCATCACAAGAACCACCAGCAGGACAATCAACTCAAGGGAGAGCCACGCCCTCCGCGTTGTGCCATCGTGAATCAGGATAAGTTCTCCGGCCGCCGGAACTTCGAATTGAGGAAGGCCGAAGGCATTTTTAGAACGTACGAGTTGTTTGCCATGTTGAATAACCTGCCACCCAGAAGAATAATTTTCTGCCAAGTTAAGGGTTCCAGGACCGGAAACTGCAGATCTCGCAGATATTTCATCAGTAGGGATCGCCACAGCCGCTCCGTCTTTGCCAGTAAACACGAGGCGCTCACTCACGCCAGCAACACGCCAAACAATTCCATCCTGCGTTGCTGAAGTACGTAGAAAGCCTCCCAGGCCGTCCACCGTTCGAACCAACTGCGAGTCCGCTGGATTCTTCATAAATATGTATTTAATTCCATGCGCGGAGAGAACTTTGCTGCTGTTGATTCCTGAACCATCAACCATTTCGCGGACGGCAGTCTCAATCGCAGCCGATTGCGGTGGCGCCACATCAGGGTCGGCCAGAAGCGCGTCTCTTTCGCGCGCAATATAAAATGAAAGCGTAGTGAACTTCTCGTCTTCGAGATTTCGGAGAACGAGAGTCTTCACGCCCGGAGTGACTGCCAAGTATGCAGGAAGGATTGTTCCCTGGTCGGCTCGAACCGGAGAATTAGCTCCCACAGTGGCGGCCCAAACAGACGTCGTCAATGCATACACGACAGTCGTAGCAATCACCAATCCCGCCACCATATGCCGATAGTGAAAATGTGACTTTGCTAAGCGCTTTCGCAATCCGTTCAAGATTATTACCGCACAACAGATCGCAGCGACGGTGGAGAAGGTAAGCAAAGTTCCAACCCAAAGAAGTGATTTGGTGGAATTTGCGTGTGATGAAAAAGTCACGACGCTCAACAAGGTGGCGCCGAGCAGGAAAGCGAATCCAGCCTGGGCATATTTGCGAGTTATGGACGTAGAAAATAATGAGCCAATTAAAAGCAGAGCAATGGGGCTAATAAACCACCATGGAACAGAGCCTGGTCCGCCAGGATTGGCAATAATCGCCAGATTTGGCCCTCCACCTGGCATCGATATTCCAGGCTCTAATAAGAACTGGGATGGATGGATTAAGGCTTCGAAGGACCAGGGAAGACAGAGTAGGAACGGAACCAGAACTAGCGTGGCCCTTCTTGTCAAGCGGTCTCGTAGAAGAGTTTGGTTTTGGGTCGTTCTAAAATCTTGATAATCACGCAACATTGAAAAAATATGAAACAGCACAATCCCTACGAAAGCTTGCAACGTGAATGAGGCGAGGACACCAACGAGAAGGCTGAATCCAAAAATAAAGCGCCAATGACTTCTCTCTATTCCATTCAAACGTGGGACGTAATAAACGATCCGGGGCAAAAGTATGAGAGTTGCAATGGTTCCGAGTCGTCCTGAATTAATGGAAGCGACGGCGACGGGAGATAGGGCATAGCCGATGCTCGCACCGACGATTAGCCACGAATTGGCAGAAAATTTTCGAAGCAGCGAATACATCGAGAGCATGAAAAGTAGTGGGGCTGCCCAAAAGAGGAATGTTACGAAAAAGACTGCTTTCCCAAGAAAAAAAGTGGAGAGCAGAGCCAGCACAAATATCCATGTGGGGGTCGCCGTCGAGCTCCCCATTCCAACTTGGTGCCAAGATTCTCCGTACCGTCTCCACAGATCACTTGCCCCTGCCGGCGTGTCGGAGAGAGCCCCGCCAACGAGTGACCCGTACCGATGACTCGACCAGAGTGATGTGAGCACTAGTAGAAAGAGCAGCCCCGAGACTTCAGGGCGCCTGAGAATCGAAATCCATCGAACGGGCGCAGCCGGAACGAGAAGATCTTCATCTTCAGACGCTGTCTCTAGAGCGCCCACCGGTTCAGGAGCGGCGGGCAGAAGGGTCGTCCGGATCGCCTCCGCAGCTCGAATAGTGCTCAAGCGAAGTTGTGACCAGCGCGGTGGAATAAAAATCGAAACAACGCGCGAAGAAATCAAACGCTGGCGGCGCCGAAATTTTCTTGCCTCGAAAATAATTCCGGGGCGGATGATGAGGTACCCCACGGCAAGAATCTCATCTGATGCATAGCCGGGGAGCTTGGCCAATAAATAACCAATCGCTCTCACTAAAGCGCTCGAAAATAACTGGAGGGTCAACCACGGCAAGTGCCACCAAGACGAATTTGCAAGAAGCACGTAAGCAGCATTCCTGCGATCGAGTATGAGAGGACGGTGCAAGAAAGCGCTTTTAACATCCACTGCCCGTCGCTCGGATGAAGCGGCCTCGGCGTGGTACGCGACTGCCTCGGTCACAGTAATCACCTTGTGTCCGGCGACGTGCGCTCTCCATCCCAAATCAACGTCGTCTCGGAAAAGAGAAAGGTTTGGATCAAAGCCGTTGAGCTCTTCAAAGACATCTCGCCGAATGAGCATCCCTGCAGTACTCACGGAAAGTACGTCGCGAATGCCATCATGCTGACCTTGGTCATACTCGTGCGCTTCAAGTCCCGTCCACCGTGCGCCATTGCCGGCAATACTCACCCCGGCTTCAAGTAAATGAGTACGGTCATACCAACCACGTAATTTTGGCCCGGCGATTGCAACTTGGGGGCGATCCTCAACGGCGGTGAGCAACGCTTCCAAAGAGCCAGCCTGCGGCGCGCAGTCATCATGAATGAGCCAGAGCCACTCACTCCCGGCGGAAGATGGCGGAATGTGTTCAAGTGCAGTTGATATCGCCGCCCCAAAACCTGTGTCGCGCGGCATTGAAAAAGATGGGACACGTGCGTTTCTTAATAGCTTTAGAGAACTGTCTTCAGAGCCAGTGTCGATGGCAAGGGTGAAATCGATAGGACGCGTTTGAGATGCGAGCGAGGCGACAACTTCAGGCAACCAAGCCGCTCCATCATGAACGACGAGAATTGCCGTTACACGCGGGCGAGTTCCGCGCTCGGCGTCAGGCATGCGCAACGCCAGTTGGAAGTTTACGCAGGACGACGCTTAAGGCGGCGGCGTTCGCGTTCGGATAGACCGCCCCAGATCCCAAAGCGCTCATCGTGAGCGAGGGCATAGTCAAGACATTCGGAGCGGACATCACAGGACATGCATACACGCTTTGCTTCGCGAGTTGAACCGCCTTTTTCTGGGAAAAAGGCTTCGGGATCGGTCTGAGCGCAAAGGGAGCGCTCTTGCCAAGAAAGTTCAACGCTTTCTCCCGTGACGAGTTGGATGTTGGGGCCATCAGGTCGAATATCTGACATTCCGACACTCCTCAATACGGTTAATAACGGTTAATTGCGTCGGCACCACCTGTTTGGCGGTAATCCAATAAGTGAATTACACGCGTGTAATCCCTTTAAGTCAAGTCATTTATTGACTTTACGCACTCCCAATTTCCCGCTATAGGGAGGTTTCTTAACGCTTCTTCCAACAAGTATTTCCTTTATAAATCTTGTACTCCGTCTACGCCGATATATTTATTCGAATAATCCACGCCTGCCGCGACAATTGCCCCTGCCGCGACAAAGCACCCTTTGATTGAAGCACCTTCCAAAACCTGGGCCTCAGCGCAAACGATTGAGCCTTCAACCATCACCCGGGGGGCCAGTACTGAACCACGACCTATGGAAGAGCCGCCGATCACCACGGCATCAGCGGCCATGGTCACGCCCTCCATCGCAATAAATTCGCTTGATCTGAAAGAGACCGTGGCCCAATCAAGTGCATCTGAATTGGCGACGCCACTAACAACGTCAATTGAAGCTTGAAGAAGCCTGCCAGGAGTGCCTACATCGATCCAATATGAATCATCAATCATCCCAAGGACTATTTTCCCATCCCTAACCAACGCCGGAAAAATGTCCCGTTCAATGCTGACTGCTCTTCCCTGCGGAATCTGATTAATGACTCGTGGGTGAAAAACGTAGCAACCGGCGTTAATGGTCGTTGCCACTGGCACTTCCATCTTCTCCATGAAAGCTTTAACTCGACCGTTCTCATCCACGGGAACGCACCCAAAAGCTCTCGCGTCCTCTACTTGGGTCAAGTGCAGAGTTACGTCGGCATCTCGCTCCTCGTGCATTCTGATCTGACCAATCAGGTCGTGCGAACTCAGAACATCTCCATTGAAAATCACAATGGACTCTGTGCGCGATAGGAATTGTGCAGCGTTGTAAATTCCCCCGCCCGTTCCGAGGGGTTCTGTCTCGATGGCATAGATAATCTCCATACCCCAGCGTGATCCATCCCCGAAATAAGGAATAAATACCTCCGAAAGATAAGACGTCGCTAACACGAGCTTGGTTATTCCTGCTTTCTTCGCGCGGATTAATTGATGTTCGGTGATGGGCAAACCACCGACCGGAAGCATCGGTTTGGGCGTGTTCTGAGTGAGCGGCATTAAGCGGGTGCCAAGGCCACCTACCAAAAGAATTCCTTGCGCCATTAACTAACTATTTCTCTATTTTTCAGTGGGAGTCGCCGAGATGAGCCTTCGGACGGCTTCATCAATGTGAGCATCCGTCGCAGTCAACGCAATCCGGATATGGCTAGCGCCCTTCTCCCCATAAAAATGACCAGGTGTCGCCAATATGCCCAATTCGGCTAACCAGGCAATGGAATCCCAGTCATCCCCATCTCTCGTGCACCAAACATAAAGACCGGCCTTGGATTCCTCGATTCGAAATCCAACCTTCTCTATCGCTGGTCTCAGTCTTTCGCGCCTAGCGTTATATAACTCGCGCTGTTTAGCCACATGCAACTCATCCCGCAAGGCAACGGTCATGGCGTTCTGGATGGGGAGGGGGACAATCATGCCCGCGTGCTTTCGAATTTCGCGAATACGAGAAATCAATTCGGGGTCACCAATAAGAAATCCAGCACGATAACCCGCCATCGACGACCGCTTTGACAATGAATGCACTGCAAGAATGTTCTTATTATCGCCTTTGGTATGCATCAAGATCGACGTAGGTTTAGAACCGTGGCCGAAATCTAGATAGCACTCATCTGATGCAACAACAGAATTATTGGACCGGCTCCAATCAATTACCGCTTCCAGTTCGTTGGCAGTATGAACGCGACCGGTCGGATTTGAGGGCGAGTTAATCCAGGCCAAATCGGCAACGGGCCACGTCGAGGGATCAACGGGCACCGGAGTGCCGATTGTCGAACCTAGAATCGCGCCAACGCTATATGTGGGATAGGCAATTTCTGGGTACAGAACTCCCTTTGCCTGCAAGAAGGTAGGGAGCCACGCAACCAATTCCTTCGAGCCAATAAGAGGTAAGACGTCGAATTCGCCTGTCGCACCCAAATGACCCGTCGCCCATTCTCGAATGGCTGAGCGCACATTTTGCGTGCCCATGGTCATTGGATATCCGGGAGCATTGGAACTTTCCCGCAAGGCCTTCTGAATGAATTGCGGTGTCGGGTCAACTGGTGTTCCAACCGAAAGGTCAATAATTCCACTCGGATACTGACGCGCCCGCTGCCCGTATGGCGCCAGCGTGTCCCACGGAAAATCAGGAAGCTTCAGCGCAAGACTTTCTTAGACCCCATGCGGCGGTTCGGCAGCAACAATGGGGTGATCGCCTTCTGTAACGCCAACCTTGCTCGCGCCGCCGGGTGAGCCAATCTCAACGAAAAACTCTGTGTTGACCTTGGTGTAATCGCTCCATTGCGCTGGCACGTCATCTTCATAATAAATCGCCTCAACTGGGCACACTGGCTCACACGCCCCGCAGTCCACACACTCATCTGGCTGGATGTAGAGCATCCGCGAGCCCTCATAAATGCAATCAACCGGACACTCCTCGATGCACGACTTGTCTTTCACATCGATACACGGCTCAGCAATTATGTATGTCAAGGCGCACCTCCATCGTTTTGGCTGGGCTCATTCTAATCACCATGTCTCCAAGGCGCGATTCATCTCAGTGCCAAAGCCGGGTCAATCCAATTATCGTTAACCCATGTCGCCCTCGAGTTCGGCCACCAACCCCTCGGGATTGCCTCCCGGAATTGCCGAAGTGGGCCAGCGAATGACCCTCCGATTTCACGATCCGGCGGGTGGCTTTCGAGACGTTGTAGGGGTCTTGAAATCCGAGACGACTATACAAAAACGTGACGGATCCCTCATCAATTTTCGCCCCGAAGAGATCGCGATATGGCGGATCATTCCACCCCCTATCGAGAGAGCCGGGATGGGATCGCCACTTTCGCTGCGAATCCGGGAGATTGAATTGGCCGCCAACGCCACTTGGCCCGCAAAAGAGCAAGTTCGATTGGGCGACTGGATATTGAGAGCCTCTGGAAAATTTACAAAGCGAGCGAACTCGGTACTCGCCATCGGGAGTCCCGGGATTGATTTAGATGCTGCCATTGATGAGGTAGTCAACTTCTACAGTACGAGGAGCCTCACCCCCACTTTTCATATTGCGCTTCCAACCTATGTCGAGTTGGGGAGCTCCTTAAAAGAACGAGGTTGGAAAAGTGATATTTCGGTAGATGTGATGGTGGCCGACATTGATGAAGTCGTACCCACATCTCGTACACGTAGTTCCCGTGCCAATGAAAGTGTGGAAATAAGCGACTCCCCCAGCGATGAATGGATAGCACTTCAGAACGATCACGGAGTTATGGAGATAATGACCCGATCGCCAGCGAGATACGCAACGATTCGAGTTAACGGGAAGATCGTTGGAGTCGCACGCGCATCAAACCACGCAGGTTGGACCGTACTGACTCGGTTGTATGTCCACCCAGATGAACGCGGAAAAAGTTTGGGGAGCGATCTCATCATGGCTTTACTTCTTGATGCGCGAATCCGCGGTGCAACCAAAGTCGCACTTCAGGTTGATTCGAAAAATCTTGGCGCCATCGCACTTTACGAAAAGATGCAATTCCGACTCCACCACCGCTACGAGTATTTCTCATACATCTCGGAAGCAACTGCGTCAGGAGGATGCTGATGCCACTTTTCATGTATGACACTAAAAGCAGAAAACTTCATCCGATCGTCCCAAAAGATGAACCGGTCAGAATGTATTGCTGTGGCCCAACTGTCTACAGAGATGCGCATGTTGGAAATTTGCGCACCTTTCTTCTTTCTGACCTGATCCGGCGGACGCTTCAACTACTTGGGCATCAAGTTGTTCTAATTCAGAACATCACCGATGTGGGACATATGTCCGAAGATCTGCACGCTGAAGACAAGGTAATTGCCCAATCCAGAGTGGAAAAGATCGACCCCTTTGAGATCGCAAGGAAATACGAAGTGGCTTTTCACGCGGACTTAGCACGTCTCAATATTTTGCCTGCAGCAATGTACCCACGAGCAAGCGAGTGCATCATGATGATGCAAGAACTCATCTCCGGCCTGCTCGAGCGACATTACGCCTACGTAGGAACAGATGGTTCGGTCTATTTTGATGCAACGTCATTTCCTGAATACGGACAACTCAGCGGCAACCGTTTAGATTCACTCCAGCCCGGATATAGGTATGAATATTCCGGCAATAGTGGCAAGCGTTTCCATGCCGACTGGGCTCTCTGGAAGTTGGCTGGTCATCGAACGGAAATGGTCTGGGACTCTCCCTGGGGAGTTGGTTTTCCGGGCTGGCATGTTGAGTGTTCCGCCATGTCAATCCATTATCTGCAAGGTCACGTCGATGTCCACGTTGGAGGAATCGATCTTCGTTTCCCACACCACGAGAATGAACGCGCACAATCAAATGCCATCACAGGCAGGGAAGTTGTCGATCTCTGGGTGCATGGGGAGCACCTGCTCTTCCAAGGCAGAAAAATGTCGAAGAGTGCTGGAAATGTCCTTCTGCTCAACCAGGTAATCGAGGAAGGTTTCGACCCCCTGGCGGTCCGATTGGTACTTCTTGAGAATCGCTATCGAAGCCAGATGGACCTCACTTGGGATTCCATTTCAGCTGCACATAAGACACTGCGCCGCTGGCGCGGCTTAGTTGGCCAGTTGCCTTTATGTACGCAGGCAGTCAATGAGGAGATTCGCGACGCTTTTTGTGATGATCTTGATACGCCACGGGCAATCCAAGTGATTCGGGCACTAGAGAAGGATTCGAATCTGCCCCTTGAATTCACGATTGGTTCGATGCTCTATGCCGATCAAGTCCTCGGGTTGAATTTGACCAAGCAGGAGACTCGAGTCCTGACTGTCGAACTTGAAGAATTGCTCGAGCAGAGACTCAATGCCCGCCGGCAGAAAGACTGGACTCAGAGCGATTTGCTCCGAGACGCCCTTGAATCAAAAGGACTCATCATTGAAGACTCCCCTGCCGGACAAGACTGGCGATGGCGTTAATTCGGAACTAATGGCGCAAACTTGCAACGACGAGAAGTCCCAAGAATCCTCCGACGACGAGCGCATTGCCCGTGATGTTGCCTTGCACAAGTAATTCATTTCCTACTCCAAGGGATCCCGCACGAAGTACTAGTACTAACCAGGCAAATACCGTAGCCACTTTGTATCGACGCCGACCCCACAAGCGACCCAGAAGCCAGACCCCGATTGAGGATCCAAGAATTGCAATGGCCAATCCGAAGGGCACATATGCGTCGTGAAGCAGTACTGCGGCTGCACCTAGCACGATCCCCCAGACGAGCGAGGCGAGAAGTTTCATCGGTTATGCCAACGTAATGCCGGCAAAAAGATTTGTCTCGCGTCCCTTGCCGTCAAAAGGTTCCGCGGCCACACCTCTGACTAGCGTATAAAATTCCTGACCCCATATTTGTGTACCAAGATTGTTGGCCATAGCAAAGAATGGTTCTTCGAAGTCAATCTGCGTTTCGTGCGCTTTCATCGCCAACATCTTCTGCTCCACAAAAGCGCTTCCGTCGATCGCGGCAGTTACAAACTCATCGTCCTTTGCAAAAGGAAGATCATCTGCACTTTCAGCGCCAAAGAAAGTAGACCCAGTCTTTTTCAGTTCTTCGATTCCAAGGGCGATGACGGACTTCGGGAAGATGTTCCAATAGATTTTCGGAATAACCCACCGATCTGCAAGTTCGGCAGCACGCATTGCCACCCGATGGGCCTGGATGTGATCTGGGTGTCCGTAGCCGCCAATCTCGTCGTAAGTAACAAGTACGTGCGGGCGAATCTCATGAATGATTCCGACGAGGAACTTCGCTGCCGTATCAACATCTGCCTGCCAGAAGACGTCGGGGCGCTCATTTGGTGGTGTACCCATCATGCCGCTATCGCGGTAATGAACGGTCGGTTCGCCCAGGAAGCGGTGGTCACTAACGCCCAATTCCTTCATGGCCGCTACAAGTTCAGCAACACGGTGCTGCCCTAGCAAATCAGTTTGCGCACTCGCCAGATGGCTTAAGTCAGGGACGAGAACTTCACCCTCCTCTCCACGAGTACATGTGACCAGAGTTATCTGGGCGCCCATCGACGCGTACATGGCCATAGTTGCGCCGTTGTTGATCGTCTCATCATCAGGATGGGCATGCACCAAGAGCATTCGATAGCCCAGCAGTGGTTTTGTGTTCATTTCAATATACCGGCAACGTAAGATCGATCTGCTTAGCCCAAGCAATAACCCCGCCGCTCACATGGACCGCGTCCGAAAATCCCGCATTCTTGACAATAGCAAGACACTCGGCGGAACGGACGCCGGATTTGCAGTGCAAAATTATGCGCTTCTCTTGCGGTAGTTTTGCGAGCGCGCGACCATCCAGGAATTCCTGCTTCGGAATAAGTACCGAGCCGGGAATTCGAACTATCTCCCATTCACTTGGTTCGCGGACGTCTACGAGATAAAAATCTACTGCGGCATCGATCATTTCTTTAAGTTCGCTCACCGAAATTGTTGAATCCTTCACGGCAATCTCCGCTCCTTCCGTCAGCACTCCACAGAAAGCCTCATAGTCCTCCAGCAATTCAATAAGCGTTGGTTCGGAACCACATACGGGACAGGATGGATCCTTTCGAACTTTTATCTTTCGATAGGACATTTCTAAAGCATCGTAAATCATGAGTGAGCCAATCAAAGGATCTCCGATACCCGTGATTAACTTGATGGCTTCGGTGGTTTGTATTGATCCAATCGAAGCACAAAGTACGCCTAACACACCGCCCTCTGCGCAACTTGGAACCATCCCCGGAGGAGGTGGTTCAGGGTACAGACACCTGTAACACGGGCCGTACTCAGCCCAGAAGACACTTGCCTGACCATCAAAACGATAAATGGAGCCCCATACATAAGGCTTTTTCAGGAGGACACATGCGTCATTGACTAAATATCTGGTGGCGAAATTATCTGTCCCGTCTACGATGAGGTCGTACTGGGAAAAAAGTTCCATGACATTCGATACATCTAACCTAAACTCATGGAGATTTACCTGGACATTTGGATTGATTTCAGAGATCTTCTCCTGTGCACTCAACGCTTTGCTCTTACCAATATCTGATTGGCCGTGAATGATCTGACGTTGAAGATTCGACTCGTCCACTGTATCGAAATCGACGATCCCAATCGTGCCGACACCGGCAGCAGCCAGATACATGAGAACTGGAGATCCAAGCCCTCCCGCACCGACGCAGAGCACTCTGGCATTCATCAAGCGCTGCTGACCCGCCATTGCGACATCGGGAATTATGAGGTGGCGGCTATACCGGCGCACCTCATCAACACTGAGGGCCGGCCCAGGCGAAACGAGCGGTGGAACCTTCATTGAGACATCCTAGAGAAAGAAAAGTGGGCAGTATGGGGTGTGTCATTCTGTCGCACAGATGCATGGCTGACAATTTCGTTAGGTGACACGCTCCCCTTGGCTGAGATTGCCCGTACCATATGGTCAATGACTACAGGTGAGATTCGATCGGAAAACAAGGCACGTCTTCCCCGCGATGAGCGCAGGGCCCAACTCCTCAGTGCCGCACTTGAGGTATTCACCGCCGCTGGATATCACGCCGCCGCGATGGATGAGATTGCCGATCATGCCAGCGTGAGCAAGCCCGTTCTCTATCAGCATTTCCCCTCCAAACTTGAGCTCTATTTAGCAGTCCTGGACCTCCACATCGATACCTTGGTATTTAAGATTCAAAAGGCAATTGCTTCAACGCCTGAAAACGCAAATCGCGTGAGTGCAACGGTCGAGGCCTATTTTGATTTTATAGAGAGCGAAGGCGAAGCCTTTCGACTCCTATTCGAAAGCGATATGAGTGTCGAGCCGGCCGTTCGAGAGCGCCTCAACCGGATGACATATGACTGCGCTGCCGCGGTCAGCGCAGTCATATCAATCGACACCGGATTACCACGAGAAGAAGCGATGCTCTTAGGCGTTGGACTAATCGGTTCTGTCCAAGTAACAGCCAGGCATTGGCTAGATCGCGACAGCAAATTATCGCGCGAAACAGCAACCAATCTTTTAACCAGCATCCTTTGGCGCGGAATATCTGGATTTCCACGCACGGATGAGCGGTAACTACTGGTCATTCGGCAATCACTCGTCTGACTCGGTAGGATTCGTGCATGAGTGCAAAGAAGACAGCTCCAAGCCAGAAAGTCGAAGTACGCATCGCCATTACCAATATCGCGAGCGAATTAGCGTTTGAATGCCCTTCGAGCGTAGATGAGATCAGATCTGCGGTTACGGTGGCACTTTCTTCCGGGTCTCCTCTAGTGCTGAGTGATATTCGCGGGCGGGAAATAATTGTGCCTGCCGATAAAGTTGGATTTGTTGAAATAGGAGAACAAGCGGAGCGCCGAGTCGGCTTCGGTTCAGTCTAAGGTGACAATAACTTTTGCTGATCTTTCGCTGAGACAAGAAACTGTCGCCGCCTTATTGGCCCATGGATTTACATCGCCCTTCGCGATTCAAGAAATGGTTTTGCCCATCGCTCTCAGCGATGGTGACGTCATCGGACAGGCCAAGACAGGAACTGGTAAGACTCTGGCTTTTGGCATTCCGCTTATCGAGCGAGCAATCGCCCCGCTAGATCCCGAGTGGGCCGCGTTTGAAAATGCTGGTCTCCCGCAGGCGCTTGTGGTTGTGCCCACACGTGAACTTTGCTTACAGGTTGCTCGCGATATCGAAGAGTTAACTGCTGGACGCGGAATCCGGGTACTCGCCGTATACGGTGGCCGGGCTTTTGAGCCACAGATCGAACAGTTACAAGAAGGCGTCGAGATTGTGGTTGGCACTCCAGGACGCCTGCTTGATCTCTACCGGCAAGGACAGTTGAAATTGAACAAAGTCGCCCGCCTGGTACTTGATGAAGCAGATGAGATGTTGGATCTTGGATTTCTGCCAGATGTAGAGAAAATCTTCAGCAGCACTCCAAATCGCCAACAGACGATGCTTTTCTCGGCAACCATGCCAGGGGACATCATCGCCCTGGCCAGACGATTCATGTCTCAGCCCATGCACATACGCACGCAAGAGAACAATGACGAAAGCGCAGTTGTTTCTCGCGTTGAGCAGCACATTTTTAGAGCACATGCCATGGATAAAATCGAGATGTTGGCACGAATTTTACAGGCCGAAGGTCGTGGTCCCACGATGGTCTTCTGTCGCACAAAGCGCACTTGCCAGAAGACTGCCGACGATCTGATAGATCGCGGATTTAAAGCTGCGCCGATTCATGGCGACCTAGGGCAAAGTGCCCGCGAGCGCGCCCTTTCCGATTTTAAAGCGGGTAAGTCAGATGTGCTCGTTGCAACTGACGTCGCCGCCCGCGGCATAGATATTGATGGAATCACTCATGTCATCAATTTCCAGTGCCCCGAAGATGACAAGACCTATGTCCACCGTATTGGCCGGACTGCACGGGCGGGGGCGCACGGCATAGGCGTCACCTTTGTGGATTGGGATGACATGCCCAGGTGGAGCCTCATCAATCAATCACTGAAATTGGGCCTGGACGAACCGATTGAGACTTACTCATCCTCGGAGCATCTCTTCTCAGCACTGAATATTCCCGCCGGCTCGCATGGTCGTCTCAAGAAAGCACGTCCAGTTACGACCACTATATCTCGGGCCAATCTCAAAGAAAAAGAACACCACGCCCCGAAATTGGCCGCACCTGCTAGCCCCAAGACTGAACGTACAAAGAGAGAGCGAACAAGAACAAGGAATAAGAAGTCTAAGAGCGCTGCAAACTAGTTTTGCTTCCCTCGATTACGGATGCAGTTACCAGGTTGAAGCAAACCCCTTTATCGCCTCGACCATCATCTGCACTGCGATTGCTGCGAGTAATAATCCGGCAACTCGCGCCACCAAAGTCACGCCCGATTCCCGAATGATCCGGACAATGGTGGTCGAGCCGTGCAAAGTGAGACCTATGGCAACGTGCACTGCAATAACAGCAATGACAAGCCCGGTAATTCGAGCAGGTGTCTGAGCATGCTGAACGAAAATCATTGTTGCAACAATCGCGCCTGGGCCAGCTAATAGCGGAGTTCCCAGTGGCACGAGTGCGATATTTGTTTTTGAATCCGCACTCTCAGTATTGCCACGTCCCGTAAGTAGTTCCAGCGAAATAAGCAGCAGAAGGAGTCCTCCCGCAGCCTGCAGAGCCTGTATTGAGACATTCAAGTAATCAAGAATGAAGCGTCCAAATATTGCAAAAAGCGCAATAACAAAGAGTGAAACTGCCGCTGCTTGATATGCAAGTCGTCGCCGCACTTTTGGAGCCTTATCCGCAACGAGAGCGAGAAAGATAGGGGCAGCTCCCGGGGGATCCATAATCACGAAGAGAGTGACGAACGCCTGCAATGAGAAAGTTAGTGCACTTGCTGTCTCTGATTTCATAATTGCACCACTTTCCCCTTTGCCAGAGACTCCAATTTAGCCCATTCCTCAGGCGCAGTGAGGTTCTCACCTAATCTATTGAGCTTTCCTGTTCCGTGATAATCACTTGAGCCGGTCACGACCAAATTTAACTCTTTCGCGATTTCCCTCAATATCTTGCGCTCTTCCATGCTCTGGTCTCGATGGTCAACTTCGATGCCATTGAGACCGGCTTCAACCAAAGGAAGGAAATCATCTGGATGCAGTGTTTCTCCACGGTGGGATGCAAATGGGTGAGCAATGACGGCCACGCCCCCTGCTACTCGTATCTGCGCAATCGCAATCTCGGGAGTGGGTGCCATGTGGGCTACGTAGTACTTGGAATCGTTGTTCAGCAAACCTTTGAAGGCGTAGTCTCGCGATTTGATAAAACCTAAGGCAACAAGAGCGTCGGCGAGATGAGGGCGCCCCAGTGTCGCACCTGGAGGTTTTGCCGCTTTGACGTCATCCATGGTCACCGAGATTCCATCTGCATTGAGTAACTCGATCATTTTTATCATTCGAGGGATGCGATCATCTCTAGTCTGTTCGAGCATTTCCAGCATTGCGACGTCGTTTCCATTAAAAAGCAATCCCACCATATGAACGCTCAGGCCGGTCAACGTCAGACAGGAAATTTCGGCACCGAGAGCTAATTTCAATTTTCCTCGAATCGCGCCGCTCGCTTCCTCCCAACCCGCGACGGAATCGTGATCAGTCAGCCCAAGGACATCCAGACCCTGAATTATTGCTTTGTTAACCAATGCTCTCGGTGAATCTGTTCCGTCGCTCACGGTGGTATGTGCGTGGATATCTATCATGTGAGCACCTCGAGTCTTGATGGCCGCGCTCGAAGAACTACCAAAGCGCATCCAAAAAGAATCATAACAATTCCCGGTACAACCCAGATATTTGGGCGTTGATCCAACCACCAGAAAGCAAGGATTGAGCTCACTGGAACTTCAAAAAAGATAACGAGTGAGACAATCGCAGGCGAAACCCTTTTCAACGTCGAGTTAAACATTGTGTGACCGAGAATCTGTGCTCCGAAAATAAGTCCGCCAACAATCCACCACTCATTTGCCGTGAAATGCATGACTTGGAGTGAATAGATAAGCGAATAAGGAAGCACTGTTATCGCGCACACGAAATAGCAAATCGTCGTATATGTGGTGGTTTCGATGGTCTCTTGAGCGCGTGCTCCCACCATCATGTACAAGGCAGCAAGTGCCGCGGACACGAACGCCGCAAGATCACCTAGAAAGGATCGAAATGAAATGTTCAGGTCTACGCCTGACACAAGCAGCACTCCACCAAAACTAACTGCCATCCCCAACCATGCACGGGAGGGAATATGTCCACCTGAGAACTTTACAAAGAGGGCTGCAAAGATCGGTTGTAGTGCAACGATGCCAGTTCCTGCTGCGACAGTGGTCATTCGCATTGCGAGAAAGAAACCGCAAAAGTGTAGAGCGAGAAGGATTCCAGCGAGAATCGACCACTTCAACCCAGCTCGTTGCGTGAGTTGCCTGTGTCTGAAAGCAAAGGGCGCCGTCACGATCGCGCCACCCAAATTCCTCCAAAATATGAGGGTGGGTACCGGCATGGAACTGAGTGCAATCAGCGGGCCCGATGTTCCGATTCCTAGTATCCCGATTCCTAGTCGAACTAGGTCTTGGTTGCCTGGTATCGAGTCGTGGCTCGTAATTTGATTAGACCGCGGTGAACCCATCAAGCAAATCCCAGTGGAACTCCGACCAAAGATTTCTTTCGCACAATGAGTTTCGTGAGAATCTCACCGATCGCCGCTGACGCAGGTGATTGAGGATCTGCCAGAGCCACCGGAGTGCCTGCATCACCACCAGTTCGCAGTGCATCACTAAATGGAATCTTGCCCAAAAGGGGCACCTCTGCGCCCACTAATTGCGAGAGGCGTTCAGCAGTGGCTTCTCCTCCACCGGTTCCGAAAAGGGAAATTGACTCACCGCAATTGGGGCATGGGAAATCAGACATATTCTCAATCACGCCAATCACGTGCTGCTTTATTTGATGAGCAATGCGACCCGCCCTCTCCGCAACTTCCGCCGCAGCGATCTGAGGCGTGGTGACCACGATGATTTCGGAAGCAGGTACCAACTTACCGAGCGAAATTGCCAAATCACCAGTCCCAGGCGGCAAATCAATAAAGAGCAGATCCAAATCGCCCCAATAGGCATCGCTCAAAAGTTGTTCGAGCACCCGGTGGAGAAGAGGACCGCGATAGGCAACAGCATCCGAGCGTTCCGGCTTGAACATCTCCATCGAGACTGTCTTCACTCCGTAAGACTCAAGCGGAATAAACATCTGGTCAATTGCAGTAGGTCTCTGCCCCATCAACCCCATCAGTCGAGGAACTGAATGCCCGTAAACGTCCGCATCAAGAATCCCTACTCGCAACCCTTTGTGCGCAGCAGCGACTGCCAGATTCACGGTAATGGATGACTTGCCCACCCCGCCCTTACCTGAGGCAATACCAATAACTCGAGTAAGTGAATCTGCTTGCGCAAAAGGAATGAACTTTTCCTGGCCATTTCTAAGAATCTTCTTCACGTCGTTTCTCTGCTCTTCAGACATGACTCCAAAATCGAGTACTACATCTACGACCTCATCAATGGCCCTTAAAGCGCTACCCACGTCGTCTCTCAAGCGATCCTGCATCGGGCAACCAGAAATCGTGAGAAGAACTTTAATCTTCGCAATGCCCCCTTCAAATTCAACGGACTCAATCATTCCCAACTCGGGGAGCGGTCTGTGAAGTTCAGGATCTTGAACTTTCTCAAGGGCGGCATTAATTTTTTCTATGACGGTCATAGGACATCCGGATCTATTTTTGGGGCTACTGGTGTGATAGGTGATGGATCATTCTTTTCATCAAGAACTTCGGCAAGTTGTTTTTTAAGAAAACTCTTCGGATTAAGATCTGACGGTTTAAGGTCTTCGAATCCAGGCCCTAGATTCTCTTTCAACTCATTGGTTGCTGTCTGCGAAAATTGTTGAATTTTTCGCACGATGCGGGCAGCATCGGACGCAAGTTTGGGGAGTCGCTCGGGACCAACCAGAATCAGCCCAAGAACGGCTAATCCGATCATTTCGCCGGCTCCGATATCAAACATGAGTAGAGCCTACCCTTTCACCCGCGAGGCAGCCCCAGCGGATTATTTGGCAGAACTATTGGGCAGCAATGAGTGTGACAACCACATCATGGGATACCCCATCACGGAGATAAGTGAGAGAAACCGCGTCACCAACGCTCTTTGCGCGGACGGCAACGATTAATTCGTCAGCACTTCCAATCACCTTGCCATCAAATCTCGTGATGATATCTCCTGGCTCTAAGCCAGCCTTATCTCCAGGACCACCCAACCGAACTCCGGCGGGACCACTGCTGATCTTGGCTCCACCATCGTTGAAATTAGACTCAACCGAGATTCCAAGGATGGGATAGGTAGCCTTACCCGTCTTAATCAATTGATTGGCCGTTTTGCGTGCTTGATTAATTGGAATTGCGAAACCAAGCCCGATGGATCCAGATTGACTTCCGTAAGACGAACCAAGAGATGCAATTGCTGAGTTCACCCCAATGACTCTCCCAGTCGAATCGACAAGTGGTCCACCCGAATTACCAGGATTGATCGCCGCATCCGTCTGTATCGCATTGATAAATGAGTTACCACCACTCGCCCCACCGGCAGTTACGGCACGATCCTTCGCACTGATAATTCCCGACGTAACTGTTCCAGAGAGTCCCAAAGGAGAGCCGATCGCGATTACTGGGTCGCCGACCGCGATCTTGTCACTGTCTCCAAATTGAAGAGCGGGAAGATTCTCTGCTTTCACTTTCAAGACTGCTAGATCATAAGAGGAATCCCTACCGATCACAGTCGCATCCAACGACCGGCCGTCATTAAGTTTTACGACGATTGATCCTGAAGTAGTCAAAGCTCCTTCTACTACGTGGTTGTTGGTGAGAATGTATCCCGAACTGTCGATGACGAAACCAGAGCCGGTGTCGCTTCCGCTTTCGGTTTGAGTCGAGATGGAGACGACCGACGGAAGGACTCGTTGCGCGATACCGGCGACCGAATTAGGTTGGCGCTCGATTGAGCTAGAAACCGAAACGAGATTAACGCGATGACCGAGAACTGAACTACCTCCCGCCAACTCGCCGACTGCTCCTCCGACAAGACCTGCGACTACCGCCAATATGACCGCAGAACCGAGGGGGATGTGAGTACGTTTTGGTTTATAGACTGGATTCGACCACCATGCTTGAGCGGGCGCTACCGGATTCGTCGACGCTGGTTCCATTGATTCCGTATTCAACTCATCTGCCCCTTTACTCTTTTACCTACCGCTTCGAAAGCCATCAACGGCTCATTCAATATCTCCTTACAGTGAATTTCATGAGAGAGCGCTCCCAGAATTCCTAGAAATGAGAATTTCACCTCAACGTTTCGTTGCGAGTAGCAACCCATCTCCAACGGTCAGTAACGAGGTCACCCAGGTACCCGTCGCCAATTTAATGCCCTTACCCGCTTCTCGCAAAGCAATTGTGCGTGGATCTCGCTGGGCAGGATCACAAACTTTGCCACCGCCGTAAAAACTATCTATGACCAAGACGCCACCAGTGCGAAGAATGCGATGGGCTTCATCAACTGCAAAGCTCAGATCTTCAGGCTCGTTTCGAAGCACAACAAGATCGTAAGCACGATCGGTAAGTTTGCTGATCACGTCCATTACTGGATTGGTTATTAAACGATATCTCTGCGGAGCAATTTCCGCCTCAGCAAAGGCCGTTCTGGCGATTCGAGCGTGCTCCGCCTCGCTGTCAATGGAGGTCAGTGTGCCACTCTCAATCATGCCACGTAGCAGCCATAAGCCTCCCACGCCAGATCCAGTGCCGACTTCCACTACTGATTGAGCCGAAATCAAGTGGGCCACAAAATGAAGGAAGGCACCCGTGCCAGACGAAATGTTATTTGCGCCAATTTCGACACCTCTCGCGCGCGCCCGCTTGAGAACCTCGTCTTCTGCAATGAATGCTTCTGCGTACGTATGCATATCGACTTTCATCAAAGCCCCGCAATCCAGTCGATTAGAAGTCGAACGCCAAATCCAGTGCCACCCTTTGGATTCTCTCCAGCATCGCTCTCACTTCGCGCCGGGCCGGCAATATCAAGATGCACCCATTTGCGCTCACCCGCGAAGTGTTCGAGAAACAGCGCCGCCGTCACAGAACCCGCGGAAAAATGGGCTCCATTTGCCGTGTGATTAAAATCTGCAATCTCACTTGTAAGTGCACCTTTATAATCATCTAGAAGTGGCATGTGCCAAACACGATCACCGGATTTTTCCCCCAGTAAGCTCAAAGTCTTAGCCAACGCGACATCGCGTGTGAACATCGCGGCATAGTTCCGACTCAAACTTGTGGTTGCTGCGCCCGTAAGAGTTGCTATATCCACCAAGTAATCTGGGTTCAATCTTCTGTCGGCGTATGCAAGTCCATCAGCCAGAACGAGTCGACCTTCCGCATCAGTATTAATAACCTCTACGGTCGTGCCACCGTATTGTTTGATTACATCGCTGGGACGCTGGGCTGTACTCGAAAGTGAGTTCTCGGCGCACATCAATAATGCCGTAACCCGCACGCGTGGCTTTATTTCCGGCATTGCGGACACGACGCTTAGAACTGCTGCAGCCCCCGCCATGTCGCTCTTCATGCCGATCATGTTGTCGTAAGGGCGCTTGAGCGAGACGCCACCAGTATCAAAAGTGATTCCCTTGCCAACCAGGACGACGTGAGGCCAAGCCTTAGAACCCTTCGGAGCGTAAGTAACCTCTATAAAACGCGGTCCAGGGATGGGCGATGAATTTCCGACAGCAAGCAATCCGCCGAATCCATCCAACTCCTTGCCAGCGAGAACCTTAATTGCCAGGTCATTCTTCTTAGCCACACTTTTAGACTGCTCCGCGATCCAAGCAGGATTCTTTATGTTGGACGGCGTGTGAATAAGATCTCGGGTAAACCAAACCTGCTTTGCCATGAGCGCAGCTCGCTGGACTTCTTGCGGATAGGTGTCGGCCACGAAGAACTTAGGAACCTCAACCTGCTTGGTTCCAGATTTCTGATTCCATTGATAAGTACCCAGGACAAGCGCAATCGCGTGCGCTCGAATATCCGTCCGCGATGATGCCGCCAAGCTATAAAGAGATTTAGATGTGCCTTTCATCTTTCGGCCTAAGGCCGCTCCTGCATTTCTAAAATCTGTAATGGACTGCTTTCCGAGTCCCACAAAAATCAAACGCTCGGTTTTCAAGTCAGCTGCGCTTACAGGAATTTCAAAAACTTCGCCCGCTTTTCCGGTGGCTGAAAAAAAAGCCAACTCGTCCATAAGGTTGATTTCAAATTTAGCTTCGACCCTGCTGACCATTGCTGAAAAATTTGGAAATGCGAATTCGCCACTCTCTGATTTAGTGAATCCGATTGCTACAACATCAGAGTCGATGACTGACTCAAGCTCAAGAGGCCGCGCGAGAAGCATCGATATTTCCACGGCACCCACGCTAGCGAAGTAAGTGGATTATTTCTTGACTAACAGTTGTACAGCCGCGTGGAGAGCGTTTCCTAAGTTTGCAGCTTCTTCACCATTGAGTTCGACCACGAGGCGTCCGCCACCTTCGAGTGGGATGCGCATCACCAGACTACGAGCCTCTTTTGTGACCTCCATGGGTCCGTCGCCGGTACGAGGTTTCATGGCTGCCATCTTCGGACTCCTTCTCAATCACTTCTGCAGCCCCTGCAGGGCTAGCGATCCACACCTGCGCGCGGGATGAGGGAGAAGTATCTCGCATTTACCGCCCAAGCAGGAAATTGAAGGCGGATTCTCACATATTTAAGCGTGCGGTAAGCCGAGTTCTCCCCGCAATAATTACTCCGGAGACAGCTTTCTCGGGGACACGCAGCATCTGCGCGATCTCGGCCGAACTCAGAGAGCGCACGTAGTACAGGGTCAGGATGATCCGTTCCTCCTCAGGCAGGCTGGCTAACAACTGGGCCAGTGTCTCCGATGTCATGGCTCCAAGGTTACAGACACGAAGTCACAGACATAGGCCCAATGCCTGCTCAACCGTAGTGCTCCAGTGAAGCAACTCCATCTGGCCGGGCTTTACAAACCCCTCTCTCTCAAGATGAGCCAGGAGTTCTCTAAGGGGATCGTAAAGACCAGAGGGATCGAGAATGATGACTGGCTTATTGTGGAAGTTTAGAAATCTGCCCACCCATATTTCAAAAAGTTCCTCCAAAGTTCCGGGGCCACCAGGCAATGCGATAAATGCATCAGACATATCTTCCATCATTGCTTTTCGCTCTCGCATTGAATCAACGACGTGCAACTCGTGATTATCGTTGTCGGCAAATTCAATATCCACTAGAGACTGCGGAATGACGCCAATAGTCCGACCTCCTCCTGCACGCACTCCCCTGGCCACTGCCCCCATCATGGAAATGTGACCTCCGCCCGAGACCAATTCCCACTTATTCGCGCCGATGGCACTGCCCAAATCGGTGGCAAGGTCAAGATACTTTTTGTCGATGGTCGGTGATGAAGAGCAGAAAACGCAAACACGCATCCCCGAAGGATACGGGCTACCCTTTGACCATGTCGCCCAATTCTCGCTCCGCCCAAGGTCATGGCCTAGCAACTGTCACATTTGACGGGACCATTCTCGACACGTGGTTCCCCTCTCCCGTTTTAGGAGGAAAATCGGAGGCCGCGCCGACTTTTCTTGAAGCACTCGTCTGTCGTGACGAGGATCGTCGCGTAACCCGCGAATTATTTACAGTAAAGATTGATCTTGATGATGCCCCGAAGAACGTCGTTGACGCCTACTTACGTCTCCATTTGCTTTCCCATCGACTCGTGCAGCCACACGGTCTTTCGCTGGAAGGCATCTTCGGGATTCTCTCAAATGTAGTCTGGACATCGCACGGACCCTGCTCAGTTGATGGCTTTGAGGAAACCCGCGGCCGACTCATTGCGAAATACGGCAGTGTGACAGTTTTTGGAGTGGATAAATTCCCCCGTATGGTCGATTACGTGATCCCGAGCGGCGTTCGCATCGCAGATGCGGATCGCGTCCGCTTAGGGGCTCACCTTGCTTCGGGTACAACAGTCATGCACGAAGGCTTCGTTAATTTCAATGCGGGCACCCTCGGTACATCCATGGTGGAAGGACGAATATCTTCTGGAGTAGTCGTAGGTGATGGCTCCGATATTGGCGCAGGTGCATCCATCATGGGAACTTTGAGTGGAGGTGGCAAGGAAGTCGTCTCAATCGGCAAAGGTTGCTTACTCGGCGCCAACTCAGGACTGGGGATTTCTTTCGGCGACAACTGTGTTGTTGAAGCAGGCACGTATATAACCGCCGGCGCAAAAATTACTCTGCCAGATGGCGAAGTAGTGAAAGCGAAAACCCTTTCGGGAGCCAGCAACCTTCTCTACCGTCGAAACAGCGTGGGCGGAAATCTAGAAGCGGTTATGCGCACCGGCACGTGGGGTGGGCTTAACTCAGTCTTGCACGCTAACTAACAATACCGAACCAGGTCGACGGTAATTTCGTCCTACTCTGGAAGACGACCCCTGAAATTGTGACTTTCTTCCCGTTGCTCGATGTGCCCATAATCTTCGCCACGGTACCGCTTGAATTCCTTGAGACTATTTGCAGACTGACGACATCGGGCAGGCCCAATGCACTTGATGCGAGTGCCTGCGTAACAGAGCGGGTCCACTTCGCATAGCGAGAATTATAAGTCGGGTCCAGACTCCAAGGATCGGGAACGCTGATCGCATAGGTGAGCGCCGTGCCCCAGGCACTCTGTGATGATTCTGTTATGCCGCCGGATGACGAAGAGTAGTAAGCACCAATAGGTTTGGAATTGAAAAGAATTGCTAAACCAGTTGTGTCATCGGTGGAGGTTGAACTAACCGCAGCCTTCCACAACTTGCCGTAGATCGGCTCCGATTCCTTGGAAAATCCCACAAATGCCTGGTCTTGAGAGGATCCATAGATATTGCAATCGCAACTAGTTTTAATACTTCCACCTTTGTTGAGCGCATACGTCCTTGCAGCAATGGCTTGTGCTTGTAAGGAGGCCAACGGCCAAGAAGAGGGAACTTCACCGATCCCCCAAAGGTACTCGTCATGCAGACGTACAGTATTTGTCACCTCAATGCGATATCCAAGGACGGCCGTCTTTACAAGCTTCACTTGAATCTGTCCATAACGATATTTCGTAGTCACCTTTCCATTCACAAACAAAACATTTGTCGGTGGCCCATCTAGATAACTGGTCCCAGTCCAACGAATCGTCCAAGATGTGCCGCTCGGAAGTGAATCAACCGTTCCATCCGGCGCAAGAAGGGTTGGGAAAGCTACGTCGCCAAGCAAAGTGAAGTTCACCTGGCCCATAGCCGGCATTACTCTCAATGGCTCAATTGACAATGAATCCTTCACATCGCCGGCGATAATTTGTACCTGCCCGAGTGGCGTGTCAGTTCTTAGCGAAAAATTGGTAAGAAGGTGACCGATGTTTACACGCAGCAACTGATCATCTTTAAATGGTTCCACCGTCACGTATGAGTAGTAGTAACGCAAGATTTGGGAGGCCGTTCTGCCTTCCAAAGCCTGTGCTCTCGCGCCAATCTGACTCATACCAATGCCATGTCCAAATCCTGAACCTTGAAAATTGAAAGCGGTCGGAATCGTGGTGGCTGCGTAACTAATGACGGGATTTATTGCAACTAGGAATAAGAGTGGAACTGCAAGGAGGAGTGACCCTTTAAACATCCTCATCTGTGGCTGCACTTCTTCCGACCTTCAAGAACTTCTCGTAGGCTCCGACAACTTCGTTTGGCTCGCCGCGTTGGATCAATTTACCCTTATGCAGCCAAGCAACTTCGTTGCAGACATCTCGAATCGTTGCCAGACCATGGCTGACTAGTATGAGAGCACGGTCTTCACCACGAAGTTCTTTGATCTTATTGAGGCTTTTTTCTTTGAACTTTGCATCTCCAGTACTCAGAGCTTCATCAACTATGAGGATGTCAGGCTTGATTGTCACTGCCACTGAGAATCCAAGGCGGGAGAACATTCCACTGGAATAAGTGCGCATTGGTGCATCAATTGCCTCACCCAGTTCGGCGAAGTCAGCAATCTCATCAAACTGCTCCTGAATTTCTTTGCGCGACATGCCCGCTGCCAACCCACCCAGTTGGACGTTCTCTCGACCGGAGAGGGAAGGATTAAAGCCGACGCCTAGTGCGAGCAACGTACTAACTTTTCCATAGACTTCCACGCGCCCCCGAGATGGTGGCAAGATTCCAGAAATCACGCGCATTAATGATGATTTACCAGCGCCGTTTGCACCTACAACTCCCAGAACAGATCCATACGGAATATTGAGTGAGACATCGTCAAGGGCGTGGATAATTCTTGTATGTTTCGCTCCGCGACCCAAAGTACTCACCCGCGCCTTTAACGTCGGACGGCGGTCGATCGTGGTCTTGTACACAAGACCCAAGTGCTGAACTGAAATCGCGAGTTCACCAGGTTTGTGCTCGGAATTAGACACGGACGGCAAAATCACGCTCCCTAGATAAGAAGAAATAAGTTCCGATCAACAAGATACCTACTGCCCACCCCAATCCTTGGAGCATGCTAGTTAATTGCGGTACCTCGTTGTGAACAATACTTCTGGACCAGGAATCGAGCATTGGAAAGAGTGGGTTGAAAGCCTCGATCGATCGCAACTGCGGACTGAGAGTGGATACTTCATAGAGGATTGGTGAAAGGTAAAGCCATGTTCTGCTGAAATATGGCAAGAAACTGGAGATGTCGCGGAAATAGACGTTGGCGCATGAAATCAAGATCGAAAGCCCCAATGCAAATATCCCAGTAATCAAGACTACGGGGATCGACCAGAGCAAGGCCCACCCAAATGGAAATCCCATTGCCGTCCGGATCACAAAAAACACCAAGATTGTTGGCAGGAAATTGATAAAGGATATGTATGTAACTGAAATGGGAAGCATGATCCGCGGGAACGCGGTATTGAGAATGAGTTTCTGCCCCCTGACTACAGATTTCGATCCCGCAGTCATTGAATTTGCTACAAAATAGAATAGGAAAAGACAACCCGTCAGATGGACGTAGCGAATCTTGTCACTGTGACCGCCAATGATCACGATCAGCAGAAAATAGACTCCTGAGAGGAGCAACGGATTAAGAACAAGCCAAACTTGGCCAAAAACGGAATCGAAGTGTTTTTCGTGAAGTTCCGAACGCGAGTATTCAGAAATGAACGCACGGCGCCCCCAGAGCGAGCGCCAATATTTTCGAAGCGGAGGCAGCCCGACTTTATACGGTTCATAAACCTCAACGGGAGTCGCTTTCATTACGAAAGGTTACCGCACGGAGTCCAAGGGGCAGGACTCACTCAGCGGGCACAAGCGAACGTGGCGAGAGCAGGTATCCAGCGCCCCACGACATATGCATGGCGAATAAGATCCAGGGAAGTCTCAGGTAATCCGAGATCCCTTGACCAATAAGCAATGACGCCAGACATAAGAAAAATAGATAAAGGCTTACAGGGATCAACCAAAGTGGCGAAAATAAAAAACCCCACAAAATTGAAATGACAGTGCCAAGAAGTGCCAAAGGCGGTGCGAGGTATCGAAGATTGACAGTGCCACGATGCCGCCTGATCACTACATGTCGCCACCGACCATACTCAAAATATTGTTTTGCGAGCGCTTTCAAATTCGGCCGTGGTCTATAAGTGACATGAAGTCGAGGATCAAAATAGACAACGCCACCCGCCGCGCGGAGTCGATAATTGAGTTCCCAATCTTGAGCCCTCGTAAATCGTTCATCAAATCCACCAACGGCTATAAGTGCATCGCGCAAAAAGACACCTAAATAGACAGTGTCTACGGGTCCGGCGCTTCCCCCGGTATGGAAACGGGAAGAACCCACCCCAAATGAACTTCGCATTGCAAGAGCAACTGCCCGCTCAAAACTCGTCCGTCCGTCAGCAGCCATCACCCCGCCTACATTGACTGCTCCTGTCTCCTCCAATATTTGAACGGCCAAAGAGATGTAGTCATTTGGAATTTCGGCATGTCCGTCAACTCGGACGATTACTGGAAATGTCGACACCTTGATCGCGAGGTTGAGACCAGCAGCAGTTCTCCCTGATGGGTTCGGGATAACAACGACTCGAGAATCCTTCTTTCGTAGTTCCTCAGCAAGTAACTGTGTCCGATCTGTTGACGGCCCAACCGCGAGAATGACTTCTAATTTCCCGAGATAATCCTGAGAAAGTATCGCCTCCACCGTATGCACCAGATGAAGCTCTTCGTTGAGGACAGGCAGGATCACAGAAACACCATTTTGGGCGTACCCATCGGGCTCAACTGATTTCATAACGCCACCACGCTATCGTGCAAGTACGCTCTCCCTGTGAAATCCACGCGCACAGTTCGGATAATAACCTCTCTTTCCATTGGGGTGTTATTTGTCTCTGCCTTCGCATGGCTTGGGTTGGGGCACGTGAGCGGGTCTCTTAGAAGAGTAAATGCATTTGATGGGTTGAAAGCACGCCCCGCGAAGGCATCAACCGCCCTTAATTATCTGCTTGTCGGTTCTGATACCCGTGAAGGATTGACCAATGCTGAATTAAAAGTTTTGCGCGTCGGCCGGAAGACAACCGCCGCTGGCAAACGCTCCGACACAATTCTTCTTGTGCACATCAGCAAGGAGAGAGACAACGCCGTCATCATCTCGCTGCCGCGAGACACATTGGTGACCATTCCGCAACGTACGGAGACTGACGGGAGAATAATTCCGGCAACTCAAGCGAAACTCAATGCCGCCTATAGTTGGGGCGATGCGCCGCTACTTATTCAAGTAATTGAAGAAATGACTCAACTTCGCATTGATCACTACATTGAAATTAGCTTTGCGGGATTCGCGCACGTCGTCGATGCCCTTGGTGGAATCCAAGTCTGCACCAAAACAAGTATTAATGACCCCAAAAGCCACTTGGTCTTGTCAGCTGGTGTTCATACCCTGAACGGCATTGAAGCACTGAAATACGTCCGAACTCGAGATTTTGATGGCATGGGCGATCTCGGTCGCATGCAACGACAGCAACAATTTATGAGCTCGGTACTCCGCAAGGCGATGAGTACAGGAGTGCTCCTGAACCCTATTAAGTTGGTTAATTTCTTCAATGCCGCAATGGCGACTGTTAAAACTGATTCAGCGCTTAACAGTGGCGATTTAATTGAATTAGCAAAACAGGCGCGCAACTTATCTGCAACCAAGATTCGAACACTCACGGTTCCCTTATCGAATGTCAATTATTCAGTCGCAGGTGTTGGATCAACTGTGATCTGGGACCCAGTATTGGCCCCAGAGTTGTTCAACCGACTTCGCAACGATCTTGCCGTTGTCGACACCGTGACTCCGACCCCGTCCGCTAGCTCCACCACTAGTACCGTTAAAAAATCGGCGAGCGTGAAGCCAAGCCCCACAGCAACCATCATCGATAAATTCAAGACTCGGACGGCAAGTGAGAATCCTTGTGGTGCGCTCAAATAGCTGACGGAGCCCTTCTATACTAAAGCCCATGAAACATGCCCTCTCTGTTATTGGCACTGGATATCTTGGCGCAACGCACGCAACCTGCATGGCCTCACTCGGCTACACGGTCGTCGGAGTCGATTCAGATAAAGAAAAAATTGCCCGACTCTCGCGCGGGGAATTGCCGTTTTATGAGCCAGGCCTGGAAGATCTACTTCGAGAACAACTCGCGACTGGTCGACTCACATTCAGTTCAGACTTTGAGGTTCTCGCCGACGCCGACGTGCACTTCATTTGCGTAGGAACTCCACAGAAAGAGAACAGCCTCGCTGCGGATCTCAGTTTTGTTGAAAGCGCAGTCGAATCCGTAATGCCATTTCTTAAACCTGGCTCGCTGGTTGTAGGAAAATCAACGGTTCCCGTCGGGACCGCGCAAGCGCTAAGCAAGAAGCTCGCAGTATCAGCACCACAAGCCGAATTGGCATGGAATCCCGAGTTTCTGCGGGAAGGATTCGCGATAGAGGACACGCTTCGACCCAATCGAATCGTTGTCGGTGTTACCAGCGATGAGGCCGAAGAGACTCTTCGGGAAGTGTTTGCACCCCTTCTCGAAATCGGAACGCCGTGGATTCGCGCCGATCTTCCGACCTCAGAATTGGTGAAAGTCGCAGCAAACTCATTTCTAGCAACAAAGATATCTTTCATTAACGCGATGGCCGAAGTCTGTGAGGCAGCGGGAGCTGACGTAACCGTTCTTTCCCAAGCCATTGGACATGATCCGCGTATTGGAGACAAATTCCTTCAAGCTGGAATTGGTTTTGGTGGAGGTTGCCTTCCTAAAGATATTCGTGCATTCATGGCAAGAGCCGATGAACTGGGAGCCAATCAAGCACTTGAATTCCTGCGCGAGATTGATGCTATTAATTTGCGTGCCCGCCGAAGAGTGATTGAGGTAGTTCACCGACTCCTAGGGAAAGATTTATCCAAATACAAGATTGCAGTTCTAGGCGCCGCCTTCAAACCTGAGAGCGATGATGTTAGGGATTCGCCCGCCTTGGACATCTCATCCCAACTACATAATGCGGGCGCAAAAGTAACAGTCCATGACCCGAAAGCAATTGAAAATGCCCGCAAGCGCTTCCCCGCGCTCTCCTTTGCCGATGAAATAAAGGATTGCCTCGACGGTGCCGATATCGTCCTGCATCTCACCGAGTGGCGCGAATACCGCGACCTCAAGCCATTCGACCTCATTAATCTTGTGAAAAACCCCCTCATCCTTGATGGGCGTAATGCCCTAAATCGCGAAGAGTGGATACGCGCGGGTTGGAGTTTTCATGCTCTTGGGCGCACGGACCAGTGATGGAGAATGCGCCAGACTCTGTCATTGATCAGATTCTCGCATGGAAAACGTGGGCGGTTGTCGGCTTAAGCAATAACGCAGACCGTGCTGCATATGGAGTAGCAGATCTCCTCCAAAAAAAGGGGCATCGAATAATTCCCGTGCACCCGAAAGCTGAAACAGTCCATGGTGAGAAAGGTTACGCATCGCTTTCAGCTATCCCATTTCCCATAGATGTCGTAGATATATTTGTAAATTCTAATCTCGCAGGCGCAGTCATAGACGAGGCAATTTCTATTGGAGCCAAAGCGGTGTGGTTACAACTCAACGTTATCGATAAAGATGGGTTGGCGCGCGCCCACCAGGCGGGAATGCTGGCCGTAATGAATCGTTGCCCGGCGATTGAGTATGGAAGACGCGAATCTAAAGACTAGAAGCCAGTCCGCTGATTACGGCGTGCCTGAAGATTCTCGCCTTTTGCCTTCGCTTCATCATGAATTTCGACCATAGCTTTTGAAACCTTGGCCGAAATTGCGGCATCGCCAATTCCCAATATCCGCGTTGCCAATATTGCCGCGTTCTTGGCACCACCAACACTGACGGTAGCCACTGGAATGCCCGCGGGCATCTGGACGATTGATAGCAACGAATCCATTCCATCAAAGGACTTCAAGGCAATGGGCACTCCAATAACCGGAAGTGGAGTGAGGGCCGCAATCACTCCAGGAAGTGCAGCGGCTCCACCTGCAGCAGCGATGATGACCTTAATGCCTTTCGCTTGCGCACCCTGTGCAAATTCCACAGTCTCAAGTGGCATTCTATGAGCAGATATAACCTGTACTGAGTAAGTGATTTCAAAGGCATCAAATACCTTTGTTGCCTCTTCCATGATTGGCCAATCAGAGTCAGATCCCATAACTACTGCAACTGTTACTTCATTCATTGACGGCTCCGCTCATAAAGTCGATTGCATGGGTAACGCACTGCTGTAAGTCTACGAGGTAATTTCCCACCGCGGTTACATGTCCCTGCGGGGTAAGTCTTCCCCCGTCTGACCGATATTGATGGAATTTCAGAGCAGGACTGCGAGCCATCAAATGAAGGTATGGACGGTACATATTTTCAGATGTTCCTATATGAAACACTGCAGAGACCGCAAAATCCGCTGTCATTGTTGGGTCACCGAGTGGTAAGTCCAGCACCCCCCGGAGATGTTGTTCGAATTGGCTCGTGCGAGATCCGTCGAGCGTCCAATTTCCAGCCAAGTTTAGGTGAGCATCTACGCGAGTTATTGTAAAAACTTCACGATCAAGAGTCATTTCCACGTGCATGACACCAACAACTCCAATCTCGCGGACAATTTCAAGTGCCAATTCTTGAGCACGTGCAGATTCGCTGAAAGACAGACGTGGTGACGGTGTCACGGAAAAAAGAGAATCCTCCTGCATTTGTGACGGACTCCAAACTGAGCACTGATCGTGCGGGGAGCGGGCAACTAGAAGTGATAACCAAGTGCGTGGCTCAGTTACGTTTTTCTCTGCATATCTCGCATTGCGTTCGTTAGCAAAGGCAATCACCTTTGAGCTTGGTCGAAAGGTAAATCCTTCGTCCTCTAGGGTGCGAATTGTAGAGATGGGTAGAACCCCTTCTCCATGCAAAACTACGTCGCACTTGCCAGCGAAATCCCGTAAGTCATTTGGATCGGTCGTGGGTTTGAATTCCAGAAAGTCCACTCCAAGATCTAACGCGGGTGCAAGAATAAGGCGCACGATCGGACCAGCGCCGACAAACCCGACAATGGGAAAACTACTTGTCACGCGCGATTCCTAATCAGCCCGTAAATGGATTACATCACCAACAGTAATTTGGCTGCCATTTTCAAGTATGAGCGCGCCGGATCGAGCAATTGAGCGAGCCACCGAATCTATTCGGTCACCACTCGGCAACTCAATGGCAACCAACTTGCCAATTGTGGCGCTGCGATCAATGTATTCCTGAATCAATGACAAATCACCACTACTCCATCGTTCAAGATAAGCCGACATATTCTTCAGAAACGAGATGAGCAAGTCGGCTCGACTGGTTCCAGTAAATCCTTCGATTACCAATGATGTTGCATTCGATACAGGAAGTTCTTCCCGCGTAGCAAAGAAGTTAATGCCGATTCCCACCACTACACCAGGACCATTTTCAGAATCTATTCGTTCAGCGAGAATTCCTCCGACCTTACGATCACCTATCAAAATATCGTTTGGCCATTTCAATAATGGCCCTATTACGGAAGTTTTCTTTAGAATTTCCTCCATTGATTTACAAAGTGCTTGGCCAGCAAGAAGAGGGAGCCACCCCAATTCATTCTTTTCCGAATCAGGGGTTATATAGAAAGAAAAGAGCAATGCTGTGCCGGGTTGCGCAACGAAACTACGATCCAGCCTTCCGCGCCCCGCTGATTGAAATTCTGTTACCAGGACCTCGCCATGTCTGGCTTCGTTCTTACGAACCGCCGTAGTCAAATCGGTCTGAGTGGATCCCGTGATATCAACCACGCTTACCCGCCAGTAACTGTTTGCTAATGCGGAATTTAATCTCGCAGAGTCGAGTGGGATACCGAATTGGCTCACGCCTAGTACCGTAGGGGTATGAGCCGTGATCTGCATACAACAGCGGGAAAAATCCAAGACCTTCGAGACCGATTAAATGATGCAGTCCACGCTGGATCCGAGCGGGCGATCGAAAAACAACACGCCAAAGGGAAGATGACCGCACGCGAACGCATCGCCAAGCTCGTGGACGCCGGCTCCTTTACCGAGCTCGATGAATTCGCCCGGCACCGCTCAACCAATTTCGGAATGGATAAGAACCGTCCCTACGGCGACGGGGTTGTGACCGGCTATGGCACCATCGACGGCCGTAACGTGGCGATCTACTCACAGGATTTCACGGTCATGGGAGGCAGCCTCGGAGAGGTATTCGGCGAGAAGATAGTAAAAATTGCCGAACACGCATTGAAGACAGGAATTCCTCTCATAGGAATCGTTGATTCCGGAGGTGCTCGAATCCAAGAGGGCGTCGCCTCTCTGAGCAGTTATGGCAAGATTTTCAGGCTTAACGCCCGTTCCTCTGGCGTAATTCCGCAAATTTCAATCATTCTCGGCCCCAGTGCCGGAGGCGCCGCATACTCGCCCGCATTGACTGACTTCACAGTCATGGTAAATCAGACCTCCCACATGTTCATTACTGGACCAGACGTCATAAAAACTGTGACGGGAGAAGAAGTCGGTATGGAAGAACTGGGTGGGGCTCATACTCATAACGCCCGCACTGGTAATTCTCACTACCTGGCAGAGAATGAAGACGACGCTTTAGATTATGTAAAAGCATTACTTTCCTATTTGCCAAGCAATAACGTTGACGGTTCGCCAGTCCTCGAACCAACTGAAACCCTGGAACATAAAATCACAGACACTGCCCTGGATTCCCTCATCCCAGATAGCCCCAACCAGCCATATGACATGAAAGTTCTCGTCCTGGCGTTGCTTGATGAGAATGAATTTCTGGAAGTGCACGCCCTTTTTGCCCCCAACATCGTCGTTGGCTTCGGGCGAATTGAAGGCCACACTGTTGGAATCATCGCCAGTCAGCCACTTCAACTCGCTGGCACGTTGGATATCGATTCAAGTGAGAAAGCCGCCCGCTTTCTTCGATTCTGCGATGCTTTCAGCATTCCGATTATCACACTCGTTGATGTCCCGGGATTCTTGCCAGGAACAGAGCAAGAATGGAACGGCATTCTTCGCAGAGGGGCGAAGTTGTTGTACGCCTATGGCGAAGCGTCAGTACCGCTCATCACATTGATTACACGTAAAGCCTATGGTGGTGCATTTATCGTAATGGGCTCTAAACACATGGGCGCGGATCTCAACCTTGCTTGGCCAAGTGCCGAGATTGCGGTGATGGGCGCACAAGGTGCGGTGAATATTCTTTATCGTAAAGAATTGGCAGAGGCCAAGGATGAGGTCGCGCTTCGCGCCGAATTAATCAACGACTACAACGAAACTCTCGCAAACCCCTACTTGGCAGCAGATCGTGGCTTCATTGATGCGGTGATTGAGCCAAACCAAACCCGCGAATACATCACTAAGGCGCTGCGCGCTCTGAAGAATAAGCGTGATCCCCTCCCTCCACGCAAGCACGGAAATATACCTCTGTGATCCGATACACGATCACTTCGGGAACGCCAACCGCTGAAGAAATGATCGCGCTGGAGGCTGCACTCAAAACTCATCGCGAAGCCAGACCGAAGCAAAAGATCTCGAAGAGCGTTTGGGGCATGGCGCAACTTCGCAAACCCCTTCCAAGGAAAGCGTAAATGCTCTCAATAATTCTCGCCTCAGCATCTCCTTCCCGGAAGCGACTTCTCGAAGCTGCGGGCATTAGTCCAACGATTGTGGTCAGCAATGTATTCGAGGAAGACCCTATCTATGAGTCGATGTCTCCCCGTGAAATGGTCATCGCACTTGCCATCGTGAAAGCACACACTGTTCGGGAAGTCATTTCCATACCTGGATTGATAATTGCGTGCGACTCTACTTTTGAATTTGAAGGTCGATCTTTAGGTAAGCCGCTCACACCTGACGTGGCACGTCAACGTTCGAGAATGCTCAGCGGCAAATCCGGGTTGCTACATACGGGCCATTGCCTCATCGACACAGAGCGAGAGATTGAAATTTCCGATGTTGCTACTACCAAAGTAAATTTCTCTGAACTTTCTGATTTGGAAATAGACGACTACGTGGCATCCGGTGAACCCCTTGGAGTCGCAGGAGGGTTCACTTTAGATGGCCTGAGCAGCGCTTTTATTTCCAGCATAGAGGGTGACTACACAAACGTAGTCGGGCTTTCCATACCATTAGTTCGTAGAATGACGATGCAGTTGGGCTATACCTGGCACGAAATAACCAACCGACCTGATGAGGTTCAAAAATGAAGAGCGTACTGATCGCCAACCGTGGCGAAATAGCCGTGCGGATTATTCGTGCGTGCAAAGACCACGGAATCAAGAGTATCGCCGTCTACTCCGATGAAGATCGAGGTGCTATTCATGCGATCACGGCAGACGCCTCCTACTCCCTCAATGGCCTAACCGCAGCACAGACTTACCTCGACATTGAAAAGATCATCACCATCGCTCGCGAATCCGGAGCAGAAGCCGTTCATCCTGGATATGGCTTCCTCTCCGAGAACGCGAATTTCGCCCAGGCGGTCTTGGATGAAGGTTTGATCTGGATTGGTCCATCACCGGATGCCATCCGCTTACTTGGCGACAAGGTTTCTGCAAGAAAGATCGCCGCCAAAGTCGGTGCGCCTTTGGTTGCAGGAACTGCAGATCCAGTAGATGGACATGAGCAGGTGACTGCGTTTGCAAAGGAGCACGGACTTCCGGTGGCGATAAAAGCGGCCCACGGAGGTGGCGGTCGCGGCTTAAAGGTCGCACGCACCATGGAGGAGATACCAGAACTCTTTGATTCTGCCGTACGCGAAGCGATAGCTGGATTTGGTCGCGGGGAATGTTTTGTCGAAAGATATCTAGATCGGCCTCGTCACGTAGAAACCCAAGTACTTGTGGATTCATTTGGTCACGCCGTTGTAATAAGTTCGAGAGATTGCTCTCTGCAGCGACGACACCAAAAGCTGGTGGAGGAAGCACCTGCGCCATTTCTGACTGATGAGCAAAATGCCGAACTGTACCGATCTAGCAAAGCGATCATGAAAGAAGCGGGATACGTTGGCGCGGGTACGTGCGAATTCCTAGTCGGGCTAGACGGAACCATCTCGTTCCTTGAAGTCAACACCCGGCTTCAAGTGGAGCACCCGGTAAGTGAAGAGGTCACTGGGATTGATCTGGTGCGTGAACAATTCCGCATCGCCAACGGTGAGTCTCTCGGCTTCGAGGATCCCGTTGTTCGAGGGCATTCTTTGGAATTTCGTATCAACGGTGAGGACCCGGGACGTTCATTTCTTCCCGCACCTGGTCGAATCACAGAGTGGCGACTTCCTTCTGGGCCAGGAGTGCGAGTAGACGCCGGATTTAAGAGCGGCGACATGATCGGTGGAAATTTCGATTCTCTCCTCGCTAAATTGATTGTGACCGGCAATTCACGGAAGGAAGCCATTGAAAGAGCTCGCAGGGCGCTAGATGAATTTCATGTTGGCGGTCTTGCGACCGCGCTTCCATTTCACCGCGCAATTCTTCAGGATGAAGCTTTCACGGATAACTTCTCTGTCTATACAAGCTACATCGAAACAGAATTCCTAAACGAAATCCCTGAATTCAACAGACACACTCTCCATGCTCCTACTCATGCTGCTGCCGAACATCTCGTAGCGGAGGTAAATGGACATCGCTTTGACATCGTTCTCCACGCACCCGAACCTATACATAAGCGCCATCGTGCAAAACAAGGTATGAGCGGGCTCGTAACGGGCGATGGCTTAACAAGTCCCATGCAAGGTACCGTCGTGAAGATTGCGGCTGGCGAAGGTGATTTTGTTGAGATGGGCGACCTGGTAATAGTTCTCGAAGCCATGAAGATGGAGCAACCGCTCATGGCTCACAAATCAGGAATCATCACCAACCTGGTAGCAATTATCGGAGAAAACGTTTCAAACGGAGCCATTCTCTGTGACATTATTGATGCATGAGCCAGAATGATTTGAAAGATCTCTACAGCGACCCCATTGGAACTGCGAGCGTCGCTGCACGAGAAATAGCGGCGATAACGGCCCTGCCAAAGCATGATGTCGCTCTGGTGATGGGTTCGGGATGGATTGATGCTTGCGATGCGCTCGGAACCCCATCACACGAGTTCGATGCGCACGATGTTGCCGGATTTCTTCGTCCATCGGTCGTAGGCCACTCGGGAAAGATTCGCTCATATGAATTAGAGGGAAACCACGGGCCGCTTAACGCGCTGGTATTCCTTGGACGCACTCATCTATACGAAGGCAGAGGTCTAGAACCTGTAGTTCATGCGGTGAGAACCGCGGTCAAAGCAGGATGCTCCATAGTTATTCTCACAAATGCTTGCGGCGCCATCAACACCACATTCCGAGTCGGCCAACCAGTACTCATCCGCGATCACATTTCACTCACTGCCACCAGCCCTCTGATCGGAGCTGATTTTGTCGATCTGACAGACTTGTACAGCAAGCGAATTCGCGAGATTGTGAGAAAAGAAGATCCTTCTCTAAAAGAAGGTGTCTACGTTCACTGGCGAGGGCCGGCATATGAGACCCCGGCCGAAATCCTCATGATGCGCACTATCGGTGCAGATCTTGTGGGAATGTCTACTGTGCCAGAAGCCATCGCTGCTCATGCCCTCGGCGCTGCGGTGTTGGGAATCTCACTTGTCACAAACGCGGCGGCCGGGATCACCGGCGAGAAACTCAATCACAAAGAAGTAATCGAAGCGGGCAAGGAAGCAGCGGGTCGAATGGGAGCCCTTCTCAAGGCTGTTATTCCAAAACTACTCTAGGACCATGAGTTCTGAGCATGCTGAATTAATCGCTGAAGTAGAAGCGTGGATCGCAGATGATCCTGATCCATCAACTTCCAGGCAGCTTCGCGAATTACTCGATGCAAGAGACTTTGAGCAACTAAGAAAACACTTTTCAGGTTTTCTCCAATTTGGAACAGCAGGACTGCGCGGACCCATCGGTCCCGGACCTTCCTCGATGAATCGCGCAGTCGTAGGTCGTACTGCCGCAGGACTTGCCAACTTCATGAAGAAAAATGGTCTTACCAGCGTAGTTATCGGGCGTGATGCAAGGCATGGCTCTGAAGAATTTACTTTTGAAAGTGCGGAAATTATGAGCGGGGCGGGGATGAAGGTTTTCGTACTTCCCCGACCTCTTCCGACTCCAGTGCTGGCTTTCGCAGTCAAAAACCTGGGAGTGGATGTGGGGATAATGGTGACGGCCAGCCATAACCCACCACAAGACAATGGTTACAAGGTCTATCTGGGCGGAACAATCGATGGAATCGAATACCGTGCATCGCAAATAATTTCTCCCACAGATACTGAGATTTCACACGAGATTTCTCTCATCAATTCACTCTCATCCCAACCACGCGGTAAGGACTGGGAGATAGTGAATGAATCTGTGATTCATTCATATGTATCAAGAACCGCCTCACTCGTCACTCGCCCCAGTGACATCAAAGTTGTTTACACCGCACTGCATGGGGTTGGAACTGAGACACTGCAACACGTCTTTCATAAGGCTGGTTACGCGTCCCCCATCCTCGTCCAAGCGCAAGCAGCACCAGATCCTGACTTCCCGACCGTTCCATTTCCAAATCCCGAAGAACCCGGCGCGATTGACCTGGCTCTGGAAACGGCGCGAAATTTCGGAGCCGACCTGGTCATTGCTAACGATCCCGATGCAGATAGATGTGCAGCCGCAGTCAATGACCCCGCACATGGTTGGAGAATGCTGCGCGGAGACGAACTAGGCGCGCTCCTGGGCGAATACATCGCATCTAAATCCGCTGGCGGCATTCTCGCTAATTCAATAGTTTCTTCGTCAATACTAAAGAAGATTGCAACGCACTATTCGATGGAGTATCGCGAAACTCTCACTGGATTTAAGTGGTTAGCGAAGATCAAAGGGCTCACCTTCGGATATGAAGAGGCAATTGGTTATTGCGTGGATGCGGAGACGGTAAATGATAAGGATGGAATATCGGCAGCGCTGGTGCTGACTCAACTCGCCTCAGAACTCAAAAATGAGGGCCGAACACTCCTAGATCTACTAGATGAAATTTGGATTCGGCATGGTTATCACGGAACTGAACAAATTTCGGTGCGAGTTGACGACATGGCCCAGATCGCGGCGATCCTCGAAGCCTTGCGAATTAATCCACCGGTGGAAATAGCGGGATTTCAAGTCATAACCACGGATGACCTGATGAAACCTAAAGATAAATTGCCACCCACCAATGCGGTCCGGATCTGGCTTGAGAATGATATTCGAGTGATCATTCGCCCAAGTGGCACGGAGGCGAAAGTGAAGTGTTACCTCGAAGTCATAACGCGTAAAGGGGCAGCAGAAGCGAGGGAGATTCTTGATCAACTGCGCATTCCACTCACAAATCTGCTCATTTCGGGTGTTGAAGGTAGAGTAAGTAAGTGAAGTTCTACGGATTAATTGATGGAAGTGAAAGTTCGATCATCCGCTTCCTCAACGCGCTTCCAGGTGTAGATCAAACTGGAGCCGAAGCACGGGCGGCCATGCTAGCAACTCGAAGCATAAAAACGTCGGCAAAGAATTTTGCGATTGATCTGGCGATTTCGATGGTTGACCTGACCACGCTGGAAGGTGCGGACACTCCAGAGAAAGTGCGCGCGCTCTGCGCGAAGGCTGTCCGGCCAGACCCATCTGATTTATCGGTCCCGCACGTTGGTGCCATTTGCGTCTATAACGACATGGTTTCGATCGCACGCGAACAATTGGATCTCATTGGCGGAGAGGATATTCCTGTCGCTGCAGTCGCGACAGCATTTCCATCAGGGCGCGCCTCAATGGCTGTGAAGATCCAAGATACCGAAGACGCCATAGCGGCCGGCGCACAGGAGATCGACATGGTGATCGATCGTGGGGCATTTCTATCAGGCAAATACATGGATGTTTTCCAAGAGATTGTCGCGATTCGAGAGATATGTGGAGATCGCGCGCACTTAAAAGTAATCCTAGAGACTGGAGAACTTGTCACTTACGACAATGTGCGTAAAGCCTCCTTCCTTGCGATGCTTGCAGGCGCTGACTTCATCAAGACTTCGACCGGAAAAATCGCCCCTGCGGCCACTGCACCCGTTGTTCTAATAATGCTTGAAGCAGTGCGAGATTTTTACCAGATGACACAGCACCGAATTGGTGTGAAGCCAGCGGGCGGAATTCGCAATACTAAAGATGCAATCAAGCAGTTAGTCCTTGTCAACGAAACCGCCGGACCGGAGTGGCTCACACCTTCTCTATTCCGAATCGGCGCAAGCGCACTGCTCAACGATTTACTTATGCAAAGAATGAAGATGCGAACAGGCTTTTACACCAGTCCAAATTATGTGACGATTGATTAAGGCAGGATAGAGATGACCACCTTCGAATACGCGCCAGCCCTTGAGTCGCGATCTATCGTCCGTATCGAGCCTGAATATGGGCACTTCATCAATGGCACATTTACGCGAGGAAAGAACCATTTTCCAACGCTTAATCCTTCTAGTGAGGAAGTTCTGAGTCAGATTGCCTTGGGCGGAACCGACGAAGTAGACGCGGCAGTAGACGCGGCGCGGATTGCATATGAAGCAGTATGGTCAAAGATGAGCGGAAAAGATCGAGGCAAGTACCTCTATCGAATTGCGCGAATTATGCAGGAACGATCCCGAGAATTCGCAGTCCTTGAGACTCTGGACAATGGCAAGCCGATTCGCGAATCCCGTGATGTGGATGTGCCGCTTGCGGCAGCGCACTTCTTCTACCACGCAGGCTGGGCAGACAAATTGGACTTTGCGGGATTGGGAAAATCCCCTCATCCACACGGGGTGGCAGGACAGATCATCCCTTGGAATTTCCCGCTTCTCATGCTGGCGTGGAAGATCGCACCCGCCCTCGCATCTGGAAATACGGTTGTTCTCAAACCAGCAGAGACGACTTCACTGACCGCGCTTCTCTTTGCGCAAGTTTGCCAACAAGCTGAACTTCCCGCCGGGGTCGTAAATATTGTTACGGGTAACGGCAAGACAGGTGCCGCTCTCGTGAATCATCCTGGCATCGACAAAATAGCATTTACGGGTTCCACGGAAGTGGGTAAGTCAATCGCGCGCGCGATCGCTCCTACTTCCATTAAGGCAACCCTCGAGCTCGGCGGCAAAGCGGCCAATATAGTTTTCGATGATGCCCCTCTCGATGAATGTATTGAAGGGATCGTCAACGGTATTTTCTTCAATCAAGGACATGTCTGCTGCGCGGGATCTCGCTTGCTACTTCAAGAGAATATTGCAGAAGAAGTGCTCGCAAAACTCAAAGTGCGCATGGGCAAAATCCGCGTGGGCAATCCTTTGGACAAGAACACAGATCTTGGAGCGATTAACTCACGCGAACAACTCAACAAAATTGAAGAGTTGAGTGCAGCTGGCGATTCAGAAGGTGCCGCTCGCTGGAGTCCGGAATGTTCTCTGCCTACCTCGGGGTACTGGTTCCCACCCACAATTTTCACCGGCGTGACGCAAGCCCACCGCATCGCGCAGGAAGAAATCTTTGGACCCGTTCTCTCAGTGCTTACCTTCCGCACGCCTGCGGAAGCCATTGAGAAGGCGAATAACACGCCTTATGGGCTCTCGGCGGGCATCTGGAGCGAGAAAGGGTCGCGAATTCTCTGGGCAGCTCAGCGACTCAAGGCGGGCGTTATCTGGGCAAATACCTTCAATAAGTTTGATCCAGCCAGTCCATTTGGGGGTTACAAAGAATCGGGATGGGGTCGAGAAGGCGGGCGTCACGGACTAACCGCCTATCTCAAGAGTGCGGAGACAGGCATGGAAGAAGGTGGCGAAAATGAGTGATCGGCTGGAAGTGAAAAAGACGTACAAACTTTTTATAGGTGGCGCATTCCCGCGAAGTGAGTCGGGACGTACTTATGAAGTTCACTCAAGTGACGGTACTTTCGTCGCAAACCCGTGCCTCGCCTCGCGGAAAGATTTACGTGATTCAGTAATTGCTGCCCGCACGGCGCAAGCCGGATGGGCCAACGCCACCGCATATAACCGGGGACAAATTCTGTATCGGATTGCAGAGATGTTGGAGGGGCGAAGCGATCAATTCTCTGCAGAGATCGCACTTCTAGATGGCATCTCAATTAGCGACGCCCTAAAGGAAGTTCATACCGCGATCGATCGTTGGGTTTGGTATGCCGGCTGGAGTGACAAGTTGGGTTCGATAGCAGGAGCAACAAATCCCGTTGCTGGGCCTTTCTATAACTTCACCATTCCCGAGGCGATCGGTGTGGTCGGCGCAATCGCTCCAGAGTCAAGGAGTCTCATCGGATTGGTAGACGCCATCGCTCCAGTGATTGTCTCTGGGAATAGCGTCGTTGCCTTAGCAAGCACGCGGGCTCCGTTGCCCGCGATTTCCTTTGCTGAAGTCCTTGCGACGAGCGACCTTCCCAATGGCGTGTGCAACATCCTTACCGGAAAGAAAGAAGAACTCGTACCGTGGTTTGCCTCTCATATGGATATCGATGCTCTTGATGTGAGCGGAATTGATGATCCTTCACTCGTAGCTGACCTCAAAATTGCCGGCGCTCAGAATCTCAAGCGCATCCATGCATTTGGCGCTCGGCAATCTCCAGAACGTATCCTTGCCTTCATGGAGTCAAAAACGATTTGGCATCCGATCGGGGTCTAGATTTTATTCTGAAGCAATAGCCGCGTAAGCGGGCTTGACCACATTTTCAATAATGGCTAACCGCTCTTCAAATGGAATAAAGGCACTCTTAAGGGCATTAATGGTCACGCGCTGTAAGTCTTGAAATGTCCAGTCAAAAGCCTCTACCAATTGAGACATCTCTTTCGTCATCGAGGTCTGACTCATTAGACGGTTATCGGTGTTGACTGTAATACGAAAACGCATCTGTCCGAGTTTGCCAATCGGATGTTCTTTTATCGACTTCGCCGCCCCCGTTTGCAGATTGGAGGTAGGACACAACTCCAACGGAACCCGGCGATCTCGAATATAAGCTGCTAATCGACCTAGTCGTGGAGTCGGACCGGAAAGATCAATGTCATCCATAATGTGAACGCCATGCCCGAGACGCTCGGCCCCGCAGAGTTGGATTGCCTCCCAAATGGATGGCAGCCCGTAAGCTTCGCCTGCGTGAATCGTGAAGTGTGCATTCTCCCTTCGCAGGTATTCGAAAGTCTCTTGTTGATCACTCGGCGGATATCCATCTTCGGGGCCTGCAATGTCAAAGCCTGCGACGCCCGCATCACGATACTTAACAACGAGCTCTGCAACTTCTTGGGATTTATCATTTTGGCGCATCCCGCAGAGAATGGAGACGACGCGAATTTCATATCCCTCTTTTCGCGCTTCCAATTCGCCAAGTCGGTAACCTTCCAGCGTTGACTCGACAACGTCGGACATGGTTAATCCTTTTTCAGTAAATAATTCTGGCGCACCGCGAACTTCTGCATAGACCACACCATCTCGTGCTAAATCAACAACGCATTCGCGGGCCACCCGCACGATGTCTTGCGGTCGCTGCATCACTGCAATGGTGTGACTAAAAGTCTCCAGGTACCTGACCAAGGAGCCAGAGTCGCACGCCTCATGAAACCACGTGGCTAACTCTTCGGCGTCAGTTGTTGGAAGGGCGGTATATCCAATTTCGCCGGCAATATCGATAATTGTTTGCGGACGTAATCCCCCATCCAGGTGATCGTGCAGTAGAGCTTTCGGCAATCTCTTAATCTGCTCTGGCGTTGGAATCTTTCGCATCTCTGTCATCTTTGGATTCTTTCCACAATCAAAGGTAGTCGTTTCACTTCACCATTAGGAATAATCGTTACGCACCCCTCTAGAATCTCCAGGGCGCGCGGAAAGCGTTCGGAATCATCGGTATGTAGCGTCATGAGAACTTGACCAGTCTTGATCTCCTCTCCCGGTTTGGCATGGAGTTGGACTCCAGCACCTGCCTGGACTTTCTCTCCCTGCCTCGAACGTCCCGCGCCCAGTCGCCAGGCAGCCATGCCCACCTGCAGGGCGTCCATGCCGACCATACGTCCAGACGTGGTTGCCAGGAGCTGATGCGTCTGGCGCGCCCAAGGCAGAGCAGCGTCAGGGTCGCCATCTTGCGCCTTGATCATCCGCCGCCAATGATCCATGGCGCTTCCGTCTTGCAGGGCCGTTTCAGGATCCTTCCCAACAATGCCGGCTGCGCTGATCATCTCGCGGGCGAGGATCAACGTAAGTTCGACGACATCGGCAGGTCCGCCACCGGAGAGCACTTCGACTGACTCACGGACCTCCAACGCATTCCCAACAGTGAGACCAAGTGGAACATCCATAGCAGTCACGAGCGCGCGCGTAGTGACACCAGCATTCTCACCAAGTTCGACCATCGTGCGTGCCAATATCCCCGCTTGCGCTGGGTCTCTCATAAAGGCACCGCTGCCAGTCTTCACATCCAGAACAAGTGCTGAGGTTCCTTCTGCAATCTTCTTACTCATTATGGAAGAAGCGATCAGTGGAATAGCCTCAATCGTTGCCGTGACATCGCGGAGTGCATAAAGTTTTTTGTCGGCAGGAGCAAGACCTGGTCCGGCGGCACAGATAACGGCTCCGCACTCTTTCAAAACCGCGAGCATCTCTTCGTTGGATAGGGCAGCACGCCACCCGGGGATTGACTCCAATTTGTCGAGGGTTCCTCCTGTGTGTCCCAGCCCTCTCCCAGAGAGTTGCGGCACTGCGCCCCCGCACGCAGCAACCAACGGGGCAAGTGGAAGCGTGATCTTGTCGCCGACTCCCCCGGTTGAATGCTTATCAGCGGTCGGTCTATCAAGCCCTGACCAATCCATTCTTGAGCCACTATTAATCATTGCCTGGGTCCAACGTGAAATTTCCCGGGAATTCATATCGTTAAGCAATATCGCCATGAGCAGTGCGGACATCTGTTCATCCGCGACCAGGTCGTTGGTGTACGCGGCGATCACCCAATCGATTTGTGCATCACTCAACTCGTGCCGATCACGTTTTGCCGCGATTATTTCGACAGCAGTAAACGGCTCAATCATGACGGCGCGTAATCTCCTCCGGACCAAATGCCCAGGGAAGTAATTCCGAAAGTGGCACGGCGGCCTCTTGCGTCATAATAAGAAGTGAGTTACCGCCATGTTCCATTAATAGTTGGCGACATCGGCCACATGGCATCAACGCATCTCCATGCGAATCCACACAGTAGAGCGCTACAAGTTTTCCGCCGCCCGTAAGAACGAGATCTGATACCAGCCCGCACTCTGCGCAGAGCGTAATTCCATAACTCGCGTTCTCTACATTGCATCCACTGACAATGCGTCCATCATCAACCAGGGCAGCGGCGCCGACTGAAAATTTGGAATAAGGCGCGTATGCCCGCTTCATAGCCAGCACCGCAAGTGAATGTAGGTGGTCCCAGTCAATTCCCGTTCCACGCTCCATCAGTGCGCCTGCCCTGGTCTATACGGAATTCCATCCGCCGCGGGGGCGCGCACTCGACCCACGAAGCCGGAAACCGCAATAATCGTTGCAATATATGGCGCCATCAACATGAACTCAGATGGAATTGGAGTACCAGTGATGGAAAGTACGCCTTGCAGATTGTCCGCAAAACCAAAAATCAAAGCCGCGGCTACCGCCCCTAATGGACTCCAACGACCAAAGATCAACGCGGCCAGCGCGATAAAACCTTTACCCGCCGTCATTTCTTTGCCAAAGGGACCAACGGCGCCAATAGTGAAATAGGCACCACCAAGTCCAGCCACTGCCCCCGCAAGAATGACATTGCGGAATCGGATTGCGTTGACCTTGATTCCAACGCTCTCAGCTGCGGTGGGGTGTTCGCCAACCGCGCGCATCCGCAATCCCCACTTGGACCGGAAAAGTCCAATATGGATAAGCGCAACGATGAAGTACATCAGGTAGACGATGATCGTCTGCTCGAAGAATATCGGGCCAAGTACGGGAATCTTGGACAGGATCGGGATTCTAATTGGGGAAAGAATCGGCCCGGAGTTCCACGTATCTTGATACGGAATGAGAAGTCGCTTGTAAAGAAAACCAGTGAGACCTATGACAAGAACATTGAGTACAAAGCCCAAAATGACCTGATCAATACCAAATCGGATGGCGAAGACGGCCAACAGATAGGAAATCATCGCACCAGCAAATGGCGCGATGAGCAATCCCAAAGTTGTGTTCTGCGTCAAACTGGCGAGCACTCCCGAAGCAAAAGCACCGGCGAGTAGTTGTCCTTCAATCGCAATATTGATGACACCAGAACGTTCGCAGAGCACTCCAGCCATTGCCCCAAATACAAGTGGGACCGCAAGGAGCAAACCGCCTTGCAGCAGACCAGTGAAAGGAATAAATTTTCCACTTGCTGCCCAGCAGAGAAAAGACATCAAGAATGAGAATCCAAAAACCGCGCTGGCGAATCGAATCGTCTTGCGCGCCCGGAACTGTAAATAAGCCAGGATTGCTGCCGCCAGGGCGAGAATTGCGAAACCAAGTGATCCAGTCTTGGAATTCACCACCCATTCATGGAAGAAAACCCACTCTCGATCCATTACAAAACCGAAGGTAACTTTCTCATTCTGCTTGGGAATGATGACAAAACTGAGAAAAGCTCCGATTGCCAGGGCAAACATTGTGAAGACCCCACGACGGCGACGTCGCTCTGGAGCGGACAAGGAGAGCACTTCAACCTGCGTCATCAGCCGTTCCATCCTTTAGAAACCACGCCTGTCCCGGCCTGCAATTGCTTTATTCGGAAGATCCCCTTTATCAGAGCAGGTGCAGCAATGAAGAGCACCACCAGCGCTTGAATGACGAGCACGAGGTCAATCGGCGTCTCGGTATTTGCTTGCATAGTCAATCCACCGGCGCGAAGTCCGCCAAAGAGAAGCGCCGCGAAAACCGTGCCGATCGGATTTGCTCGACCAAGCAGGGCAACTGTGATGGCATCAAAACCGAAACTTCCTCCTGCCCCAGCCGTCAGGGCGTACTCACTTCCTAGAATTTGAACTGCCCCACCAAGGCCAGCTAGTGCACCCGCAATAACCATCACGGTTGTCGTCACTAACGGAACAGATATTCCAGCTGTCTTAGCGGCGGCCGCATTCGCGCCAACTGCGCGAAATCTAAAGCCCCACGTGCTCCGATTGAGCAACCACCAAATCCCAGCAGCTGCAGCCAGTGCAATCAACAGACCAGCATTTACCCGCAAGCTTTCACCCGCAAGATGTGGAAGTTGCGCATTCTGCTTTACCGGCGGTGCAATCGGATCTTGCCGACCCGGCCGCAAGAATGGAGTTGTGCTGAGAAGCCAGAGAAGAAAATAACTTGCAACATAATTGAGCATGATGGTGACAATCACCTCGTGAGCGCCGGTTTTAGCTTTCAATAACCCCACGAAACCGCCCCACAATCCCGCGAAGAGCATCGCCGTAAGAATGGCTGCCACTGCATGAACTCCAACCGGAAGGTCGGCCTTAAATCCCACCACCGAGGCTCCGATAGCTCCGAAAATAAACTGTCCCTGTGCGCCAATATTAAAGAGGCCAGCTTTAAAGGCGAGAGCAACTGAAAGTCCAGTCAGAATCAGCGGAGACGCGGAGACCAATGTTTCGGAGAGCGGATATAGGCCATTAAAGAAATTGGGATGAGCCAGATTCGGGTCATAAATTGCGCCCTCAAAGAGAGCCCGATATGCCCTACCCGCCGCCGTCACTGCTGCATTGAGAAAGCTAAACGGAGACTTGGCTAATTTCAAAACATTCGGATCAGAGAATGCAATGAGCAATCCGCTGACAAATAGCGCAGATAGAAAAGCCAGTCCCGGGAGAGCGATGGTTCGCAGAGCCCTTTTCACTAACACTCGCATCTAGGCGCTCTTCTCATCTGGGTGAACGCCAGCCATAAGCAGGCCAAGATCTTCACGTGAAGTCGTTGCGGGAACCATGGCGATAATCTCACCGCGATACATCACGGCTATGCGATCGGCGAGGTCCGTCACCTCATCCAACTCAGTACTAAAAATCAGAACAGCTCGACCTGAATCTCTCTCAGCAACAATTCTCTGGTGGACGAATTCGATCGACCCTACATCGAGACCTCGGGTTGGCTGAGATGCAACCACCAATTTCACGGGACGCGAGAGTTCGCGAGCCAGAACCACTTTCTGTTTGTTCCCTCCCGACAAGGATGAAGCGGGATCCTGAATATTCTGGAGCCTCACATCAAACTCCTTCACACGTAACTCAGCCTCTCGCGCAACCACATTCGGCGAAAGCGACAAACCCTTTGCGTACGGAGGCAGGTCGTGGAGATCAAGGATGAGATTCTCCGCAACTGAGAAGGATGAGATCAATCCATCCAATTCTCGGGACTCGGGGACGTAGGCGATACCCGCACGCAATGTCTCCCGTACCGATGCACTGGTGATGTCCTTGCCGTCCAGGAGGATCTTCCCTTCGACAAATTCTTGCAGCCCGACAATCGCCTCAGCCAGCTCGCTCTGGCCATTCCCCTGCACACCGGCCACCGCCACAATTTCGCCCGCATGCACCTCAAAAGAGATGTTCTTCACCAACCGGCGACCGGTGACGTCGCGGATATTCAAATTAGAAACCGTGAGTACCGGTGCTCCTGGAGAAACGACTTTTTTGTAGACATCCAAAGAGATGGGACGACCAACCATCATCGATGCGAGCTCCTCTTGAGTCGCATCAGGAGATGGAGTGCCGACTACTTTTCCGCGCCGAATAACCGTGATTTTGTCTGCTGCTTCCTGTACTTCACGAAGTTTGTGAGTAATGAAGACTATGGATGTGCCCTTATCGCGCAGAATCTTCATATTTCTTAATAACTCATCAGTCTCCTGAGGAGTAAGTACGGCAGTTGGTTCATCCAGGATTAGAACTTTTGCCTCGTAAATCAAAGCCCTGATGATCTCCACTCTCTGTTGAATTCCAACGGGTAGATCTTCCACAAGTGCATCCGGATCGACATCAAAATTAAATTCCTTTGAGACTCGCCGGATTTCTTCCTTGGCTTTGTCGAGTTCTAAGATCCCGAATCGGTTGGTCTTCTCGTGTCCAAGCACAATGTTCTCGGCAACTGTGAAAACCGGAATCAGCATGAAATGTTGATGAACCATTCCAATTCCTGCAGCAAGAGCATCACTTGGGCTTGATATGGAAATCTCTTTTCCATCAACAAGAATTTTGCCTGAGTCGGGCTTGAGTAGCCCATACACGACATTCATGAGCGTGGACTTGCCGGCGCCATTCTCACCAAGAATCGCGTGAATTTCCCCATCTGCGACTTTTAGATCAATTCCGTCATTTGCGATCAGTGGTCCAAAACTTTTCGTGATCGCGCGAAGGTCAAGGGACATGCAGCCAATCTACCGTCTAAATGCATTTAGACAAAGAAAGACGGAACGAATCTTTTCAGACTCGCTCCGTCTTTCTTCAAAATATGAATCTTAATTGACGCCAAGATTCACATCAAGATTTACTTCCTGACTAGTCGACCTTGACCTTTCCAGTCTTGATGTCAACTGCAAGTTGGCGAACTTCATTCTGAAGTTTGCCAGCAACCTTCTTTGCCAAGTCATGGTATGAGGCCAAGAAAGTTCCTCGATTGGCCAATGTTCCCATGTAGCCCTTTGAAGAGAACTTGCCGGTTGCAACATCCTTGATGACGGCAGATACGGAAGTATCGACGCCCTTAACAACAGAGGTCAAAAGAACTGACCGATATTGAGGAGCTTGAACATATCCGTCAGAGTCAACCCAAATAGTCACTGACTTCTTACTGGTCATTGACTGTCCGGCTGTTGCGCCACCAAGTCCACCGGCAACTGGGAAGATTACATCCGCGCCCTGTTGTTCGAAGTTCTTGGAGATCTGCAAAGCCTTAGCCTGATCAGAGAATCCGCCTACGAATGTTCCATCCTTCTTAACGGTATCCCAACCAAGTGCAACTACACTCTTGCCCTTGATCTTGTTGTAATGGGCAACGCCCCTTGCGAATCCGTCCATGAAGATTGTTACTGGTGGAATGTTAAGTCCGCCGTATGTCGCGACCTTGCCAGTCTTTGAGAAACCGGCTGCGAGATATCCAGCCTGGAATGCAGATTGGTTTGTTGCGAACTGAACACCTTTGAGGTTTGCGAAAGAGTCTCCTGGCCACTTATCGAAATTTGGACCGTGATCAAAGCCATCTTGATCGATAATTGCAAACTTTGTACCTGCGTTTGCTTTTGCAGCGGCAACAATCGCATCATTGATCAAGAAGCCGACGCCAATGATGACATTGCAACCTTCATCAACTAACTTCTTAATGTTCGGCGCATAGTCAGCGTCCGACTGTGCAGCAAGGTACTTAACTGAAACAGAACCTGAAGCTACCTTCTGGGCCCCGCGCCATGCTGATGCGTTGAATGACTTGTCATCCACGCCGCCGGTATCGAGAGCGAGACAGGCTTTTACTTTGGTTGCAGCAGTGGCTATAGGAGCCACGGTGATGCCGACTGCAAGTGTGGTAGCCGCAAGAAGGGCACCATAACGCAATGACTTTTTCAATGTTCCTCCAAAAACCCCGTATCTGTTATGGGGATTGATTGAGTCTAACCCTAGTACGGACGAGAGAAATAGCCCATGAAAAGCCAAGAATTAACTCTCATGCAATATAACAACTTGGTAAAGATTGCAGCCTATTTGGAAAACTTTCCAGCCTTGAGGGCCGCCAGGTAGATGGATTTGCGATATTTTGCCAGACCAGGCGACCAGAGCGAGATTTCAATTCCACCGTTTTGGATTCCATAAAGTCGTCCGTAGATACCGAGCTTCGGGTCCAGCACATCGCCGACCGAGCCTCCCGATACGCTCTCAGATATAAAATCTACAATCGCCTTATCCACGCGTTTCATCACAGATGCCAGAATGTATTTCTTAGTCCCATACGCCAGGGTTACATATTGATCTGGCTCAACAACAATCAATCCGGCATTTGCACCGTTCTTGTTCGCGCTAACGATTGCATTGAGTACTTCGGAATCCGACCCCGTTGTGGTTAGGAATATGACATCAGCCCCACCGGCGACCATCGCAGTCGCCGCCGCCCCCCACGAATCCTTTAGGTACTTAATATCAAAAGTGAGCCCTTTTTTCGTCGCGCGTGCCCCAGCCTGAAAACCTACTTCGTACTTATTTGATTGCGGGGAACTTCCGAGCAGACCAATTCGACCAGTCTTGGTCGCGTAAGCCGCGGCCACGCCTGCCAGATATCCCCCTTGGTCTTCGGCAAATATCAATGATGTGACGTTGATTAGGGCAACGGTTGCATCATTTACCATCACGAATTCATGGTTTGGATAGAGTTCGCCAACCTGTCGGACCGCTGCCGCATACCCTTCTCCCACGGCAATGACTGGTCCCACACCCGTTGCAATCAGATTCTTTAGTCTGAGCACTCGATCAGATTCTGAACCGGTGGTGACGGTGGCGACGACTTGAACTTGAAAGCGTTTCTTTGCCAAGGTAATTCCGTCGGCAACAGCATCGTTGAAAGCATGATCTCCTGGTCCGCCAATTTCATAGGCGATACCAATCTTTAAGTTGGGGGAAGCTTGGGAAGTGGTTTCAAGTGTCGTCGCGCTCAGTGCAAAAACGATCAGCGAAAGCGCGAAGAGACGAAATTTCATCTCACTAGACCCACATTTCTGTAGGTATCTTCCAGTGTTTTTTCTGCCACGACACGGGCCTTAACGGCGCCTTCCCGAAGAATCTTGAGAAGTTCAGGTTCATCATCGAGAAGAGCCAAGGCTCGCTGTCGAATAGGACTAAGGAATTCAACGACTACTTCAGCGACCGCTGTTTTGAAATCTCCATAACCTTTGCCTGCAAATTCGGTCTCGATTTCAGCAATCGAGCGACCCGAAATCGAAGAGTGAATTGTAATCAGGTTGCTTATCCCTGGCTTCTCTTTCTCATCAAAGCGCACTTCACGACCCGTGTCCGTCACTGCGCTCTTTATTTTCTTGGCATTGACTTCTGGCGGATCCATAATTTCAATAACGCCTTGCTTTGAGGCGGAGGATTTACTCATTCTGATAAGCGGGTTCTGTAAATCATTGATCTTTGCGCCACTCTTAAGAATGTACGCCTCTGGGAGTTGAAATGTCTGACCAAAACGAGAATTGAAGCGCCCTGCCAAATCGCGTGTGAGTTCGATGTGCTGGCGTTGATCCTCTCCAACGGGTACATGATGTGCCTGATAGAGCAAAATATCTGCGGCCTGCAACATTGGATATGTGAAGAGTCCAACAACCGTTCGATCAGTGCCATTCTTCGACGATTTATCTTTAAATTGCGTCATGCGACTTGCCTCACCAAAGCCGGCAAGACACTCCATCACCCAACCCAACTGATTGTGCTGAACAACGTGGGATTGCAAGAAGAAAGTACATTTCGATGGGTCCACACCTATAGCAATAAGTTGCGCAGCCGAGCGCAGAGTTCTCTCGTAAAGAACTGCGGGATCGGTTTCAACCGTAAGTGCATGCAGATCGGCGATGCAATAAAAGGCGTCGTGATCATCTTGAAACTTCACCCATTGTCGAACCGCACCAAGATAATTTCCTAGATGAAATGATTCACTCGTCGGTTGGATGCCAGATAAGACTCTTTTGCGCGTCATGCGCCCTATTCTCCCATGTCTGAAGGAATCGGAGAGATCAATAAGGTCCCTGCACGGTTGCCTTCCATGCTGAGCACAGTAATCCGCGCCCCATCGATGGTTGCCACGTCGTTAATTCTGGGAATATGACCGAGAAAATGCATCACAAAACCGCTGGCGGTCTCATATGGGCCTTCCGGAATCTCCAACCCAGTCAGTTCTTGTAGATCCTCAATGGAAATCAGACCGTCCACCTCAAAATCTCCGGTGCGAGATTCACGCCCCGAACCCAAATCCTCTGTGTCGTACTCGTCTTGAATATCTCCAATTAGGCATTCGACGAGATCCTCCATCGTCACAATGCCATCGGTCCCGCCGTATTCATCCAGCACGATGGCGAGGTGTTGACGCTGCATACGCATTTCGGTGAGAGCAGGCAGAACCCCTTTCGTCCCAGGTAAGAACATGATGGGTCGGACCAATTCTTGAATCTTTTCCCCGTTTCCGGCCAGAGAGGTATCCAGCAGGTCTCGGACATGTATGAAACCTATGACCTCGTCACTTGAGCCTCGGACAACCGGGTAACGCGAATGCGCGCGGTCGACCGCGAGCGCTATCGCTTTCCCGACGGTGAGTGATCCGTCGAGAAACTCGACTTCGGTCCGGTGGACCATGACTTCATGGACCTGACGGTCGCTGGCATTGAACACTTCCTCAACAATGTCACGTTCTTCATCCGTCAAGGCAGCGTGCCCTGCAACCAGATCGAGCAGCTCCTCCTCCGACATCTGCTTCCTCTGCTCTTCTGGGTCAACCCCAAAGAGCCGGACGATGAGATCTGTTGCGTGGGAAAGTAGCCAGATAACCGGGCGAAAAAACATCGCCACCACGTCAATTATTGGGGCTGCCCCGAGAGCGATGGTCTCCGTGCGGAAAAGCGCCAGTCTCTTGGGGACCAACTCCCCGAAGACGAGAGAGAAGTAGGCAATGATCAAAGTGAGTCCGACAAGAGATGTGGCCTCACTCCAACCCTGCGACAAACCTCGTTCTTGGAGCCAGGGCTGGACATAACTGCCAATGCGTTCGGCACCCAACGCAGCCGAAAGGAATCCGCAGACCGTAACTCCGACTTGGACAGCGGCCAGAAAGCGGTTGGGGTTAGCGGTAAGCGCGGCGACTCGGCGCCCCCGCTTGCCCTTCATAGCCATCTGCCGGACTTGGCTCTCCCGCAAGGAAATTAGAGCAATTTCGGCTGCCACAAAAAAGGATCCCAGGAGGATGAAAAAAGCCACCACGCCTATATCGGTAAAGAGCCCTTGAATCGATCTGCCGGCAGCCAGGTCCATACCTCAAAGAGTATCGGGCATTGAACGCGGACTTCCCTTAATCCTCATCTATGCCGTAACCTCGCCGCAGCGCTAGAGCTCTGTCTGTGGCGCCGACTTCGGCTACGTCTTGGGGTGCACATCCCAGCGGCTGGCCGGGGTGACCTTCATCCAACGGACCGTCGGGCACGTACCTGCCCGGAGAAGGAGTCATGTCATGGCCTCTGTCGTATTCGACAAAGCAACTCGTATCTACCCCGGAACAACCGCCCCCGCAGTCGACAAATTAGACCTCGTCGTTAATGACGGTGAATTTCTCGTTCTTGTCGGACCCTCGGGCTGCGGAAAATCAACTTCACTTCGCATGTTGGCCGGACTCGAAGAAATCGATAACGGACGCATTCTTATCGGCGACCGCGATGTAACAAATGTGGCACCAAAGGATCGCGATATCGCGATGGTATTCCAGTCATATGCACTTTACCCGCACATGACAGTTGCTGAGAATATGGGCTTCGCCCTCAAAATTGCCGGAACACCAAAAGAAGAGCGCGAACGTCGTGTTCTTGAAGCTGCCAAACTTCTCGATCTTGAGCCTTACTTAGAGCGCAAGCCAAAAGCTCTCTCCGGTGGACAACGTCAACGCGTTGCCATGGGCCGCGCGATTGTTCGCGAACCTCAGGTCTTCTTGATGGACGAACCACTCTCCAACCTTGATGCAAAATTGCGGGTAGCCACACGTACTCAGATCGCAGCGCTACAACGCCGCCTCGGAATCACCACCGTCTATGTAACCCACGACCAAGTAGAAGCCATGACGATGGGTGACCGCGTTGCGGTTCTCAAGGACGGTCTATTACAGCAAGTCGATACACCACGAAATCTTTATGACAATCCTGCCAACGCATTCGTTGCCGGATTTATTGGCTCACCTGCAATGAACTTGCTCACCGCTCCTGTTTCTAATGGAGTGGCCAAGTTGGGTGCTCTATCCATTCCGGTCCCAACAAGTGCAGGTAACATCGTTACGGTCGGAATCCGCCCCGAAGGTTTCACTCCTGCAGCCGATGGATTCCATGTTCTCGTTGAGGTTGTTGAAGAACTTGGTGCAGATGCATTTGTTTACGGCAAGCCAGCGGATCCAACTGTGAAGTTTGCAAACGCCTCCGATGAAGGAGCACAGGTCATTGTCCGGTGGGATCCTAAGAATCCACCTGAGCCCGGAACAACCATCTCCGTTGTTGCAAATCCATCAGCTATTCATCTCTTTGATGCAGCGACAGGCGAGCGCCTCAAGTAAATCGCATTGAATAAACTGCCCTCGACCACACCGATCGAGAGCGGTTTTTGTTACTCCGAGTAACGGGGATTTGTGACAAAATTTCATCGCCTTGCTCTTTGCAAGGAAACGGTGTGATGCGAGGGCTGGTAATCCTCACAAACAAGTATTGCGCCTTGGAGCTATCGGCAGCCTTAGCCTCCGTTAACTGATCTATTGGTATCGATCAAGAAGTTCGGAAAGTTGAGCCAGGGCCTCGAGTTTCAGTTCAAACTCGGGGCCCTCTTTATTGTGCGTGGGGCAAGATCGGCAACCCAATAGTCGTTAATACACCCCGGTCAGTAAAAGGTTTTGATTCGGGGCTCTGACTAGGATCAGTTGGATGAAGAGTCCTGATCATGAGCCACCATTCCTCCGGGCCATCGACCAAAGAGCGTTTGAAACGAATCAGTGGGTGGGCAGAGCCGGTATCGCTTTAGTGACCAACGAACTCGGAGAGATCTTGCTTCATCTCAGAGACGATAAGCCAGAGATCCCCCATCCCAATCAGTGGGGCTTCCTCGGTGGCGGGTGCGAAGACGGCGAAGACCCGGCCCAAGCAGTATTGCGGGAACTCTTCGAGGAGGCAGAACTCATTGTGGAAACGGCAGAACCGTTATGCAGAATCGTTGACATTGAGGGCAGTCGCGGTTTAGCCACCGTCTTTCGAGTTGTCACCGAGGTTCGACTGGCTGACATGCGCCTCCATGAGGGTCAAGAAATTAGATTTTTCTCGCAAGCGCAAATACATTCTCTTCCGCTCGACCCCTTGATTCGTGAAATTTTGAATCAGTTCTTCAAACCGATCTAGGAATTGCACAAGGGCGAAAAAGTGCCACCGGCCCTACCTATGGTTAGTACACCGCCAGGGTCCACGCTTTCAATACTCCGAGTATCTTAAATTTCTGGCATACTTCAACTCACGCTGGATTGGCAAGCAAAAGGACTCGGTCAATGACTGGGTCCTTTTTCTATTTCGGTTATCCGCAAATGTCACAATCCACGGCGGTTGGTTCGAAAGAGATATGCGAACTCGAAGGACTCAAGAAATCTCCTGACCGATCTATTAGCACCGATCAAGAAGTTCGGAAAATTGAGCAAGAGCCTCGAGTTTCAGTTCAAGCTCGGAGCTCTTTCAATTGTGCGAGAAGCGCCAAAGCCGGCAACCCGACTAATCGTTGATACAACCTCATTTGAGGTATGGGATGCGCCGACACGGGGTATCAGTTTCCAGAGAACCCCACCGATCTTTAATACGCCCCTTGAAATTGGGGTTCCCGTATCGAAACCGAAACGGACCTTCGCGCCAAACTTCTTTGAAGATTACGCTTGTGGCCTGGTATCAAGCGCCATCCAATAATCTGGATGCTTCAAAGGTTGAAAACCTTGACGAGCATAAACATCGTGGGCGTCCCGAGTTGCGAGAATAATTCTCTTGACACCATTACTCTCGGCCCACTTGAGGCTTGCTTCAACAAGCCAGCTCCCAACTCCGCGACCTCTAAAATCGGCATCGATGAAAACATCACATAGCCAGGCGAATGTGGCGGTGTCACTAACGATCCGAGCAACTCCAACTTGGCGCGTTCCTTGATAAACCCCAATCGGGTAGGAAAAATCAAATGAACGTTGGATAGTTTCCCTATCACGATCGGTAGCCCAATAACTTTCCGAAGAAAGCCAGAAATAGATCTTCTCCATATTCAACAATCCCTCGTCGTCACTTAAGAAGAGGTCGTCTCTTATTTGACTAAATCGATTCTGGCTAGTCATGTGCACTCCTAGTAAAGGGGAAGTTGGAAGTGCCAAATACTACAGTTAGAGGCTAAATTCATGATCTATGAATAATTAGGATTCATTCCTCGAACCTAAATATCAAGGCCTCGGAAGACGCCTAACCTTCCAACACCAGCCGGCAATACGGCTTGTGTGCCCCCTCTTCCGTCCTCCGCCACGAATACTTACAAAGTGAATTCTGCTCCGGCCTCGAATGAATGAGGTTCCGCTTTACTGAGCAGGTGGACTTTGCCTTCTCCCCACACTCTCCATGCAGTTTGCGCACCATCTCGGATGAGTGCCGTGTTCTCATCAATTCCAAGCAGGGTTACCCCTTCTTCAACGCGCATGATCCTTGACGCGACACGATCGGGAATCCACCCGAGAAAGCGATCGTAATGGGGAATCGTTTGGATATTTGGTAGGAGTCCTAGCCCACGGGTGACATGAGATTTACGAATGGCGATGATTTCGCTGCCCATTGCCATCGCACCGGCTGAGCATCCCATCAAAGATGCCCCTGAATTCCATGCCTTCACAATGGCGCTCCAGACGGGTGTGTCATCCAGAGTTGTAGCCAAGTAATGAGGATCGCCGCCCGACAGATAAATGAGCCCGGCGGCTTCAATAATCTTCTGGAAATCTTCGTTGAAAGCATCGTCTCGGTTATAGAGAGAAAGCGAGTGACTTTCTATTCCCAATCGATCGGCTTGTGCTTTACCGAGTTCATGCCAGTGATTGAGGCGATCTTCGCTCTCTGCACCTGCCGCCGTCGGCAATTGCACGAAGAGCGGACTTCTGCTGCGTGCGACCGCCGCTTGAAGTAATTCGCCTTCAAGTGCGGTCATCACGGGCAAATATTCTCCCGACCCGACGAGCGCAATCGCTCCGCACGTCGAGCTTTGCATAAGAGGAACTATGCCATTGCTTTCTGAAGATTCTCATCGATAGAGGCCAAGAATTCTTGGGTGGTCTGCCATGGAGCATCTGGAGAAATGAGTATCGCAAGGTCTTTCGTCATTTTGCCGGACTCGACAGTCTCGACACATACCCGCTCGAGAGTGGTGGCAAAACGAGCCAACTCAGGATTGTTATCCAAGGTTGCGCGGTGAGCCAGGCCCTGCGTCCACGCGAAAATTGAGGCAATCGGATTGGTGGAGGTTGGTTTACCTTGCTGGTGCTGGCGGTAGTGACGAGTCACTGTTCCATGAGCAGCTTCTGATTCAACCGTCTTTCCGTCTGGACTCAACAGAACACTCGTCATCAAGCCAAGTGAGCCATATCCCTGCGCAATGGTGTCTGATTGAACATCGCCGTCATAGTTCTTGCATGCCCAGACATATCCGCCTTCCCAACGAAGTGCGGTTGCAACCATGTCATCAATGAGGCGGTGTTCGTAGGTGATTCCCTGCTTTTCAAATGCCGCCTTGAACTCTGTCTCGTAGATTTCTTGGAAGATATCTTTGAATCGTCCGTCGTACGCCTTGAGGATGGTGTTCTTCGTTGAGAGGAATACCGGATAGTTGCGCTTCAAGCCGTAGTTCAGGGAAGCGCGAGCGAAATCGCGGATCGAGGCGTCAAGGTTGTACATCCCCATTGCCACGCCTGAACCTTCGAATTTGTACACGTTAAATTCCAAAGGCTTTGAGCCGTCCTCTGGAGTAAATGTCATGGTCAAACTACCCGCGCCAGGCACCAGGAAGTCTGTTGCTTTGTATTGATCTCCGAAGGCATGACGGCCGATGACAATTGGCTTGGTCCATTGTGGAACCAAACGGGGAACATTGCTGATGATGATCGGCTCACGGAAAATTACCCCGCCCAAGATATTGCGGATTGTTCCGTTGGGAGACTTCCACATCTGCTTGAGACCAAATTCCTTCACACGGGCCTCATCCGGTGTGATGGTCGCACACTTCACTCCGACGCCGTGCTTCAGAATGGCATGGGCTGAATCAATGGTCACTTGATCATTTGTTGCGTCGCGATGCTCAATGCCGAGATCGTAATATTCGAGATTGATGTCGAGGTAAGGCAGGATCAACTGATCCTTAATGAACTGCCAGATGATACGAGTCATCTCATCGCCATCGAGTTCTACGACGGTTCCCGTCACCTTAATTTTATTCATAATTTTCCACTCTCACTTCGTCGATAGTTTTAAAGGCTCTGGACATCTGCTTGCTTGGCACGCACCGCTTCGGCTGCACCCTTGAGTGCTTCCAATTCAGAAGCCGAGAGGTCTGTCTCGACAACCTTTCGGATTCCCGTCTTACCAATTTCTGCTTCTACTCCTAGGTACACACCGGAAATTCCATATTCGCCGTCGACCCAAGCACATACAGGCATGATCGCTCCGGAGTCCTCAATGACCGCCTTAGCCATTCGTGCAGCCGCAGCGGAAGGTGCGTAGTAAGCCGAACCGGTCTTGAGAAGGGCGACAATTTCCGCCCCACCATTGCGTGTTCTTGTTACTAATTCCTCAATCTCTTGCGCAGATAATTTTTCGGAAAGTGGAACACCACCAACAGTGCACTTGCTTGGAACCGGCACCATAGTGTCACCGTGCGAACCAAGAGTAAGAGTCTTGACTGAAGCCACCGGCACATTGAGTTTCTCAGCGACAAAATTTGTAAAGCGGGCCGTGTCGAGCATTCCCGCCTGACCCATCACTCGATTCTTTGGAAATCCGGTTGCAATTTGAGCCAACGCGGTCATCTCATCAAGGGGATTTGATACAACGATAACGACAGCATTAGGACTGTGCTTGGCAATGTTCTCTGCAACCCCACGAACGATTCCGGCGTTAACGCCAATAAGATCCATACGGCTCATGCCTGGCTTACGCGGAAGACCTGCCGTGATTACGACTACATCCGAATTAGCGGTTGCTTCATATCCGGCGCCTTCTGCAGTTGTGGTGGCGCCGACGACTTTGGTTTCATATCCCTCAATGGAGCGCGATTGGTTGATGTCGAGAGCAATTCCCTCTGGTTTGCCTTCAACGATGTCTGTTAAGACGACGGTATCAAAAATGTTGTACTGAGCTAATCGCAGAGCGGTTGTTGATCCATAGAAACCAGCTCCGATGACGCTAACTTTCTTACCCATCTTCGTCTCCTTCGACGTTTATCAGTGTTTATTCTGTGGCAAACTCTCTTGACATCAAGATAACTCTACCGCCCACGAGGCAGTGCCAATGCCAGGGCGAAGAGCGCTAGCGCTATTGCGAAGGGGAGGAAGCGCCCCACCGTGCTCACGCGGGGAGTGGAAATGCCCACGCCTGCCGTGCCAATCGCAACAAATATTGACCCTACTTGGACCGCACCCAGTATTCCGAGGGCTACTCCGAAGAGAACAAAGGTGTAACCCGAAAGAGAGATAAGGCGTGGGGCTAGCGACATGCTTCCACGACATTTTTGAGGAGCATCGCGCGGGTCATCGGACCCACTCCTCCAGGCATGGGGGCGACATAGCCAGCCACTTCCATCACGTTTGGGTGAACGTCCCCTAACAATCCAGCCTCGGTGCGGGAAATACCCACATCGACAATCGCTGCCCCTGGTTTGATCATCTCGGCGGTGAGGAAATGAGCTTTACCGATTGCAGCGACTACAACATCGGCATTCTTGGTGTGCCGAACCAAATCTTTCGTCCCGGTGTGCGTCAGCGTCACTGTTGAGTTCTCGCTCTTGCGAGTAAGAAGCAGTCCTAGCGGACGGCCCACAGTCAGACCGCGGCCAATGACGGTGACTTCAGCTCCATTAAGGTCAACCCCATAATGGCGTAGCAATTCCACAATGCCGCGCGGGGTGCACGGTAGTGGTGCATCTTCACCGCTCACCAGTCGACCAAGATTAAGTGGGTGCAGTCCGTCTGCGTCTTTATCCGGATCAATTGCTTCCAGTACCTTCTGTGAATTTATTCCGCGCGGCAGCGGCAACTGCACAATGTAGCCAGTGCACTCCTTGGAATCGTTGAGGTCTTTGATTGCGGCGAGAACATCTTTCTCCGTTGCGGATTCAGGAAGATCTACCCGGATAGAAGTAATTCCAACTTCGTGGCAATCGCGGTGTTTGCCTGATACATACGAGTGCGACCCGGGATCATCTCCCACCAGAACTGTTCCGAGTCCGGGTGCCCTTCCCAACGCTTTTAATTCGAAAACTTCCTTGGCTAGCTCGCCTTTGATTTTGCTGGCGAGAGCTTTTCCATCCAATATCTGTGCACTCATACGCCTAATCTAATGGATTTTCAAATGGTTTATCAGCCCTCTAGGCGACTAAGCATGAGAGAAATGGCGCACACCTGTGAAGAACATGGCGATATTCCGCTTCTTTGCAGCCTCAATCACTTCTTCATCTCGGACACTTCCGCCTGGTTGAACCACAGCGACAACACCTGCGTCTAGCAATATTTCTAGGCCGTCAGCAAATGGGAAGAAAGCATCACTAGCCGCGACCGATCCAGCCACTCTCTCTCCCCCACGTGTCACAGCCAGTCGCGCAGAATCGACTCTGTTGACCTGTCCCATCCCGATGCCAACGGAGGCGCCGCCTTTTGCCAACAAAATGGCATTGCTCTTTACTGCCCGGACCGCACGCCACGCAAAATGGAGATCTTCCATTTTCTGGGGTGAAATTTTTGGACCGCAGACCTGTGTCCAGTCGGATGGACTGTCTCCTGGTGCATCAACGAGATCCGTTTTCTGCACAAGCATTCCACCTGAAACCGGGCGAAGTTCTCGACTCGATATCTCCTCGTCAGAACATTGCAAGATGCGGATGGATGGCTTCTTGCTTAGAAGCTCTACCGCCTCAAGTGCATAACTCGGAGCGATAACTACCTCGGTAAAAATCTGTGAAAGGGCCTGTGCCATCTCCAGATCGACTTCACGATTTGCTGCCACGACTCCGCCAAAAGCCGAAACCGGATCGCATTCGTGCGCCAGTTGATGAGCCTTGGCAATTGTGGCTCCGATAGCAATTCCACATGGATTGGAGTGCTTGATTATTGCCACACATGGTTCTGAATGATCGTGAGCGGCACGCCAAGCTGCATCCGCGTCTGTGTAATTATTGAAAGACATCTCTTTGCCGTGCAGTTGCGCGGCACCGACGATTCCACTAGCAGCGCCACTATTCGAATAGATGGCGGCTACCTGATGTGGATTCTCCCCGTAGCGGAGTCCACTTTTCTGCTGCCAGATCTGCCCAAACCATTCTGGCAATTCGTTCTCACTTGAGCCAAGCCAGTTGGCGATTGCCAGATCGTATTCGGCAGTCGTTCGAAAAACCGCGAGAGCGAGTTCCTGTCGCTGTTGTGCTGTGAATCCACCAGACTTTATGGCCTCGTGAAGCACGCCGTATTGGCTAGGCGAGCAAATCACAGCAACAGAACCATGATTCTTTGCCGCTCCGCGGAGCATGGAAGGTCCGCCAATATCAATCTGCTCTATACATTCTGCAAAATCAGCTCCAGAAGCAATGGTCGCGGCGAATGGATAGAGATTTACGATCACCAGATCAAAAGGGGCAATCTCATGGAGAGCGATCTGTGCCAGGTGCTCCGGGTTGGACTGGTCGGCAAGAATTCCCGAGTGAATACGGGGATGCAAGGTCTTCACCCTTCCGCCCATAATCTCCGGAAAGCCCGTGTAATCGCCAACCTCAATCACGTCGATTCCAGCATCGCGCAAAGTCTTCGCCGTACTACCCGTTGAGAGAATCTCAATATTCTCTCGAGCAAGAGCCGTGCCTAGTTCGACTAGGCCCGTCTTGTCATAAACGCTTAATAGCGCGCGGCGAATGCTCTTGCGATCAGACATGGTCGCTCTCCAGAGTTGGTAGCAGGTTCTTAAGTGTCTCGACGATGAGACTCTGTTCGACAATCTTAATGCGCTCATGGAGAGTGCTCTCACTGTCCCCTGGTAAGACTTCCACTTCTGTTTGTGCAATGACTTGCCCGGAATCGACGCCGGAATCCACCCAGTGAACCGTGGCTCCCGTGACCGCCACTCCAGCTGCCAAAGCATCTCGGACAGGATGTGCTCCTGGAAATTTCGGTAATAGAGCTGGATGCGTGTTGATAATCTTGAATTTCGATACAAATTCCGGCGAAAGAATTCTCATAAATCCAACACTCACAATGAGATCAGGATTGAGAGATTCAATGTGACGCATTAATTCGAAATCCCACTCAACTCGATTCGGAAGCATGGGATGAACGAAGGTGGCGATGTCAGATTTCTCTGCCCTCTCCAAGACTTTGGCTCCAGGTTTATCTGAAATCACTTCGAGAATTTGGATATCAAGCTCCCCGTCATTAACAGCATCCATAATTGCCTGAGCCAGAGAACCGCTTCCCGAAGCAAGTATCACAATGCTTTTTTTCATTCGCTCACTCCTCGTCTTCTAACAACGTAATTCCGGGTAGCCGGTATCCCCCATGCGAGCAGAATCCCCACTCCAAGTTCGGCCGCAATTGCAGCTGTGAGTTGCCAAGGGGAGACACCGACGGTTCGCATGGCATCCGTCATAAGCGCACCACTGGCAAGGAAGGCGAGGAGCGCCACGCTAGAGATTATGAAGAAATAACTTGTCGCAAGTTCGCCGAAACCATGCTTCTTGGTTTTCATGTAGAGGAGTATCCCGGCAACCGCCACTAGAAGGGTCGTGAACATAACCGAAGGATGCCTACCCGTTGGGAGCGCTCCTAGTAATGGCAACGCAGGAATTTCAGAAATTCTATGTGTGAGCGGAGAGAGCAGGGTGCCTGCTCCAAAAGAGAATCCGGGTCCGACTAAGTAAGAAAATGTGGCGATGATCGCGTTCGGCAAATAGAGAACGTTGAGGAGAAGGAGCAGAACTCCCCCAAGCCACCCTGGTTCTAAGACCAGAATCAAGTTCTCAATTGTCTTCGTATTCAGTGCCAGTGAAATGCCGAGCACAATGGAAGAGACGCCGATCGCGATCGCCAGAATTCGGGAAGCAAAGATAGTTGACTTAAAGATCCCCAACTCTCTCAATGTTGGCCATGGTGCCGTTGCTAGAAGTACAAGTAACACGGAGGTAATCGCAGCCCAATAAAGATCCGGCTTAACTGCCGTTGTGCTTGTACCCCAAGCCAATAGAGTCAAAATGGCCGTATAGAAGATACCTATGAAAAGTCGCGCAAGACGAATGGCTCGCCCCTCGTATTCAAGGCGATCCTTCGCGCGAATGAAACTGCTACGAAGGGCAAGCAGTGGAAAAATGAGTGCACCGATTGGCAGGTAGGAGAAGAAACCCATCTGACCGGCCGGCGGAATGACCAGGTGGAATGGAATGTGATGGGCACCGAGCCAGACCCAAACTGCGACTTTCATAGGCTCGCCAGTATTTCCATTACTACTTCCGGCAGTCGCCCATGCGACGAGTGCAATAAATGCAGTTGGTAAAAGCACTAGTGCGACGCTCCGCAGTGCCTGTGTCAGCGAAACCCACAGGGCACGTTGGAGCATTGGTGCTACCGCTTCAGAATTGCGCGCATGAGGCGCGCGGTTTCACTCGGAGTCTTGCCAACTCGAACCCCAGCAGCTTCAAGTGCATCCTTCTTACCCTGGGCAGTTCCTGATGAACCAGAGACGATTGCTCCCGCATGCCCCATTGTCTTGCCTTCGGGGGCCGTAAATCCAGCGACATACCCAACAACTGGCTTGGTCACATATTCACTGATGAATTGAGCGGCACGCTCTTCAGCATCTCCACCAATTTCACCAATCATGACAATCGCCTCTGTAGCCGGATCATCTTGGAAAGCACGCAGGCAGTCAATGTGAGTGGTCCCGATGACAGGATCTCCGCCGATACCGACCGCGGTGCTCATTCCAATGTCGTTTAGTTCGAACATCATTTGATAGGTAAGTGTTCCTGATTTCGACACGAGTCCGATCGGTCCAGATCCTGTGATGTCGGCAGGAATAATGCCCACATTAGATTGGCCAGGAGTAATAATTCCCGGGCAGTTCGGTCCAATAATTCTTGTAATGCCTTTGCTCTGTGAGTATGCAAAGAAGGCCGCCGTGTCGTGAACCGGAATTCCTTCAGTAATAACTACGACAAGCGGAATCGCGGCATCAATTGCATCGATAACAGCTGCCTTCGCAAAACGCGGCGGCACGAATACAACTGAAGTATTTGCCGAGGTTCCGGCAACTGCTTCCTGGACTGTGTTGTAAACCGGAAGAAGGTGCCCGTCAATATCGACGATCATTCCGCCCTTGCCGGGTGTCACCCCGCCCACAATATTTGTTCCTGCCGCCAACATTCTTCGAGTGTGCTTGGTTCCTTCTGAACCAGTCATACCTTGGACTATGACACGGCTTGCCTTATCGATGAAGATTGACATTATTTTGCCGCCAATTCTGCAGCGCGGGATGCTGCGCCATCCATAGTGTCCTGTTGTTCGATAAGTGGGTGTGCCGCATCCGTCAAAATCTTGCGCCCCTCAATAACATTATTTCCGTCCAAACGAACCACGATCGGCTTAGTTGCGCGATCGCCTAGAATTTCAAGAGCTTGCACAATTCCGCTGGCAACGGCGTCACAAGCAGTAATTCCGCCGAAGACATTTACGAAAACACTCTTGACGTCCTTGTCGCCCAAAATGATTGAGAGACCATCTGCCATTACTTGCGCAGATGCTCCGCCACCAATATCAAGGAAGTTAGCAGGTCGGACTCCGCCAAACTTCTCCCCAGCGTAGGCAACCACGTCAAGGGTGCTCATAACCAGACCGGCGCCATTTCCAATAATGCCGACTTCGCCGTCCAGTTTTACGTAGTTGAGGTTCTTGGCCTTGGCCTCTTCTTCCAGTGCATTAGTGGCCGAACGGTCGATCAATGCCTCATGGTCAGGATGGCGGAAATCAGCGTTGTCATCCAGAGTTACTTTGCCATCCAGAGCGACAATTCGACCATCCGATGTCTTAACGAGTGGATTCACTTCAACCAATGTTGCGTCCTCAGAAGTAAAAACCCCCCAAAGTAAAACGAGCGTTTCAGCAACTTGATCCGCAATGTCAGCAGGAAATGCTGCGTCTTGAATGATCTTTAAAGCAGCCGACTTTGATAATCCTTCAATTGAATTGACTGGTACTTTGAGAAGTTTCTCGGGTGTATCGCGCGCTACGGCCTCAATATCCATGCCACCTGCAACGGAAGCCATCACCAAAAATGTTCGGTTTGATCGATCCAACAAGATCGCCAGGTAATACTCAGAATCAATCGGAGCAGCTTGGGCGATCATCACTTTTCCGACAACGTGACCCTTGATATCCATTCCCAAAATTGCTTCCGCCTTCTCGCGGGCGTCTGTCGCGTTCTCAGCAAGTTTCACGCCCCCTGCTTTACCGCGTCCGCCCACTTTGACCTGAGCTTTGACAACGACTTTGCCGCCAATGGCTTTTGCGGCGGCCTCCGCCTCATCCGGCGTGGTTGCAACTGCGCCTGCCAAAACTGGGACGCCGTGCTTTTCGAAAAGATCTCGAGATTGATATTCAAAGAGATCCACGCGGAACTCCATTTCCCCAATTGGTTTACGTGCGAACGGGAGTAATCCTAGAGCTTCTCCACGGGTGCATAACGCAGGAGCAATCTCTTCTCACCATACGGACCAAAATTCACCGTCGCCTCTGCGCGATCGCCTTCACCTGATAGGGCAACAACAGTTCCCAATCCAAATGTGTCGTGGGACACACGCTCGCCTACCGAAAGTTCGATAGACACACTCTTTTTCCCCGTGGGCCGCGCTGGTGGAGAAGTGAGATCTCGTCGTCGCGAAATAGATGTTGAAACCGGCTTATTCCGCCACTCGATCGCGCTCTCGGGAATCTCATCCAAGAAGCGAGACGGCGGGTTGTAGCTGGGCGCTCCCCAAGAAGAGCGCGATTGTGAACGCGTTAAATAAAGGCGTTGCTCGGCACGGGTAAGTCCCACATAAGCAAGGCGCCGTTCTTCCTCTATTTCAGCCTTCTCTCCAAGTGTGCGGGAGTGCGGGAAGATCCCATCCTCAAGACCGGTTAGAAAAACAGTCGGAAACTCCAGTCCTTTTGCAGTGTGAAGGGTCATCAAAGTCACTACGCCGCCATGATCTTCGCCTTCGGGAATTTCATCGGCATCTGCAACCAGGGAGACTTGCTCAAGGAAACCCGCTAGAGATATTTCCTCGTCTTCGCCCAACTCTTCAAGTGGTCGCCCCTCATATTCCATCGAAACAGCCACTAATTCCTGCAGGTTTTCCAATCTAACTTCATCTTGCGGGTCACTACTTGAAGCGAGTTCAGCCATCATCCCGGATTGCTCGAGGATGGCTTCAATAATTACCGACGGGCGAACTTTTGCCTCGACCAGAACTTGCAGAGCATCAATTATAGAAACGAACTGTTGGATCGAACTTGCAGATCGAGCGGCTAAATCCTCAATATCCCAAGATCTATGCAGTCCTTGCCAGAACGAGAGTTGGCGGATATTCGCATAACCCTCGACATACTCAAGAGCGCGGTCGCCGATTCCTCGTTTCGGTACATTAATAATTCGGCGTAGCGAAACTTCGTCGTGTGGATTGGCAAGGACTCGAAGATAGGCAAGGAGATCCTTCACTTCTCTTCGCTCATAGAAGCGGACTCCACCCACCACTTTGTAAGGAAGTGCGGCACGCATAAATACTTCTTCAAAAACGCGTGACTGCGCATTTGTTCGATAAAAGATCGCAGTATTACCTGGTTGCGAGATTCCTTCATCTTTGAGCTTACGAATCTCGTCCTTCACAAATTCTGCTTCGTCGTGTTCGTCCTCTGCGACGTACCCGACGAGAGGGGCGCCGGATCCAGCCTTGGACCAAAGATTCTTCTCTTTCCGACTTTCGTTCCGAGTGATGACCGCATTTGCAGCATTGAGAATATTCTGAGTGGACCTGTAGTTCTGCTCTAGCATGACTGTTGTGGCATTCGGAAAATCCAACTCAAATTGGAGAATGTTTCGAATGGTGGCGCCGCGGAAACCGTAAATCGACTGATCCGCATCTCCCACCACGCATAGTTCGGCCGGTGGCAGACCTTCTGCCTCGTTTCCTACAATTTCACGGATGAGCACATATTGCGCGTGATTGGTGTCTTGATACTCGTCCACTAGTACATGCTTGAAACGAGATCGGAAGCGAGCCTTGCTTTCAGGAAAGCGTTGGAGCACTTCCACAGTCTTTAATATGAGGTCATCGAAATCCATCGCATTGGCCTGCTGAAGACGACGCTGGTAGACCGCGTAAACCTCTGCTACCACCTGCTCGAACTGATTGGTCGTTGATGCCGCAAATTCATCCGGACCCTGCAATTCGTTTTTTGCGTTCGAAATGATTGATTGGAATTGTCGTGCTGGATAGCGCTTTGCATCCAAATTGAGATCTTTGGCAACTAACGAAATCAATTTCAAGCTATCGGCTTGGTCGTAAATACTAAAAGAGTTGGAATAACCCAAACGGGTCGCCTCTTGACGAAGCAGGCGAACGCATGCAGAGTGAAAGGTAGAGACCCACATGGAGCGTGCAACTTGGCCGACCAGCTCGGTTACGCGGTCCTTCATCTCTCCAGCAGCCTTATTTGTGAATGTAATCGCCAGAATTTCGTAGGGGTTCACATCCCGCTTCTTCATCAAGTAGGCGATACGACGAGTCAGAACACGCGTCTTTCCTGACCCGGCACCTGCAACGACCAATAATGGGCCGCCTTCATGTACAACTGCGGCTTCTTGCTGCGGATTTAGCCCGTCTAGCAATGGATCAGGCGTCATCATGAGGGTAAGTCTATTAGGCTTCGCTGACTGGTTTTGTTTGACTTAAGGAGAGCACATGCAACCGCTGGACGATAGCGAGATCAAGCGAGTCTTGGTCGTAAGCGCTCACCCGGATGATTCTGATTTCGGAGCCTCCGGGACCATCTCGTCGTGGATCAAACAAGGTATACATGTCTCATATTGCATCTGCACAAATGGAGATCAGGGAGGAGAAGAGTCGGGTATTGCTCTCGAAGATATGCCTGCGGTACGACAGAAAGAGCAACGTGCCGCCGGTGCAGCAATTGGTGTAACCGATATTACTTTCCTCAACTATCGCGATGGATCGCTCGAACCAACACTTGGACTTCGCAAAGATATTGTTCGGGCAATTCGCATAGCCCAGCCAGATCGAATGGTTATTCAGAGCCCCGAAAGAAACTGGGAGCGAATCGGTGCAAGTCATCCTGACCACCTGGCGGCAGGTGAAGCTGCAATTCAGGCTGTCTATCCTGACGCCCGAAATCCATTTGCCTTTCCAGAAATGCTTGAAGAAGGCCTAAAGACTTGTCGAGTCAAAGAAGTCTGGGTCTCTGGACACTCACGGCCTGATCACTTCGTAGATATCACAGACTATTTCCATCTAAAGATTGCGGCGCTGCGCGCACATATTTCTCAAACAGCCCATAACCCAGAGATGGAGAACATGGTCCGTTCGTGGGGAGAACGGAACGCAGATGCCGCAGGATTTGCCAACGGCAGAATTGCAGAGGCGTTTAAGATCGTTAATACCAACTAGATATTTGTTATTTACTTAACAATTACCTTTTCGATGGCAATTTTGGCGACTGGAGTTCCGTCAGAACCGCCGCCAACAACACCCGCTGCTGCAATGGCCTTGACAATATTGAGTCCTGAAGTGATTTTGCCCCAGATGGTGTAGCTGGCGCCGAGGCTGGTATCTTCGTAAACCAAGAAGAATTGGCTGCCATTAGTCGAAGGTCCAGAATTCGCCATTGCGACTGTTCCCTCTGGATAGTTGTTGGCTACCGGCTGAGGTAAATTCTCGTCCTGATAAGTGAATCCCGGTCCACCGGAGCCTGTGGCTGTTGGATCCCCGCACTGCAACACAAAAATACCTGCCGTGGTGAGGCGGTGGCAGAGAGATGCATTGAAATATCCGCCCGTCGCCAACGCAGTTAAGGCAGTCATGGTGACGGGCGCTTTAACTCCATTTGTTTCAATAACAATGTTTCCGCAATTTGTTACCAGGGTGAAAGTTCCCATTCGACCCTTTGTCATCGTGCCCGGTGGAGTAACGGTTATTGGACTGTGACCGATAGCTGATGTGTCCTCGCATACGACTCCAGAAGCAAGCGTCGTTGCTCCCGTTGATGGAGCTGTCGCCGATGCGGAAGGAGAGGCCGAAGGTGTGGCAACATTCTCTTTCGGTGTCGCCGAGCATGCGGAAAGAGAGCCGACAAGTAGGACGACTAAGCCAAAATAGATTCCACGTTTCACGGTGTGAGCCTTTCGTAGGTAGAGCATTTTTTCAACTAAGGGGCCTTACTCCCACTCGATAGTTCCGGGGGGTTTACTGGTTATATCCAACACCACACGATTTATATCGCGTACTTCATTGGTGATGCGAGTCGAAATTTTCTCAAGGAGTTCGTAGGGAAGCCTTGACCAATCCGCAGTCATTGCATCCTCACTGGAGACAGGTCGCAGGACGATGGGGTGCCCGTAGGTGCGACCATCTCCTTGGACTCCAACGCTGCGGACCTCTGCGAGGAGGACTACAGGACACTGCCAGATAAGTCGATCTTGTCCCGCTTTGGCCAATTCTTCACGGGCGATGAGGTCTGCCTGGCGCAATATTTCTAGACGCTCTTCCGTCACTTCTCCTATGACTCGAATGGCGAGGCCGGGACCTGGAAAAGGTTGGCGCCAGACTATTTCTTCGGGAAGACCAAGTGCTAATCCAACTTGTCGCACTTCATCCTTAAAGAGAGTCCGCAGCGGTTCGATAAGAGTGAACTTCAAATCTTCCGGCAGGCCACCGACGTTATGGTGGGATTTAATGTTTGCTGTTCCAGTGCCGCCCCCGGATTCAACGACATCTGGATAGAGAGTCCCTTGGACTAGATATTCAACGTCGCCGCCGGCCGCAATCTCACGGGCAGCCGCTTCAAAACTACGGATGAATTCTCTGCCAATGATCTTACGTTTAGTCTCTGGCTCACTCACTCCGGCCAGAGCATTCATAAATTGCTGACGTGCGTCAACCACTTTCAGTGAGATACCTGTGGCGGCGACAAAATCCTTTTCCACCTGCTCGGCTTCACCCGCGCGCAACAGTCCATGATCGACAAAAACACAAGTAAGTTGAGATCCGATTGCTTTTTGAACCATCGCAGCAGCAACCGCCGAGTCAACACCGCCAGATAATCCGCAGATAACGCGTTTATCTCCGACAAGCACTTTGATTTTCTCTATCTCATGCTCAACTATGTTCGCCGAGGTCCAGGAAGGTGAGCACTTGGCAATATCTACCAACCAATGTCGCAATATTTCCTGACCATACTCGGTATGCACAACCTCTGGATGGAATTGGACTCCCGCCAAAGTGGCTGTTTCATTCTCAAAGGCGCTTATTGGGGTGTCACTTGTACCTGCACAGACCGTAAACCCAGGCGGCTCTTGAGTGACCGCATCTCCGTGACTCATCCAAACACGTTGCACATTTGGCAATGCTGCGAAAATTCGAGATGTCGTTGCTGCATTAAGTTCTGTGCGACCAAATTCTGACTTTCCCGTCTTGCTAACCACGCCACCGAGAGCGATGGCCATGACTTGGAAGCCATAGCAAATTCCAAACACTGGGATGCCCAAATTGAGAATTTCGGGATCCATAATCGGAGCATTGGGCGCATACACACTTGATGGACCGCCCGAGAGAACAATGGCTTCCGGGTTTTTTGCCAAGACTTCTTTTGCCGAAATCGAAGAAGGAACAATTTCGCTAAATACTTTAGCTTCGCGAACTCTTCTAGCGATCAATTGAGCGTACTGTGCACCGAAATCAACAACCAAAACTCCATAAGGATTAGTCACGATGAATGAGTACCTCAACTCGCTGAAACTCCTTGACATCGGAGTAGCCACATGTGGCCATAGCGCGACGAAGTGCGCCAAAGAGATTCATCGATCCGTCGGATGCACGAGAAGGTCCCAGGAGAATTTCGCGCAGAGTCCCTGACGTGCCCACTGCTACGCGTTCGCCGCGCGGCAGCTCTTGATGGTGGGCTTCGCTTCCCCAGTGCCAACCAAGTCCCGGGGCTTCAACCGCTTTCGCAAGCGGTGATCCCATCATGACGGCATCTGCGCCGCAGGCAATCGCTTTGGCAATATCACCACTGCGTCCGACGGAACCATCCGCAATGACGTGGACGTACCGTCCACCAGATTCATCTAGATAATCACGTCGAGCAGATGCTACCTCCGCCACTGCCGATGCCATCGGAACTTCAATTCCAAGTACTTTTCTCGTTGTGTGGGCAGATCCTCCACCGAATCCAACGAGTACACCTGCTGCACCAGCACGCATCAAGTGCAAGGCACCGACTGCAGTAGCGACACCGCCAACGATTACTGGCACATCAAGTTCGTATATAAATTTCTTTAAGTTAAGCGCTTCATCCTTCAAGGAAACATGCTCGGCACTCACTGTCGTTCCACGAATGACGAATATATCTACGCCGGCCTCGATAACAGTCTTGTAAAGATCAGCAGTTCTTTGCGGTGATAGGGACCCAGCCACTCTCACTCCAGCATCGCGAATCTGCTGGAGTCTTTCCTTAATCAAAGTCGGTTGAATCGGTGCCGTATAAAGTTCCTGCATTCGACGAGTTGCATGCACATCAGGCATCGAGGCAATTTCGCCAAGCTGGATACGAGGATCCTCGTAGCGAGTCCACAGGCCTTCGAGATTGAGAACTCCAAGACCGCCTAATTTGCCAATTTCAATAGCGGTCTCTGGTGAAACTACGGAGTCCATCGGAGCTGCAATCATGGGGAGATCGAATTTATACGCATCGATCTGCCAAGAGGTTGAGACTCCTTCAGGATCGCGCGTGCGACGGCTCGGAACTATTGCAATATCGTCAAAAGAATAAGCTCTACGAGCGCGTTTACCAGGTGCAATTTCGATTTCGCTCATCGATACTCCTTAATTGTTTCTGATGTAGTTCGGGGCCGATGTCACATCCAAGACATCATGCGGATGACTCTCCTGCAGGCCCGCACTCGTGATTTGAATGAGCCGACCCTCGCGGCGAAGGTAGGCGATATCTGCCGCACCCGCATATCCCATGCCCAATCGCAATCCGCCAATTAACTGGTGTGCAACTTGAGAGAGAGGGCCACGGTAGGCAACTTTTCCTTCAATGCCTTCAGGAACCAATTTATCCTCAGAGAGAACGTCGTCCTGCATGTATCTATCTTTTGAGTATGACTTCTTGCCACCTCGAGTCTGCATTGCACCGAGTGAGCCCATTCCACGGTAAGCCTTGTACTTGCGACCATCAATTTCAACGAGTTCACCTGGGGATTCATCACATCCGGCGAGCAAGGATCCCAGCATCACGGTGTCCGCGCCAGCAACAAGTGCTTTGACAATATCGCCAGAGTATTGAAGTCCGCCATCCGCGATCAGCGGTATTCCTGCTTTTGCACACGCCTTGCTGGCTTCCATGATTGCAGTAATCTGCGGAACCCCAACTCCAGTTACGACTCGAGTCGTACATATCGAACCGGGGCCTACTCCAACTTTGACGGCATCTACTCCTGCATTGATAAGCGCCTGCGCACCGGCTCGTGTAGCCACGTTGCCGCCAATAATTTCTGTCTTCGGCGAATATTTCCTAATCCTGGCAATGGCATCAAGAACGCCACTGTGATGACCGTGCGCTGTATCAACGACGACAACATCTACACCAGCTGCAATGAGCGCCTTTGCTCGAGCAAAACCATCATCACCGACGCCTACCGCTGCGCCGGCAAGTCCTACGCCTTTCACCAGCTTCACGTGCGTGACTTGCTCGTCAATGGGCAGGTTGCGGTGAATGACTCCTATTCCGCCAGCTTTTGCCATTGCAATCGCCATCTCTGATTCTGTGACCGTGTCCATAGGCGATGAGACAAGAGGTATCCGAAGTGAGATATTTCGAGTCAACCGAGTGGAAGTATCCACCTCGCTTGGCACCACGTCAGAGGCATCCGGCAGAAGGAGAACATCGTCATAGGTCAGGCCAAGCATTACGACCTTCTCGTTATCGGCCATTTCGCCTCCCATATGACGGTTGAAGGCGTGAAGTCTATCGGTGACTCAAGACTTCCAATTTCATAGGGATTGCGGGGTTAGCCCTCGCTGGCCGTAGGGGTGCCGCCGCTCTCTGGCGCCTCGTCATTTTCAGGTGCTCCATCCTCGGTGTCGATTCCAGGTCCGCCATCTTCGACGTCGCTGCCTCCGCCCCCGACGAGTTCATCATCGCCTTCATCGCCGACGAGTTCATCATCACCTTCGCCGCCCTGGAGTTCATCATCGCCTGCGCCGCCCTGGAGTTGATCATCCCCCAAACCGCCATCTGCGATGTCATCGCCTTCGTCACCTTGGAGTTCGTCATCGCCTTCGTCACCCTCAAGTTGATCATCGCCAGTTCCGCCACTGAGGAGATCATTGCCAGTACCGCCAGCAAGAGTGTCCTTACCTGCGCCACCGCTGAGTTTGTCGTTGCCTACCCCACCGCTGAGTTGGTCATTACCTACAGTGCCGCTGAGAACATCATTACCTGCGCCGCCGATAATCGTGTCACTTCCGGCTTGGCCATTGATTTTGTCAATACCAGAACCACCGCAAACCACATCATTTCCAGCACCGGCAAGGACAGTGTGCGTTCCTGCTCCCTGAACCACAATCACATCTGCATGGGAGGTGCCCTTGATAGTGGATGCACTCGACACTACGGTCGCTTTCTTTCCATCACACGTTGGGGAATCTGCTGCTTGTGCCGAAGATCCAGCCAAAAGGAGTGTCGGAACGAAAAAGACAGTGGGTACGCTCAAGATCGCTACCCGCTTAAGAAGGCGACTCATTGCGTGATCCTTCCATTTGCAGACTTGCCTGAATGCAGCCTGATCAGCTTGTTTCTCTCCATTGTTCCTCCTCAAGATGTGTTCATCTACAGGACTCAACGATCAAAACCCCTCGTCCGTTACAGAAATATTAAAGATATTTTTGGGTTACGGAGTCACTAGCGCGAATCCCCTAGAACTCTTGAAATCTCCTCGCAGGCTGATTTCAAATCGGAAGAAAAGAGCGCATCCTTACATTCTTCAAGGTTCCATCCCGGTCCCCCAAGGAGAATACGCGGAGCTGGTCGAACCTTAGGCAGGTCACGGAAGAAGGCAGGATCGCCATTTTCGGGAAGGAGAGCCCAGAGAAATATGACTGGCGGGGCAATTCGAGTCACCATCCGAGCGACGGCCTCATGCGGCGTGCGAGCGCCTAGAAAGTAGGAAGATACCGATCGCTCAGCCAACGCGGCTTTCACTGCGTAAAGTGCCAGTGAGTGTTGCTCTTCACTTGGAGCCGCCAACAAAATCGGGCGTGGATTGCGAGCCTCATGAACTTCGACTGCTAGCAATACTTTTTTCACTACTTCAGAAACCATATGTTCAACTTCAACACCTTGCTCGGTGCGCTCCCACTCGTTCCCAATTCGCACAAGTAGAGGGACGACTATTTCCTGCCAAGTGCAGATGACTCCATTTCGAACGAGTTCTTGCTTCAATCCTGCTTCCAAAAAGCAATCATCCAATCGGTAGGCAGCCCGATAAAAAATCTCAACCAGGTCCTGGGTTGAACTCTCGCCAGGACTCTCTCGAATCAACTCGGCAAGTTCGTCTCCTACTGTTTCATCACTACAAAGAGCCTTCGCGCGGAGTGCGGCGTCGCAGGGTGCAACGCCCTCAATCACTAGGCGGCGCATCAAGGTGAGACGGGCTAAATCCCCGGAGGAATAGCGGCGGTGATTGCCTGCTTCATGAACCGAGGGTCCAAGACAGTAGCGTCGGTCCCAGGTTCGAAGTGTCGCAGGGGCAATTCCCAAGCGACGAGCGACCGCTGCCACCGTCAAGAACTCGCTCATGGACCTATCTTCGGGCACGCGGCCTCATCTCACCACTTGAGAATTGCGGTAACCACCTGGCAAGAATCGTGGACTCTGGGGGGTTTCTCATGGACTTTTCAGCGTTCTCTGCTTGAACAACGTATGAAGCGATTGTAGAGTTTCCGCATTCCCCCAGAAAGGAACCCGACAATGGCCGAAATTTCTCGTCTGCCCAAGCCAGTAGCCCAGGTATGGGAATGGCAGCAGTCGGGTGCCTGTCGAGATCTTCCTTCCGAGATGTTTTTCCATCCAGATGGGGAACGTGGCCCCAGTCGACGAAACCGGGAGAACCGGGCCAAAGCAGTCTGCGCCACATGTCCGGTTATTCAACAGTGCCGATCACATGCCCTCGCAGTTGAGGAGCCATACGGAATCTGGGGCGGCCTGAGCGAAGATGACCGCCTCAGCATCCTAGAAAATGAGAGTCGAAAACTGAATGCGGCGATTCCACACGCCTCATAACATCTGATTTATCAGTTAACTCTTTACCTTACTGTCGAAATTCTGGACTCTCCATACGTCGCCCTCTTTGATCAGATTAATCGTGACGTTGTAAGTCTTTCCATCCGTGCCTTTGATTTCGTAGACCACTTCGGATGTAGAAGCGGAACCTGTCTCCGCCTCCACTGACTTATTCGTCATCTTTTCTTCAGCGTTAAGAATTGGGCCCACTTGGGCAACGACGACGTCAAACTGATCCGCAGGAACCACATCCTGCGCAGCCGAAGAAAATAGTCCGTATGCCTCCGACGCGTTGCCGGCTTGCACAGCATTTAGAAATTGGTTGCTTACTTTCACGGGTTCCTTCGTCGCAGAGTTAGCTAGAAGAGTCACGCCGACAACTAGCACGACAAGTGCGAGCACCACGTACCCAATGACTTTCTTTATGTTTCGCTTCTTAACCGGCTTCGCTTCACCTATTGATTGGGAAACTTGGCCCATGTTTTCGCTCATTACTTCTCCTTCTTGATCGCTGGCGTTGCCTACTCAGAATAGAAATTCAGGGCAACCTCGACTCCAGTTACATTCTGAAGTGCTTAGGTCAAGAGTTCTCTCAAATTAGAGCGCTGGCAATGAGATGTGCATTTTCCTAGTGAGTGGAAGCACTCTTCTATTTAGGCAATGTGGGAATTAAAAAACGCGAGGGTCCTCTCCCACGCAATTGCTGAAGCGCCTGCGTTGTACACCTCAGTTCGCTCGTCATTAAAGAACGCATGGCCTGTTCCTGGATAGTCATATGCTTCCGCACTTCCACCTGCCGCGCGAATGGCATGCAGCGCTTCTTGGATTCCTGGTGCAGCTGAAGTTCCATCATGCTCACTGCAGTGAATAATTGCGTGTTTGCCTGAGTAGTTCTCCCACGTCGGAGCCATTCGCGACCACGGTTGGCCTGGATAGAAGCCAACTGCTGCCACAATATCCGGTGAGAGTGTGGCACTCCAGATCCCCAATGAACCACCCATGCAGAATCCAATAACTCCGACGCCTTTGCCAACAACGTCCTTTCGTTCACTTAAAAATTTTGCAGCTCCAGCAATATCGAGCGCCGCTTCATCTATCTCAAGATCCATCAACAACTTTCTCGCCTCATCTGGCTCGGTTGTTACTACCCCGTGATAAAGATCAGGTGCAAGAGCGACGAAGCCCGCTTTCGCAAATCGATCGGCCACATTTGTAATGTGACCGACCAGTCCCCACCATTCTTGAATCACGATGACAGCAGGACCACTTCCGCTCTGCGGCAGCGCTAAATAACCTTCACATGTTCCGCCATTGCTTGCAAAAGTGACTCGCTCGCCCATATCTTCGTGCTCCCATTTCGATTCAAAAAGTCGTCACTGCGTGATGATGAGGATAATTCCTCCTTCAAATCATTACTAGTGTTTCCTTAGATTTGGGTGCATCAGAGGTAGGAGATAAAAAAATGAGCCTCGCATTACACGAGGCTCATTTTTCTCGAACTACTTAGTGGGAATGTCCACCAGGGCCATGCGAATGGCCAGCGCCACCCGAACTTGGTTCTTCCTCTTCTGGACGCTCATACACAACCGCTTCGGTTGTAATAAACATCGCAGCGATGGAAGCAGCATTTGCGAGCGCAGAGCGAGTGACCTTTACAGGGTCGATCACGCCTTCGGCGGTGAGGTCTCCGTAGACACCAGTTGCTGCGTTGTAGCCCTCATGAGGCTTCATTGCGCGAACCTTGGCAACTACAACATAACCTTCAACCCCAGCGTTCTCAGCGATCCAACGAAGTGGCTCGTCGCAGGCCTTGCGGACAAGACGGACACCAACGGCCTTATCGCCGTGGAATCCGAGATCGCCTTCAAGTGAGTCAGCTGCGTGAACAAGTGCTGCTCCGCCTCCGACAACAATGCCCTCTTCAACGGCCGCACGAGTCGCAGAGATCGCATCTTCAAGGCGATGCTTCTTCTCTTTCAACTCGATCTCGGTATACGCACCAACCTTGATGACACATACTCCACCGGCGAGTTTGGCAACCCGCTCTTGTAGCTTGTTGCGATCCCATTCAGAGTCTGTGTTCTCTAGTTCGCTACGGATCTCACCGACGCGAGCAGCAACAGCCGCCTTATCTCCACCACCATCGACAATTGTGGTGGTGTCTTTTGAGATCACAATGCGGCGGGCGCGACCAAGAACTTCCAGGCCGACCTGATCCAATTTCATGCCAACTTCGGCCGAGACAACCTGTCCGCCGGTGAGGACTGCAATATCTTGCAGCATCGCCTTGCGACGATCACCAAAGCCTGGGGCCTTTACTGCGGCAGATGTGAAAGTGCCACGCATCTTGTTGACGACGAGTGTTGAGAGAGCTTCTCCCTCAATGTCCTCGGCAATGATGAGAAGCGGCTTGCTGGCCTGTGCGATCTTTTCCAAGATAGGAAGCAGGTCACCAAGTGCAGAGATTTTATTGGCGCTGATCAGGACGTAGGCATCTTCAAGGACGGTCTCCATACGGTCTTGGTCGGTTACGAAATATGGCGAGATATAGCCCTTGTCGAACTGCATTCCTTCGGTGAACTCCAATTCGAGTCCAGTCGTTGAGGATTCTTCAACGGTGATGACGCCATCTTTTCCGACTTTGTCCATTGCGTCAGAAATAAGATCCCCGATTGCTCGATCTTGTGCGGAAATGGTTGCAACATCTGCAATCTGTGCCTTGTCGATGACCTTGGTTGCATTCTCGCGAAGACGATCAATGATTGACGCAACGGCAGCTTCAATTCCCAACTTAATATCCATTGGCTGAGCGCCGGCGGCAAGGTTGCGAAGACCCTCTTTCACCATTGCCTGCGCAAGAACAGTTGCGGTCGTCGTTCCATCTCCCGCGACATCATTAGTCTTGGTTGCAACTTCCTTCACCAACTGAGCACCCATGTTTTCGGCGGGATCAGAAAGTTCGATCTCACGCGCAATGGTTACACCGTCATTGGTAATGGTTGGTGCACCATACGATTTAGCGATAACGACGTTACGACCGCGAGGTCCCAGCGTTACCTTGACGGTGTCAGCAAGAATGTTGACTCCGCGCTCCATGGCACGACGGGCGTGCTCATCGAACTCAAGAATTTTTCCCATTTAGTTCTTCTCAATCACAGCGAGAATGTCGCGAGCAGACAGAACCAAATATTCTTCATTGTTGTACTTCACTTCGGTTCCGCCGTACTTGCTATAAAGAACAACATCGCCAACTTTGACGTCCATCGGCACGCGAGCGCCATCATCAAAGCGACCTGGACCAACTGCAACTACGGTGCCCTCTTGTGGCTTCTCTGTAGCGGTATCGGGAATGACCAGACCAGACGCTGTGGTCTTCTCGGCTTCTAGAGCCTTTACAACGATGCGGTCTTCTAGTGGCTTAATGGCAACGGCCATCTTTATTACTCCTTAAGTTATTGCGAATGTGGTTTCGTACTCACCTCTCAAAACCGGCGCTATCCAGCCTCTCGGCCGGCTAGCAGACTCGGGGTGAGAGTGCTAACGCCAAGCCTAGGAGGGTCGTTCCTCAGGGTCAATTTGAGGTGGTTTCAGGCTCACTGCAGGCTCACAGTGGTCACCGGCAAGCTTGAATTGGCCTCAATATCGATCCGACTAGCTGGCCTCCCTGCCGAGAGCATGAGCGAGCCAAGGGCGGCAACCATAGCTCCGTTATCGGTACACAGGCCCGGAGCAGGAATACGGAGACGAATTTTCGCCTCATCACAGCGCCGCTGTGCTTCTTCCCTCAATCGGGAATTGGCCGCAACCCCTCCCGCGATCACCAATGAATCAATCCCGGTCTTTCGAGCAGCTGCCACCGCCTTGAGCAGAAGTACATCAACAATTGCCTCTTGAAAAGATGCGGCAACATCGGCTCGGACATATGCCGGAGTGGCCTCTAGGTATCGAGCCACCGCAGTCTTGAGTCCGGAGAAAGAGAAATCGAACGGCCGCTTCACCCAATCACTAGCCTGAGTCAGACCTCGCGGAAAGTCAATCGCCCTCGGATTGCCTTTACGTGCTTCGCGATCAATAGCCGGACCACCGGGGAATCCAAGACCCATCACTCGCGCAATTTTGTCGAATGCTTCGCCTGCAGCATCGTCCATGCTCTCGCCGAGTTTGGTTACAGATGAAGTGATGTCATCAACTTGGAGCAGCGACGAATGCCCACCACTGACAAGCAGCGCTATCGTCGGTTCGATCGGCATCACGTGCGTGAGCAGATCGACCGACACGTGTGCCGCAAGATGGTTCACTCCGTAAAGTGGTTTACCTAACCCCAATGCCAAGCCACTTGCCGACGCAACACCGACTAATAGAGCACCAACAAGCCCGGGACCTGCGGTCACAGCCACGGCGTCAATTTCTTCAAACGATACTTTCGATTCTTTAAGTGCGGCCTCAAGAATCATCATCATTGATTCGAGATGGGCCCTGCTCGCAATTTCTGGAACAACGCCACCAAAGAGCGCATGTTCTTCTACACTCGACGCGATTACGTTTGCAAGGAGAGTCCGTCCGCGAACAATACCAATAGCAGTCTCATCACAAGAAGTCTCGATCCCAAGAACGAGTGGCCCATCACTAATTCCAGTCTTCATTGGAGATCCTTTTTCATGACAACTGCATTGACGCCTAAAGAGTAATAATTACTTCGGCGGGAAATTGCTTCGAATCCCTCTGAAAGGTAGAGAGGGCTCGCCTCTTCATTTCCCTCACGTACCTCTAAATAGATCGCAGGTGCCTTACGTTCTTGCGCCCAGGCAATCAAGTCTTTCAACATTGCCCGGCCGATTCCTTGCCGTCGAAAAGATTCCTTCACGGTCAAAGTTAAGACATCCGCATCGAGGCCGAGATCGGGTGAAAATACGCCTGCGTATCCGACTACTTCGTTCTTCTCGCTCACTGCGACTACGTAGAACCTATTTTTGGGAACGTTCGCTAGCTCTTCCTTGAACTGTCCAACAGACCACGCGTCTGTTCGATAAACCTCACGCTCCATGGCTACAACGACTGGAACGTCCAGTGAGGTCATCGGACAGTACTCAATCATTGGTTGCGCTCGCTCGTCGGAATCGCATCTGGATGACGAATGTACAAAGGCTCGTCGAATCGCATCTCCGGGTTTTTGCTCAGATCAACTAGTGCCAGCAAATCCGGGTATTGATCCTCATCGGAAATGGCGATCGAGTACTTCACCGCCCCCTCGCCAAACATGGGGAATCCCTTCGCAGCTACATGCATTGGAAGATCAACACTTGGTCCTTCCACTCGCACTCCGCTTTGATAGCGCGCCCAATAAATCTCCTTCCGGCGCGCATCAGTGGCAACGATAAAATCGTCTCTCTCGCGTACACATGCGGCTATCGCATCTAGAGAACAAACTCCAACAATCGGAATTGTTCGGGCCAAGGCAAAGGTGCGAGCAAATGCAATTCCCACGCGCAATCCAGTAAATGGTCCAGGTCCCATGCCAACAACAACTTGTTCGACGGTGGGTTGCGTTGTAAGCGCCTCCAACACGAGTGCTGGTAGGGCATCTCCATGAGATGTAGCCCCATCGCGGTATCCATGCCAGAGAAGTGAACCCTCATCAATAATTGCCACGGAAGTCCGAGAGGTCGATGTATCGATTGCTAAAGAGATCGTCATAGGGAGAATCCCGCCCACCGCGTGCCATATCCTTTTGCAGTAACCATTCGAACATCGCTACTTCTATCTATATTAATCTCAAGTCTTTCATCGGAAAGACGGGAGGCAAGTTCGCCACCCCATTCAACTACGGTAATTGCATTCTCTCTTTCGGTATCCAAATCAAGATCATCAAATGAAAACGTTGGGTTCTCTGAAATCATCAGTCGGTACGCATCAACATGAATGAAAGCAATCTTTCCTTTATGCACTCTCGAAATCACAAATGTGGGAGACGTAATACCGGCAATTCCTAGCGCGGCGCCAATGCCCTGGGTGAGAAGAGTCTTGCCAGCGCCAAGGGGACCATTAATTATGAGCAAATCACCAAGGCGTAATTGCGCGCCTATACGCCTTCCCAATTCAAACATCTCATCTGGCGTAGCAACATTAACCATAGTTCTTCAAGGTTAGTAGAAGGCGATCACAATTGGCTAAATTGCCAGAACACGCGCGCAATGAAAGGGGCAAAGAAGAGGGGGTCTGGTTTCCCAGACCCCCTCTGGGACGGATTATTAGTCGGTATAGAACTTCATCAGCGGAGGGCTGAAGAAGGGATCTGTGCTTAGGTTCTTGGCAACTCGAACCATGTGAGCCAGTGTGCCACCGTGGATGAAAGAACCCGTACTGCCAACTGTGGTTAGTTCCTTCGCAACTACCAAGTACTGCGCAACTGTGAAGTTGCAGTGGTTCGTTCCTGGGGCGGCCGCAGTTGTGGTGATGGGAGCAGCCGCTGATGTGAAGGTGGTGTAAGCCGCCGGCGTGGTGCTCCAAATTGTCAACAACTTCTTCATTGGAGGCACAAACATATGCGTCTTCCCATAATCGGCAACGACCTTCGCCATTTCTTCGGCATATTGTTCTGCATACGCATTCGCAATACGCGCCGTGGCACCCGCCGGAGTAATTGGATCGGCAGTTCCGACCATCAAGATCGTTGGAACATTGATCTTTCCGGTGTTCGAGAGCAAAGAATTCATCTTTGCAATCGCACTAGAACTGCCTACCGCGCGTGGCGCCCCAGGATTGAGAGGACTTAATGCGCCAAGAAGTGCATCAATCACGGTGTTACCACTTAGCCCCGCATTGAAAATCACTCGCTCATCGGCTACCCGTGCCGAGTAATCAGTCTTGGTGTTGTCAAATACTGCCCCACCTGTCTGATTCTCGAGATCGTGCATAACCAAGATGGCAAGAGCGCCGGCATTTGCACCATTCTCAAGAATTGCCAGCGCCGGGCTGATAGCCAACGGGAACGTCACTTTCAAAGCTCCGTCGGGGCCTGATACTGAGTCAAAGTGTGCGGATTGCGTTGGCAATCCAGCCATTAGGCCAAGCAATAACAAGGCACTGCGGGATGGGACTCCTGCGGTAGCGAGCGCCTTTCCAGTTGCACTTGAAGTATCTGGCCAGGCACCAGTTGAGACTGCCGCCTGCAGTTTGCCAATCACGGTGAAGAACTTGACCAAGTCACCCATGGCTTCGCCATAGCCGGCCGCTCCAGCAGAATAATTTCCACCCTTGATTGTTGGATCAAAGAGAGTCTTTACGCCCCAGAGGAAATCTCCTGCGATGGTCAACTCAGCATTGATGTTGTCTGCAACACACATAGGTGCAACTGCATCCACTAGATCAGGGTGTGTCTCGGCAAGTGCTTGAGTTATGACGCCACCAAGGGAATTACCCCATGCAACAACATGCTTAGTCGCCGGGAATTGCTTCTTGAACAACCCGATTAACTCAACGTTTGTTGCCACACCAGAGTCGACGTTCCAACCCTGTCGGGCAAATCCAGAACCTGCAACTGCGTAACCATTGCTAAGCAAGTACGAAATTACTGATGTATCACTAGCGCCAACGACTGGACCAGGTTGCGGTGTATTGCTAACCGTATATCCACCATAACCCGGAATTCCTGCCGGCACATTGATATTGGGGCGATACCCGTGAGAGTAAAGCACGAGAGTGCCGTTGAAGTTACCCGGAACCTGCATTACATATGGCGCAGAATCACTTGTAACACCTTGACATGAATTAACCGTGAGTTTGCCATCACAAGCAGGATCTGCAGCATGTGCTGCAGTTGGAATTGCAATCACCATCATTGACACAAGTGCTGCCGTTGAGAGTGTTGAGATAATGCCTGTCTTCTTCATATGTATTGTCCTCATTATTTGATCGGCAATCCGTTAGCTGGCATTGCCGGACGCTTATAAGTGGACTTAACCACCGCGCCAGTTCCAGAGTCGGTTGTGTAGACGCTATATACGCCGCCGTTTGGCTTCATTTCCCCTGTCGGGCTGTAGGTGCCAAACCAGAAGCCGCTGTATCCGCTATGGTTTGTCGCTGAATAATTCAACGGGGCAATGCCAGCACTAAAGAATGTTGCGCCCTTCTTCTCGATGGCAGCAATCAATCCTTTCCGCGTTGGTTTCGCACCCGCTGCTGCAATTGCTTGAACCGCAACGAATGCACCATTCATCCCAACAAGAACGTTGTTATCAAATACGGCGTTATCGTTGTACTTAGTATTAATCTCTTGGAACAACTTGATGTAATCATCAGTTGTATCAGTAGGTGCCGGTAAGTACGATGCGCCCATCGCCCCATAGAGAACTCCTACGGGAACGCCGAGTGCCTTGATAGTCGTGGCATCACCACCGACGGAGCCCAGTATCCACTTGGGTGCATACTTCATCACCGCAGCGGTACCTAGGGCAGCACCCGTGGCGCTGGTGATACCGAAAAGAACTACAACTTCAGCACCAGCGGCAGATAATTTCTGGATCCACGTTGCTGGTACACCTGAAACACCTTGTGATCCAGATGCGTAAGGAACTTTCACCGTAAAGGTTAAGCCTGCTTGTTTAAAACCAGCCAAGGCGTCAACCCCAAAATCATCATCCTGGTACAGAAGGCCGATTTTTTTATCCGGAAAAGTTTCCTTGATGTACTGGGCCATTATCTTTGCTTCCATTATGTAAGAAGGAAATAGCGAGAAAGTCGTTGGATAGGTCTTTTTGACTGCAAATCCGCTGTAGCCGGTATTAACAAAAAGCACGGGAATCCCACGACGAGCTGGATTGACAGAGGCAGCAACGGCCTTGATGTTTGCGGTCCCTAGTGGACCTAGCAACGCAAAAACCTTGTCTTTAAGAATCAATTCGTTGGTCTTAGCAACAGCAAGGGTTGGGACATACTGATCATCTTTAACGATCAAAGTAATTTTTCTACCATTTATTCCGCCATTAGCATTGACATAATCAAAATATGCCTTCATGGCAGAAGGGATCTTGTTGTATCCGGGGGACGCCGCTCCGGTCATGGGTATTGTCACGCCGAGTTTGATCGAAGTGGCTGTGACGCCAACTTCGGTGCGAGGCGAGAAAGCTTGCGCGGGGACCGTCGAAATAACGAGCCCGGATGTCGCAAGCACCGTAGAAGCGACGAGAAGCCTCCGACGATTAATTCCGATCATGTATTTCCTTCCATCGAGGGATAGTTAGCCCGAGTTACTAGTGAGTACCCGCCTTCTTTCGATGGCGGACTGTTCGCATCTGTTCTACTGGTCCGTTTGGAACGAGGAGGACCACCAAAATCAACAATGCGCTCACCAATAAACCGGGAAGGTTTGTGGTCACGTTCTCCGAATTCGCAAAGCGATTGGATATCGCATCTGCGATCTCGGGGGTCACGACCAAGGTCAGTGCGCCAATCATGACCCCAGCAAGGGTGGTTACGCCAGAGAGAACCGCCCCAGTTAGTAGGGCAAAAGAGAGAGAAAGCGGGAATGCGCTGGGCGAGACGGTGCTTATGGTCATGGCTAGAAGAGCTCCGGCCAGACCAGCCAAGCCAGAACTGATAGTGAAGGCCAGAATTTTAGATTTTCCAGCGTGAATTCCGGCCAATTCGGCCGCTACCTCATTGCCTCGAACCGCCCGCCACGTTCTCCCATAGCGCGATCGGAGAATGTTCTGGAGCCACCACAAGGAGATCAAGGCAGCCACGGAGGCAATCCAGAAATACCACTTATATTGAGTGAACTCCTGCCCCAGGCTCATGGGTGGGAAACCGACATCAAAGAGGAGCCCTTGCTCGCCGCCGAGAATCCCAAACTGATTGGCGATCGAAGGTAACCCCACCGCCAGCGCCAAAGTTGTTCCAGCCAGGTAGGGCCCTGACAATCGCGCCGCGGCTGTACCAAGGACCGCGCCGGCCAACGCTGCAACGAGAATGGCGATTGCAAAACAGATCCACACGGGCGCGGAGAGATGATTACGGGCAAGGGCTGCCGAATATCCACCGATCGCAAGTAGCGCACCATGCCCTAGTGAAACTTGGCCGGAGTATCCCGTGAGAAGAATCAGCGACGCAATCGCGACAACGTACATGGCAAGTGTCGCGCCTTGATAGACGCGCAGTTCATCTACACGATTGCCAAGTAAGAACAAGAAAATACCGATCCCGATAAAGAATGTGAGTCGACCAAGATTCGAGTGAATGAACTTATGCACGGCGAACTCGTTTCGTCCCAATCAATCCATTTGGTCTGACTAGAAGTACCACAATCAATACTACGAATGCAGTGATAAACACGAGTGATCCGCTTACGTACGTCAAGACAAATGCCAGCACTAGTCCTAGTAATAGACCGCCGACGACAGCACCTACCAGACTTTCCAATCCTCCAATTACCGCAGCTATGAATCCAAAAACGAGTAGCAAACTAAATTCGAGTGAGTCGGGCGAGAGGCTTCCGTTTCCATCGGGAGTTTGCAACATTCCGGCCGCCGCACCTGCGGCGCCAGCAAGTGCCCAACCAAGAGTGCGAATTCCATCTACTCGCACACCTGCCAAACGAGCGATCTCCGGTGCGTAGGCAGATGCACGCAACGCAAGACCTACATTCGAGTGCTGAAAGACGAGGGAAAGAATCAGCATGAGAAAGAGTACAGAACTGACTATGAGGAGTTTGAGGGGAGAGAATGCCAGAGTGTGCCCTGAAATCGTGTAGCCGATATTGGAAACTGGCGGACGGATGTTCATATCCTTGTTCCCGACAGCGAACCCCAACAAACTGCGGATCAATCCAAGTAGTCCGAGGGTAGCGATGATCGGTGCCACTCCTGCAATGGGACCTTGTGCAACTCTCTTAAAAAGAGTGCGCATAAAAAGGGCATCCACAAGAGCTGATACGGCTGCTCCTGCAATCATCGCAATCAACAGAGCAAGCCAGAATGAGTGAAAACTTTGGATGACGGCATATCCGATATAGGTAGATACAAGTGCCTGGCCCGCCTGTGCAAAATTCACTACTCGAGTGCTTCGCCAAACCAGCACAAGCGCAATTGCCATCAACGAGTAGATCGCTCCGGATGTGATCCCGATAAGAACCGTATTTATGAATTGATACATGGTTACTTATCAGCCCCTCAATAACCTAGGTAGGCCGCGCGGACCTGCGGGTTGGCAATGAGATGTTGCGCAGAATCATGAGCTGCGATTCGTCCAAGATTTAGAACGATCCCTATATCTGCAATTTTAAGAGCGCTCATTGCATTCTGTTCGACGAGTACGACGGTTAAACCCATCTGTGAAGTAAGGGCTTGAATACTCTGGAATATTTGCGCAACAACAAGAGGCGCCAAACCCAGCGAAGGTTCATCTAGCAGAAGAAGCGTTGGTTTCGACATTAGCGCGCGCCCAATGGCAAGCATCTGTCGCTCTCCGCCCGAGAGAGTATCGGCCTGCTGATCAATGCGTTCAGAAAGGCGAGGAAAAGTTTCCAGAATCATTTCTTGTGTGGCTTGAGCCTCATCAGCGTTCTTCCGCCATAACGCACCCAAACTTAAATTCTCTTTCACGGTTAGTTCGGCAATCACAGATTTACCTTCAGAGACATGGGAAACTCCACGTCGGACTAATTTCTCTGGTTTTGAGTAAAGAAGTTCGGATCCCTGCCATGTTGCAGAACCTCCCGTTGCTCGCATGAGTCCCGACAGTGTCCTCAGTAATGTGGTCTTTCCCGCTCCGTTCGCACCGATGACTGCTGCAAGCTGTCCTTCTTCGACCCGGAAGGAAATATTATTTATGGCGCGAATTGCACCGTGATCCACTACAAGATCGGAAACAATAAGTGTCATGTCTCACTCACCCCTAGATAGGCAGCGATCACGGCAGGGTCGCGGCGAACCAATTCGGCTTCGCCACTTGAAATCGTCTGTCCGAAATTTAGAACATACAGACGATCACATACAGACATAACTACATCCATGTGGTGTTCAACAAGAAGAATTGAACACTGGGATTTGAGATTGTGAATAAGCGAATTCATCCAGGCAATATCTTCCGCGCCAAGACCGCCGGCAGGTTCGTCAAGCATCAGAATCTTCGGATCGCTGGCAAGTGCCCGCGCGATCGCAACTCGCTTAGTGTCCGGGTAGGAGAGGGTGTCTGCTCGCCGATTTGCAAGCCTGGTAGCGTAAACGCGCTCCAATGCAAGCATCGCTCGATCGCGTAACTTGGTCTCGTCCTTGCTTCTTCCGAAAGCGGCCGAAATCAATCCGGAGTGAGCGAACTTCTGCGCACCGATCATGACATTCTCCACCACTGTCAGATCGGGAAAGAGACCAACACCTTGCAGAGTTCGGGCGATTCCCAAATCAGCCAACTCATGGGTATGAGGCCATCTGTGAGGTCTTCCATTGAGAATAAGTTCGCCGGCCGAAGGAGTGACCAGTCCGCAGAGCGCGTTAAAAAGTGTCGTCTTGCCTGCCCCATTTGGGCCGATGATGCCAACTACTTCATTCTCATAAAGTTCAAAATAGATGTCGTGGAGGGCTTTCAAGCCACCGAATTCAACTGAGAGTTTTTTGGTGGCTAAAAGAGCGGGTTGTGAGTTCATTGATCTTCCACCCGAGTAATAGGTTTATAAACTCTGGGAACACGTGGTCCGATACGGGTAACAATCTCATAATTAATACTCTGACTTGCTCGACCCCAGTCATCCGCGGTGTATTCGCCGGCATCACCTGGACCAAAGATAGTGACCCACTCCCCCGCTTCAGCAATCGAATCCGCCCCAAGATCAACGACAAATTGATCCATGGACACGCGCCCCATAATAGGCGCCCTTTTTCCATCGTGAAAGACTCCGGCAGTTTTGGCAATTCTCGGGATTCCGTCTGCGTATCCCATTGCGATAACTCCCAGTTTCGTATCCTTTTCCGTACGCGCCGTCGCTCCATAACCAACAGGTGTTTCCGATAACACGTCCTTAACAAGATGAATTTTTGCCCTCAATGTCATCGCTGGCTTCAGCCCCAAGTCTCTTGACGGACCAAGATGCTCAAGGTCAGGAGTTAAGCCGTACATTGCGATCCCGGTTCGCACCATATCGAAATGCGACGATGCATCCACAAGGCTTGCTGCGGAGTTCGAGAGGTGGTGAATTTCAGGTTCGATTCCTATTTCGTTGAGATCGTCTGACATCTCCATAAAACGCTTCAGTTGTAGCGAGTTTTGAAGTTCTCCGGGTTCATCGGCGCGGGCAAAATGCGAGAAGAGGCCAACCACTTCCACTTCGTCTCTCGAAAGTGAGAGCAACTCCAGAAATGACTGCCATTCATAGAGAAAGCCTCCGCGGGTCATTCCCGTATCGACCTCAATGTGAATGCGCGCGCGTTTGTTGAGATGCCGACTAGCAACGCAAATTTCTTGGAAAATCGCGATCGACGGGACAGCCAGATCAATATCTCCCGCAATCGCGCTCTGATAATTCGACCCAGGTGGGACTAACCAGGCGAGAATCGGAATGACAATCTCTGCGCTTCGCAATGCCAGGGCCTCTTCAAGAAGGGCAACGCCTAGCCAGGAGGCACCTGCAGTTACAGCTGCCCTCGACGTCGGGACTAACCCGTGCCCGTAGGCATCTGCTTTTACAACAGCCATAACGGCTACACCAGTGTGCTCCCGTAATCGGTGAAGGTTGTGGCTAATTGCAGAAAGGTCGACCTCAACTTGCGCGCGATTACCCATTAGTTTCGTTCGACAATCACAATTGCGGAGGCAATGCCCGAATCATGAGAAATCGATAAGTGCACGCTAGCCCCATCAATAATCTCGGCGATCTCACCTCTAAAAAGAAAAACGGGTTTGCCTGTTTCAAGATTAATTACTTCAGCGTCCAACCAGAGGAGACCTTTGCCTGCGTTGAGCGCTTTTGCCAGGGCTTCCTTGGCAGCAAAACGCGCCGCCAATGAGGAGATCGGCTTGCTTTGCTCGGACTGCGTAAAAAGGCGATCGATGAGGCCAGGGGTTCTTTCGAGAGAATGGGCGAACCTCTCAATATTTACTACATCAATACCGATGCCCTCGATCATGCACCAATACTAAGTCAAGAAGGTTGTCTTTCAGAAGGAAAATATCGATCAATAGCAATTATTAGTACGAGCAGAGAGCCACCAATGAAGAGGCCCCCGACCAGATCCGAGAACCAGTGGGTGGTTCGGATCAACGAAACGATACAGACCGTCACGGTAATAACGCTCACCATGATTGCCAACATTCGACCATGAAATGCTTCGCGGTGGGTGTAGCGATAAATCAAGTAAGCGAGTATTCCCCAAGAGAGAAGTGCGTTAGAAGCATGCCCGCTGGGATAAGACATGCCGCCGGCATGTATGAGATCAATATTGAGGCGGGGCTTGGTGCGCCCTATTGCCAGTTTTGAGACACCTACAACAAAGTTGAGGGACAGTAGCGCAAGTATTGCCAGGTTGAGAGGACGCCAGGACTTGAATTGGCGCGAAATGAGAATCGCCGCGATTATAAGAATGGTTCCAGTCAAACCGCGAAGACCCAAATTATCCAATTTGCGAAGTGCAAAGTCGGCGATTCCTTCGAATTGGTATCTTTGTGCTTCCGCGATTCTTGCATCTACATCAATTAACGGACCATTCGACATCACTTGTTGAGTGACAATTAGGTAACCGATAAAAAGCAACCCCGACCAGCGAAGCGCCCGGCCCATCTGTTGTCGACGAAGACCCGCCTGCATAGTCATTTATTCGACAGTCACCGATTTTGCAAGATTTCGCGGCTGATCCACATCATTGCCGCGCGCAACCGCCATTTCGTATGCAAAAACCTGTAGCGGAACGGTTGCCAAAATCGGTTGAAGTAGAGGTAGCGATCCTGGGATGCGAATAATATGCTCAGCACCAGTCACCTCCGCTCCTTCCTCTGCAATCACAATTACCTTCGCACCGCGAGCCTTGACCTCTTGCACATTACTGAGCATTTTTTCGTCCAAACCATGTTCGTGGCCAAAAGGAAGAATTGCGATAACAGGTGTGCCCTCTTCGATCAGGGCAATCGGCCCGTGTTTCAACTCGCCGCCGGCAAAGCCTTCGGCGTGCATATATGCAAGTTCTTTCAGCTTTAGTGCCCCTTCAAGGGCAATTGGGAATCCTACGTTTCGCCCAAGAAAGAGAACCGAAGTTGACTGCGCGAAAGTGCGGGTCAGCTCGCGTAATGGTTCGACGGTCTCCAAAATTTGCTCAATTTTTGAAGGCAACTCAGTCATTTCACCGAAAATTGAACGGACTTCTTCGCCCGACATCACCCCACGCATTTGAGCCAAGTAAAGCCCAATGAGATAGACGGCAATGACTTGAGTTAAGAATGCTTTAGTAGAGGCGACTGCGATTTCAGGTCCTGCATGCGTATACAGCACGGCATCAGATTCACGTGGGATAGTCGAACTATTTGTATTACACACCGCAAGAATTCGCGCTCCCCCAGCTTTCGCATGGCGCAGAGCCATCAATGTGTCCATAGTCTCCCCGGATTGCGAAATCGCAATGACAAGCGTTTGGGAGTCGATCAAAGGGTCGCGATAACGAAATTCACTGGCAAGCTCTACTTCTACGATTATATTTGCCCACTTCTCAATCGCGTACTTCGCGAGCATGCCCGCGTGATATGCAGTACCGCAGGCAAGAACCACTATCTTCTTCAGATTCCTGATTTCCTCACTTGTCAGATGAAGTTCGTCTAGAACAATTTCATTCTTTTCGTTTAAGCGACCAAGCAGGGTATCCGCAACGGCCTTGGGCTGTTCAAAAATTTCCTTGAGCATAAAGTGGTTAAACCCACCCTTTTGTGCAGCGCTTGAATCCCACGTTATCTCGTACTCGCGCGGTTTAAGAACCGCACCTTCAAGATCGGTAACAATGATTCCTTCGGGAGTTATTGTTACGACTTCATCTTGACCCAACTCGACCGCACGCTTGGTGTAGTCAATGAATGCTGCGACATCTGATGCCAGGAAATTCTCGTCATTTCCCAAACCAACCACGAGAGGGGAATTCCTTCTAACGCCGACGATCACACTCGGTTCATCGGCGTGCATAGCCAGGAGGGTAAAAGAACCGCGTAAGTACTTCACCGCTTGCCGCATGGCAGCGGATAGATCTCCATTATGCGATTTGCGAAGATCACTCAGAAGGTGCGCTACTGACTCTGTATCGGTCTCGGATTCAAATTTGTGACCCTTGGACTCAAGGTCTGCACGAAGTTGCGTGTAGTTTTCGATAATTCCATTGTGAATGACGGCGAGTTTGCCTTCATTATCTAAATGCGGATGCGCATTGCGATCCGTCGGCCCACCATGTGTAGCCCACCGAGTATGACCGATTCCGCTATGAACTACCGGAAGAGTCCCGTTGAGTGCCGACTCAAGATTGGAGAGTTTTCCAGCTTTCTTCTCAACATATAGTCTGCCGGCGGTTCCAAGGGCAATTCCAGCCGAGTCATAACCGCGATATTCAAGTCGACGCAGTCCTTCAATAAGTGGTGTTATGGCAGATTGCGGTCCTGTGTAACCCACAATTCCACACACGATTTACCCCAATTCCTGCAGTACAACCTCAGCAAGCGATGATGCAATAGCAGAGGCAACGCTATCACTTGGCGCCTCTACCATCACGCGAATCAATGGTTCGGTCCCCGATGGGCGAAGTAAAACGCGACCGCTTTCGCCCAATTCGGCTTCGGCGGCACGAATTGCTTTTTGGATGGTCGTGGATTCTGACAGTTTTTCCTTTGCAACATCTCTAACATTTATCAGAACTTGCGGAAACTTAGTCATCGCACTTGCCAACTCATTAGCACTCTTACCAGACCGCTTCAATTCTTGAAGCAAGGTGAGAGCGGTAAGAACTCCATCACCGGTGTTCGCAAAGTGTTTCAAAATGACGTGCCCGGATTGTTCGCCACCGAGTGTGCAATCAGAGTCTGTGAGCCTCTCCAATATGTATCGATCTCCCACAGGCGTCGTGATGACATCAATTTCGGCCTCCTTCATCGCCTTCATAAAACCTAAGTTGCTCATAACGGTGCCGACTACACAATTGCTCTTGAGCAAGCCGCGCTCTTTCAAACCTATTGCCAGAATCGTCATGATCTGATCGCCGTCGATGATATTTCCGTGTGCGTCAACCGCTAAGCAACGATCGGCATCCCCATCATGTGCAATGCCGATATCAGCGGAAGTTTCGATGACTTTCTCACGCAGTGACTCCATATGAGTAGAGCCACAATTCTCATTAATGTTCCAACCGTTGGGTAGGTCAGATATCGCGAAGACTTCCGCACCCGCACGGCGCAGAGCCTCGGGAGCCACATAGGACGATGCGCCATTCGCGCAGTCAACAACGACTTTCAACCCATCAAGTTGGGTATCAACGGTAGAAAGTAGGTAAGTCAAATACCGTTCTGCTGCTGTGTCATCGTTTATCGCGCGCCCAACATCTTTGCCGGTGGGACGCTTCCATGGCTCACGAAGGCGACCTTCAATTGCCGCCTCCAGAGAATCGTCAAGTTTTCCGCCACCGCGAGCAAATATTTTGATCCCGTTATCGGGCATCGGATTGTGAGAGGCGCTAATCACCACGCCAAGGTCTGCACCACTATCGGCCACTAAAAAAGCGATTGCCGGAGTCGGTAAAATACCGACTCGGTAAACATCAACACCCGCACTAGTTAATCCAGCGACGACTGCTGCCTCAAGAAACTCTCCAGATGCGCGTGAATCCTGGCCGACTATTGCACGCGGACGAGTTTTGGTGGAGCCCAAACTTTCTACAAGAATGTGGGCAGCAGCAACTGCAACGTCAAGAGCTAACTCGGCGGTGATATCTCGATTGGCTAAGCCACGAATACCGTCGGTGCCGAAGAGCGCCATATTCGCAGGCTAAATATCGCGAATGTGAATTAACGCTTGCTGTACTGCGAGCGCTTACGGGCTTTCTTTAGGCCGTACTTCTTGCGCTCGATAACACGGGCATCTCGAGTGAGGAAGCCAGCCTTCTTTAGCGCTGGTCGGTGCGCTTCGGCATCAATCTCATTGAGCGCGCGCGCTACACCGAGACGAAGTGCGCCGGCTTGGCCAGATACTCCGCCACCATCGATACGGGCAAATACGTCATAACCATTCTCTGCACCAACTGTGCGGAATGGCTCGGAAATCAATTGTTGGTGAACTTTGTTGGGGAAATACACATCAAGCGCCTTGCCATTTACTACCCAGCGACCTGTACCTGGTACGAGGCGTACGCGCGCAACTGCCTCTTTACGACGACCGGTTCCGCCACCTGGCGACTTGATCGCAGGGCGGTTGGTTGCAGCGGCAGGAGTGGAAGAAGAATATGAAGTAGGAACTTCAGTCTCGTCTAGATCATCAATTACGTTGTTATCAGACATCATTTATTCGTTTCCTCTACTTAATGATCTGTGAAACTTGCTCGAAAACATATGGAGTCGGTGCTTGTGCTGCATGTGGATGTTCTGCGCCTGCATATACCTTGAGCTTGCTTCCTACTGCGCGTCCAAGAGTGTTCTTTGGCAACATGCCCTTAATTGCCTTCTCCACTGCGCGTGTTGGGTGCTTTACCAAGAGGTCTCCGTAAACGGTTGATGTTAAACCACCTGGGAAACCTGAGTGCTGGTGTGCAAACTTCTGAGTCAACTTTGTACCAGAGAGTGCAATTTTGTCTGCATTGACAACGATGACGAAGTCACCCATATCCATGTGAGGAGCAAAGGTTGGCTTGTGCTTGCCGCGCAATAACGCAGCAGCATGGGTAGCCAAGCGACCCAATACAACGCCTTCAGCGTCGATGACGTGCCATTTACGCACTGCATCGCCAGGCTTTGGACTATATGTACGCACGCTCTTGCCCTCGCTTCTACTTAATGACTTTTACCATGCGGCGCCTTATTGGCGCAGGAGGGTAAGGGTACCCGTGAGGGCGCCAATGGGTCAAAACAGGGATTTATGGGCGTGAAAAACCAGTTCTGAGAGCCTGTTGAGCCGTGGATAACATGGAAATCGTCGATTCTGCGCCCTGATTCAAGTTGGGGCCTCGATCGTGGAGTCCGTCGTAACCTCCCCCAGTCTCAGCATCAAACATCTCGACGCCTCTGTCATTATTTCCTAGGAACCAGCTCCAGGCCAATTGCACTTGCTCCGCCCAGCGCCACTCTCCAGTGACTTGAAATGCCCTAGCGCATGCGTCTGCAATTGCCGCGATTTCAATGGGTTGCTGATCAAAACTCATTCCGCCGTCATCCCCACGCCCATCAACTGGAGTCACGGAAAAATGGCCCGAACTCGTTTCTATTTCAAGTAGGAACTCCAGCATAGAAATTCCTTGCGCAAGCGTTAAGGGATCACCTAGTACCGAACCAATAAGTATGACTGCCTCGGCAACAGAGCCGTTGCTATAACTCAGTCGCTTCTCCGGCCAGATCCAACGTGTAGAGCTCGAGCGCGCCAATCGTTTCCGAGCTCCTTTTAGAACGCTTAGTGCTTGGGAATCGTCTGGGTAAGCGAGCAGTAATTCGCCAGCACCTAAACTCGCAAAAGAGAGCGACTTCAAATCAGGTGAAGTAGCCCTGGCAAGCATGTGAAATCCTTCAACTGCTCGAGCGCGTTGACCTGCTAAAGGCGCATGCGCAGCGGCAAATCCAAGTCCCCACATCGCACGCCCCCACCAATCACCCCTGCCAGGCTGGTCCACCCAATTTCCTTCTGAATCCATGCGATTGTGGCAACCACCATCCTCAGAAACCGCTCTCAGTGTGAAATCCAAATAGAGTTCGAGCATCGCAAGTTCTGTTAAATCAAGTTCTGGTTCGCGACAGAGCAAAATTAATCCTCGCGCAACATCATCAACACAGTATCCATGTTCGGGACGAGGCACATCCAGGAGTGCGTGTTCCTGTAGTCCAAATTTCGTCGTGAGACGCTTGAGGTGCAAGAACGTTGGCCGAGGAAATATCTGACCAATCATGCTGCAGCCTCCGCCCGAATCAACGCCCTTGCAAGTTTCACATATCGAGCGGCAACAGATGGCCAGAGAAGTTCGGCGCCAATTTCTTTTGCGCGCTGCGAGAACGCGGTAGCAGCAGCAGGATCTTGGATAATAACTCGGAGTGCTTGTGCGATCGCATCTGGATCATGGTGCGGTACAACTATTCCCACGTCATCTCCAAGAAGTTCAATGGCATGAGGAAAATTCGTTGCAACCACCGGGCGACCGGCTGTAACCGCTTCAATAAGGACACCAGAAGTCATTTGCTCAGTTGAGTCATACGGGAGTAAGACCACAGTTGCGGATGCGACGAGAACCGCAAGTTCGCCGTCACTCAAATAATCAGCATTGAGTTCTACGATGTCAGTCAGGTTGAGTTTCCCAATGCGCCGCCAAAGGCTCTCTCGGTACGCCTCCCCTTCGTTTTCAAGAACTTTAGGGTGCGTACGCCCAGCCACGAGATAGCGAGGAGCAGGCTCCAGGTCGCGAAGTCTGTCCATCGCGTCAATTCCCCATTCGATTCCTTTGCCAGGTCCGATCAATCCCCACGTAAGAATCAGTGGCCGACTGGCAAGATCTTCGGCCATTACATCCGGGAAAGCAGGAGCGCCATGAGGCAGGACAAAAATCTTGGAGGGTTCGACGGAATACTTAGAGACCAGCAGATCACGCGCAGTATTGCTCATCGTCACCACAGCTGAGGCGCTTTTAGTTAACTGTGTGAAAACTATCCGTTGATGCCATGTGGGAGTGTTTAGGACCGTATGTACCACAACGATCGAGGGAATCCGCAGTCCTTTAATGATGTCAAGAACCTCCTCACCGTCCACTCCACCGTAAATACCAAATTCGTGTTGAATCACCGCAATGTCCATCGCGTTGAGTGCAGCGACCGCACTGGCCAGTGATTCAGAATTCCCCGCATGAAGTGTCCTAAGAATTTCAGGACTTACCGACCGTTCAGCCTCATATGCGTCCTCATCTACCAGCCGTATTACCGAGGTTGTATGTCGTCCCAGACCACGTATCGCACTCATGAGTGAGTTGCTAAAGGTTGCAATTCCACAGTGCGTCGGTGGGTATGTACTGACGAAACCGAATCGGATACTCACATCAGGCGCCTTTCAGAGGTTAGAGTCACCTTCCAGAACGCCGCGGTTCAGATATTTCCGTGCATTCGGTAACTTTTTGATACTAGACCCGCAATCTTCGTTCTGCCTATTTCGCTTAAGCGTGCAACGATAACTCGCAGGAGTTACACAGGATCATGAGCGTGCAACACTCCCTTTCACAGCCAATCACTGAGAACTCGACTCACCTACGCAGTAAGGTGGAAGTAACGAGAGGCGCATGCTCATGATTGTAGAAACCGAATTACTTCGACGAGTTGCACCTGAAATTAAGGGGGACTCGCGTCGAGTTATTGCGCGGTTATATTTGCCTGGACAAGAAATTACGGATGACGAAATTTCCCGAGCCGACGGAGTTATCGAGCGCATTATGGGCATGACCGACGAAGAAGTAGCTACTACTCTCGCCGAGACTATTGGACGCTTCGGTGATCGGCATCATGACATTCGTGCCACACTCGCCCAGAATTTCGGACACGTTGGGCACAGGCTTCCGAGGGCAGTGGATGTCTCCGTGGAAAGACGGGAGTTAATCGGCGCATATTTCACCAAGGAGTATTCAATTGAAGGCGCCGCGCTCTTTAATCCCTCCATTTGCGCCCACCCCGATCAGACGGGACTCCAGCCAGGCGAACTGCGATTTATTATGAGCGCCCGGGCTGTGGGAGAGGGTCACATTTCATCGATCGAATTTCGCACTGGAATACTCAATGCCACCGAAGTCCGACTTGACGAATCGGGAAAGCAACTCGTCACGGGCACCACTGTCCACACGACTATGACGTGCGAATTCCTCCGCGCCTCTCTTGAAGAAATCAGCGATGTGACACGAGCAAATGTGGTTTTTGACCTGCTCCCGGATACTTTTGATGCGAGCCACTTGGACAGCGCCATTGCTGCCGTGGAGAAGGATGAATTGACTCAAGGAAGTGCCCGAGAGATTGTTAGGGATATGAGGTCAATCTTCGCATGTAGTTATCGTGTGGATTTTCCACACGATCGTCCAATTTCAGAACGCATCCTTTTCCCTACCTCCGTGGATGAATCCCATGGGATGGAAGATGCGCGCTTCACTCCATTTATTGAAGAGGATGGAAATGTGACTTATTACGGAACCTACACCGCATACGATGGCTCCCGAGTGAAGCCTCACCTCATTCAAACTGCAGATTTCCGAACTTTTGACATCACTCGGCTCATCGGTCCCGCAGCGAAAAATAAAGGAATGGCTCTTTTCCCTAGACAAGTAAATGGGCAGTATCTTGCACTGTCACGATGGGATCGAGAGAGCATAAGCGTCGCGACTTCACCAGACACCAAGACCTGGGGTGACGCCATTGAAATCTGCATTCCTGAACAGCCGTGGGAGTTTATCCAACTTGGCAACTGTGGGTCGCCAATCGAAACCACTGAAGGTTGGCTAGTGATTACTCATGGCGTGGGGCCAATGCGTGAGTACGGTATCGGTGTGGTTCTACTCGATTTGGTTGATCCAACTATTGTGCTTGGCACCCTGAGTCAACCACTTATTACTGCGGATATTGATGAGCGAGATGGATACACGCCAAATGTTGTTTACTCCTGCGGTGCTTTGATCCACGAACAAACGCTCGTTTTACCATATGGGTACAGCGACTTAGCAATTCGATTTGCCTTCGTCGACCTTCCGGAATTAATGAATAGGCTCCGCACATCTCTCTGACGTCACTTGGACTTTATGCCCCCCACCCAACTATTGCTTCGATAACCCGCTTTGTTTCATTCTGATCTCTCACTTGGATAGTGACGACACCTGCTTGCCTGACGGGATAATCATTTCCACCAGGGAAAACAGCGTCACCAACGAAAAGCATCTCTGTCAGATTTATATGAAGAATTTCCTCCAGCTTCGCAATCCCGTAGGCTTTATCAACGCCGGGTCGAGTGACATCTATCGAAGTTGTGCCACCAAGTCGGACCGAAAACTCCGGAATCAGTTCGGCAAGCAGAGTCTGCATATTCGTTCGCTTTGCGAAGTTCGGGTCCCACTTTTTCTTTTCAGCAATCGGTGCTGATTGTCCCAATGCCGAAAAGGTAATTTGGCTTCCACGATCCTCAATAATTTCACCCCACACCTTTTGAGGAACTAATTCGAGCGAAATCATGGCTGTATTCAACGCATTCTTTATCCGCTCTTTCTGACCCTCAGAAAGATTGTCCGAATAGATTTCCTTCCATACCGAGGAGAATCTATAAAATTTCGTTCCGCATGTTGGTAATAAGTACAGGTTCGAGAAACTATTGCTATTAAACCCTTGCGCGAGCAACTGCTTTTGAAATTGAGGCCAATCGCCACCCGAAATCACCGCGACTTTTGTCATTGATAGGAGGGAATTAAGCAGAACAATCATCTCAGGGTCCACCGCTGATTTACTTTCGGCAAGAGTTCCATCGAGATCAAAGACGACGAGTTTCTTCATTACAAAACCTAACTAATAATGTTCTGAAGCCGATTTATCGGTTAGGTAAGACTAGTGCGCGAAAATGGCCTAGAGACCCCACCTTCTTTTAGTGCTAACCTCAAATCATGCGGCGCCATGCCCCATCCCTCCTTTTTACGATTCTCGTCGCCCTCTCGCTCCCCTTCCTGGGAAACGAGCAGGCATTCTCGGCAGGCGCCGACCTCAACGGGACCTGGATAAATAAGGGCGAGTGGGCCGGCTCGATATCGATCACACAGACCGGCGAGCAAGTTACCTGGAAGATTGATGCAAATAACAAGTTGTACACGCAGACTTTCATTGGAAAATGGAGCGGAAAATACGTCGTCGGCAATTACACCTGGACTGAACCCAAGTTCACCCCCCAAAGTTACACCGGCACTTTGACGGCATTCTTAGCGGATGATTGCCACTTGACGATAGGTAAAGTCGAGACTCCGGATATTAAGTATGCGTCGGCATACAATCTGACGAACTTGATTTTCACCAAGACCCCATGCGCAGTAAAGACAGTGTGGCCACCACTCCCGAGTGCCCTCGTTTCCATCGAATCTGTCTCGAACGGCTGTGGAGGAGGAGATGCAGGCACAGACTATCAATCCGGCGACGACTCAGCTTTTGTCGATTCCGAAATTCCTTTTGCAGACAACGTCCAGTGGAAGAAGGCGTTTAAATATTACGTCAATTTTCGACCGGCCTGCATGCAACACGATGCTGCATATTCACATGCGAAGGTGAAAGAGATGGCATTGAACGGGGGCAAGGTCATTGATTACTTCAACTGGACGAAAGAGAAGATTGACGACAAATTTCTGAAAGACATGATAAAGATTTGCGATGCCTCAATTCCCAAGTCCGCAAAAATCGCATTAAACAATTGCAAGAACAACGGAGGTTTTCACACGGTCAGCGGCGCCAAAACTCGTTACAACATTGTGGCAGGAACTTCGTATTCTCAGAAGATCTGGCGCGGTTTAGGATTTTATCAAGACGCTCCGCGACTTACCGGAGCCTGGACCGTACAAGGATTCAACACCGGCACATGGGGATTTGTGCAGGCTGATCGATTCGTCGGCATCAGGTGGACCGGCGGCTCAAGCCAACCCGATACCACTGGAGAATTCCATGGAACGATCATCAGCCACGACAAGGAGAGCACTGTTCAAGGGTTTTACATAAATACCACCAAGGGAGTCCCCACGACACCTCGCGCGATGTCGCTCACATGGAGCCCAAAGCGCCCAGACGAACTCCGGTCCAGCACGGGATTTACACTCAAACGAAACTGATTCGCACACCTAGTCACGTCGGCGGCGGCGACCCCGATAATATGGAAATAGTTCTGGAAATCGATTAAGAATTGGAATCTTCGGCAGATAAATGATCATTAGCGTGTAAGCAACCATTATCCAGAAGACTTCAATGTCAGCATTCCTCGAAGATTTAAAGGGCTCGATCGAATACCAGAGGGAATATGCCCGGAGCCAAAAATGTCCGGGGAAGGAATTAATTCCTCCAGTAACAGCCATCCGATTCTCATTAAAATCTTCTGCATCCGTCACCTCTTTAAGGTATTTTCCATCCCCGAGAAAAAGTGCCGGCGCCGTAAAGTCGCTGGGGTGGACAGAATACTTCGTCGTCATCAGTCCATCGAGAATGCCCGCCTCCGCTAAATAAAGAAGCGCCTGCGTGAGTGTCTTGACTGGACCAAATTCTGGATTATCAGCAACTTTCTGCCGAAAAGGAGTTGCTTCTAAGGTCGCAATGTACTTTTCTGCCCAATCGATCCGTTGCTGAGCACTTGCTCTCTCCCATTGCCCAAGGGCTGCACCGAGCGCAATCTTCTGATCCTCCACGAAACTCTTAAATGAATCAGTCTGAGCCTCAATCTCTAAGTTCCTGAGCTCGCCTATGGCGGCAAATACACCTTCATCTTGGCTCTTTTTAAGTGGTCCAATAACAAATTCCTCTGCAGGATCAATCGGGATGTCAAGACCACCCAGCTTTTGAAGATTGATCGGCCCTAGATGTTGACCTTCGCTCAACGAGTTGTAAGGAGGACCATTACTCCCTTTATCTGCAACCTGCGCAAGTTCAGTTGTTGCGGTCAGGACAAAATCGGCGGGCGCAGACTTGGCCCACTCCTGGAGTGTCAACTCACGTGAATAGGGTCCACCAAATAGCCCAGAAAGAAGCAGGGCCAGTGCAGTCATCGGGATAAGAGCTAGGGCGGTGCCTCTGAAAAGGGCAGAGCGACTTTCGAAGAATTTGCGAAGTGCTAAGTCAGCTTTCTTCATCATGGGCGCAGTCAATCTGACCACCCCGAATGGTCTCTAACCTCAGGTACAGGGATGGGTTCGCGTCCACGTACAAACTTGAGGTGCAGATAAACAAACAGGCCAACTGCGACTGGAAATATGGCAATATGAAGCGTAAGCATCTGACCGATATTGAGCGGATTGAAGAATGAACCAAGGCCGAGCGAATTGCCGACATTCTTTGTCTGCAAAGCAAGCCACTGAGAATTAAGAGTATTTGCTACGAGACCACCAGTAAAAGCAGTAAACATGCAGAGCAAATAAGTGAAAATGCCACTTGCCCACATCGCAAAGGCGCGGCCATGCCATGCCGCGCGCCAGAAGTTGATGAGGAAGTGCAGAATTACAAAAACGAAGAAGATATGCACGGACCAAAAATGCATCGCATGCACAAATCTACTTACATTTGAAGTGTAGAGCCAGGAGAGTCCCCGCAATGACATTATTATTCCCGAGGAAAAAATAAGCACGAGAGAAGCAATGATTACGGAATTAACGAAACGCACATATTTGGTTATTGAAGCAAGATTTGCAACTATCAGTAGATTGTCGAACTCTTCAACACTTTCAAAGTCTTCCGCCGCCAGCAACCGTTTTCTGTTCTTCACCCTTGTGAAAACTAAGGGAGCGAAAAACAAAAGAATCACCAAGCAATACATAACGACATTCGCAACCGAGGTCACAAAAGGTCCTATATGGATATTCTTCGTAGGCCCGTCGAGAGTAATGGCAAGGTCAATCATCGGACTTAACTCCTTGTGAAAAAGTTCCCATCCACTTCAGTCTATATGGCAAAAGTGCAAAAATGTGAAGGTCGCGTGAAAAGGTTGCTCATTTGTTATTGAACTGGTCTGAGGTCTTCCACGTTTTTTATCATGTCTTGCAGTTTCTGGGGTACCGGGTACGCGAGCGCCACAATTTCAGGCTTGCTGACGAAGGTGGCGATTACACCCCTCATTGAGGTTGGGTTTATCCGTATAGTGAGATCTTCGTCGACATGTATCGTTTGAATATTGGTAGTCGCCTTGAAATTGTGAGCGCGCGAATCCCATGCCTGCTGATTCATGTAAGTCTTTATCTCATACAAGAATTGTTTGCCGTTGCGGTTGTAGGAACCCTCCCGCCAATAGAAAATGTCAGCAACATCTGATTCCGTGTGATTCAATGTGTATTCATACCCATTCATGGATCCCAGCCAATAAGCCAATACGTTGAATTTAATGGCATGTTCGACTACTTCTTGGGATGTCATCACATCAGCACCGACATGCTTCAACGCGTGTCTATCAGTAGTCATATTCGTGTAAAAAGAGTATCCGCCAATAATTATAGCTACTGAGATAATTGCATCAATCCCTAAATACCAGAAAAAATGCGGATGAGTCCGCTCATAATTAGACAGGAGTTGGAAATCCTTCTTAAAGACTTTAACAATCCGATCAATAAGAGTTAGCACAAGCATTCTCCATTACCTGGCTGAGCTAGGGAAGTTCCCGTTCCTACTACGACTGTTACCACCTTAGAGCCGAAGAGACTTCCTGACAACACTCGGCACCAATATTTCCAACCGTCCCTAAATTTATCAGCCGGAATTAGTGCTCAAAAATTGGCTTAGGGCTCTCATACACCTGGCCATTAGCCCCGAAGATGAGGTAGCGGGTAAAACCCCTTGTAAACCAGCGATCATGAGTCACCGACACCACCGTCCCTACGTAATTCTCCAACGCAGTTTCCAAGCTCTCTGCGCTGGCAAGATCTAGATTGTCGGTTGGTTCATCAAGGAGTAAGAGTGTCGACCCAGAGAGTTCAAGAAGAAGAACCTGAAAACGCGCCTGCTGACCACCGGAGAGAGAGGAGAATTTCTGCTCTGCCTGGTTCTGTATTTCATACCGACGCAGAACACTCTTAGCAGGGCCTAATTGAAGTGAATAGTTCTCCCAGAGAAGTTCGAGCAGGGTCTTGTTCATAAACTCGGGATGGGTATGAGTCTGCGCAAAATAGCCCGCTTTGATGCGCGCCCCAAGTTTGAACTCGCCCGTGAACTTCACATTCTTATCACCGGAGATCATTCGAAGGAAATGCGACTTGCCCGTTCCATTTTTCCCGAGCACGGCAACGCGATCACCAAAGAAGATTTCGAAATTAAAAGGTTCGGTAAGACCCGTAAGGGAGAGGTTCTCCATCGTTAGTGCGCGTACACCCGTGCGCCCTCCACGTAATCCCACCTGAACATCTTGCTCGATAGGTGGCGCCTCAGGCGATCCGACTTCTTCAAATTTGCGTAGGCGGGTCTGCATAGCGCGATATTTTGATGCCATATCTGGACTACTCGCGGCCTGCCATTGCAAGGTACGTACCAGCTCTTTAAGGCGATCATGTTCCTGCTCCCATCTGAGCAGAATCTCTGCAAATCGCTCGTTACGAGCCTTGCGCGCATCATGCCAAGTTGAGAACTTTCCGCCATGAACCCACGCGGTATTCCCATTGGCGCCTTGTTCGAGAGTGACAATCTTGTTGGCCGTGCGGTCAAGTAGTTCGCGATCGTGACTGACAAAGAGGACCGTCTTTTTAGTTCCCGTAATCACTTCTTCCAACCAGCGTTTGGACGGAACATCCAAATAGTTATCTGGCTCATCAAGAAGCAAAACTTCTTCTGGACCTTGCAGCAGCGCCCGCAACACCAATTTCTTCTGTTCCCCTCCCGAGAGGGTATTCACACTCCGCTGCGCAACTTCGTCAAAAGACTTTCCGAGGGACTCTGTACAGCAGACATCCCAAATAACTTCGAAATCGTATCCGCCAGCGTCGCCCCAATTCACGAGTGCTTGGGCGTATGCCATCTGGTCACGCTCTTCATTTCGTGTATTTATCAATTCTTCACTCACTTGAACAGTGGCGGCGGCTTCCCTTATTCGTTTAGGAGCCACCGAGATGAGCAATTCGCGCACATTGGTGTCATCGCGCACGGAGCCAATAAATTGACGCATTACGCCGAGACCGCCAGAGATTGAAATGGCGCCAGATTCGGGTTGGATGTCACCAGATATCATTCGGATGAGTGTTGTTTTACCCGATCCATTAGCGCCGATCATGGCAACTTTTGCGCCCTCACCGACTCGGAAATTGACGTCATTAAGAAGTACTCGACCATCCGAGAGGGAGAAATCCACGCCGTTTACATCAATGTGCCCCATTACTCTTCTTCATCTCTCCGCCTAAGTGTCTCTTCTATGCGAGATAGAAGTTGCTTCTCTGGAGGATAGTCAACTCGAACCAGCGTTAATCCCCGCGATGGAAATACCAAACTATCAGAAACTCTCCTGCGATTGTCGAGTAATTCTTTCACCCATCCAATAGGAAAACGTCCGTCTGCGACACAAACGACCGCGCCCACAAGATTACGCACCATCGAATAGCAGAAAGCATCAGCTACTATTTCGGCACTAAGTCCTTCCTCGTTTCGTACCCAGGAAAACTTTTCTAAGGTTCGAATTGTGGTTCCACCTTCGCGGAACTTACAGAAGGCAGCAAAGTCATTTTCGCCAAGCAAAAGTGCGCTTGCTTGATTCATAACTTCCACATCAAGGGGGCGATACCAGGGCGCAACATCGAATCGACGCATGGGCAGGATTGGACGGTTATTGTCGACGATCTTGTACTGGTAGTAACGGCGCAGCGCTGAGAAGCGTGCGTGAAAACCCGCCGGGGCAATACTCGCCGACAAAATTCGGACGTCTTCGTCAAGAATGCGGTTGAGTCGATAGGGCAATTCATCAATATTCCAGTCGTTTTTCTTGGAATACGGGCCAAGTTCCATATCTGGAATATCAACGTGAACTACCTGTCCCGAGGCGTGAACGCCGGCATCAGTGCGTCCAGCAACAATTGTTTCAACATTCACCCGCGTCAACTTCTGTAGAGCACTCTCAACTTCAGTCTGGACGGTCCGTTGTCCTGGTTGCTTGCTCCATCCCGAAAAATTCGTGCCATCGTATGCAATATCAAGACGTAAACGAAGAAACCCACTCTCGGCAAAGAGAGTGGGTTCCGTCATGAGAATTTCGTGAGTTGTTACTCAGCGTCTTTCTTTACTGCGGCTTTTTTTACCGGAGCCTTCTTGGCGGCGGCTTTTTTTGCGGGCGCAGCCTTCTTTGCAGCCTTCTCGGCTTCAGTAACAACTGCCTTTTTGAGTGGCGTGCCCTCCGTTAGAACCTCGATAACCGCCATAGGAGCATTGTCGCCCTTACGTGGGTTGATCTTGGTAATACGGGTGTAGCCACCATTGCGCTCTCCAAAGCGAGGTCCGATTTCGGTGAAGAGAGTATGAACAACGCTCTTGTTTGAAATTGTGGCCATCACTTGGCGACGAGCTGCAAGATCGCCCTTCTTTGCGAAGGTGATCAATTTTTCTGCCAGCGGACGCAGGCGCCTTGCCTTGGCCTGAGTCGTTGTGATCTTGCCATGCTCAAAAAGTTGCTCAGCAAGAGTTCCTAGGAGTAATCGCTCGTGTGATGGGCCACTGCCCAAACGAGGACCTTTACTTGGTTTTGGCATCGTATCTCCTAGGCCTGCTCGTTCTCGACGAATTCATCGTCAAGATTTACATCGTAATTCTGGTGCTGTGTTGGATCGAATCCAACCGGGCTGTCCTTAAGAGACATACCCATGGATACCAATTTCGCCTTGACCTCATCGATGGACTTTGATCCAAAGTTGCGGATATCAAGGAGATCAGCCTCGCTGCGACCGACAAGTTCGCCAACTGTGTGAATGCCTTCGCGCTTCAAGCAGTTGTATGAACGAACCGTGAGATCAAGATCTTCGATGGGAAGAGCAAGATCTGCTGCAAGGGCAGCATCAAGCACGGAAGGCCCCATTTCGATGCCTTCAGCATCAACATTGAGTTCGCGAGCAAGACCGAAGAGTTCAACCAGAGTCTTACCAGCCGATGCAATTGCATCACGTGGCTTCATCGATGGCTTGGTCTCTACATCAACAACAAGGCGATCGAAGTCGGTCCGCTGTTCAACGCGAGTCGCTTCTACCTTGTAGGTAACCTTGAGAACTGGTGAATAAATGGAGTCAACCGGAATTCGACCAATTTCAGCGCCGGCCTGCTTATTCTGAACTGCAGTCACATATCCGCGACCACGCTCGACGGTGAGCTCGATCTCCAAGCTTGCCTTCCCGTTGAGGGTTGCCAGGTGGAGAGTTGGATTGTGTACTTCAACTCCGCTTGGCACAGCAATATCTGCGCCGGTCACGGGGCCAGCTCCTGATTTGCGGATGTAAAGAATGCTTGGTTCATCGTTATCTGAAGAGAGCACCAAGTTCTTGATGTTAAGAACAATATCGGTGAGATCTTCAAGAACGCCTTCGAGAGTGGTGAATTCGTGTAGTGCGCCACCGACACGGATGCTCGTAACTGCTGCTCCTGGAATTGAGGAGAGCAGGGTTCGACGCATTGAGTTGCCGAGGGTGTAACCGAAACCAGGCTCTAGTGGTTCGATGATGAAGCGTGAACGCGTATCACTTAGTACTTCTTCACTGAGGGTGGGACGTTGTGCAATTAGCACTATTGCTCCTCCATATGTCTGGGAGATCCACTATTTGATCTCCTACTTGTTCCTCTTTTATTCAGTTTTTTACTTCTTTAAAGCAAATCCACGGTAATTTCCCGCGGGGCTATCCCCGGGGATTACTTGGAGTAAAGCTCAACGATTAACTGCTCTTGAACCTGGGTATCGATGACAGCGCGTGCAGGAACTCCGTGGATGATGATGCGCATTTGCGAACCAACAACCTCCATCCATGCAGGTACTGACTTCTCGCCAAGCTCGGCGCTAGCAACAATAAATGGCGTGAGATCCAATGACTTTGGCAGAACATCAATGATGTCCATTGCAGAGACACGGAAGGAAGGAATATTTACCTTCTTGCCATTTACAAGGAAGTGTCCGTGACGAACCAACTGACGTGCCATGTCGCGGCTCTTTGCAAAGCCAGCGCGGAACACGACGTTGTCCAAACGGGTTTCCAGAATTACGAGAAGGTTCTCACCAGTTTTACCTTGGCGACGGTTTGCCTCTTCGTAGTAACCGCGGAACTGCTTCTCCAGTACACCGTAAATACGTGCGCACTTCTGCTTCTCACGCATCTGAAGTAGGTACTCAGATTCCTTCGAACGACCGCGACCATGTTGCCCTGGTGGGTATGGACGAGATTCGATCGGACATTTTGGTCCATCGCACTTCGAGCCCTTAAGGAAGAGCTTCACTTTTTCACGACGGCAGCGCTTGCAATCTGCTCCGGTATAACGAGCCATTTACTCTATTCCTTCCTTAAACTCGACGTGGCTTGGGTGGACGGCAACCGTTGTGTGGTGCTGGTGTGACATCAGAAATGGCACCAACTTCCAAACCGGCAGCCTGTAATGAACGAATTGCAGTCTCACGTCCAGATCCTGGACCCTTGACGAATACATCTACCTTCTTCAAACCGTGCTCCTGTGCGCGACGAGCAGCAGCTTCTGCAGCCAACTGTGCGGCGAACGGGGTTGATTTACGTGAGCCTTTATAGCCAACCTGGCCTGATGAAGCCCATGAAATAACTGCGCCGGTTGTATCGGTGATGGAAATGATCGTGTTGTTGAAGGTGCTCTTAATGTGAGCGTGACCAACCGCAATGTTCTTCTTCTCCTTCTTGCGAAGTTTTACTTTGCCTTTAGCGCCTTTTGCGGCACCGGCTTTAGCTTTAGGAGCGGCCATTACTTAGTCACCTTCTTCTTGCCAGCAATTGCTTTACGAGGACCCTTACGCGTACGGGCGTTGGTGTGTGTACGTTGACCGCGAACAGGAAGTCCCTTGCGGTGACGAATACCTTGATAACTCTGAATTTCGACTTTGCGTCGAATGTCTCCAGCAATTTCGCGACGTAAGTCGCCCTCGATCTTGAAGTTCGCTTCGATGAATTCACGAAGTTTCGCGAGCTCTGGTTCTTGAAGATCTTTTACGCGAACATCTGGACTAATGCCAGTTGCCGCTAATGTTTTTTGTGAACGGGTAAGACCCATTCCGAAGATATAGGTGAGTGCAATCTCAACGCGTTTTTCGCGCGGAAGATCGACACCGACAAGACGTGCCATGTATTCAACCATTCAGTAATCCGACAGGTCCTCCGCAATGCTCCCCATCAATTGATGGGCCTCAGCCTGTCGGACCAAGGGTCTGCTCTCATAATCTTTCGATTAATCAAGCAGTCGCATCACGCGCTTGCTCTACTTCAAAGTCAGAGAATTAACCCTGACGTTGCTTGTGTCGGAGGTTGTCGCAGATAACCATGACGCGACCTTTGCGACGGATAACTTTGCACTTATCGCAAATCTTCTTCACGCTTGGCTTAACTTTCATGACTGCCCTCCTTCTACTTATAACGGTAAACGATGCGACCTCTTGTGAGGTCATACGGACTCAACTCCACGATGACACGGTCAGCCGGGAGGATACGAATGTAGTTCTTTCGCATCTTCCCACTGATGTGAGCGAGGATCTTGTGCCCGTTAGTTAACTCAACACGAAACATCGCATTAGGCAGAGCTTCGGCAACAGTGCCCTCGATCTCGATAGCACCATCTTTCTTGGCCAAGCGTTACCTACTTTTCTGTCAGTATTGGTGGTTGCTTCTTGCGAAGCGAAGGGTAAGTCTAAAGCCAGGCGTGGGTATAAGGGAAATCGGTGCCAAATCGCGCGATTTATCCCTTTCGCCACATGAGACTTACAGCACAGTGACCTTCCCACCCAAGGAAAGGACTCCAAGATCCGGCCTGCCTACCAGGGCCGCCGGCCGACTCGTCATACTGGCCAGAGCTGAACCAAATGGAACTCCCAGGGTTAACAAACGTTGAAATGACTCCTTCAAGGACCCGACTCCCCCGGCCAAAACTCCATCAGAGCGGACTGCTCGACCATCCTTCACGGTCACCATAAAAGTCCCAAAAGGAAAGGTTCCCTCTCCCAATCCGGCCGGTGAAACCGCGTCATTGGTAACAATGAAACGCTCTGGGGCATTTTCTACGGTGTACCGGACCAGTTCGTCCGTGAGGTGCACCCCGTCAACAATAAGTTGAATCGCTATCTCCGCCCTCTCGAGCGCCACACCTGCCAGGCCGACACCTGGGGTCTGATCCTTACTCATGGCATTCCAAATGTGAGTCACCGTCGTTGCTCCGGCGTCAAACCCAGCATGAGCTTCTTGCGTTGTTGCATTGGAGTGGCCCAAGGAAACAATCACGCCCATCTGTGCAAGAAATTTAGTAGCGTCCAAAGCACCGGGGATTTCCGGCGCAAGAGTAACCATGGTGACAGTGCCCGCGCTCAAATACTCGCCCAACAATTCTTGCGTTGGACGGGTCAAGAAATCTGTTGGATGAACTCCAGGTTTCTCCGGAGATAGGAATGGTCCTTCCAGATGAATACCAATCACTTCGGCTTCATCATCTTTTGGTGATCTGCGGACTTCCTCGATCAATTTCATTACTTCGACTGTTCGAAGAATGGGACCTGTAATCAGAGTAGGTAAGTACGCGCCTACTCCTTGCGATAAGAGCGACCGCGATACTTTGCGAATATCCTCAGTTGTCTTTGCTGCAAGTAGATCTACGCCTCCGTGTCCATTTACCTGGAGATCAATAAAGGCCGGAACCGTCTGCGTCATTGTCGGCTAGACCGTCTTGGTGACTTTTAATAAACCAACAGGTGCATCCGGATTCTTTCCCGCCGAAACTGCCAAGAAGAGGGCGAATAACTGCAATAGGACGCTATCGGCAATGACGGCATCAACTTCAGACAATTGTGAAGTACCGCCCAAAAATGTCTCACTTACCTGGCGAGGAAATCCCGCACCAATCCAATAGATGTGATTGGTGATCTCCCTGATCCGCGCCACCGTCGCTGACATAGCATTCTCGGCAATTCCCATGGGAGCCAAGAAAATTACCCGCGAATCACTATGAAGAGATGAAATTGGACCGTGCAGATAATCTGCTGAAGAAAATGATGCGACGGGGATTTTTACTGTCTCTTGAATCTTAAGAGCACACTCATGGGCATTTGCATATGAATAACCTCGACCCATGGTGGTAACACCAGGGCTGTAATCAAAATTTGAGGCGATATTCTTGATAACGGGAACTTGTTCGAGCGCCTTCTCTGTTTCCTCGATAAGTGCATCAAAATCAATCGTCTCACCACTCCACACGGATACAAAAGTCCGAGCCATCAGCAACTCTGCGGAATAACTCTTCGTGGCAGCAACTGCCTTCTCTGGACCGGCGTGAAGATACAAATGGCAGTGAGAAATCAACGCGAGTGGACTCTCTTTGTCGTTTGTCATCGCAAGGAGCGCTGCGCCACCATCTCGAGCGGCTTGACAGTAACGAACTAAATCCGGAGATTGTCCGCTCTGACTCAGTGCAATTACCAATACATTTTTGAAGCGCAGTTTGGCACCATAAATCGAAACTACTGATGGTGAAGCAAGACCGCAGGGTATGCCAATCTTCGTTTCGATCAAGTACTTCAAATACAGGGCGGCATTGTCGGAGGTTCCTCGTGCGACGAGAATCACGGAATCGACAGCGGAGAGGGGTAATTGATTGATCTGTCCCGCTAATTCATCCGCACTTGCCTGAATGCGCCGAAAAACTGCCGGAATTTCCGCAATTTCCGAGCGCATAACTACTCCTAATTCAGCGCCCATATCCTTACCTTACAACAACGAAAAGGCTCACTGAATCAGCCCGGAAATCTCTATCCCAAGTTGACCTAGGCGTTCTTTCCCGCCATCCAAAGCAGTCAACACAAATGGTTTCCCATCAGGCAAGAGTGCATATGTGTGTTCAAAGTGGGCACCATGCGACTTGTCCGCTGAGACCACAGTCCAGTCGTCTTTCAAAACTTTGGTTCTGTGAGTTCCTCGAGTGATCATTGGCTCGATTGCAAGGACTAATCCGGGAGTTAATTCAGGTCCGAAACCACGTTTCCCGAAATTGAGGACATGCGGCTCTTGATGCATCTCGGTACCAATGCCATGTCCGCCATACTCTTTCAAAATTCCAAATTTACCTTGCGAGTTGATGTACTGCTCGACCGCATGACCAATGTCCGAAAGGTGCGCACCAGTATGTCCAGCTGCAATTCCTCGCCACATAGATTCCTCGCAAACGTCCAACAATTTCTGATCTTGCGGGTCTACTGTCCCAATAATTGTTGAAAACGCAGCATCTCCGTGCCATCCTTCAATAATCGCTCCGCAATCGATCGAAACAATATCTCCGTCCTCAATTATCCGATTGCCCGGAATTCCGTGGACGACTTCGTCATTAAGCGAGACACAGATAGTGCCAGTGAAACCGTGATATCCATTGAAATTAGAGGTTCCACCACCACGTTTGATATTCGCGGCGGCAATCGCGTCAAGCGCATCTGTTCGCATTCCAATCTTTATAGATGCTTTTAGAATCTCAAGGGTTTGCCCTACCAGAAGTCCTGCGCGGCGCATCACCTTAATTTGATCTAGAGTTTTCAACTGGATTGCCACTACATATACCTATCTAGTGGACACGGCTAAGCGCGGAAATAGCGCGCTCAGTGATCTCTGATACCGAGCCAGTTGCACTGATCGTGATGAGTAAGCCTTCAGTACGATAAAAAGAAATGATGGGAGCGGTCTGCTCCTGATAGACCTCTAGTCGTCTCGTGATTACCTCTTCTTTGTCGTCCTCACGCTGATACAGCTCGCCTTGACAGGTATCGCACTTCTGCGGATCCGTTGGTTTATCGAATTCAAGATGCCAGACTCTCCCACAATTGCGACAAACTCGGCGTCCCGACAGCCGGAGAATGATTTCCGAGGTGGCAACAGAGAGTTCCAACGCAGCACTGAGCGGCGTCCGCTTCTCTGCCAAAATGGCTCGCAGGACTTCGGCTTGTGCGACATTGCGCGGAAAACCATCGAGAAGAAATCCATTGGTGACATCATCTTTTCCTAGTCGATCACGGACCATCTCATTTGTCACTGAGTCAGGGACTAAATCGCCACGATCCATAAACGATTTCGCCTCAACCCCCAGAGGAGTGCCCTCTTTCAAATTGGCGCGGAAAATGTCACCCGTGGAAATATGAGGAATTGCATAGTGCGAAGCCAGGAATTGAGCCTGTGTTCCTTTGCCTGCACCTGGTGGACCAACCAGGACTAAACGCATTAGCGCAAGAACCCCTCGTACGAACGTTGCTGCAACTGACTTTCAATCTGCTTAGCGGTGTCAAGACCAACACCTACAACGATCAAGATCGCGGTTCCACCAAATGGGAAGTTCTGCGTAGCACCGAAAAGAATAAGCGCAAGGATCGGAATGATCGCAACGAAGGCAAGATAGAGCGAGCCAGGAGCGGTAATTCGAGAGAGAACGTACTGCAAATACTCAGAAGTTGGACGGCCGGCGCGGATGCCCGGCACGAATCCGCCGTACTTCTTCATGTTGTCGGCAACCTCATCCGGGTTGAAAGTAATTGCGACATAGAAGTAGGTGAAGAAAATAATCAGCGCTGCATAAGAAAGGATGTAGACGGGGTGATCGCCCTTGACGAAATTCCGAGAAATCCAGACGGCCCAGCCGGCCTGGCTGTTTGTGAAGTTAACTATCAGCGATGGAATGTAGAGAAGGGAGGAAGCGAAAATTACTGGGATGACGCCAGCCTGGTTGACCTTGATTGGGATGTAAGTGCTTGTTCCGCCGTATGACTGGCGGCCGACCATACGCTTGGCATATTGAACTGGAATGCGTCTCTGCGCCTGTTCAACGAAGACAACGGCCGCTACTACGAGTACACCCACTGCAAGTACGAAGATGAAAGCGAAAAGGCCCTTCTGCAGTTTGATACTCCACAAGTTTCCAGGGAAACCCGCTGCGATAGAAGTGAAAATCAAGATGGACATACCGTTGCCGACACCTCGATCAGTAATCAATTCACCGAGCCACATGATTACAGAAGTACCCGCGGTCATAACGAAGATCATTGTGACGATGCGCTGCCATGAAGTGTCAGGGATAATTGCGGCTGAACATCCAGAAATCAGTCGGCCAGGAACGCGAGCCACTGCAACCAAACCGGTTGACTGCAAAATTGCCAGTCCAATGGTCAAGTAACGGGTGTATTGAGTTAGTTTCGCAGTTCCCGATTGGCCCTCTTGCTTCAAAGTTTCAAAACGAGGAATGACAACAGTGAGAAGCTGAATAATGATCGAACTGGTGATGTAAGGCATGATGCCAAGAGCGAAAACAGAGAGTTGGAGAAGGGCTCCACCGCTGAAGAGGTTGATGAGGCCAAAGAGACCGCCAGATTCAACCTGCTTGAGACAACTCTGAACGTTGGAATACGAAACACCAGGTGTTGGAACAACCGAACCGAAGCGGAAGAGACCCATGATCGAGAGGGTGAAGAAAATCTTCTTGCGCAGATCTGGAGTCCTAAAGGCCTTACCAAATGCTGATAGCACTGATCTTCCCCATCTCTCTCAATACTGGTTCTTTCTTGATTTCGTACCCACCGCATACTAATGAATTCACCTTGGAATTGGCATTAGAAAGACGAGTTATAGAGTCTTTGTCGATCCTCCCGCTGCCGCAATCTTCTCAGAGGCTGAAGAAGAGAATGCGTGAGCGTGAACACTGACTTTGACTGCGATATCGCCATTTCCCAAGACCTTGATTGGTGAGCCGCCGCGAGCAGCGCCCTTCTTGACCAAGTCCTCAACGGTGACATCGCCGCCCTTTGGATAAAGGGCATTAATGGTTGCGACATTTACAGCCTGGTACTCAATGTGTGCGGGGTTCTTGAATCCACGCAACTTAGGAAGACGCATGACGAGAGGCAGCTGGCCGCCCTCGAATCCTGCACGAACCTGGTTACGGGCACGAGTTCCTTTACCACCACGACCGGCAGTCTTTCCCTTTGATGCTTCGCCGCGACCCTTACGAGTCTTGGCGGTTTTAGCACCGGGGGCTGGACGAAGATGATGAACTTTGAGTGTCATCGTTATTCAACCTCCTCAACCTGGATCAGATGGCGAACGGCGTGAACCATGCCACGAATTTCTGGACGATCTTCCTTTACGACCACATCATTGATTCGTTTCAAACCAAGGGACCGCAAAGTGTGGCGAATCTCTGGCTTGCTGCCGATCTTTGACTTGATCTGGGTAACTTTCAAACGAGGCATTATGCACCTACCGGAATCTGTGAAGCGCGGATAAGTGCTGCAGGTGCAACATCCTCAAGTGGACGACCGCGACGAGCAGCAATTGCTGCAGGGCTTTCGAGTTGCTTCAATGCGGCGACAGTGGCATGAACCATGTTGATTGCATTATTTGAACCCAAAGATTTTGTAAGTACATCGGAGATTCCGGCGCACTCAAGCACGGCACGAACTGGACCACCAGCGATAACACCGGTACCAGGACTTGCGGGACGGAGAAGAACTACACCAGCTGCTGCTTCACCTTGAGTTTGGTGAGGAATGGTGCCTTGGATACGAGGAACGGTAAAGAATGATTTCTTTGCCTCTTCGACAGCCTTTGCAATTGCTTGCGGAACTTCTTTCGACTTTCCGTAGCCAATTCCAACTTGACCATTGCCGTCTCCAACTACAACAAGTGCAGTGAAGGAGAAGCGGCGTCCACCCTTTACAACCTTTGAAACACGGTTGATGAAGACAACGCGCTCGATATACGGGCTCTTCTCTTGCTGACGATCATCGCGACGTTCGCGACGTTCGCGACGGTCACTCCCCTTTGGGGCATCGCCCGCTGGAGCACCACTACGTGCTTGAGTTGGATTACCAGCCATTAGAAGTCCAATCCGTTCTCTCGTGCACTCTCAGCAAGAGCTGCAATACGACCGTGGTACTTGTTGCCACCGCGATCGAAAACGACCGAGGTAATTCCTGCTGCCTTGGCACGCTCTGCGATCAATGCGCCCAGCTGGCGAGACTTAGCAGTCTTATCACCAGCGGACGCACGCAGATCGGCTTCCATTGTTGAGGCACTAGCCAAAGTACGACCAGCTAGATCATCGACAACTTGGACAACGAGGTGACGAGCAGAGCGCGAAACGACGAGGCGTGGACGAACGGAAGTTCCGGAGACCTTCTTGCGAACACGGAAATGACGACGGGCGCGGGCATTAGTTGCCGAGCCTTTTACGACCTTTACACCGATAGCCATTACTTCTTACCCGTCTTTCCTTGCTTGCGGCGAACAACTTCGCCTGAGAGACGCAAGCCCTTACCCTTATAAGGATCGGCCTTACGCAATTTCTTGATCTTCGCGGCAACTTCGCCTACGAGTTGCTTGTCAATTCCTGAAATTGAGAACTTGGTTGGAGATTCAACCTTGAAGGTAATCCCAACAGGAGCAGGGAAAAGAATTGGGTGGCTGTAACCAAGTGCAAACTCCAGGTCCGCACCCTTCTCAGCTACACGATAACCAACACCGACGATTTCAATCGTCTTGCTGTAACCATTGGTTACACCTTCGACCATATTCGCCACGAGAGTACGTGAGAGTCCATGAAGTGAACGGCTCAAGCGTTCGTCGTTTGGACGAGCAACTGTAAGAATTCCTTCACTCTGTGAAACTTGAATTGGTTCAGCGACAGAGAGCGACAGAGAACCCTTGGGCCCTTTCACAGCAACTTCCTGGCCAGAAATAGATACTTCTACGCCCGCTGGGACGTTGATTGGCATACGACCGATACGTGACATGTCAATTACCACACATAGGCGAGAACTTCTCCGCCTACGCCCTGTTTGTTGGCTTGCTTATCGGTCAGCAATCCAGATGAAGTTGAAATAATTGCAACGCCTAGCCCGCCAAGAACTTTTGGCAGTGCAGTGGACTTGGCGTATACACGAAGTCCCGGCTTGCTAACTCGACGAAGTCCAGCAATCGAACGCTCACGATTAGGGCCGAATTTCAAATCGAGGACGAGTGTCTTGCCGACGCCATTTGCATTGGCATCAACACGGTATCCGCCGATGAAACCCTCCTGTTGAAGAATTGTTGCGATTCGCGTCTTAACCGATGAAGACGGCATGGAAACCGAATCATGGTAAGCAGAGTTCGCATTACGCAGTCGCGTAAGCATGTCCGCGATCGGATCTGTCATTGTCATGCGTGGCCTATCGCCTTTCTCGAACCGGTTTCCTCACATTTGGTGAGGACCTTTTTCGTAGTTGTTGGGTTAATTACCAGGAAGCCTTAGTGATGCCAGGAAGTTCGCCGCGGTGCGCCATCTCACGGAAGCAGATGCGGCAAATTCCAAATTTTTGGTAGACAGCATGCGGACGTCCGCAACGCTGGCACCGTGTGTATCCGCGAACCTTGAACTTTGGCTTACGGGCTGCTTTTACTTTGAGCGATGTCTTAGCCATTTAGTTCTCCTTGAAAGGAAAGCCGAGCGCCTTGAGGAGTGCGCGACCTTCTTCATCGTTCTTTGCGGTGGTAACAAAGGTGATGTCCATACCGCGCGGACGATCAACCTTGTCTTGTTGAATCTCAGGGAACACGACTTGTTCGGTGAGACCAAAGGTGTAATTGCCATTTCCATCAAATTGCTTTGGTGAAAGTCCACGGAAGTCGCGGATACGTGGCAAGGAGATTGAAAGTAGACGGTCTGTAAACTCCCACATACGGTCTCCGCGAAGTGTCACGTGTGCACCAATTGGCATGTTCTCGCGAAGCTTGAACTGCGCAATGGACTTGCGTGACTTGGTGACCTGCGGCTTCTGGCCGGTGATCGTGGTGAGGTCGCGGATTGCGCCTTCGATCAACTTGGCATCACGTGCTGCTTCACCGACACCCATATTGACCACAACTTTGGTCAGGGTCGGAATCTGCATCACATTCTTATAGCCAAATTGAGCCTTGAGGGCAGGTGCGATCTCGCTGCGGTAACGTCCTTTAAGACGTACTAGTTCGCTTGTTGTCATCAGACGTCCTTTCCAGTGCGACGGGAAATTCGCACGTTCTTGCCATTTTCATCTTTGCGAGCACCAAGGCGAGTGGCCTTGCCGTCCTCATCAACGAGCATGACATTTGAAATCGCGATTGAAGCTTCGACAGTCAAAATACCGCCGACCTTTGCGCCGCGGTCGCCCGTGGTTTCGCGAGTGTGCTTCTTTACACGATTAACGCCCTCCACCAAGATGCGCTTGGAATCCAAGTCAAGCACCTTGCCTGTGACGCCTCTATCTTTTCCAGCGATAACGAGAACGGTATCGCCCTTCTTAATCTTGGCCATTATTAGAGCACCTCCGGCGCTAGCGAGATGATCTTCATGAAACGCTTGTCGCGAAGTTCACGTGCAACAGGTCCGAAGATACGAGTGCCGCGTGGTTCGCCATCCGCTTTGAGGATAACTGCAGCATTCTCATCAAATTTAATATAGGAACCATCCGGACGACGGCGTTCCTTAACAGTTCGAACGATGACAGCCTTTACGACTTCACCTTTCTTTACTTGGCCGCCAGGAATTGCATCCTTGACGGTGCAGACAATGATGTCTCCGATACCGGCATAGCGTCGCTTGGAGCCACCGAGAACACGAATACAGAGAAGCTCTTTCGCTCCTGTGTTATCCGCGACGCGTAGACGCGACTCTTGTTGAATCATCTTTTACTACCGGCCCCTCTACTTAGCTTTCTCGAGGATTTCGACTACACGCCAACGCTTGGTTGCCGAGATAGGTCGAGTCTCCATGATGACTACACGATCGCCTACGCCGGCAGTATTTTGCTCGTCGTGGGCTTTCAATTTACGAGAACGGCTCATAACCTTGCTGTAAAGACCGTGCTTCACGCGATCCATTACTTCAACGGTTACCGTCTTATCCATCTTGTCGCTTACAACAATTCCCTCACGGGTTTTGCGAAAACCGCGATCCTCAACAGAAGCGCTATTTTGCGTCATGCAGCACCTCCGATACCTAGTTCACGTTCACGAATAATGGTGTAGATCCGAGCAATCTCTTTGCGAACTGCGCCGAGTCGACCATGACTTTCCGTCTGCCCTGTGGCAACCTGAAAGCGAATGTTGAAGAGTTCTTCTTTCGATTCGCGAAGTTTTGCGTTTAACTCATCAGCTGGCAACGCGCGCAGCTCTTCGTTAGTTGTAGTAGCCATTACGCCTCCTCACGTCGAACAACACGGCACTTCATTGGAAGTTTGTGAATTGCAAGACGCATTGCTTCTTGAGCAATTGGCTCAGTAACGCCGGAGATTTCGAACATCACACGGCCTGGCTTTACGTTTGCGATCCACCACTCCGGTGAACCTTTACCGGAACCCATGCGGGTTTCGGCCGGTTTCTTGGTAATGGGACGGTCTGGATAAATATTGATCCAAACTTTTCCGCCACGCTTGATGTAACGCGTCATTGCAATACGCGCTGCTTCAATCTGGCGGTTGGTGACATAGGCGGGCTCAAGAGCTTGAATGCCGAAGTCTCCGAAAGAAACGGCTGTGCCGCCCTTTGATGCACCACTGCGAGATGGGTGGTGCTGCTTACGGTGCTTGACTCGACGTGGAATTAACATTTAAGCCTCGCCTCCTTCGATGGGGGCTACTGGTTCAACTGGCGCTTCAGGTTCTGCCAGCGGCTCAACAACCGCAGTTGCTGCACGAGAGGCAGGTGTTGATGAGGTCACTTCACCGCGTGTTGCGCGAGGTGCTGGGCGACGTGGTCGATCAGCCTTCGGCGCGCGTGCCGCAGCTAGTGCTGCTGCCTCACGCTCTGCACGTGAATGAATAACTTCGCCCTTGTAAATCCAAACCTTTACGCCAAGGCGACCGAAAGTGGTGTGAGCCTCATAGAAGCCATAATCGATATCCGCACGCAAGGTGTGGAGAGGGACGCGGCCTTCGCGGTAAAACTCTGAACGGGACATTTCAGCACCACCAAGACGTCCACCGCACTGGACACGGATGCCCTTCGCGCCAGACTTCAATGCGGTCTGCATGGCCTTACGCATCGCGCGGCGGAATGAAACACGCGCAGCGAGCTGCTCGGCGATTCCTTGTGCGACGAGTTGGGCATCAATTTCCGGGTTCTTCACTTCGAGAATATTGAGTTGAACTTGCTTGCCCGTGAGCTTCTCGAGCTCTTGGCGGAGCTTGTCCGCTTCCATTCCACGACGTCCGATAACAATTCCTGGACGTGCGGTGTGAAGGTCGATGCGGACACGGTCGCGGGTACGCTCAATTTCGATGCGAGAAACACCAGCGCGCTCCATGCCTTTACTCATCTTGCGACGAATTTCAACATCTTCCTTTATATAGTCCTTGTACAACTTGTCCGCATACCAACGAGACTTGAACTCTGTGGTGATGCCAAGACGGAAGCCGTGGGGGTTTACCTTTTGACCCATTACTTGGTCGCTCCCTTCTTAACGTCAGACACGACAACAGTTATGTGGCTGCTGCGCTTAAGAATTCTGAAACCGCGACCTTG
>JBAQFB010000008.1:0-207714 GCA_049287065.1 Candidatus Nanopelagicaceae bacterium
TTTTACTCGCCGGTCTCAATTCCATTACCTGACGAGCGCACTCTTTCTTTTAATCGCCGTTCTTGTCCCACACGCTTTTCGATACCAAACTGAACAATTATCCCGCGCTAGTGCCCCGTGATTTTGCAACAGAACTGAGGACGCGGTAGCCAACAACGGCAACGAGAGTTGCATTGATGATGCCATTGAAGGTGTAGTCGCCGCGGGTCCATGACATATCGGAGATTCCGATAATCAACGCGGAAGCAGCGATGATGAGATTGGTTGAGTCTGCGAAGTTAACTTTTCCTTCGATCCAGATTCTCGCTCCAAGGACGCCGATCATTCCGAAGAGCGCAACGCCTACTCCACCGAGTGCTCCCACAGGAGTCGCGCTGAGCACCGCGCCGAATTTTGGAGAAAGGGAAAGCACGATGGCTCCCGTTCCTGCGATCCAGTAAGCGGCAGTAGAGTAGACGCGCGTGGCAGCCATAACGCCAATATTCTCCGCGTAAGTGGTCGTACCAGAACCGCCACCTGCCCCGGCCAGAGTAGTTGCAACCCCGTCGGCGAAGAGAGCCATGCCCATCTGGTCATCGAGGTTCTTCCCAGTCATTGCGGCCACGGCCTTTACGTGGCCGACATTTTCAGCAATGAGAACCAAGACAACGGGAAGGAAGAGAATGACCGCGCTGAAATTGAAAGTTGGACTTGTGAAATCCGGGGCCGCAACCCACTTAGCCGCTTTGATTCCATCCGTGTTTACGTCGCCCATTAAGAATGCCACAAAATAGCCAAGGACCAGTCCGACGAAGATGCTAATGCGATTGAGGAAGCCTCGTGAGAACGCCGAAACCAGACCAATGGCAGCAAGGGTAATGATTCCAATAGTGGGACCTTGGCTGAAGTTGCCTTTCGCGGCACCCGCCAGATTGAGACCAATAACCATGACAATGGTGCCAGTCACGATTGGTGGCAACATCCAGTTGATCCATCCAATGCCAGCGGCTTTTACAATCAGACCAATGATCGCCAAAATGATTCCGGTGACCACGACGCCTCCAAGGGCGTCAGACATTCCACCTTTAGATACCGCTGCCGCGATTGGAGCCAAGAAGGCGAAGGAAGAACCTAGGTAGCTGGGAACTCGATTCTTTGTAATGGTGAGAAAAAGCAAGGTGCCGATCCCGGAGAAGAAAAGGGTGGTCGTAGGAGGCAAGCCGGTAATAATCGGTACAAGAAACGTGGCTCCGAACATGGCAGCAATGTGTTGCAGGCCAACCCCGGTGGTCCGTGGCCAGCTTAAGCGTTCGTCGGTGGAAACGACTTCGCCAGCGCCAATCGTTTTGCCGGTTCCGTGAACTTTCCAAGTGAGTAAGGACATCTGGGCTTCCTTCCGCTGTGGTGGCGCAAATAACGCCTGAGGAGAGATGGAGCGGGGAAGACGGTTCAAGGGTAAGGCTCGATCCTCACATAATTGAGCGTCTGCCAGCTCGCCACGCCGTCTTAGCACCCCCAGATTTGCTTGCTGGCCATATATCCGATTGAATTCACATGCGATATATCGAATCGATATATCTGCTGGCTATTGGGTAGTCATATGGAAGATGGGGGAGCACGTGCGATCGAGATCTGAATCCTTGGAGTTTGCACTCCTGGGGCTTCTCTCGCAGAACGAACTCCATGGCTACGAATTGCGCAAACGCATGAGCGCTATTTTCGGACCCTTTCGTGCGCTCTCCTTCTCTGTCCTCTACCCCCAATTGCGCAGAATGCTCGAAGCCGGATTGATTGAAGAGAGTTTCACTGAGGATGGGGGACTCTCCCGCCGTTCAAGGATCGTGTATCGCCTCTCAGCAAAGGGTGCGGATCGTTTTTCAAAACTCACGGAGACGGTCAGTCCAGATACTTGGGAGGACGAAGGTTTTGAGGTCCGTTTTGCTTTCTTTAGCCCGACCTCTGGCGCAAATCGGGTGCGCATTCTCGAAGGTCGACATCGACGATTGAAGGAGCGGGCCGAGATTCTCCGCAATGAGCTGGAGAAATCTCCAATTGGACTTGATAAGTACTTAGAAGAGTGGCGACGTCATTCTTTGGAATCCGCCGAGCGAGAAATCGCTTGGTTGGAAGACATGATAAAAACCGAAAGGAAATAGCGTGACCATCTCAAAAGCTAACGGTTCAACTGTTCAAGGAGATATCCGTGTTGCCATTATTGGCGTAGGTAACTGTGCCAATTCTCTTATCCAAGGAGTCGTTTACTACAAGGACGCACCTGTGGATCAGGAGATTCCTGGACTAATGCACGCCGTCATCGGTGGGTATCACATTCGTAATGTGAAGTTTGTTGCAGCCTTTGATGTCGATGCCAAAAAGGTCGGACTAGACCTAGCTGATGCCATGTGGGCAAGCGAGAACAACACCATTAAGTTTGCCGATGTTGAAAAGACTGGAGTGATCGTCCAACGCGGCGTGACCCTCGATGGCCTAGGTCGCTACTACCGCGAGACAATTACTGAATCCGATGCTGCTCCCGTCGACATCGTTGCAGCACTAAAAGAGGCAGCTGTTGACGTGCTAATTTGCTACCTTCCCGTGGGTTCAGAGGAAGCAGCCAAGTTCTATGCCCAATGTGCAATTGACGCGGGCTGTGCTTTCGTGAATGCGCTGCCTGTCTTCATCGCATCAGACCCAGTGTGGGCGGATAAATTCACCAAGGCTGGTCTTCCCATTATCGGCGATGACATTAAGAGTCAGGTGGGTGCAACGATTACGCACCGAATTATGGCTAAATTGTTTCAAGATCGTGGAGTGCATTTGGATCGCACTTACCAACTCAATGTTGGTGGAAACATGGACTTCAAGAATATGTTGGAGCGGGATCGACTTGAGTCCAAGAAGATTTCAAAGACTAACTCCGTGACTTCACAATTGGAGCACGACTTGGGAGCCCGGAACGTGCACATTGGCCCGTCCGACTACATTCCTTGGTTGGATGACCGAAAGTGGGCCTATGTAAGGCTAGAAGGCCGAGCATTCGGGGACGTTCCTCTTAACCTGGAATACAAACTAGAGGTGTGGGATTCTCCCAACTCAGCAGGCGTAATCATTGATGCCTTACGTTGCGCGAAGCTGGGACTCGATCGAGGCATTGGCGGACCTTTGCTCTCGCCAGCGAGTTACTTTATGAAGACGCCGCCTATTCAGTACACAGATGATCAGGCACAGGTGCGCACTGAGGAATTCATTTCTGGGGCGATTGAAAGGTAAAACATTTCTGCATTAAAAAACACCCCCCGAATAAATCGGGGGGTGTTTTTCTTCACCCTCACGGAGAGTAGAGGGCTAGATCGTCGCCTCTGCGGGAGTGCGACGAAGGTGTACCCACCCTGCGATTGAGAGAACAAGTAGAAGGATTCCTCCTACAAGAGTTGCCATTGCAGCGATCTTTGCAATCTGTCCTAACTCCCAGAACGCATATGCCGTTAGCAGCGTGCCGCGGAGCATTGTGCCCTTGAATACAGTGTCAACAATTCCTGCTGCGGAATCTGCTTTGGCCTTTAAGTCAGCGTTCGTTGGGTCTGCAGAAAGTGCACCTTGCGCTGCACGATTGGCGGTTGATGCCGCCGCATAAGTAGGCATGCCTGCTAGATGGAAGCCCAGATAGTGATCTGCATACATTTGAGCTTGCTTGCCGGTCGTCATTGGCTTGTCGCCATTCTCCGTGAAGAATGCGGTTATGTCCGCAGACTCATCAGAGTTCCCAGTTGTCGCCGGAAGAATGATTGATTGAGACTGAAGTTGTCCCTTTACTTGACTGTCCGCAAAGGAGTATCCCCAGTTGAGGAGTCCCGCTGCGATGAATAGAAATACCGCAAGTCCGACACCGACCATGGTGACGATCTTGTCAAAAGTTTGACGTTTCATTATTTTCTCTCCTTTTATGGTTACATTTGTGTGAAGCAAGCAAAACAATACTCAGAATGTGTGTGCAGGTCTCAAAGCAGAGAGTGTTAACCCTCGGCAAAGTGTGATAAATGTTAATGAGTTAGATGAATCACGTGGAGTTAAACAGATCACAGTCAGCGCTATTCATTTAACATACAAGTTAAAAGTGCGTATGAAAAAGAATGAAAATAAATGCAATCAATCGATATGTCGTGAGCAAACCATCTGCCCGTTGGGTCCGACCTCTACATGCTGACAAGCGATCCCCAATTGTTCAAACGCCCGATCGCCATAATGCGTTCGATATGCCAGGGCAAGCAGCACGCGCAGATTTGTATCGGCATCTGCTTTGATGCCGAAAGTCTTTGCAGTCCGGCTAACAGTATTTTCAACTACTTTTTCCGTGTGGGAAGTTTGGTGCGCTATTGCCGCGTTGGACATCCCTTCGCAGAGAAGATCCATTACCAACCGTTCGAACGGCGTCAGTTCTCTCGATGAGATAGTGATGTCGGCTGTCATTGGGTGTTACCTCGCCTCTCCGAAGACTCGAGAGCGATTCTCCTACAAAAATTTCTGTATTACCACCATAGGATTGCCAAATGGATGAAATTCTAAGTAGCCAGGCTGGAAGTGTGCTCACTCTCACGCTCAACCGTCCTGCCAAGATGAACGCGATCACAACAGGAATGTATGTTCGTTTGCGTAGGCACCTCCAGGAGGCGGCCGAGGATTTCGGTACTCGATGCGTGGTCATCCAAGCTGAAGGCGTGAACTTCACGGCTGGGAACGACATCAATGACTTTATGGCTGACGACATCTCGGTGGAGGCGAGCGAAGGCTTCAATTTTCTCCTGGAACTTCACAATTTCCCCAAACCCATCATTGCGATTGTACAAGGACGCGCCATCGGCATAGGTACGACCATGCTTTTGCATTGTGATGCAGTTCTCGCTGATCCAACTGCCACTTTTTCAATGCCGTTCGTTTCCTTGGGGTTGGTACCAGAGGCAGGTTCGAGTTATCTTTTCCCGCAATTGGTCGGGTACCAACGGGCCTCGCGGATCTTCCTCACGGGAGATAGTTTTTCGGCATCGGAAGCGCTGGACATGGGACTTGTTACGTCAATTTCTGAGAATGCGTCTGCTGAAGGTCACGCACTTGCAGCTCGAATTGCCAAGCAACCACCAAATGCCGTTATCAATACTAAGGCTCTTCTCAAGAGTCGAAATCATGATGCCGTGGCAATGGTCATGGGAGTAGAAGCCCAGCTCTTTACCCTTGCCCTTCAATCCGAAGAAGCAGCACAGGCTTTTATGGAGTTCACACTGAGGAGAGAGAGCAAATGAGTCTCAAAGGGAAAACGATATTTATAACCGGAGGTTCAAGGGGTATCGGTCTTGCAATTGCATTGCGAGCGGCGCAAGATGGCGCACAGATTGCAATTGCGGCGAAGACTACGGAAGTGAATCCAAAATTACCTGGAACGATATATTCCGCGGCTGAGGAAATTCGGGCCGTGGGCGGTGCGGCTCTTCCGATTCAATGCGACATTCGTGATGAAAGTCAAATAGCTAGCGCGATGAAATTGACCGGTGAAACTTTTGGTGGCATTGACATTCTCGTCAACAACGCGAGTGCGATTAGTTTAACTCGCACCGAAGAAACGCCCGTCAAGCGATTTGACCTTATGTTTGACGTGAATGTTCGAGGAACGTTCTTGACCTCGCAAGCAGCCATCCCTTTTTTGCGAGATTCGGGAAAGGCGGGGAGAAACCCTCATATTCTCAATCTTTCCCCACCGTTGTCCATGAAGCCAAAATGGTTTAAGAACAATCTTGCTTACACGATGGCGAAGTATGGAATGAGCATGTGCGTACTTGGGATGTCGGAAGAATTTAGAAGGGATGGGATTGCCGTCAATGCACTCTGGCCGCGAACTGCCATTGATACGGCTGCGCTAGCAATGATCCCTGGAGTTGAGATAGGAGCATGTAGAAAGCCTGAAATTCTGGCCGATGCGGCTTACGAGATCTTCAGCCGCCGATCTTCTGAGTGCACGGGAAACTTCTTTATTGACGATGAGGTCCTGGCATCTGCCGGAGTCTCCGATCTGGACAAATACTCGGTAGTTCCAGGGACTAAGGAATTCCTCACCGACTTCTTCTTGGATTAGGATCACATCTCCTGGGTAGTAAAGGTAAATTAAGAAGAGGACGCGATGTTCCGATCGGTAAATCCACGAACTGGCGAAGAGTTCGGTCCCGTTTTTGAGTCGGCGACTCAGAGCGAAATTGATGCAACTATTAGTGGAGCAGTAGCGAGTTACAATCGCTGGAGTCGCACCGCGCCGAAAGAACGCGCTCGGATACTAAATCTTCTTGCAGATAGTATCGATGCCAATCTCGATGCTTTGGTTGCTATCGCTGACCTCGAAACGGGTTTGGGAGCGAATCGTCTCACCGGCGAAGTTGCCAGAACGACCTTTCAGATCCGTACCTTTGCCGATGCGTTGGCGAAGGGTGATTTTGTAGGATCCACATTGGATGCCGCAGTCGATGCGCCTCTGCCACAAGGTCATCCAAAACTATTAAGGACTGTACGTGGAATCGGTCCGGTTGCAATATTTGGCGCAAGTAATTTTCCTTTTGCCTTTAGCATCCTTGGTGGAGACACTGCTTCGGCATTGGCCGCAGGTTGTTCGGTTGTGGTGAAAGCTCATCCGGCACATCCGCAGACGTCACAATTGACTTTCGATATCGCCACGAAGGCCCTTTCCGAGGCGGGAGCCCCAGTAAACCTCATGGGGCTTGGTCACGGCTTTGAATTCGGTAAATTGGTAATAACCGACCCCCGTATTGCTGCTGGCGCTTTTACCGGGTCAAGGGCAGGGGGACGAGCATTATTTGATATGGCCCAGTCGAGACAAACTCCGATTCCCTTTTATGGCGAATTAGGAAGTGTAAATCCAGTTGTCGCAACAGCCTCCGGGATCTCGGATCGTTCTAATTTCGTTGGGGCCTACCTAGATTCCCTCCTGATGGGAAATGGACAGTTCTGCACGAACCCAAGTTTGCTTTTCATACCGGAGGATGAGAAATTGCTTGCCGATGTGAAGTCTCAGTTGAGTCACCGCGAGGCGCAGCCTCTCCTGAGCGAGGCGACCAAGAAATTGCATGATGCCAATCGCCAGAAAATCTCCGAGTCGCTTGGATCAACTGATTACTTTGGTAAGAGTGTCGAATATCCGGGCTTCTACTCCAGGGCGCAGGTCTTCATTATCCCTGCCGCGGTGGCTATTAGTCGCCTAGAGAATCTGCGCAACGAGTGCTTCGGTCCAACTGGAATTGTCATTACCTATTCCTCAGTTGAGGAAGTGAAGGAAATACTCTCCAAACTAGAAGGTGCACTTGTCGGGTGCCTGTTTAGCTCAATCGAGGACGAATCGAATGTCGAAATTGCATCGGCGTTAGCCTCCAGGTGTGGGCGTGTTGCATTTAATGCCTGGCCAACCGGCGTTGCGGTCACTGAGGGCCAACACCATGGTGGGCCGTATCCGGCGTCCACGTCCTCGCTCCACACATCAGTTGGAATTCACGCCATCACGCGTTTTCTGCGTCCCGTGACTTTTCAAGGATTTCCAGATGAGTTGGCGGGCAGCTTGGACGGCTGAGGAGTTATGAGAAAAGTTCGTTGACCGTCGGAGACTCAGCTCGACTCAGAAATTCGATGCACTGTAAGCGCACCCGTTCTTGTGCGTCGGAGTTTAGGTAGTGGACTCGCGAGACGCCGTCGACACGCGCGAGAGCAATCGCAGCAATGTGCCAGCCAAGAGCGGGATCTGCGGAACCCGAGAAGAATTCTTCATAACTGGATATAAAGTCGAGGGCGGCACTTCTCAAAAGAGTTCTCTCTTGTGGGGCATTAAAGTGGTGACTCTTGCAGAGTAGGTGCGCGAGAAGAAAAGCCACGTCAAAAACCGGGTTGCCAGTATGTGCCACCTCATAGTCCAAGACCGTGACTGAGCAGGAACTGTCTACAAGAATATTCTTTGGAGAAAAATCTCCATGAACTAAACTTAAACGCGAGTATTCCAATTCGGAAATAAGTTGGGCTATGCGATAAGAGATTTCAGGGTGCCGCACCGCAATTTCTCGGTAGAAAGGTTTGATTCTTAACTGCTCGAAGAGACGATCTTCCACAAACTCAGCTAGAACAAGTTCATCCAAAGCCGTCACCTGATGCCATATCCCAAGCACCCTGCCAAGGTTTCGGGCAACTTTCGTCTCGATACGAGCCTCGAGCAGATCCTCTTTCCAGACGTGCGTGTCGCGGGATATACGTTCTATTACTAGAGTGAAATGTTCAGGATCCACGTCGATGAGTTTTGGAACATTCTCGGGGGTGAGGCCCTGCAGAGTTTCGATTGCGCGAGCCTCCACCAGAGTTCGCCTCTGATCTGCCCGCCAGGTAGACGGAACTAGGAGTTCAGGAAGAGCCTGCTTGAGAACGAGATCGCTTTGCGAAGTCTTGATACCAAATACCACATTTGAAATGCCACCTGTAAGAACCTCGATGACGGGAACTTCCTTGGCAGAAATTAGCTGCCGATTAACTAAGTATGGAATAACAGTTGATTCAGTGAGCAATTCAGGGGCGTTCATGGCGTGGGTTCCTTGCGATCTGTTACGACGAACGATCTGACACCGATTCGAACTGTAGATTAGACGCTTGACTTGAATTATTGCAATGGACAGATTCGCTGGAAGACTTGCACCTTCGAAAAGTGAGAAAATTGCCATGCTTTGGTTTCATCATGACTGATCTAAAGCGGATTGATGGATATAATGCCCAGATTGATCGACTTTCCTGACTTCTAGAGGGAAAGTTCGCACCAACGTCAGTTGGTGGCCTAGGTGAGGACACGATTAGAGACAATGCTGAACGGCCCGCCGCTCAACTGGGTACTCTGGGTGATTGCTGTTTGGTTGGGCATTGGATTTCTCGGAATTATCGCTCTTCGACGATTTGGCGTGGTTGCCAAGGTTTTCTTTCCGCTCGGTGGAATTGCCGGCGTCGCGCTAGCCTGGGCATCAGCTCGCGCTCTTACCTCCGGAATCGCTGATACTGCAACACTGCCGATCGGATTACCTCAACTCCAGTTTCATCTTCGCCTAGACCAACTCTCTTCCTTCTTTCTCCTAATACTGGGAATTGCGAGTGTCGGAGTTTCACTCTTCTCGGCAGGGTATTTTCGAAATGGTGCCGGCACCGCACCAGGACTGCTCTGCATGGAGTTTCACTTCTTCCTTGCCAGCATGGCACTTGTTCTGATCGCGGACGATGCGTATGCCTTTATGGTGGCTTGGGAGAGCATGGCCCTTTCATCCTATTTTCTGGTAACTGCTAATCATAAAATGCCGAAAATTAGGGCCGCTGGATTCTTATACCTAGTCATTGCACACGTAGGAGCTATCGCCGTTCTACTTGCCTTCGGAATTTTGCAGGCCAACACGGGAGATTACACGTTTGCAAATATGCGGCTTCAGCAAATTTCGCCTTTTTGGGCCTCCGTTGCATTCCTTCTGGCCGTCTTTGGATTTGGTGCAAAGGCGGGCATTCTTCCGCTGCATGTTTGGTTGCCGGAAGCGCATCCAGCGGCACCTTCGCCGGTCTCCGCATTGATGAGCGGCGTTATGATCAAGATGGCGATCTATGGACTCTTGCGGGTCTGCTTTGATCTTCTACATATTCAAATCTGGTGGTGGGGTGTTTTGCTCCTCGCTCTTGGCCTAGCCACCGCACTCTTCGGTGTTATTTTTGCCACGGTCCAGACCGATATGAAACGACTTTTAGCCTACTCGTCCATTGAAAATGTCGGACTACTCTTTGCCGCGATGGGCTTAGCATTACTTTTCCGCGCTTATGGAATGAACGCCCTTGCGGCGTTGGCGCTTACAGCTTGTTTGTATCACGTGGGTGCACACGCTTTCTTTAAAAGCCTCCTCTTTCTCACTACGGGCTCGGTGCTGCATGCAACCGGAGAGAGAAACCTCGGCAAACTCGGGGGACTTATCCGATTCATGCCGTGGGTCGCGTGGCTCGCACTCATTGGAGTTTTAGCGAGTTCGGGATTACCACCGTTCTCCGGTTTTGTTTCGGAATGGCTGCTGCTCCAAAGTTTCTTATTTACTCCTGGTTTGCCACAATCGTTCTTAAATATGTTAATTCCGGTTGCAGCTGCGTCGATCGCCCTAACGGCAGCGCTAGCTGGTTACGCCATGGTGAAATTTTTCGGTGTGGTATTTCTGGGGCAACCTCGTGAAGAGAAATTGAGCCAAGCCCACGACGCAGGGTTTTTGGAGAAGATCGGCATGCTCTGGCTTGCTCTTTCATCTCTAGCACTCGGATTGGCGCCTAACTTTGTTCTTCGGTTTATTGATCCGGTTACCCAGACACTGGTCGGCGAAGGTCTAGCGCACAATGGCAGTGCGCATGGGTGGTGGTTGCTTACTCCGACTTCTCTTGAACGCGCTAGTTACAGCCCGATCTATTTCCTAGTTGGAGTCGTAATCACTTGTGCTCTGATTTTTACAGTGGTTCGAATTTTCTATCATGGACGTATGCGCAGATCCGTGCCATGGGGCGGAGGGTATGCCCGGCAGAACGCTCGCATGCAAGACACCGCTGAAGGCTATGGGCAGCCGATCCGTCAGATATTTGAGTCTTTCTTCGACCTGGAGCGACATCTTCCCAAACCCGAAGAGAACGAACCTGAATACAAGGTTGTGGTGAATGATAAATTCTGGAAAGGGATTTACCTTCCGATCGCTCGCGCAACTGAATTCATGTCTGCTCAAGTTGGGCGATTGCAACAGGGACGAATATCCATCTACCTGCTCTACAGTTTCGTTACGCTGCTCGTCACTTTAATGTTAGTTCCAGGGGTGGGCCGATGAATATTTCGCAATTATTTTCGCAAATATTCGCCACACTTTCAGCATTACTTTTAGCGCCTCTCCTACTCGGCTGGGTTAATCAGTCACGGGCGTGGTTGGCGAATCGCTCAGGTCCTGGGGTACTCCAGCCATACAGGACACTGCACAAGTTGTTCAATAAAGAATCAGTAATGGCGGATGCCGCTTCTCCTTTGTTCCGATTCGTCCCATATTTGATATTCGGATGCATGCTTTTGGCGAGTGCAATCATTCCGACACTTTCCACTGATTTGCCTTTGGCTCGTGCTGCCGATGCGATTGCGCTGGTGGGTCTCTTTGCTCTTGCGCGAGTCTTCCTGGCACTTGCGGCTATGGATATTGGTACGGCATTTGGGACGCTCGGCGCTCGTCGAGAGATGTTGATTGGTTTTCTTGCGGAACCAGCGTTACTTACTGTCCTATTCTCGTCGTCACTCATTGCAAGTTCGACGGCCCTGAAGACCATTGTCAACAAGGTGAGTCAGAATGAATTCACGATTTACCCTAGCCTGGTTTTTGCCTCGATGGCTTTTGTCCTGGTGTTTTTGGCGGAAAATGCGAGAGTGCCCGTCGATAATCCTGCCACGCACTTGGAATTGACCATGATTCATGAGGCGTTGATTCTTGAATATTCAGGCCGCCATTTAGCATTGCTCGAATGGGCCGCTTCACTGAAATTGTTCGCCTATTCAACAATTGGCATTGCCCTCTTTCTACCTTGGGGGATAACGGATGGAATGGATCCCGCTCGGATATTTCTGGCGCTCCTACTTCTCATTCTCAAACTTGCGATCCTCGGGGCAATCCTCGCCCTGGTAGAAACGCTTTCAGCTAAGTTGCGAATCTTCAGGGTTCCAGAGTTTCTTGCAACGGCTTTCTTGTTGGGAGTCATTGGGATGCTCACTCACATTTTGTTGGGATCGTAGACAATGTCAAACATCAGCCTCCAACTCATAAATCTCTTTGCGGCGTTTCTCCTCATGTTGGCCTTCGCAATGCTTGCACAGCGCCGCGTTTTGAATCTTGTGCATATCTATGCCTTTCAGGGTTTCACTGTCGTTGCTGCTACGACCGTCGTGGCGTATGTGACTCATCAAGACCACCTCTATTACTCTGCCGCGATGACACTCGCCTTGAAGGTATTTTTCATTCCATGGGTGCTCCACCGCTTGATTAAGCGCCTGAACGTGCGCTGGGATGTCGAAACTCTCATCAATATCCCCAGCACGATGCTCGTAGGAATAGTCCTTGTCGTGTTTGCTTTCAATCTTGCTTTGCCGATTTCAAACCTCTCATCTTCTGTTAGCCCAGGAACACTCGGCATAGCTTTGGCCTGCGTGCTTTTGTCTTTCATGATGATGATCACGCGATCAAAGGCTATTCCACAGGTAATCGGCTTCCTTTCGATGGAAAATGCCTTGGTATTTGCGGCGACTTCGGCGACTTACGGAATGCCAATGGTCGTTGAATTGGGAATTGCCCTCGACGTACTGGTTGGTGTATTCATCCTCGGACTGTTTATGTTCCAGATCCGCGAACAATTTGAAAGCCTGGATATTTCCCACCTCGAGAATTTGAAGGAACGGTAATGAGTCCGCTTGTCCCGGTTCTGGTGAGCCCCTTACTTGGGTTTGTGGTTCTTGCCGTGATGGGCCATCGAGTACAGGGTCGAAATGTCAATGTTGTATTTAGTTTTGGGACATTTCTTGCAGCCTCGATATTGACCGTTCGAATCGTGTCAGACGGGCCAATTTTTGCGTTGGACGGTCAATTCTTTATTGATTCCCTCAATATTTTTCTGGTCACTCTTACAGCCTTCATTGGATTCACTACTTCTCTTTTCTCTCGACCTTACATGCGTATCGAAGAAGAGCGTGGCAAGATGACTCCTAGCCGGATGCGACTCTATTTCAGCATGTATCAACTATTCAGTTTCTGCATGTTGCTAGCTCTATCCACTAACAACATGGGAATTCTTTGGGTTTCTATGGAGGCGGCAACACTGGCGACAGTGCTTCTCGTCTCGGTCTACCGCACTCCATCAAGTCTTGAAGCGGCATGGAAATACTTTATTCTGTGCGGGGTGGGCATCGCGCAGGCCCTGCTTGGCACGATTCTTCTTTACATGGCTGCTCAGAGAGTGATTTTAGAAGGAGAGAATCCACTCTTGTGGACCAATCTCAACGAAGTAAAGTTCTTGCTTAACCCAGTCATCATGTCACTGGCCTTTGTTTTTCTATTTGTTGGTTATGGAACCAAAGTTGGTCTCGCCCCGCTCCACAACTGGTTGCCTGATGCGCACGCTGAGGGTCCGACTCCAATTTCTGCAGTCCTTTCAGGACTGCTCCTTAACGTTGCTCTTTATGCAGTCATTCGGTGCAAGGTTCTCACGGATGGCGCTCTCGGGAACGATTTTGCTGGGCATCTCATGGTGGGGTTTGGCCTACTCTCAGTCCTCGTTGGAGCTTTTTCGCTACTTAGGCAAAGGGACATCAAGCGGATGTTCTCTTACTCATCCATCGAACACATGGGGTTGATGACATTTGCTTTCGGCATGGGCGGACCTATAGCTAATTTCGCTGGTTTATTACATATGACGGTCCATGCTCTTACAAAATCGGCAATTTTTTACGCGGTCGGACATGCCGCGCAGAAGGCTGGTTCGCAGATCATGGAGAACATACGCGGACTCATTAAGGTCAGCCCCACGGTTGGATGGGGACTGATGATGGGCACCCTGGCAATTCTCGGTATGCCGCCGTTTGGAGTATTTGCGAGTGAGTTCCTCATTTTGACCAGTGCAATGCGACAGATGCCATGGGCTACTCCGATTCTCCTGCTCGGATTAGGTGTTGCTTTTGCTGCAATCTTTAGTCGTGTCCAACCCATGGTATTTGGCGAAACGACGATGAAGCGATTACCTCATTCGCCGGCTTTACTTCCAGTTTTTCTTCACCTCGGAATTGCATTAATGCTCGGGTTGTACATTCCGGGATACCTGGAAACATGGTTCATCCAAGCCGCGAGAATTATCGGGGGTTGAGTCAGTGAAAATCGAAGAACTAGAGTTGAAAATGGTGGAGATGCATGCGCCGTTTCGTATTCGGCGAGCGGCGGTAAATGCAACGACGTGGGAAGAATGCGCCCTTGCCATTGCACAGAACCACGGGCAGTTGGTGACGCTTTGGGCGAGTCAGAAGAGCGCCAAGAAATTCGTGGTGACCGCCGTCTATTCGATTGAGGATGAAGGGCTACTCTGGCTGGACCTGCCCTTGGCGGAAAATAAGGTCTCATTCCCCGACATTTCCGGACTATTTCCCGGCGCAACGAGGATGCAGCGGGCAATGCATGACCTCATGGGAATTGAAGCGCTAGGAAGCGCGGATCATCGTCCTTGGCTTAATCACGGATACTGGCCGACCGACTATTTTCCACTTCGCAAAGATTTTTCGGGTCTTGAGGTTTACAAGCAGGAGATTGGCAAGGATTATCCCTTCGTTGAAGTTGCAGGTGATGGGGTTCACGAAATTGCGGTTGGCCCTGTGCACGCAGGAATCATTGAACCCGGGCATTTCAGATTCTCAGTGGTCGGAGAAAAGACGCTCCGCCTTGAGGAGAGACTGGGTTATGCGCACAAAGGGGTAGACAAGGCTTTTGAGCGAATGAGTGTTGTCGAAGGCCATCGACTTGCAGGTCGAATATCTGGAGATTCAACCGTCGCATATTCTTGGGCTTACTGCATGGCGCTTGAATCTGCGTGGAAATGGAACGTCCCTGAACGTGCGCTCTGGATACGGGCACTCATGTTGGAGCGCGAACGGATTGCAAACCACCTAGGCGACGTGGGAGCCATCGCTAATGATGCAGGATTCGCCTTCGGGCTCACTCAATTCATGCGATTGAAGGAATTGTGGCTGAGGGCCAACAAGGAATTATTCGGGCACAGATTCATGATGGATTGCATCCTGCCTGGGGGAGTGAACGCAGACATCTCTCTGGCAGCCGTTGCTTCGATTCAAGAAAATATCAGAACTTTTCGATCTGAAGTGGAGCGCCTGCGCGCTATTTATGAAGACCACTCAGGTCTGCAAGATCGCTTCATGCATACTGGCATAGTTGATAATGATTTGGCGGTACGACTCGGTCTGACAGGGTTGGCTGCCAGGGCAAGTGGGGTAGTGCAGGACGTACGTGTCGACTCGAAGTCATTTCCCTACACTCAACTTAATGTAAATGTGGCCTTTCATGCGGATGGTGATGTGGCAGCGCGCGTAAGTGTTCGGTTTGATGAAATTGCGGACTCGCTTAATTTGTTGGAGCAAATACTCGAGAAATTTCCATCTGGAGATATTTATTCCCCTTGGACGAAGTCTCAGCCTGCTGGAGTGGGCGCTGGGTTGGTGGAGGGGTGGCGCGGAGGGGTCTTTGTTGCTCTCTCCGTCGGAAGGGATGGAAGAGTGGAGCGGTGCCACGTTCACGATCCTTCTTGGCAGAACTGGCCGGTACTTGAATATGCCGTTATTGGTGACATCGTGCCTGATTTTCCCCTTATCAATAAGTCATTCAACCTCACTTATTCGGGGCACGACCGATGATGTGGGAAGTTCTAAAACAGATCGCCAAAACTGGTATCGCTTCAGAGACGCCACCTGTAGCAATGGAAGTTGAAACGGGTCGCATTCATGATGAGATTCTCAAGATTCTTGGGCGCGCGCTCACTATCCGACAAGTCGATGCAGGTAGTTGTAACGGATGCGAACTTGAACTCAATGCACTGGGCAATCTCTATTACAACTTAGAGGGGTTGGGGATTAAATTTGTTGCGAGTCCACGTCATGCGGACATGCTTTTAATCACTGGGCCAATTTCAAGGAATATGTCCACCGCTTTAGCAATGACGTATGACGCGACGCCTTCACCAAAGTTGGTAGTTGCAGTAGGGGACTGTGCAATCAACGGAGGTATATTCGGCGAAAGTTATGCGACTATTGGGGGTGCTTCAAAAGTTTTGAGTGTGGACTATGAGATATCAGGTTGTCCGCCGGAGCCGATCGTGATTCTGCAGGGAATTCTCACTGCCGTCCGCTACAAATTAGGGAATCGCCCTAACTAGCTTCATCCCGCCAGGATTTCCAAAGACTTGCATAAGGACCATTCGCAATCATTAAGGCGTCATGCGAACCCCACTCTGAAATCTTTCCATCTTCGATAACCGCAATAATGTCGGCATCGTGCGCAGTTTGAAGGCGATGCGCGATCGCAATCACGGTTCGTCCATGTAGGACCGCACTGAGAGATCTTTCTAGATGTCTGGCGGAGCGTTGGTCAAGTAGCGAAGTCGCCTCATCGAGAATGAGAGTGCGCGGATCGGCAAGAACCAAACGAGCCAGGGCAATTTGCTGCGCTTGGGGAGGCAAAAGTCGCGACCCACCCACACCGACTTGAGTGTTAATCCCGTCCGATAATTCTTCCACCCAGGATTTCGCATCCACTGCTGAGAGTGCATCCCATACTTCCTTATCGCTCGCCTGAGGGTTGGCAAGGCATATGTTCTCCCGCAATGTTCCGACGAAGATGTGATGCTCCTGAGTGACCAGTGCGACGTGGCTCCTTGCTTGTTCTACTGGAAGATAACCAACTTCAGAACCGCCGATGGTGGCCGTTCCAGTTCGGGGCGGCTGGATACCAGCGAGCAATTTGCCCAAAGTCGATTTGCCGGCGCCGGAAGGTCCAACGATTGCTACTCGAGTTCCGGGCTCCACAAGAAATGAGATCCCATTAAGGACATCTCGTTCCTTTTTGTACCCATACCGAATCTGGTCTGCGCGAACTTCGTAACCGTCAGGTTCTGATTCGCGGATCTCGCGTTCTTGGATTTCGTGGATCCCCAATAGTCGGGAAAGAGAGGCCTTCCCACCTTGCAGCTCGTCGATCCACCACAGGATGCCTTCTAGGGGATCGATGGCCATCTGAGCGTAAAGGAGGCAAGTCGTAACTTGAGCGATTGTCATTGTCCCTTGGTTGAAAAAGTGGGCACCAACGAGAAGGACCACGCCCAGCGGGAAGATGTAGCTAATTTCTACGAAAGGAAACCATCCCGTCCGAAGACGCAATGTGTAGCGTTCCCATTCGATCCAGCGGCCCAGAGCAGAGTCACTTCGTTCGATTCGATCTTCACCCAGGCACAAGGCATCAATCGTCCGTCCCGATTCAGCCGATTCAACCAGCACGGAGTTCATGAGCGCATAGGACGATGACTCGACACGGTATGCCTGCGGAGATTTGCGCAAATATCGTCTAGTCACCGCGTAAATGACTGGGAAGCCAATCATTACCACTGCTACGAAAATTGGTGCTGTAAATCCGATCGCGATAAATATGCTTGCGATCTCTACCAAACAAATGGTGATAATCGGGAAAGCATCGCGAACTGCCCACGTTATATGATCAATATCGGTGGTTGTCCTGCTTAGGAGTTCTCCACTTCCGGCCCGTTCCACAACATTTGGCGGAAGTTCAACCACTCGTTCGAGGAACCGCTCTCTCAGAGAAGAAAGCACGAATTCACCTAAGACTGAGGCTTTGACCTTAGTCCAGTAGGAGAAGATTGTTTGGACCACGAGTGCGGCTCCCGCGACGACTACCGTCATTGTTACGTTCGCATGACGCGGGTCCTTTCCTAATTGACCCAGTAGATTTCCAAAGGCGCGCGGAATGACCAACGCTGCGGCGACCGTCACCAACTGAAGACCGGCTACGAGCAGGAATCCACGTTTGTGCTTTGAGATGAGCGCAACCATCTCTCTATTGACGGTTTCGACACTTGCGATAGGAAGACGAGATGAAGACTTTTCGAAGCCGAAATTAGTGTCAATGCGCTCAGTATTTGGAGGCGGAGAACGAAAGGCACTGGGTGGTAGATGAGCTTCGCTTACCGGTTTGCCTTTCATGCGCCCCTCATAACCAGATCGCGATATCGCTGCGATCTTTCCAGTAATTCACTGTGGGTTCCTTGTTCCTGCTTTTCGCCGTTGAGTATGAGTTCAACTCGATCAGCACGATCAAGAATTAGCGGAGAATTGGAGAAGACAACCGTGGTGCGACCAGCTCGTATTTCGGAAAGTCGTTGGGCAATTCTCGTCTCAGTATGAGCATCCACCGCACTTGTCGGATCATCCAAAATAACAATGGGCGCGTCAACGAATAGAGTTCTCGCGAGCGAAAGGCGCTGACGTTCGCCGCCGCTGAGCGTTCGACCACGCTCGACGACCTCGGCCGCGAGACCCTCTCCTTCCAGCGAATCGAGGATATTGCGCGCCGACGCTGCATCAATTGCTTGGTCAATCGTCAAACGCCCAGAGTGGGGAACTGCAAAAATCGAGCCAATCGTGCCAGACAGGATCGCCGGCTCTTTCTCTTGCGAGTAGATTGTTCGTCTTACTGAATTCCTTGTGAAGGTGGTCAGTGGGAGATCATCGATGGTCACTCGATCTGCATCAATATACCCGCCGAGACGGTCGCAAAGTTCATCGGATATCAAGGGGTTTTCGCTCACTATGACCAGAAATTCGCCCGATCTGATTTCGATTCCAGAGATTAGGTCTCGTACCACTCCCATCGAGTTTGGCGAGTCGTCTAAGCCCCATGTATTTACGGAGGCAACCGAAAGAAGGCTGATCACCCGCCGGGCCGAGACGACGGCAGAGGTCATACGCTGCGCAGTTTCGGTCATAATCCTCAATGGAAGTACAAGGAAAGCGCTGTATCCATAAAACGACAGAAGTTCGCCAATCTTCATTTTTCCGTCAGATACCAGGTTTCCTCCGGCGAATATGACAATGAGGATGAAGATGCCTGGCAGAACAATTTGCAGCGCTTGAAGAAGTGATCTAGTTTTGGCGGTTCTTACGGCAGCCGCTCGCACCTCTTGCGAAGCCAATTTAAACCGCTCGATGAAAGCTTCTTCACCACCGATTCCTCTTAACACTCGGAGGCCGGCGACTGTATCAGCCGCCAAATTTGTTGAGTGACTCAATTTCTTCCGCTGCTCGGCTTCGCGCTCTTGCAGCGGGCCGATGATCGGTGCGATGACGAGGGTCATGATTGGGACACCGAAGATCACGAGAATTCCGATTGATGGCGATGATTGGATAAGCATGATTGAAACAAATATGAAGGAGATTATGGAGCCAATGAGACGGGGAATATTGTCGAAGCCCCGGGCCATTCGCTCAACGTCATTGTTGTTGACGGAGACGACTTCACCGGTTGAAATAAGTCGCGGTAGATCAGCGCCAAGTTCGGAAGCCTTACGGGCGATGATCTGCTTCATTCGAGTGGCAGTGATGATCCAACTAGCCACGGCCCATCGGTGGCGAATGACGCCTGCAATGGACTGCGTGAAGCCTAAAGCGAAAACAATAAGAACCCATTTCCTAAGCGCGACCTCGTCGTGATCGGCAATTGCCTGCACTGCTCTACCCAGGAAGCCAGGCATGACTGCCAGGGTAAGAGTGCTCATGATTCCAAAAACCGTCCCGAATAGAATCACTCTGACTTGATGTCGGGCGAGCCAGAACAGCAGCGCAGCGGGAGAGGATATCGATGGATTTCCCGGGTCGTGAAATGGCACAACATCCATCGGAGATTTCCGACGGACTTGTGAGAGATATCTAGTCATCGTTGACATAACTTCGGAAGAATACTCTTTTACATGGCTCTGGCGCTCTTCATTAGTAGAATAGAGAAAACCTACTAAGGGAGTCTTTGTGCCGCTATTTGACTTAAACCTCGAACTGAATGGGACCAATTTCATCAAGGAAGAGGAGCGAACCGGAAAAGCGAGCAATCTTTTCTGGCCTTGGTGCGGCGCAAATATTTCCCTGCTTGCCCTTTCCTTCGGGGCTTTTTTTCTTGGATTTGGCATTTCAGTGGCGCAGGCGGCTTTGGCCGCCCTGCTAGGCGTTGTGCTCTCATTTCTCCTCGTCGGAGTGAGTTCGCTTGCTGGAAAGAAGTCGAATGCTCCCACTATGACTCTGTCACGGGCCGCTTTCGGTGTTCGAGGTAATTTCGTACCAGGCGTTCTTTCCTATCTCATTTTTGTTGGCTGGGAAACAATTCTCGTTTCATTAGCCACGTTGGCCACGCAAACCGTATTGGCACGACTCGGGCACATTGATCAGAATTTGGCCCGAATAATTGGATTTTTGGTAGCAGTTGGATTGACTGTATTCGGAGGAGTACTGGGGTTCCACGTGATTATGAAACTGCAGAAGTGGTTGACGATCGTAACTGGACTGATGACTTTCGGATATATTGCTCTGACATTCAAACACATTGACTGGTCGATGATCTCATCTATTCCAAGTGGAAATTTGCAGGCGTTTGTTGGGGCGATGATTTTTGGCATCACAGGTATTGGACTGGGATGGGTGAATTCGGCAGCTGATTATTCGCGCTATCTTCCGCGAACTGTTTCCAGTCGGGCAGTTGTAGGTTGGACCGTTTTTGGCTCATCCCTCGTACCAGTAATTTTGGTTATTTACGGGTCGCTATTAGCCGGTAGCAGTACGGACCTCAGCGATAAAATCGCAAGTGATCCAATTGGAGCACTCACTACCCTACTTCCAACCTGGTATTTGATCCCCTTTGCATTTGTGGCGGTGCTGGGTCTTATAGGTGGCGCCATTCTCGATTTGTATTCATCCGGACTGGCGTTGGTTTCCATTGGACTTCCTGTTCGCCGGCATGTGGCAGCTTCGATCGACGCCGTGATAATGCTCGTGGGTACGGTTTACATTGTTTGGCATGCAAGTGATTTTATTGGCCCATTTCAAGGCTTCCTCATCACCTTGGGCGTGCCGATTGCAGTCTGGTCTGCGATCTTCGTTGCAGACGTAGTGATGCGCAAACGAGATTATGCGGAATCTGAACTATTTCTCCCATCTGGAAGATATGGGTCATGGAATCTTCGTTCCATCTTTCTTGTACTAATCGGATCGATAATTGGGTGGGGCTTTGTGACAAATCCTTTTGCATCGTGGCTCTCTTGGCAGGGCTACTTCATGGATGCGATCGGCGGGAAAGAAGGACCTTGGGCATACGCTAATTTGGGCGTTGTTTTTTCACTCGTCTTCGGTTTTATTGGTCACCTCATTCTCGCGCGTAAGGCAATTCAGAGACAAGAAGATGCTCCTTACCCCTTGAGTTAACGCATCAGTGATTGAAGGTAAGGATTAGCTACTTAGATCTGCTTTGCTGGAGAGAACTTTCGCAAGATCCCCAGTCCAATAAGCGCGGAGATTATCGCTGAGATGATCAACCCCGTCTTGACTTGAGAGAGTTGAGTGGGCTCATTCAATGCCAAATTGGCAATAAAGAGGGAGACCGTCAGTCCCATGCCTCCAAGGGCCGCAACTCCGGCAATTTCTTTCATGGAAACAGCGCCGGGCATTTTCGCAATGCCTATTCTCACAGCGAGCCAAACGAAGAAGGTTATGCCAACTAATTTGCCGGCTACGCGTCCGATGATAATTCCCAAGGAAATTGGAGAAGTAACTAAGGATTGAAGAGATGAGAAATCTATTGTGACTCCTATATTTGCCAGAGCGAAGACTGGGATTACTAAGTAGCTGCTCCAGGGGTGTATCCAATCAATCAAACTATCCAGAGGAAGCTTTGTTCGAGTTGGAATGACCCATGCAAAAAGAACCGCGCCGATAGTTGAGGCAATTTTAAGTGGGCTGAGACCATCAGAGTAGAAAACTCCTAATATCAAGATAGAGCCGAGATCATCGGCAATCGCCAACGAGAGTAAGAAGATTTTTAGAGAAGGATTGATTCGCGAACCAAGAAGTGTGAGTGCACCCACAGCCAGCGCAATATCAGTTGGCATAGGTACTGCCCACCCAGCAGAACCGTCGCCTCCTTGGTTTACTAACGCATAGATGAGCGCAGGAAATAGCATTCCGCCCATTGCGCCGAGAACGGGAAGCGCGGCTTTCTTGGGGTCGCGTAGCTCCCCATGGATAAACTCTCTCTTGATTTCCAGGCCAACGAGAAAGAAGAAGATGCTCATCAGTCCTTCGCCTATGAAGGCTTCTGCAGGATGCCAGAAACTTGCATAGCTTTCCTTGAACGGCGAATTTGCGAATACAAGTGCGATAGCGGCTGAGATCACAAGGACGATACCGCCGGCGCTTTCCGTTGCGAAGAACCGTCGAAGTGTTGCGGGAATTCTTGCCATGCGCCATGGTATCTGCATTTAATATCATGGCGTCATCACGACATGACACGTTAAGGTTTCCCAATGTCGGAAAGTGCGCAATCGCGATTCTCTAAATTGAAAAATGCCACGATCCCCAAGGAGAGCGCTATACGGACTCTGAGTTTGGCGACTCTCATAAATACCTTTGGCAACGGCCTTTTTATGACTATAGAAGTCATTTATTTTACTTTTCATGTAGGCCTTGCGCCGGCGCAAGTGGCTTTAGGCCTCTCCATTGGAGGAGGAATCTCACTTCTTTTTGGCGTTCCCGCAGGCCACATTGCCGATCGATACGGCCCGCGTGATATCGCGGTCTTTGCCTACTTCGCTGAAGGATTAGTTTTAATAACATTTATATTCGTGCACTCATTCTGGCCCTTCGTCTTTGTTTCATTGCTCGCTGGAATAGCTGGAGCCGTGAGTGGGGCACTTCGAATGGCAACAATTGCGCAATTTGGGGTGGGCGAGGAGAGAGTAAGAGTCCGCGCCTACACGAGAGCTGTGACTAACTTAGGAATTGGACTCGGAACAGTATTTGCCGGAATCGCGCTAGCCGTCAACACTAATGCGGGTTATGTCACCATGCTAGTTCTTGATGCGGTTACTTACTTTGCGGCGGGTTACGTCTGGCACAAACTGCCATACGTCGCGCCTACGGTTGCCAGAGGAGAACCTGTCACTTTTAATGCGTTTAAGGATCGTAAATTTCTTGCCGCTTCTGCGATCAACGGCATAATGTCCCTCCATTTCATACTCCAGAATGTTGCGATACCGCTCTGGGTGGTTCAGGAGACTTCAGCTCCTCGTTGGTGGGTTGCCGTCATTATGTTGGTCAATACAACTGCAGTCATTCTCTTTCAAGTTCGGGCAAGCAGAGGTGCTGGAGATATCAATACCGGTGCACGCCTTTACGCAAGGGCTGGTGCCTTGATCGCAGTCTCATGTTTGATCTATGCGCTTTCATCTGGAGTTTCAAAGTACCTGGCATGCGGACTCTTGCTACTTGGAATGCTGGTTCATGTGGCGGGAGAGTTACTCGGATCGGCCGGATCCTGGAGCATAGGTTTTGGCTTAGCCGATCAGAATCACCAAGGTCAGTACCAAGCGGTCTATTCGCTTGGCCCCGGGCTAGGGGGAGCATTCGGACCTTCGATTGTCACTGCGTTGGTCATCGGATTAGGAAAACCCGGTTGGGTTCTCCTAGCGATTCTCTTTTTCTTCACAAGTTGGACGATGAGGAGACTCATCACGGGTTCTTGGTCAAGGACCAACCACGGATAGGTCATTGACCGTATCTCCAGTTTGCGCATGCCCTTCACCTCTATCGAGAGTAGGCTCATTAATAGAGGCTCGCGGAGACACTGCGGACCTAAGTCGGTGGGCTGAAAGTCAGTCTGCCGAGAATTAGAGGCACAAGTGACCACAAATAATGGTTTCGAGGGCAAGAGCATTGTCGTGACTGGCGCTGGATCGGGAATTGGTCGCGCAGCAGCCCTGCAATTTGCTCGGCAGGGTGGGAAAGTTCTTATTGCAGACCTTAACGAAGCAACTGCGAAATTGGTGTCCGAGGAGATCCATGCCGCCGGGGGAATCGCGATCACCGTTATTGGAGATTTGAGCGATCAGGAAGTCGTCGACAAGATTGTTGCTACAGCGATCAAGGAACATGGCGGCATAGACGTTCTGGTAAATAACGCAGGCATTATGGACAGTATGAGTGCCAATGATGAAGTCGCCATCAAGGAGTGGGATCGCGTTCTTCGCGTCAATCTGACCGCGCCATTTATGCTCTCAAGAGCGGTATTGCCTCATATGTTGAAAGTCGGCAAAGGCGCGATCGTGAACACCGCCTCTGAGGCCGCGCTTCGGGGCAGTGCCGCTGGCACTGCCTACACCGTCTCCAAACATGGACTTGTCGGACTCACTAAATCTGATGCTGTGATGTACCGCAATCGCGGGATTCGCGTAAATGCGGTGGCACCCGGTGGAACTCGTACCAATATACAAGTCGTGCCAGTTGAAGGAACTGAGGGTCCGAAGATTCTTGGTGGCTATATGTCGAATGTCGGCCGAATTGCAGAGGCTGACGAGGTGGCCGCGGCAATTGTTTTTCTCGCTTCGGACGCAGCAAGCGACATCACTGGTGTGGTACTTCCCGTGGACGGCGGATGGTCAGCAATTTAGAGGAGAACAACCAAAATTGGGTAACGGAGAGAGTATGAAAAGATCAGTGCGAGTACATTCGCTTGTCGATTTTCTTAGAGTCGAATCTCCCTCACTCGATTCCATATGCAAATTCCTAGTACTGGATACATTCTATGAATTTTCTGCAACGAGTTTTCTTGTAGCAGTCGTGCGTGCCGACGGAACTGTTCACAAGCCAGCGGATTTCGGTTTTGATCCGCATATTATGAAAGACATTGCTCCGAGAAGTGTTGTGGTTGATACGCCCATGAACAGAGCTCTTCGAACTGGGGAGATTGTAGATTGCGGTAGTTTTGAAGAATTTGATTGCCCCACAGAAAATTACGGACCCATAATGTTCCCGCATGGTTTTAGCTCATCTATCGCCTTCCCTATCCCGCAAGTGGGCATCGGGTTGTTCTTCTCCAGCGATCAAGTCAATTTGACACCTGACACAAGGCAATTTCTCGCGGCAATCGGTGGCGTACTCGCATTGAGATTTTCTCAACCCGAATACCGAGAGAAAATGGGATATCTAAGTGACGGTAAGAATCAGTTGGTCGACTTTGCTCTCACTTCGAGGCAATTGATTATCTTGGGCGCGATGCGCCGTGGGTTGACTAATTCGATGATTGCAAGCGAATTGGAATTTAGCGAATCTCTAATTCGGCAAGAAACCGTCCAGATTTACCGCAAAATGGGAGTGAGCGGTCGAAAGGAATTGCTTTCGGAAACTATCTCGGACGCATAGGCAACGGTAACTCTCAGAATTTATTCGAATATGAAGCGGCGGGCGTTTCCCTTGAATAGTCTGGCACAGCGACCTAGTCTTTAGTTATGAACATTGCTTTAGCCGTCATTGGAATACTTACAGTCTTGACTCTTGGGCGGGTAGTCTTCCTCGATGCCGAAATCAAAACTCTTGATTCGGCAACTTTGAGGTTTGGCAAACTTGTCAAGGGATGGCGAGCCACTCACGTAGCTGATACGCCACCACCGTCGAATATTGTTGAGGCGGAAGTAGAATATGACTGGTTGGTGAACGTGCGAGATTCTAAGAAGGAAAGTCGCACAGTATGGCTGGGAGCGTCGGCGTTGCTCGTGGTGCTCCTCGTCAGCGCGATCATTGAGATTGCGCGGAACTAAGTTGGATTCGGTTTGCGTTAATTGATGATGGAATCCACGGGAGAGATGGAAAATCTAGAAAAGATTGCGGCTCTGACTGAGTTCTTGCGTCCTGGTGTACCGTCGCTCGACTCAATCATGAGTCATTTGGTCTTGAATACTCTTAGTCAATTCGAAGCGCGCGCAATTTTTCTCAATTCTGTACGAGCAAACGGAATGGTATGGGCGCCGGCCGCATATGGGTTCGATAAGGAAGGGTTTGAGGCACTTCCAGATCAATCATTTAGTATTGACACTCCAGTCCACCAGGCTCTTCGAACCAGCAAAATTGTGGAATGTGGAAATAGCGACACCTATCTTTTCATTGGCCTCTATGGAAAAAGTGCTTTTCCAGAAGGATTTGAATACTCCCTTGCATGGCCTATTCCAGGCATTGGGGTATCGGTTGCATTCTTCAATCGCGAAGTAGAACTCACTCCAATCAATGAGTCTTTCTTGTTAATGATCGGGGGAATTCTCTCGATTAAACTGAATAGTCCGCGATACCACCTTGCGCTTGGCGTTCAACGGCCTGCGAGGGACTCTGTCGTCACCGTTGCGATGACGGGCCGTCAATGGGAAATTGTTCAGCAGATTCGTCGAGGCATGACAAATGCGGAGATCGCCGCGGCATTGAATTTTAGCGAGTCGTTAATCCGTCAGGAGACGGTGCAAATTTACAGAAAGCTAGGCGCCTCGGGTAGGAAAGAATTGATTGAGAGAGATCTGGTTATTCCGACTTCCTGAGTTCTGAAAAGCAAAGCGCTGATGCATTCTCATTCGAGATCGCACATGCATCAATCAATAGGAGCAGTCATGCTCATTTTGGATTTGGAGCGCTCTCTGCCGCGCGAGCGATATTTCGCTGCATCCCACCGAAGACGAGTCCGTGGAATGGTTTGATCATCGCCCAATAGAGTCCTCCCGCAGGACCATGCGGATGGAAGATGGCGCGCTGGCGAAAGAGAGTTTGCCCGCGGTCATCTCTTTCAATAATGAGTTCTAGCCATGCCAATCCCGGCAATCGCATTTCGGCGCGCAAGCGGAGCAAGTGATTTTCTTCAAGTTCTTCTACACGCCACCAGTCAAGGGCATCTCCGATGACAAGATTGAAGGGATCCCGACGGCCTCGACGAAGTCCGGGTCCGCCTACAAATCGATCAAGCACTCCGCGAGTCCACCAACCGAGCCGCCACGAGTACCATCCGTGTTCGCCGCCAATTCCTTCAATGATGTGCCAGAGTTGCGCCGGTGAACTATTGACTCTGCGCACTCGTTCATCGACGTAGAGGCCGCCTCCCGCCCAATCTGGATCAGTAGGCAACGGATCACTTGGCGCACCAACGTGCGCGGCCGATGCCCACCGAGTGGTTACGCGACCATCTTGAATTCGTTGGAGCGCTAGTTCGACCGCTGTGCAGAAATTGGTGAGTCCACCTACCGGGTCAGAGATATATCGAGATATGTCATGCTCTTTACATATCACCTCGTTTGTCAGACTTTCCATGAGCGCTCGAGCAATCTTCTTTGGAACGGGAGTAACCAAGCCGACCCAGTGACTCGACAGCGATGGCGTCATGAACGGGAGAGAAATGATTCGGCGCGACTTATATCCCGATACTTTTGCGTAGAGCAGCATCATCTCTCTGTAGGTAAGTACATCTGGTCCGCCGATGTCGAAACCCCGGTTGATCTGGGGTGACATCTTCGCGGAGTTTACGAGGTAGTGCAGGACATCTCTGACTGCGATTGGCTGTATCCGACTGTCTACCCAGTTGGGAGTGATCATGATTGGCAAGCGTTCGGTGAGGTATCGAAGAATTTCAAAGGAAAGTGAACCAGAACCAATGATTACGGCAGCTCGCAATACAGTGGTGGGCACCTTGCCAGCCAACAAGATTTCGCCCACTTCCTTTCTCGACTTTAGATGCGGACTCAGTTTCTCTGTTTTCGGGAAAAGACCGCCGAGATAGACGATCCGCTCTACTTTGGATTCCCATGCCGCATCGGCGAAATTCTGCGCATTAATTCGGTCAAGTGATTCAAAGGCTGCTCCTGCCCCCAGGGAATGAATCAGGTAATACGCCACTGTGACTTCTGAAAGCGCAGGGGAGAGGGATTCCGGATCCGTAGGATCACCATAAACAATCTCGACATGGTCAAACCATTCTCGGTCGGCTAGGTGCCGTGGTTGCCGAGCCATCACCCGAACGCGATAGCCAGCAGCCAATAGTTCTGGGACTAAGCGACCGCCGATGTATCCAGTTGCACCCGTGACGAGTACAAGTGCACCCGCTGGGTTGGAAACTTCACTCTCCATAATTATTCCTCTAAGGAACGGTCGAATGTCGTAATTCATCCTCCTCGCGAAAGTCCGGAAAGTGAAGAGGACTTGCCGTTACGCGTAGCAAGGATGGCGACAGGTGAAGCGAACGAGTCAGCTGGTTATGCGTTCGCTACTGCTTATGGGAAGCTTCAGTATCCACATAAAAATGACAGAATTCTCACTCTAAACACGCATGAACAAGTAGGTAAAGTCAATTAATTCGCAAATATTGGGGTAATTGCGTATTTCGTAACCACCTTGATATGTGGCGATAGAGAACTGATTGGACCTGGTCATGGCTATCGGAAGCGGAATGCGCCTTCTTATCGTTGGAGTAATAGTTTCCTGCGCAGTTGGTTTCACCGTATTCTTGGTGGATCTAAGTCTACTTGGCTACTTGTTTTTGGGGTCTGGCGTATTGGTCATCGCCATCCTTCTAGGGAACGATTTTAGGCTTCTCTTCACTTCGGTTATGGGCAGGCCATTCGCGAGTCCTGATCTTGACGAAAGTAAAGGAAGAATTGAACCCCCGTCGCCTCAAACCAAGACGACCAGCAGTTATCGATATTGAATCGGAATTTTTGAGTTACGGCGAGAGTTCACCATCTTCGCAGGCCAGAGAACCGCGGGTTTACAGGTCGAAGAAATAGTCTTCTAGACAAAGAGTAGGTGCTGCCTATTCCTGCCTGGAATTTCCACTTCTTGGAGGCATAACGAGGTACGCACATTTTTCTTCCCAGGGTATAGTTCGGCACGAAAGCCTTTGAGGACCGCTGACTTTCGAGTTAAGTTGCTTAGGCACTGTATTGGAAACTCCGGTATTTCGCTCAGGCGGACCCGGAGTTTTTTGGTGCTTTTTGAATGATTCCATGCGCCGGATACAAATGGCGGGAATCTTCACAAATCACTCAGAGTGATCTATTAACATTAAGAATGAATGTATTGTCGAAATTGAGCGTCCTCTTCACTGACCGGCGCATCGAGAGGGTCGGTTACAAAGCAGGCAAGAAAGTCACTGTTGGAATCGGCAGAATTCAGAAGTTCTCTCCATGACCAAAGATTGGGATGTTCCATATGCGTCGCGGCTTCGGCGGGGGATAGCAAAACGATAGCCCGTTCGAACTGCTTTCGATTCAATCGGTATGTTCCTGTTGTCGAGATGTATCCGCAGACAAACGCTAAGACAGCGGCAGGAAGAGGTCTAACCTCTCCAATATGGTTTATATGGGCAAACGTTAATTCAGTTGAATCAAATCGTGCCACCGAATAGGCGGCTGGCATCACGTAGCCCGATATCATTGAAGTGAAGTGAGATTGCGCTGCAATTAGTTCGCTATCCGTGACCCAAGCCTCTGTCACTGACCGTTCCTATCTTGGGCACTTCTTGGAAGCCATTCTGCATCTTCGAATGGTTGCGTTCCATCCACAACATAATCGGCAATCTGCCTAGGTGATGATTTCGCAATATAGTGGGACTCTCGCGGTTGCCAAATCTGCGTCCAGGCAGCGGTTGCGCGTTTGCTCAACACTTTGGCACCTTCACGCTTGAGCCCTCTCTCTAAACAAATCTTCTTTGGAGTCTCAACCCAAATCCTTATGTCCCATTCGATCGGGAACTTGAAACTAAAGCAACGTTCGATAATCACACCTCGATTTATACTCAGATGTTTCGGGGGACCAAGTTCACCTTGAGGAAAGTCGAACGGGCGAATAGTAAATTCACGTCGGCCCAAATTGACCGGGAACAGTACTTCGTTCCGAAAACGTTCTTCGTTGAATTCACCCCAAATGATTTCGTCATCGTGAGACTCAAAAAAGTCATCACCATTGATGACCGTGAATCCGTCGAGTGCCGTACCAAGGAACAGTGCAAGAGTAGATTTCCCTGAAGCACCACGACCGTCAATCGCTATCGTGGTGCACTGGCCATTCCTTGGTTCCGCGCCATTGTGAAACTTTGCTATGTCAATCATCTTGACAACTGTAACAGAGGGCGATTCGGCAACTCCTATTATCCAAGATCCATTCAAGAAAAACTCATAGGAGACGACACCACTTTCCGAAAAATAGGAACTCTTCCAAGATGTCGGTTCGACACTGGGTCTGAATCTACAAAACCCCCACCATTTCTGATGGGGGTTTTGAGCAGAGATTTCTACAGGTCGAAGTAAAACTAATTGTTGGTCAGTCACGCTTAATTCAAGTCATTTTGCTTTGTGGGGGCACGACTGGGGCACATCGCATATGTCCCGTGAAGCCTGCTCGGTATTATTCCTCATAGTCACCCAAAAAGTACTCTCCGCCCTGAAGCTCGTCGACGTCGAAACTAGGAGTGTGGTTGATCTTAAGACCAGAAGCTTTGATCTCTTCTTCTGAACTTAAATATAAACCGCATACTCCGCAAGAAAATGAATTAGCAGTAAATTCTACGATTTGGTCGGCCGTATCGATTTCTCCACGTTTGAAGGTGACGTCCCATCCAATTTCGTGATCTCCAATAGCAATACCTTCAGAACCGCAAACGGGACAGGAGTATGGCTCTTCTCCAATGGTTGGACGGTACGATCCTCGCATCATTACCTCAAGGACATCTTCCGAGTACTTTGCTTCCAGGTCTCTGAATTGATATTCGGACCGCGAGATTTTTTGGGATACCAACTTTTTAACTCGATCAATTTCGTTGCTTAGAAAGGCTTCAACGATTGGTAAGTGCTTTCCCCAAAAGTCTCCTTGAGACAGATTTAAGTCCCGGAGACATGCATCAATCTGTCGGAGAAACGCAATCAGTATTCGTTCTTCCAATTGAGATGAAGTTCCGAGATGAGTTTGTCCGTTTCTAAGTTCTACTAATGTTGCGATATCTGTTGGGTCGGCGTCCGAGTCGATCAATTCATTCGCTCTTTCGAGCGCGCCGTGAAGACCAATCGTACGTATTCGCTCGGGAGGCACCTCTTTGCTGGCAAGCACGTATCGAAGCACCTTCCAACTTTGAGGGTGTCTAAGATCCAAAATGAGCGTAGGGTGCCGACGAACTAAACAGGCTTTAGTCAAATGTTCGAGGGCCGTTCCAGCAAGCAACACAATTCGTCCGTATTCTTTTGAATCGTGAGCATCCAGGGCGCTTTTCGCATACTCGATGGATGTGGCGATTAGCGCTTCCGGAGTAGGGATAGAGGTTTCCATTCGGGAAGTGTGACTGTCGCCAAACGGCGAATCAAGGCGATGGAAGAGCCGATTTGCGGTTTGGCAGGTGCGTCCCCTGTAACACAGCACCTGCAAAATACATTTACCGAGATTTTTGCCTCTTTGAGGTAGTCTTAGACTCTGGGACTAGGGAGGCTTCATGTCCGATTTTCGCTCCGATCCGATGCCATCGCCTGACGGCCTGGGCAAAGCCAAGAACAATTTTCAAAAGGTCTGGGCCGCCTATGTCAAAGCCATCGAACCTGCTACGAAGGCACTCGAACCCGCTTTGAATGTGATCGCGAAACCCGTCGCGCAAGTTTTAACTTTTGACCTTTTCGGATTCTGGCTCGCTTGGCATCTTGAAGGGGGATTCGAGGGGCTTCAACGTCCTCGACCAGGTGGACTGGGGATGAGTCGGTCTGCCGTATATCGACGGGTATCCATGTTTCGGAGAATGACAGGAAAGCATCCCGATGAATACTCGGTGCCCGGAATTACTGTCGACGTCGAGGCTTACTGGGCGGATGCGATCGAGAAAGGTAAAAGGGCGACACGCCCAGATAATTCATAGTCCCACAAAGTTGGACAATGAGGGGATAGTCCCGTAGTGTCAGACTATGGAACTAGAAATCGAGCGAAAAACTCCACGTCTTGTGGAACTCGTTTCTGGTGTCGACGCGCTCTATGCCTCATCGAGGACGGACGTAACTGGCGAATTCTTCAGGATGCTTATGGAAATGAAGGAATTTGCGGGGGAGGCCGACCTATCCCTTCCGTTATTGAATATTTCGGGCCAAAGATTTGAAGTCTCGAATTATTCGTGGGGGAAATACCCCGTCTTCATGGAGCATGAATTTGGGCGCCTTGGTTTCACGAAGAGCGAGAAATTACCAGGCATCCGCCTTCAGATTCGTTCCAAATATCTGCACGCGGTGGGAGCCGAAAACGCGTTGGATTGGTTCACAAAAAGATTGCATGAGATCAAAGTTCACCCCGCGTGGACGTTGAGCCGGTTGGATTTATTTGCCGATGTTCAAGGGTGGGATCTTCATCATTACGACCAAGAGCAATTTCAAACCCGAGCAAGTGATCTGACATCACGCAAAGTCAGTAATAAGTTCTCGGGGTTTGAATTCGGTCGAAGAAAAACAGGGTCGATCAATGCCCGGATTTATGACAAGACTCTGGAAATGCTTAAGAGTCCGAACGGCTGGACGGTCGAACAGTGGGGGAGTCGTTTCAATCACGATTACCCAGTTTGGCGAATTGAATTTGAATTTCACACCAACATATTGAGGGAGGTTGGTATCCCTACGGCGGATCAGGGTCTAGCAAGGCGAAGTGAACTCTGGGCTTACGCCACAGATAAATGGCTGACACATCGAGATATCGGTGAGGATTCCAATAAATCACGGTGGCCCATTTCATCCGAGTGGATTCAAATTCAAAATGTTAATCTCCGAGGTAAATCTGTTGCGATAGAAAGAATTAGGAAAAGTGAAGACGACCTTTCCCTTCAGAGGCTCATTCCTGGCCTTCTTGGGTATTTGACGTCCGTCGGCGTTCATGGTGACGCAACCGATTTGAATTCTGCTCTGGACTTCGCCTTCGACGTAATTGATCGTGAAGAGAAAGCGGGCCGACGCTCCACTTCGGAAATTCTTGAATATAAGAAGAATAGATTCCGCAAGTGAGCAAGAAGGACTCGATCGATGAAGATTTCCCCACTCGACTTTGGTCAAGCCAAGAGACAGCGAACTTTCTGGGAATTGCAATCGCGACGCTTTATCAACTTACTTACAAAGGTACGGGGCCTCGTTGTTACAAGGTGGGGAAGTATCGTCGTTTTAAACCGTTAGAAGTCTTGGCTTGGCTTAATGCTCACGCGATTCAAGGGACTGCGTGACGTATGGCGTCGATAAATGATCGTTGGTGGACAAAGCAACCCGACGGCTCCAAAGTCCGTTCAGATCGCTACGGAACAGGTCTGCGCTGGCAAGTTCGCTACCGCAACCCTGAAGGCAAATCTCGAAACAGATCATTTGAAAGGCAAGTGGACGCAGACCGTTTCATGGCTTCGATCTCGGTCGATTTACATCGCGGAACGTACATCGATCCAAAATCCGGATCTATTAAGTTTGAAGAGTTAGCAACGAAATGGTTAGCGTCACGTACGGCGGATTCCTCAACGCTTGTCCAGAACGAACTCCACGTCCGTAAGCACATGCTTCCGTATTGGGGTGGCAATTCGGCAAGCGCCATCAAGCACTCTGACATTCAGTCGTGGATCTCCGACCTCCAGAAGGCGGGTCTGTCACCGAAGTACATACGACTCATCGTCATCAATTTTCGATTGATTTTAGAGACTGCGGTAAATGATGAACTGATCCAGAAGAACCCCGTGAATTACACCAAGTTACAACTGCCCACCCCGGCAAAAGTTCGAGTCGAGGTCTGGACGCAAGAACAAGTCTCCAAGGTAATCGCGTCCCACCCAAGCCACCTTCGGCTGATGCCTCTTTTGGGTGCCACCTGCGGTCTGAGGCAGGGTGAAATCCTTGGATTGCGACTCCAGGACATAGATTTTGAAAAATTGGAGTTGAACGTGCGCCAACAGATAAAACTCATCGACACAAAACCGACGCCAGCGTTGCCGAAATTCAAAAGGACTCGCGTCGTACCTCTTCCAAAATTTGTGGCCGAGGAACTCTCGCGCTTTCTCAAGCTTGCACAGGTTCTTGAGGGGGAAAGGACGTTTAGTCCAAGTGTGGGCGGGATCATTTTTACACTTCGTGAACGGAAACCGATTAACAAGAATTACTACAACACAACCTATTGGCACCCTGCCATTCTGTCGGCCGGACTTATGAGATCGCGTTCCAGTGGAACTCACGCCCTACGCCACTTCTGTGCATCGACTTGGCTAGAGCACGGTGTGAGTATCAGGGCCGTTGCAGAGTATTTGGGACATTCAGATCCAGGCTTCACTTTGCGGATCTATACCCACCTCATGCCAAAAAGTGATGATCGAGCAAGGGAAGCCTTTGTCACGTTAAAGGCCATGACTTAAGTATTGTTTGATTCCTAGTGAGTGTTCATGTAAAAGGCCGATTTCTTGCAAAGTTAGTCATTTTCCAGGATAGTCATGCATCGTCATTATGGAGGGCACATGACTTGGCATATTCCGCCTGTTACCGTAGTAGTACCTCAACTGGATCGTTGGAGCATAGGCGACAAGATCAGTGCCGTCGCAGTGTTCATAACGTTCATGGCCTTTCTCGTTTCCTATTTCGCAACCTATATGTCGAATGTAACCAATCGACGTAATTATATGGAGGCGAGACTCCAACGCGAGCAGTCGATAATTGAGAGCCAACGTACATATGAGTTGATGGTCGTTCAAATGAACAGAGACAATCGGATCAGGTTATATGCTCCTTTACTTGCCTGGCTAAGCGGGCGTTTGCAACTTTTTAATGAGGAGGTGCGACTTCTGTTTCCTGCTTTGCATGGTGTTGAACGCCCACTTACCACGCTTGAACGGGACTTCGAGGCGCTTCAAAACCGAGTCGTATCATTCGAATTCAACGCTCAACTGGACCTTCTCGGTACAGAGGCTATTCAAAATGAGGTGAGGACATGGAAAAATGATTGCCATGTTGCCGAAAATATGTTGAAGGCGTTGAAAGATTATGTCAGGCCGAGTGACGAAGAAAAAAGGGCCGTCTTTGATAGAAATTTCCTGGCTACTAAGGAGAGTCTCATAGAACACGGTGCGAATTTAACTCGCAACCTCGACAACATAAGGCAACTCATTATGCGCGAAATTGATTTGCCGTTGAGCGTGAGTGATGAAGATATTGGGGGCACATTGGGGGCACAAGAGAACGAAAACGAATGAAAAATGGCGAGAAGTGATGAGAGCCATTTACGCTGACCCACGCTCACCCCTCGCCATCTTCGCAGGCTAGAGAACTGCTGGTTTAGAGGTCGAAGTAAAGCTCGAACTCTGCTGGGTGCGGACGCAATTGCACGTAATCAACTTCGGAGGTTCGTTTGAAGTGGATCCATGTATCTATGAGATCTTTCGTGAAGACTCCGCCGCGGGTGAGGAACTCATTATCCTTCTCAAGGTTGTTAAGAACTGCTTCCAGCGATCCTGGGACTTGCGGGATGGCTGCAGCCTCTTCGCCTGTAAGTTCGTAGAGATCCTTATCCACGGGAAGAGGTGGCTCGATCTTGTTGATGATTCCATCTAGTCCAGCCATCAGCATTGCTGCGAATGCAAGGTATGGATTAGATGATGGATCGGGGCACCGGAACTCAATGCGTTTGGCTTTTGGATTGGATCCCGTGATTGGAATACGGATACAAGCCGATCGGTTACGTGCCGAGTAGACGAGGTTGACCGGCGCTTCGTAGCCAGGCACTAGTCGGCGGTAAGAGTTGACGGTGGGGTTGGTGAATGCGAGAAGGGATGGCGCATGCTTCAAAAGGCCACCGACATACCAACGTGCAATATCTGAAAGATCGCCGTAGCCATCGCCGAAGAAGAGTGGCTTGCCATCTTTCCAGAGTGATTGGTGGACATGCATACCAGATCCGTTATCGCCAAAGAGCGGCTTTGGCATGAAGGTCGCAGTCTTGCCACCTGCCCAAGCAGTGTTTTTGATGACGTACTTGAACTTCATCAAGTCATCGCCTGCATGCAAGATGTCGCTGAAGCGATAGTTGATTTCCATCTGACCCGCGGTACCGACTTCGTGGTGTGCGCGTTCTACTAGTAGACCAACTTCGCCGAGCTTCATGACCATTTCATCGCGAAGATCTGCGTACTGATCTGTCGGGGAGACTGGGAAGTATCCGCCCTTAACGCGAGTGCGATAACCGCGGTTGGGTGTGCCATCGGCATCTTTTTCAATTCCGGTATTCCATGCACCTTCATATGAATCGATGTGGTGGAATGCTTCATTGATTCCCGTTGAGAAGCGAACGGCATCGAAGACGTAGAACTCTGCTTCGGGCGCGAAGAAAGCAGTGTCAGCAATGCCAGTGCTTCGCATAAAATCAACAGCCTTGGCAACAATGCCGCGTGGGTCGCGGCTGTATGGCGAATTATCAACTGGATTGTGAACCGAGAAGTTGATGATCAGAGTCTTCTCTTTGCGATATGGATCCAAGAATGCTGATTCAGGAACTGGAAGAAGTTTCATATCTGACTCGTGGATTGCTTGGAATCCACGGATAGATGATCCGTCAAACATCAATCCGTCAGTGAAAACAGCTTCGTCGAATGATTCAACTGGAACGTTGAAGTGGTGCTGGATACCAGGCAAGTCGATGAAACGTACATCAACAAGTTTGACATCCTCTTTCTTAATGAAAGCAAATACTTCTGCCGAATTCTTAAACATGCTTCTCCCATACCCACCGATATCCGCATTTGCGGAGGTAGCCGATTGGCTCCACATTGAGCTCCAACTCTTGAGCGTAGGGTAGAACTGGGGCGTGAAATGGTCGTGACTCGTGTGTTACGAGCATGTTACGGAATTCTGGGGCGCCAGCCGGGTCCGGAGGGTTACTCTTCTCCGATGCAGTTCAAAAGGGTGGGCCTCTGGCGTCGAGTTTTCGCCCTACTGATTGACTGGCTGATGTGCTTGGCGATTGCCAGTGCTTTTATACCGCGAGCGCCCGGGTGGAGTCAGTTTGCTCCCCTTGGAATCTTCTTCATTGAAGTCTGGGTCCTGACCTCCCTGCAGGGAGCATCGGCTGGTCAGAGAATTCTGCGGATGAAAGTCGTTCGATTTGCCGATGGCGGCGCGGCCACGCCAACTCAAGCCCTTATCCGCACTTTCTTACTCTGTCTGGTTGTCACCGCGGTGACATTTGATGAAAATGGACGTGGAATCCACGAGCGTGCCAGCGGAACCGTCCTCACCCTTTAAGGGCTGCCACCAATTTACCGCTTCGGTACTTTGAGATTCTTAGGCATCGGCCCCTTGGGAATCGGCATCGATAGGCCACCGACGGCCTTGAGTCGATTGCGTACTTCACGAAGTTGGGCGGGGCTTAATTTTTTCGGCATCTTCTTCAGGCGCTTTTGAATTTTAGACAATTTAACTTGTCCCTCGCTATCGCCGACAATGAGTTCGGAGATCGGAACGCCGGGTGCAAATCGCTCGGTCTTTTTCCGTTCATCGCTGAGAAGCTGCCGCACTGAAGGACCACCTTCGCCAACCAGCACAATGCCTGGGCGACCGACACTGCGGTGAACCATGTCTTGGTTTCGATTTACTGCGACCGCTGGGGTTGTTGTCCAACCTTTTCTAATCGCCATGAGCACGCTGGCCCCGGCTCCCGCCTGGCCTTCAATAGATTTGTATGCCGCAGTGCTGGCCTGACGCGTGAAGAAGAAGAGAACACCCAGGACCGCTAATGGAAGTGAGACGAAGCCCGCGTAGACAGGATGCCCCCAGATATATCCAAGGAGGATGCCGATGACCCAAATGACCAAGAAGATCGCGAGTAGAGCCATCCCAATCCAGGGCTTGACGCTCTTGGTCACTCCGTAGGCTTCACGGATCGCCTTCAAGCGCGGTTCTTTGGCGGCTTTCGGGGTTTTCGCTGACTTCTTCCGATTGAACATGGTCACGAGTTTAGTGGGGCAGGCGCGGTACCACCAAGACGGAGAGGGGCCCACCACTGGCCAGTGTGACCATCGGGGTATTTCTCCTGGATATCGTGAAGCATCGCGATCATCGTGGACCTGAGGGCGATTTCGGCAGCCGCCACATCGTCATCCTTCGTGAAAAGGATTGGAGTGCCTATAGAAATACTGATTGGCACGTGCTTTCGTTTTAGATTTCGGGGGATGCCCTTGGTCCAAATTCTCTGACTGCCCCAGATGATGACCGGAATGATCGGCACATCGGCACCCATGGCAAGTCGAACGACGCCGGTCTTCATCTCCTTTATTTCGAAGCTTTTGGAAATAGTTCCCTCCGGAAAAATTCCCACGAACTCACCCGCTCGCAGCGCTCGCAATGCCGCAACAAAGGAGGCCGAGCCACTGCTGCGATCGACGTTGATGTGGTGCATTCCGCGCATCAGGGGACCAGCAAATTTATTATCAAAAATTTCCTTTTTTGCCATGAATCGCACGTAGCGCTTGGCAGGAAGCAATGCGGTGCCCGCGAGTGCGAAGTCAAGATAACCCACATGGTTGATGGCGATAATCGCGCCACCTTCCTTAGGAATATTTTCCTCGCCGGTGACCGTTAGTTTCAAACCCAGATAGCGCCAGAACAACTTGGCGACTTGTATGACAGGCGGGTAAACCAACTCAGCCATTGGAGACTCGCGCCTCCATGGCCTGCTTGTAGAGCCGTCCGGCGCGATAACTTGAACGCACAAGCGGACCGCTCATAACTCCCAGGAATCCAATCGCTCTTGCTTCGTCAGCTAGTTCTACAAATTCCCCCGGCTTGACCCAACGTTCGACGGGGTGATGACGATTGGTTGGCCGAAGATACTGAGTGATGGTGATGAGATCGCATCCAGAGTCATGCAGATCCTGGAGTGCTTGGCTCACCTCTTCGCGCGTTTCACCCAGACCGAGAATGAGATTTGACTTGGTTATCAGACCGAATTCACGCGCCATCGCGATTACCTTCAATGATCGTTCATAAGTAAAGGCTGGGCGTATCCGCTTGAAAATGCGGGGCACGGTTTCCACGTTGTGCGCGAAAACTTCGGGGCGAGTTTCGAAAACTTGATTGAGGAGGTGCGCATGTCCACTGAAATCCGGAGCCAGCATTTCAACCCCGCAATCGGGATTGACTTCATGTACAAGGCGAATTGTTTCGGCATATAGCCACGCGCCTTCATCGTCTAGATCATCGCGTGCCACTCCAGTAATCGTGGCATATGCCAAGTTCATTTTTTTCACCGACTCTGCCACGCGACGAGGTTCATCACGATCGAGTGGCTGCGGTTTGCCGGTATCAATATTGCAGAAATCGCACCTGCGGGTGCACTGCTCGCCTCCAATAAGGAACGTCGCTTCGCGATCTTCCCAACATTCAAAAATATTCGGACAGGCTGCCTCTTGGCAGACCGTATGGAGTCCTTCGCCCTTGACCAAGGAACGAAGCCTTGTGTACTCAGGTCCCATATTGGCCCGGGTCTTGATCCATTCTGGCTTTCGTTCGATCGGCGTTTCGGCATTGCGAGCTTCAATGCGAAGTAACTTTCTTCCCTCTGGTGCCAATGTCATGCGCTCACCCTTAACAATGCCTCGTAGATATGTCGTTCGACCGCGGGTACCACTTCCTCAACCATTATTTCTCGACCCAATTCCTTGGAGATTGAAGTCACATCCGCATCGGGGAGTCCACATGGCACGATCCGATCGAACCAGGATAGGTCTGGATTTACATTGAGCGCAAAGCCGTGCATGGTGACACCTTTTGCAAAACGGATGCCGATGGCAGCAATCTTCCGATCACCTTTCTCATCCCTTAGCCAAACACCGGAACGTTCGCAGTATCTCTCCGCGGGGATGCCGAACTCTAGGCAGACATCAATGAGTGCGGTTTCGATTTCGCGGACGAAACCCACCACGTCATGACGTTTTGCCAATCGCACAATTGGATAACCGACTATTTGCCCGGGCCCATGCCATGTAATTTTGCCGCCGCGGTCGACATCGATCACTGGGGTACCGTCAGTTGGTCGTTCGGAATCAAGAGTCCGACGGCCGGCGGTAAAAACAGGAGGATGTTGTAGCAGCATCAAAGTGTTGGGTCGTGTCCCATCGGCTACTTCGGCGTGGACAGTTCGTTGAATCTGCCATGCCTTTTCGTAATCGATCGTTTCGCTACGAGAAAGCGCGATTGGCGTTTTGGTGAGGGTTGCTTCAAATGACACCCATATAGCCTAAAGGTAGGCTGGTACTCTCATCTCCTTGAAATTTAAGGAAGATGTCAGATTGGCCCCCTCTCCGAAGGAAAGGTCCCGTTTACGTGTCTCAGACCACACCAATTCGCCCTCCGAAATCCTCAAAACGCCACCTTAGACGCCCGTTTTGGAGCGCTCTGCTGGTTATTTTTATCTGGTTTGGTGCTAGTGGCGTATTTGGGCCTCTTTTTAGCAAATTGAGTACCGTTCAGGAGAATAACAATTCTTCCTTCTTGCCCGATAACGCTGAATCGACTAAGGCATCCGAAATAGTTGCGCGATTTTCCGTGACCGATGTGCGGATCCCAACTTTAGTTCTGCTCGAGGGCAAAGTTGATGCTGACAAATTGGCGGCTATCAACGCGCACCTCGCAACATTGCCAAGAGTGCACATCAAGTATTTGAAAGAGTACAACGGGACTCTTGACACTGGCATCGAACTTTCTCAATACCTTGTACCGGGGGAGCCGCTACAGGCTTTCCCTGCTCCAGACGGGGAGGCGATTCTTCTCAGTTTGTCTGTACCAATGACGGTTGCTACGGAAACGCTTTCAGATGGACAACCCGTGGTAACAGCGATGATTAAGACCATTCGCGATGATATGAACGAATGGGGTGCTGATAACGGATTCGTAAGCCATGTCACCGGAATGGGTGCGTTATTCAGCGATCTCATCGGTGCATTTGGAGGAATCGACTCCAGTCTCCTTTTCACCACATTGGGAGTCGTCTCATTCATTCTCATCATTGTTTATAGATCGCCCGTCCTCTGGATCCTTCCACTCATCTCAGCAATATTTGCGCTTTCTACTGCCGGCGGAGTTATCTACCTCCTGGCAAAGAACAAGATCATTGACCTGAATGGGCAGGCGCAAGGAATTCTCACCATTCTTGTTCTAGGCGCCGCGACCGATTACGCGCTTCTCCTCATTGCTCGTTATCGCGAGGAGTTGCACCACCACGAGTCAAGATTCGATGCAATGCGCGCGGCATACCGGGGAATTTTCGAGCCGATCATTGCCTCGGGCACGACTGTCGCTGTCAGTTTGCTGGTTCTGCTCCTGAGCGAGCTCTCTAGCAACCGCGGTCTGGGTCCGGTTGGTGCAATAGGAATCGCTGCCGCGATGTTGACGATTTTGACGCTCCTGCCTGCCCTTTTGGTGGTTTTCGGACGGTGGATTTTTTGGCCACGCATTCCGCGCTTTGATGATGTGGATGCCAACCTCTCGGGAATTTGGGCCAAAGTTGGCACTCAGGTGAGTAGACGACCACGCCAATTATGGGTCAGCACTGCGCTTCTCCTTCTAGTCTTGGCTGGCTTCGCATCCACGCTCCAAGCGAATGGCTTATCGACTTCGGAGTCATTTACAACGCGACCTGAGTCAGTCATTGGGCAAGAATTATTACTCAAGCACTTTCCGGGTGGAGAAGGGCAGCCAACCGAGATTGTCGTGAAGGAAAGTCTTATCGATGAGAGTACGAAAGCGCTCCTGTCTCTTGATGGTGTTGCTAGCGTCGAACCTATGCGTGTCTCGACCCCGATTCAGGGTCAGCCACTGCCCGAAATTAAAGTCGTCGACGGACTTGTAGTCCTTAACACGATTCTGACTCAGGCGCCCGATTCAGTGGAAGCCAGAGAATCTGTACCTTTGATACGAGCGGCCATGCACGAGATTGATCCGACGATTCTTGTGGGGGGATTCAGCGCTGTTTCATATGATGTCGATCAATCCTCCCGTCGCGATAATCGTTTGATTATCCCGATGGTCCTGCTACTGATTGGAATTATTCTTACCTTGCTCTTTAGGAGCTTGGTTGCAGCGGCTCTACTCCTCACCACAGTTGTTCTTTCATATGCCGCTACCTTGGGAGTTTGCCAACTGGTATTTCATAATATTTTCCACTTCCCAGGAGCAGATACGGCATTCCCACTCTTTGCTTTTGTCTTCCTTGTGGCGCTAGGAATTGATTACAACATCTTCCTGATGACGCGGGTGCGCGAAGAGAGTGGAAAGTTGGGAACTCGTGATGGGGTAATAAAGGGACTCACGGTTACTGGCGGAGTAATTACCTCCGCCGGCATCGTTTTAGCTGCGACTTTTGGAGTGCTAGGAATCCTGCCACTCGTATTTCTAGCCGAATTGGGTTTTGCGGTTGGATTTGGAGTATTGCTCGACACAATTATTGTGCGATCGATACTGGTGCCCGCTCTTGTACGCGATATTGGCGGCAAAGTTTGGTGGCCGTCAAAACTCCAGCACCGAGATTAGAGAAAGATCAATTAATCAATCAGTGCATCGAGGGCCGCGCCGATATGGGGGTAATCAAAAACAAATCCCGCTTCGGTGAGCACTTCAGGGATCACTTTTTTCGAGCCGAGCATTTCTGAAGAGAATCCACCGAAGGCAATCTTTAGAGCAATTGACGGTACCGGGAAAACCGCTGGGCGATGTAAGGCCCGGGCAAGCGCGGCAGTGAATTCCTGATTCGTGACGGGATTTGGTGCGGTGATGTTTACCGGACCTGCTATTGGATTCTCCAGAGCAAAAGTTATAGCACGGGCTACATCATGCAGGGTTACCCAAGACCACCACTGTTTTCCTGATCCGAGCCGGCCGCCAATGCCGAAACGGAAAAGCGGAATCATTCTTCCAAGCGCACCGCCCGTCGGATCAAGGACAAGTCCGGTGCGCAGTTTCACGGTACGTACCTCTCCGGCAAGATCTGCTGCATTTTCCCACTCGTGGCAAACTGCGGCGAGAAAGTCATCTCCTGCTCGATCTCTTTCGGTCACTGCCCGATTGCCAGTTTCCCCATACCATCCCATTGCGCTTGAAGAAATGAAAACCTTTGGTTTTACCGCTGCAACCGCGTTGGCAATTGTCGTCGTTCCGAGCAGGCGCGAGTTCAAAATCTCACTTTTGTACTTTGCGGTCCACCTTTTATCGCCGACTCCAGCTCCGGCGAGATGGATGACGGCATCGACTCCTTCAAGTGCTGCCAGATCTACGGTACCTGCCTGGGGATCCCAAGTAATCTCATCCGGCGCGACGCTCTGTCGTCGCACTAAACGCTGGACGGTATGACCTTCAGATTTGAGATGTCCGACAATCGCAGTCCCGATAAGGCCCGAGGATCCGGTAACGGCAATGCGTTGTAATGGGTTCATTACAAGCCGAGGTCCGTTTCAAAGGAGCCACTTTCAAGACGTTCCTTGAGTGTTACCAAGAAGCGCGCTGCATCTGCGCCGTCGACAACTCGGTGATCGTAAGAAAGGGCTAGATAAACCATAGAGCGAATGGCGATGGTCTCTCCGCCGTCTTCGCCTTTGACTACGACTGGCCGCTTCACGATCGCACCTAGCCCGAGGATTGCCACCTGAGGTTGATTGATAATCGGAGTATCGAATAGCGCGCCACGGCTACCGGTATTAGTAATCGTGAAGGTGCCACCACCGAGTTCATCGGGAGTAACTTTGTTGTCCCGGGTTCGCGCAGCAAGATCAGAAATTCTCTGCGCGATTCCACCCATGTTGAGATTGCCCGCGTCGCGTATAACTGGAACCAGCAACCCGCGGTCAGTATCTACCGCGATCCCGAGGTGTTCGGATGCATGATAAGTGATCTGATCGCCTTCAATCGATGAGTTGACGACAGGATGGTGCTTCAAAGCTTCGCAGACGGCCACAGCGAAGAATGGAAGGAATGTTAATTTCACACCTTCGCGTTCTTCGAACTTAGCCTTAGCCCGATCGCGCAAACGGGCAATCTTGGTTACATCTACTTCGATAACGGTTGTGAGCTGTGCACTTACATGAAGTGACTCGACCATCCGCGTGGCGATGACTTTTCGCAAACGAGACATTGTGACTGTCTGCCCTCGAAGAGGTGAGCCATCCGAAATTGGTGCCTTCGCAGCGCTGCCGGGAACTGCTGACGGCGCTGATGCATCGGACGCTATCGATGTAACAGGTACTGCGACGGGTGGCGGTGCCAAGCGAGCTGCGGTCGCCTCAATATCTTCCTTCCGGATGCGACCACCCACACCTGTACCTGAAACTTTGGAAAGGTCAACACCAAGCTCCGCGGCGAGTTTGCGAACTAAAGGCGTGGCGTAAGCATCGCTTTCGACCACAACAGGAGTAACGACTGGCGCGATTGGCGTTGGAGTAAGCGGCGTTGGTGCGATAGGAGTTGATGCAACCGGCGCTGGTGTGACAGGCGCTGATGCAGGCGTGATGCCGGTAGCACCAATGAGGGCCAAGCGTGCTCCAACTGGAACTGTCGAATCAATGGGAACATCGATGGCAAGCAATACACCTGCAACGGGAGAAGGAATTTCTGTATCAACTTTATCGGTGGAAACCTCTAGCAGCGCCTCATCTACCGCAACGGTATCGCCCACATTCTTAAGCCATCGTGTGACGGTTCCTTCAGAAACCGACTCACCAAGTGCAGGCATGGATATGACTGTGCCCGAGTTCGAGGAAGCAGTCGCAACCATTGGAGTCTCTACAACAGGTGCTGTCGGGACAGCAGTCGCAACCATTGGAGTCTCTACAACAGGTGCTACTGGGACAACAGGTGCTGCCGGAATAGAAATTGCCTCCGCGCTATCAGCAATGATCGCTAGTTCGGCGCCGACTGGAACAGTTTGGTCGATACCGACAACTATCTTGGAAAGGATTCCCGCCACTGGGGAAGGAATCTCCGTATCGACTTTGTCCGTCGACACTTCCAAGAGCGCTTCATCAACGGCAACATGATCTCCCTCTGCCTTGAGCCATCGGGTAACCGTGCCTTCAGTGACACTCTCGCCAAGGGCCGGCATAGTTACTGAAAATGTCATCGGCGTTCTCCTCTTGATGTAACTGCGATTTGTTTGCTATTAATTTCAACCATGCGCGTGAAGTGGTTTACCCGCCAGGGCCATGTGTGCTTCACCCATAGCTTCTGAGAGCGTTGGATGTGCATGTATTAACGGAGCGACATCATTGGCGCTTGCTTCCCAATTAAATATGAGTTGCGCCTCGGCGAGGAGTTCTCCTACGCGGGCGCCGACCATGTGAATACCGAGTACCGGGCCGTCCTTTTCGGATACAAGCTTGATAGAACCTGCGGTTCCGAGGATTTGCGCTTTTCCGTTTCCAGCAAGGTCATAGGTCAACTCGACGACAACGTGACCGCGCTCTTTGGCTTGCTCGGTGGTCAATCCGACCGAAGCAACTTCAGGGTCTGAATATGTGACACGTGGAACCCCATCGTAATTAATTGGTCGAGGATCGAGACCGGCAATCTCCTCGGCTACCAGGATTCCTTCTGCAAAACCAACATGCGCCAATTGAAGGGTTGGGATTAGGTCGCCCACGGCCCATATTCCAGGAACGTTGGTTCGGCACTTGGAATCAACGGTGATGTAACCGCGTTCCATAGCAATACCTTGTTCTTCATAACCCAAATTAGCTGAAACCGGACCACGACCGACCGCCACCAACAGCAGGTCCGCCACAAACTCTTTTCCGTTCTCTAATGTCACGGTCACGTTTTGATCGGTCACTGCCGCCGACTGGAACCGAACACCCAATTCAAAAGTGATGCCGCGTTTGCGGAACGCTCTTTCTAGTTGCTTGCTTGAGGATTCATCTTCCAGCGCAACGAGGTGGGGAAGTGCTTCAATGATTTGCACTTCAGCGCCAAAGGACTTCCAAACTGAGGCAAATTCGCACCCAATCACTCCGCCGCCTAGAACAATGACCTTGGCGGGCACGTAGTCGAGCGTTAGTGCGTGGTCGCTAGTGATAACTCTGTTTCCATCAATATTGAGTCCAGGCAACGAGCGGGCGTAAGAACCGGTAGCGAGAACGATGTTTTTGCCAACGTATTGTTGGCCATCAACTTCAACGGTGTTCGCTGATACGAGACGGCCATGTCCCTGTACATACGTTATGTTTCGCGACTTCACGAGCCCCTGCAATCCTTTGTGGAGCCGGTTTATCACGTTGTCCTTGTATGCGTTCACCCCATTCATATCAATGGACTGGAATTGCGCGTTGACTCCGTAATGAAGGGCTTCTCTCGCATTGTCGGCAATTTCGCCAGCGTGAAGTAGCGCTTTGGTCGGGATGCATCCACGATGCAAGCAGGTTCCGCCCAATTTATCTGATTCGATGAGAGCTACTGAGTAGCCCAATTGCGCACTTCGCAACGCGCATGCATATCCACCACTACCGCCGCCCAATACAACAAGATCGAATTCAGACACTTCTACCCCTCCAGATTGATTTGCCTATTCTGCCAGCCATTAGGTGTTGAGCACGACTTGAGATCTGCTCCCGCGGCCGAACCGTGCGTTTCTATTCCACATTGTTCTCGGCGAAGCGGATAAGTGAGCGCATAGGCATCCCAGTTCCACCTTTGGGGGTGTAACCATGCGGCTCGTGGATGTTGTATGAGGGCCCTGCGATGTCAACATGCACCCAAGGAAGATCCGCCGGGACGAATTCTTTGAGGAAAAGCCCAGCGACGAGCATCCCCCCCATTTTGTCGCCAATATTGGCCAGGTCAGCCACTGGAGAGTCCAAAGATGCGCGGAGTTCTTCCGGCAGTGGCATGGGCCAGAGGGAGTCACCTGCCTCCCCGGCAGCTTGTAGGAACTGCCCCGAAATTGCCTCGTTATTTGTCATCACAGCGCCAGTACGCGTCCCGAGCGCGATTAGTTGCGCGCCGGTTAAGGTGGCCACGTCAATTATTCCGTCCAGTTTCTTGGCTTTCGAGCCACCGGCATTGGCGAACTCGACCGCCCTAACCAGTGCATCCGATAGGACAAGGCGCCCTTCGGCATCGGGGTTGAGTACTTCGACTGTTTTTCCGCCGTAAATGGTGACTATGTCACCTGGTCGGGTTGCCGTATCGCTGACCATATTTTCGGCCAGTGCCGCCCAAGCGTCGATCCGGATGGGTACTTTTAGTGCGGCAATTGCGAGAGTTGCTGCGCAGACCGCGGCTGCACCAGCCATATCTGATTTCATCGCTTCCATGCCCAGACCCGGCTTCAGGTTGAGTCCTCCAGTATCGAAAGTGATTCCCTTCCCAACGAAGGCGTACCTCTTCTTCGACTTCTTTGGAGTATAGGAAATGTGAAGTAAACGTGGGGGATTGGCGGAGCCCTGTCCGACGCCGGTAATCCCGCCGAAGCCCTGAGATTTCAGTTGCTTTTCATTGAGAACCGTAATTTTGAGTCCTGACTTTTCACCACCTGCATCCGCAACCGCTTTCTTGATGTGCTCCACAAATGTAATTGGAGTGAGATGACTTGGCGGCGTATTCACAAGGTTTCGAACTAGGGCGTTGTACTGACCGGTGATCATCGCGTGTTTAGAAATGTTCTTTGCCTGTGCGGTATTCGCGAGTGTCGTATGCACTGTGATCGAAGTAACAGGAACTCGGGCGTCGCCCTTCGTGCTTCCCCGAAATTCCTCAAATGAGTACGCCGCGATGGCCGCACCTTCGGCGATAGCGTTTACTGCATGCGCATCTTCGGCAGGAAGAGCAAAGGAAACTTCAGTATTGCCAGCCAGGGCGCGAGTGGCGGCACCAGCTGCGCGTCGCAGAACTTCATGTGGATATTTTCGCGCTTCTTTTCCAAGCCCGGTAAATACAAGTAGGCGGATAGAAGAGCCCGGGAGCTGGATGATTTCATCAACTTTGCCGGTAGCACCAAGATCTGCAAGTGCGGCGAGCAGCGGTTTTGTGTCGAGAACTAAATCACCCGACTCTATGTGAAGAGTGGGATTCTTTCCTTCACCATGCGCCAACCCAACCACTAGAACTCCAGTTGATACTGCCCCGTCAATCAATCGCACCTTTGCCACGAATTGCTCCTTAACACCTCGAACACTCGGTCTATTCGCTCTTCACTTCGTTACAAGAAGTGAGCCTAGGCGATAGATTAACAACATGAAACTTTCGCCCCTAAACTCCCGTCACCTCGCTCGAAACGCCAAAATGGCCGACTTTGGCGGTTGGCTTATGCCAATCGATTATCCCGATACTGGCACTCTGCTCGAACACACGGCAGTGCGCGAGCGTGTCGGGCTTTTCGATGTATCCCATCTGGGCAAAGCCTCGGTGAAGGGTCAAAATGCACTGGAATTTCTCAATACTGCCTTTACCAATGATCTCAATCGAATCACTGATGGAGAAGCGCAATACACGATGATGTGCAATGCAGTGGGAGGCGTGATTGATGACCTCATTGTTTATCGAAATAGTTCGGATGACTTTTTCTTAGTTCCTAACGCCTCTAATACAACTGATGTAGTCGCAGGACTCGATGCGTTCTCTCACCCTGGAATCGAAATACGAAATTTGCACGAAGAATATGGCGTCTTGGCGGTTCAGGGTCCCAATTCCATTGATGTGCTTCGTGCACTCGGTGTAAACCCTGACATTGACTACATGAGTTTCTCCAGGACATCTATTGCGGGAGCACCGGTCATTCTTTGTCGCACGGGATATACGGGTGAACACGGGTACGAAATTTTGCCGACGTGGAGTGAGGCAGAGAAAGTTTGGGATGCAATTGTTGATGCGATGAAGCCATTTGACGGTGTCGTTGCTGGATTAGGTGCTCGGGATACTTTACGAACTGAAATGGGATATCCGCTCCATGGTCACGAACTCTCTTTGGATATAACTCCCGTCCAAGCAAGTGCCAATTGGGCCGTCGGTTGGAGTAAGAATGTATTCACCGGTTCTGACGTTCTTCGCAGAGAAAGAGAGGATGGACCCGCGCGCAGACTCGTCGGATTGAAATGCCTGGGTCGGGGAATCCCGCGTGCACATATGGAAGTGAAGAACTCTGCCGGCGATAAGATTGGCGAAGTGACGAGTGGAACTTTCTCGCCAACCCTTAAGAATGGCATAGCACTGGCACTTATTGCGCCCGGTCATTCCCTTGGCGATCGCCTTAGCATTGACGTTCGAGGGAAAGACTGCGAAGTAGAAATCGTCAAGTTACCTTTTGTTGCTTCGCACGTGAGATAGCGAATTCTCGCGCACTTTGAAATTCAATCGGAGTAACAAAAGCAGCCTTGCGTTGCGTTCTTCGTAGAGCGAAGAGGATTGCTGGCGCGGTTAAAATCATGAGCATGCTTGTGAGGATGGCTCTTGGAACGTCCCAGGCCATTGAGGATGCGAAGTGAAAAATGATGAAATGGTGGAAATTCGTGCCCACGCTTGCCGTGGGAGAATACGAAATTTGAGTCTGAGCTCCGAGAACCCACGGCCAGAATTGAAGATCCATAAGCAGTCCAAATGCGAATGCCGCAACCGCTCCGAAGAGAACCAATAGCAGGACTTCGCTGCGACCGCGGATCAATCTCTTTCCAATTCGATTGGGGAGTGCGCCGGCTGCCAAACCAATCCAACCCGCCGCAAACATTTGATAGGCAAGCCATGGACCGAAACCGCCGGTGAGAATGGCCGAAACAAACATCGAGAGAACTCCAAGAATGAATCCAAATGATGGACCAAAGACGCGGGCACCTAGAATCAAGATAAACCACATCGGTTCAATCCCGGCAGCCCCTGCGCCCATGGGTCTCAGGGCGGCGGTAAGTGCCGCTAACACTCCAAGCAGAGCCACAGATTTGGCGTCTAATCGCTCATTGCTGATTTCAACAATCAGCAAGGCAAGCGCAAGTGGCACTGCGGCGAAGAAGAAGACCTGGGTATTGAGGTTACGAGAACTGCTTTGAGCATCTATGAGAAATGGCCATAGGAATCCATAGAGACTCACCAATGAAGTCAAAGAAAGCGCAACAATAGATCTCAATCGAAAGGTATAAATATTCGCCGTGGTGCTCATTCAGCGATCCTTATTGCTTCGACAACATCCTTAACAGTCAACCATGGAACTGGCGACATAATCTTGGCTACTTGAGGCGCAAAAGCGGGCGAAGAGAGTAGAACGTCATCGGTTCGACCATCGGCAACAATTTCACCATCGGCAATGAAGACAACTCTTGTTGCCACCTCTGCCACAAGTTCGACGTCGTGAGTTGCGAGAATGATGGCACATCCATGAGAGGCGGTAGCTTGGAGCGTCGTCACCAGCGAGGCTTTTGCGCTGTAGTCCAGCCCACGTGTCGGCTCGTCGAGAATGACCACCTTTGGATTCGAAGACAGAACAATGCTCAATGCGAGAGCGAGGCGCTGACCTTCCGATAGATCGCGTGGGTGCGTATTTGGGGAAATGTCTGGGACCAGGCTCTTGAGTAATTCAAAGGTTGATCCCGAATCAATTTCGTTGTCTTGATCTGCGGTGGTGCACTCTCCTAGAACGCTTTGGCCGTATAGAAGGTCACTCGGTTCTTGTGGAATGAAACCAATACGAATTCGCCGTTCCTTGCCATGTAGCGAGGAGGGGTTGTTTCCGAGAACGGATACATTCCCATGGGTAGGTGAAAGAATTCCCGCAATGGATCTGAGCAGTGTGCTCTTGCCGGCTCCGTTACGTCCCATGATTGCGACAATCTCTCCCTCACCGATCGAGAGCGATACTTGGTTGAGTGCTCTCGTGTTTCCATACGAGAGCGAAACTCCACTCAGATGTATTAATTCGGAGCGGATTTCTTCGGCAGGCTTGGGATTTGGAATTGAGGCGCTGCGACGGAATGTCTCTGTAGTGCGGCGCATGTCACGCACTGTGAGCGATATCGCGGGCAGATCCAACGCACGGGCAAGGTGGACAATTGGCGGAGCGATTTCGGAGTTTTTAAGAATTGCTTCAGGACTGCCAATCTCTGCGCGCCCACCGCCTTTAATGTAGAGAATCCTGTCGGCGAATTGGATGACTCGTTCCAACTTATGTTCTGAAATGACGACCGTCAGCCCGAGATCCTGAACCAATCGGTGAAGTATTGAAAGCACCTCCTCAGCAGCGATCGGATCAAGAGCGCTAGTAGGTTCGTCCAGGACTAATACTTTGGGGTGCATAACAAGGGCACTTCCGATGGCAACTCTCTGCTGTTCGCCTCCACTAAGAGTTGCGATCGAGCGATTCCTAAGATGAGCCAAACTGAGAAGGTCCAGGACTTCTTCCACTCTCTTCCTCATCACATCGGGAGGCAAATTGAGGGCTTCCATTCCAAAAGCGAGCTCCTCTTCAACCTTGTCTGTGACGAACCCGTTGATTGGATTTTGCCCCACGATTCCAATGAGATGTGCCAGTCCGCCGGGCTTGACCTCTCGAGTTGATAGACCGTTGACGCTTATGTCGCCCGCGAGAATTCCACCTGTGTGGTGGGGGATGAGGCCATTGATGAGACGCAGGAGCGAGGATTTTCCAGAGCCTGTCGCTCCGATTACGAGGACGAGTTCACCTTCTTTTACGGTGAAGCTGAGATCCTCCAGAATGGTTTTAGTCGATGTTGGGTATATGAGCGAAACATTGGTGAAGGAGATCATGACGGGAGACTCATTTCCGATCTGACTTTCAAATTAGGAGCAAGGAGTAGAGCGGTGATGGTGGAGGGCAGTGCCAGCGCTGGCCAAATAATTGCGGCAAGTGCGACGAGGCAGATCAAAATCTCTGGAAGATGCCAGGAATTTGGCCTGTAGCGAGATCGTCTTCTACTGAATCCATAACCCCGCGCGTCCATTGCCGCGGCGAGTTCAAGGGATCTTGAAAGAGAATCCTCAAGCAGTGGAAGCGCGACACGTTTCCAACTTTTCAGCCCCCGTATATTCTGACCGCGCAATCGCTGCGCCTCCCGAATTCTGGTTGCGCTCGACACGAGCTGGGGAACAAGCGAGGTGGCAATCACAACTGCAATCCCAAACTCATAGACCATGATGGGGAGTGATCTCAGCATTCGGTGCGGGCTGGATAGGGATGCCGCAGCGCCAAGGAGCGCCACAATTGCCGCGAGCATCACTCCTTCATGAGCCGTAAGTGACAGACGTTCTAACGTGACGTCGCCCCCTATCCGAATTCCCGCCATCCAAGAAGGAAGAGGGAGGATAGGGATGGAAAATAGAGTTCGTCCAGGAATGGGAACGCCAATGAGTACTCCCGTGAGAGTTCGAATTACAAAGATCCACAGACCAAGCCTTAGTGCCCATATAAAGCTATGAGCCCAGGGGGCATCTTCTGATTTGAGTATGACGACGATCGCCACTACACCCACTGTCGCAATGGACATGAGCGCAGAACTTTGACGCGCAACACTGATAGCCAGAGCGCCAGCCCATATCCACCACGTAAGCGGGTGCAGTGAACGATCCATAGAGTCTTAGTTCTTCTTCGCGAGAAGAGATCGAGGAGTGGTGATTTCGGCTCCACATTCTTTTGCGGGATAAGTGTTGATTCCACAAACGAATCCGGAAGCAGCAAAACGTATCTTTACCGCTTTCGCCAGAATGTCCGAACCGAGTGCTGATTTTTCAATCACGACACATTTGGTTACGAAGTGAGGAATCGACTCACCCTTTGGACGCAATACGGCTCGACCGAAATCGACTACTACACCAACTCGCTTTTGGGTCGCGGCTGCAAACTTTGCTCTTCCGCACAATCGGGTGAAGTTTGGGGCAAACATTGGTTGCGAAGCTTGCGGGACGCCGTCTCCACTAAATGTGAAAACCCATCCTTCAACTGAGCCGTCGGCCACAATGGTGGTCGGACCAGTCATCGCCTCGCTCCAAGCACTCGCTCCAGGTGCTGCTTGGAAATAGCCCCAGTAACGGTAACCCTTCTCGGCGGCTTGAGCCGATGGAGCTAGGGAAGATAGCAAGAGTGTTGAAAGAGCTAGAACTATGAATGAACGTGAACTTTTACTTTTCAATGTATGAGTCTCTCTGTAGGGAGTCTCACAGGGCGGACCATTTGAAATTTCTACACAAAAAAAGCCGTTCGATAAAGTTCTCGAACGACTTAACCAACTGTGCAAACAACTTCTGCTTGGACGAGCGCCCCGCAAACCTCGGCGGGTGGTGTCGATATCGAGTTCGTGGTCAGGTAATCCGACTTAGCAGTAATGAGCTGCTTTACGGTTGCGGGTCAGCGCCGGACTTTCACCGGACTTCCCCTGAACGCAAGAACTATATGTAGTTGTATGCAAACCAAACCACAAGTGGGAGAGGTATGCAAAGCGGCAGGCTATAGCCGGCGGTGTTAGCCTTCATTTATTGAGATTTGAGCGTGAGTGAGTCACGACTGAGAGCAGCCACTTAGGAGCCCATCATGGAGTATCGCCGTTTAGGAAGTTCTGGTTTGTATGTATCTGAAATTTCTTACGGGAATTGGATCACCCACGGCTCGCAAGTGGAGGAGCAAAGTGCCATCGCTTGTGTGAAGGAGGCGCTTAATGTGGGCATCACGACCTTTGACACAGCTGATGTCTATGCGCAGACGCGCGCGGAAACCGTGCTCGGAAAAGCATTAAAAGGCGTGCGTCGAGAATCCTACGAGTTATTCACAAAGGTGTACGGAAAGACAGGGCCCGGCAAAAATGATCGAGGTTTGTCCCGTAAACACATTATGGAATCTTGCAACGCCTCCCTGAAACGCCTCGGGACCGATCACATAGATCTATACCAGGCTCACCGTTTTGATTATGAGACGCCTCTTGAAGAAACTCTCGGGGCTTTTGATGACCTGATCCGGCAGGGCAAAGTGAATTACATAGGAGTCTCGGAATGGAAGGCGAGTGAAATTGAGGCGGCCCTAAAGATTCAAGATGACCGCGGCTACGATCGTTTCGTATCCAATCAACCACAGTACTCAATGCTCTGGCGCGTGATTGAAGCGGAAGTAATTCCAACTTCGGTTAAGGCCGGAATTGGCCAGATCGTTTGGTCTCCGATTGCGCAAGGTGTGCTTTCTGGGAAATATAAGGTTGGGAGAAAGGCGCCGGCCGGTTCGCGAGCAACGGATAAGAAGAGTGGAGCCGACATGGTTTCACGTTGGATGCGGGATGACGTGCTATTTGCAGTTCAGAACCTTCGACCCATCGCTGAAGAGGCGGGATTGACGTTGGCCCAATTGGCAGTTGCCTGGGTCCTACAGAACAAGAATGTTTCATCGGCGATTATCGGGGCGACAAAGCCTTCGCAGATTAAAGAGAACGTCAAAGCATCGGGTGTGAAACTCTCCTCAAAATCAATGAAAGCAATCGACAAGACTTTGGGGAAGTTGCCTGAAAAAGATCCAGCGCTAACGGAGAGTCCAAAGACTAGGAGTTAATTCTGCTTCTTCTTTCTCCCAAGCGGAGCAGGAGTCACCTGAGTCTTCGGCGCACGCAGTCGGCGCAATTGTGTGGATCGTGACCATGCATACATACCCAGACCTCTAGTTGGAGTGTCGGGAAATTTCGCGCTGACTTCACGTTTGATACGTCGAGTCAAAATAAACCAATCGGCGATCGCACTGAACATGATGAAGTACATGAGGAGCACGGCCACGCCCTGCAGTTGCGCAATTCTCGAAATGAGAAGGACTAGGACGAGAAGTGGAAGAAAGTATTCTCCAATAGAGCGGCGAGCATCTACGAGATCGCGTACATATCTGCGAGCGGGACCGCGGTCTCTAGCAGGAAGCGCATTCTCATCTCCCCGCATGTAGGCGGCGCGTGTTGAAGCCCGCTGTTGACGCATCAACTCTTTCTGCTTAGCGCGCTCAGCTTTATTTGTCGCGGGTGCCATTGAGTTTACGACGCGCTTTGCTTGAGCGTCTTTTCGCTTGGGTGTCGGACGACCCTTGCTTTCAGGTGTGTTCTCTGGTGTATCTGAATTCATACAGGGACTATACGGGTAGTGCACCCAAGAGAGGGAATCTATGGAAGCGCCAGCATCCGTTCTAACGCAATTCTGGAGAATTTCGCGACTTCTTCGCTCACTTGAATCTGGTTTACGAGGTGGCCGCTCACAAGAGATTCCATAGCCCAAACGAGGTGGGGGAGATCTATGCGATTCATGGTCGAGCAGTAGCACACTGTCTTGTCCAAGAAGATGATGGATTTATCAGGGTGATTCTTGGCCAATCGAGATACCAGATTGAGTTCGGTGCCGATTGCCCACTGCGAACCTGAAGGAGCCGCTTCAATAGTTCGGATAATCATTTCTGTCGAACCAACGACGTCGGCATGAGAAACAACGTCGTACTGGCACTCAGGATGTACCAGGATTTGCACGCCGGGAATTCTCTCCCTCACTTCATTGACTGTGTCTAGCGAGAAGCGACCGTGAACAGAGCAGTGTCCCCGCCAGAGAATAATCTTTGCGTTTTTGATCTGCTCTGCGGTGAGTCCTCCCGATGGCTTCCATGGATTCCAGAGAACGCAATCTTCCAACGCAAGCCCAAGGCTAAGGACTGCGGTGTTCCGTCCCAAATGTTGATCGGGGAGGAAAAGTACTTTCTCACCTTGTTCCAATGCCCACGCCATTGCACGTTTCGCATTGGACGAGGTGCACACGGTGCCACCATGTTTACCCGTGAAACTCTTGATGGCAGCTGATGAATTCATGTAGGTCACAGGAATTGTTGAAGCCGCGACTCCGAGATCTTCTAGAACCTTCCAACATTCATTGACTTGATTGGCAGTGGCCATATCCGCCATCGAACATCCCGCAGCCAAATCGGGGAGGATCACCTTTTGAGTGGGAGAGGTAAGGATGTCTGCGCTTTCGGCCATAAAATGCACTCCGCAGAAGAGGATGTATTCGGCACTGGATTGCGCCGCGGCCTGAGCTAGTTTGAACGAGTCACCCGTGATATCGGCGAACTCAATAACCTCGTCTCGCTGGTAATGGTGTCCAAGGACCATCGCACGATCGCCAAGAGCGACACGCGCTTCTCGGGCGCGTGCAATAAGGCTCGGGTCACTGGCTGCGGGGAGTTCGCCCGTACAGGAGACGCCTCGCTCGCTGCTCAAGTCCGATTCCCGGCCGAGGGTTAGAAGATCTAGGAGAGCCATCCCAATATTCTCCACGCTTTTTTGCCCCGGCGCGAGTTCATTCTGCGTGTGAGGGGGGTTGCGGGTAGGCTCTCCCAGTACGCAAAAGAGGAGAGAATCTATATGAGCACCGAGACAACGACCCCGACAACAACTAGCACGATCCAGCTGACCGACGTGGCCGCTGGCAAAGTTGCGGCTTTATTGGCTCAAGAGGGTCGCGATGACTTGGCTCTCCGAGTTGCCGTTCAACCGGGAGGTTGTTCGGGGCTGCGATATCAACTCTATTTTGATGACCGTGACATGGAGGGTGATTCGACCCATCTTTTTGGCGCGGTGAAAGTAGTCGTTGACAAGATGAGCGATCCTTACCTGGCCGGGGCCACGATTGATTTTGTGGACACTATTGAAAAGCAAGGTTTCACTATCGATAACCCGAACGCCGGTGGTTCCTGCGCCTGCGGAGACTCATTCCATTAAATCTCCGGCTCCACTAGTCGCTGACTTATTATGAAAATCGGTGTTGCGGGTTCGGTTGGTCGAGATCACCTGATGACCTTTCCGGGGAAATTCACGGATTCTCTTGTGGCCGGCTCCCTTGAAAGTCTTTCTCTCTCTTTTCTCGTCGACGGTCTTGATATTCGTCGGGGGGGATGTGCTGCCAACATTGCTTTCGGGATGGGAGTTCTAGGACTCAATCCGATTCTTATTGCGGCAGTGGGTAAGGATTTTGAAGACTATGAAGCATGGTTGACGCGCCATGGAGTGGACACTTCGCATGTATTAGTGTCCGAGACTCTTCTCACCGCGCTTTACATGGTTACAACAGATACCGAGCTCAACCAAATTGCGTCATTCTTCCCAGGTGCGATGAGTGAGGCTCGAAATATCGAATTACAGCCGATCATGGACAAGGTCGGCAAGCTAGATCTTCTGGTGATCTCACCCGATGATCCAGAGGCAATGTTGCGTCACTCTGAAATTGCCAAGCTTGAGGGAATAAGGATTGCGGCAGATCCATCTCAGCAGATGGCGCGGATGAACGGGGATGAAATCAAGAAGTTGATTGACGGCGCCGCATACCTATTTCTCAATGAATATGAATTAGCACTCGCGAGTCAGAAGACAGGTTGGACTGATGCGGAAATTCTCGAACGGGTTGAGGTTCGCGTGGTCACACTTGGCTCCAAAGGCGCGCGAGTGGAGGAAAAGGGCAAGAAAACCATAACGGTAGGAATTGCGCAGGAGAAGACCAAGTTGGATCCAACCGGAGTCGGGGATTCATTTCGGGCTGGATTTATTGCCGGGCTGGCATGGGATTTGGGTCATGAGCGTTGTGCGCAACTTGGATCAATGCTGGCGACCTATGTAATCGAAACTAAAGGTACCCAGGAATATAGGTTCACGAGAGATGAGTTTTTGGAGAGATTTGAAATGACCTTTGGTGCCGAAGCCACTGGGGACGTGAGCGAACACCTCGTTCATTTTGGATTCAATTCTTAATTACTCAGCCTTTTTTCTGGTCTTTCTCTATCTGGTGCTTCTTTAGTCACCTTGAATTCAGTCGGTCCAAGTATTTCGACTCGGTTGCCAGTCATTCGAGCCCACGCGTGAAGGTCTGGTTGGGTGGCTGGGTCGTCGGCCAGCAATCTTAAAGACTCGCCTTGTGCCAGGTCCTTCAGCGCTTTGGAGGTTTGAATAATGGGAATCGGGCACCGTGATCCGAGGCAATCAACTACTTTCATGAAGTACGTAACTCTCTGACCGCTGCACGGATCGAAGTAATAAGTGCAGATACGTCCTCTTGCGTGGTGCCATGATGAAGAGTGATCCGAATATTTCCGTGGGTGAGAAGTCCCATCGCGGCAAGTACATGGCTCGGCTGCAAATCATCCGCAGTGCAGGCGGAACCAGAATCTACTGAGAAGCCATCTGCATCAAGTCGCCGAAGTAACTCTTCTCCTTCCACGTAGAGGAACGAGAACGAAGTTATGTGGGGCAGTGATGAATCGAGGTCTCCGGCAATGTCGCAGTCTTCAATGGTCGTGCGTATCTGCTCCCGCAAATAATGCGTAAGTTTTCTAAGTCGGGGACCTTCCCCCGTCTCCTTCTGTGTCCACTCCTCGAGAGCAACCGCACTGGCAATGAGCAGGGGAAGCGAAAACGATCCCGGAGTTCGAAGGTTGTTCAAATGCGGCAAGGGGTTGCGCCAACGTGCCCCTTCCCGGATCAGCAGAAGCGATACCCCTTGCGGGCCCTGCCAGGACTTTGCGTCGAATATTGCCGTGTCCCACCTCGATGGGAGAGGAACTCGGGCGCCAGACACTGATAAGTCGCAGGCAATTCTGGCTTCGGGAGCATGAGAGATGAGGGTTTCCAGATCCTGCACAACCCCGGTTTCACCGTTGGCACCTTGTATGGACCAGACGAAATCTGAATGCGAAGGCACGGAGCCAGTAAGAATGCGACCCTGCTGGTCGACCGCTAACTCTTGACTCCGACCCTGATTTCGAGCGATCGCGAAGACTTCCTTCCGGTCCACACTCGAATACATGAGCGTGTCCGAGGGGCTCAGTAGGCCGGCCAGTGAGAAATAGGGGGCCAACCCAGGCTCACCTAGGACCTCAATTTCACTGGCCCGGACGTTCAATCCCGCGGCTAAGGAGTCCAGAGCCGAATCCAGGAGGATGCGGGCTCGCGCAGAGTCCTGGGAGAGCTTTCGAGGGTCGTGCCAACCCTGGCTGGTGGCATCTAGCAGGGCATTGCGAACCAGCGGCGAAAGTGGGGATTCGACGAGAAAATTCCGGGTGAATTGAGCCACCTTGCTTACGGTACCCCTACATGCGAGCAGGAACGAATTGCCCCACTATCCTGTACCCCATGTCTTTGGAGCCCCGCACCCGAAAAGCACACCTTGTGCGCAATCTTGTCCTGTTGATCCCCGCCCTCGTTCTCTTGTCCGGGTGTTCAGTCTCTGGTCTCGGCTACGAAAAGGGAGTCTCCAGCGTTAACGACACCTCGCTCTCGCTCTGGCAAGGAGCATGGATTACTGCCGGCGTTGTCGGCGTATTTACGGCAGGGCTTATCTTCTGGTCAGCGTTCTTCCACCGGAAGAAGAGTGAAGAATTTCCAAAGCAGACGCAGTACCACATTCCTATAGAAGTGGCTTACACGTTGATTCCGTTTATTATCGTGGCAGTCCTCTTTGCTTACACGGCGCGAGATGAATCAAGAATTACCGCCAAATCGCCGAATGGTGTTGCGCACAATATTTCGGTCAACGGAATTCAGTGGGCTTGGCAATTTGGTTATACCGAGGCAGGCGAAAATGCAGTTGTAACTGGCACGCCAGATGAAACACCGGTTCTCTATCTTCCGCGCGGTGAGAAGGTTCGTTTCACCATTACTTCCAGCGATGTAGTGCACGGATTCTGGATTCCGGCATTCATGATTCAGATGCAGAACTTGCCTGGAGTTACCAACCATCTGGAATTTACCGCCAACAAATTAGGCGACTTCCCCGGCCGATGCAACATCCTCTGTGGGCGTGATCACTCGCGAATGCTATTTACGGTTCGTGTTGTTACTCCCGCGCAGTATCAGGATTACCTCAATACCTTGAAGGCGAGTCTGTCATGACCACAGTTGCACAGTCACCGAAAGTTGCGCCCATCTCCACCGTGAATACCCCTACCCGAAAGGGGAGCGCTTTCGTGAAGTGGGTGACATCTACCGATCACAAGACAATCGGATATATGTACCTGATCACTTCGTTTTCCTGGTTTCTAATAGGTGGAATTCTTGCGCTCTTCCTACGTGCGGAGTTGACCAGGCCAGGACTTCAATTTTGGAGCAATGAGCAGTACAACCAAATCTTCACCATGCACGGAACAATTATGTTGTTGATGTTTGCTACTCCACTTTTCATTGGCTTCACCAACGTGATCATGCCCCTGCAAATCGGTGCCGCTGACGTAGCTTTCCCGCGTTTAAACATGCTCTCCTACTGGCTTTATCTCTTTGGCGGCACTATGGCATTTGCGGGCTTTTTGGCTCCAGGTGGTGCCGCATCGTTCGGTTGGACCGCATATGCCCCACTTGCGAACTCTCAATTCTCTCCTGGCATCGGGGGAGACCTTTGGGTAGTGGGATTGGCAATTGGCGGACTTGGAACAATTCTTACGGGCGTCAATTTCATTACAACGATCTTTACGATGCGTGCTCCAGGTATGACGATGTTTAGAATGTCGATCTTCTCTTGGAATGCACTTCTAACTTCAATTCTCGTGCTACTCGCATTTCCTCCGCTTGCCGCCGCGTTCCTCGGGTTGGAATCTGACCGACTCTTCGGCTCCCATATCTTTGACCCAGCAAATGGTGGAGCCATGTTGTGGCAGCACCTATTCTGGTTCTTCGGTCACCCCGAGGTTTACATTCTGGCAATTCCATTCTTCGGTATCGCCAGTGAAATCCTGCCCGTTTTCAGCCGTAAACCAATCTTCGGATACAAGGGTCTGATTGCAGCCACGATCGCAATTTCAGCACTGTCGGTATCGGTCTGGGCTCACCACATGTTCGCAAGTGGACAAGTGCTATTGCCCTTCTTCTCGTTCATGACCTTTCTGATCGGCGTTCCCACTGGAGTGAAATTCTTCAACTGGATCGGAACGATGTGGCGCGGTTCGATCACCTTTGAGACACCGATGCTCTGGATCTTGGGATTCCTCATCACCTTCCTATTCGGTGGTTTGACGGGAATCATTTTGGCTTCACCTCCACTCGATTTTGCAGTGTCGGCTTCGTACTTCGTTGTGGCTCACTTCCATTATGTACTTTTCGGAACCGTTGTCTTCTCAATGTTCGCCGGTTTCTATTTCTGGTGGCCAAAGATGACCGGCAGAATGCTCAATGAGCGACTCGGAAAGATTCATTTCTGGATGACGTTTTTTGGATTTCATCTCACCTTCTTGATCCAGCACTGGCTGGGTATTAAGGGATTCCCGCGTCGCTATTCGGATTATTTGCCATCGGATGGATTTACTTTCATGAACGAAATCTCGACGATCGGCGCTGTACTTCTCGCTGCTTCCATGATTCCGTTTATGATCAACGTTTGGATTACTCGTAAATCTCCACTAGTTGGGGTCGATGACCCCTGGGGCTATGGCGGTTCGCTGGAGTGGGCTACGTCGTGCCCACCACCGCGTCACAACTTCACTTCGATGCCGCGAATCCGCAGCGAGCGTCCAGCTTTCGATCTTCATCACCCCCACATCAAGACTGAAGGGCACTAAATTCCATGAAGACTTCAGTCAATCTTTTCTTCGGCTTAGCCCTTTTCTACTTCTCGATTACCGTTGTTTATTGGCAAGTTGGGGGCGAGGCAGTGGGAATTACCGCTCTTCTCCTCAGCGGAGCACTGGCCGCCCTGGTTGGCTTCTACATGTGGTTTGCGCAAAAGCGAATTATTGGATCTTTGCCGGAAGATCGACTGGAAGCAGAGATTGCTGATGGGGCAGGTGAACTTGGGTTTTATAGCCCACACTCTTGGTGGCCACTTCCAGTTGCAGCATCTGCATGTGTGGCTGGCTTGGGGCTCATTATCGGCTGGTGGCTGACATTTATCGGTGTCGGGGCATTGCTTTTTAGTGTTCTAGGTTACGTCACCGAGTACGAGAAGCCGTCGTCTTCATCGCCTCACTAGTCCTAAATCAGCGTTCTTCGTTAAATCTTGACCCTTATGGTGCCAAGGCTTATTTAAGAGTCGAAAGATACTTGAGGTATTCAGATTCGGTTACCACTTCAACCGATAACTTCATTCCTGTATGCCCTCTTCCGCATTGGATATTGCAAGCGCCTGGAAATGTGCCAATCTTCTCAGCCTTAATATCAATTCTGGCAGCCGAGTCGGGTGAAGCTTCCTGGTCGATTCCAAGTCCCGGCACCCAGAAGCCATGTGAGACGTCATTGGATTTTAGAGTGATGTGAACGAGCTTTCCTTGGGGTAGAAATAGGACCGTGGAATGTGACGAATCTGAAGAAAGTGCAGATTTGGACCCATCCAATTGATACGAGAATGACCACGACCATGTCGCGCCCTTCGCACTTATTTCGTACTCATTCTGCGACGCCGGAAGTGTCGTAGGGTTTTGAGTTTGAGCGGCAGTTGGCTTTGAACTCGCAGAGGTCGAGGGAGTTGGCGATTTAGCTTTGCTCTTTGCCACTTTCTGCCAAATTAGATTCTTCCCGCTTCTCACGCATTTCACCTGAACTCGGCCGGACTTTGCAACCACCCCCACTTTTAGGCATTTGCCGCCAGGAGGGTTGGACGCCTCTTTCAGGGAATATGCGCTTGGAGTCGTGAAAAGAACGGATACGGCGATCAGCCCAACGAGGGAAACGAAAACTAGGAAACGCTTCATGGATGAGACGGTACCCCCGTCTGAGGGCTAGCACTAGTAAGGGGCGTGAAAAAGTCGCGTGATAGGGTCATTTTATGGGTGAGGGATCTGCGGGTACTCGGTTTAGAACTGCCCTGCGCGCGGAATCGCCACTCCAAATCGTAGGCGCCATCAATGCCAACCACGCGCTATTGGCAAAGCGGGCGGGTTTCAAAGCGCTCTATCTTTCGGGAGGGGGCGTTGCAGCTGGGGCACTCGGTGTCCCCGATCTGGGAATTACCTCACTTGAGGACGTTCTTATCGAAGTTCGCCGCATAACCGATATTTGCGATCTGCCACTCCTCGTAGACGCCGATACTGGCTTTGGCGCCTCCGCTTTTAATATCGGCCGGACGGTGAAATCTCTCATCAAAGGCGGGGCGGCGGCCATGCACATTGAGGACCAGGTCGGTGCCAAGCGATGCGGGCACCGTCCGAATAAGGATTTGGTGAGCGCGGCCGAGATGGTGGATCGAATTAAGGCGGCGGTCGACGCACGTACTGATGAGAGTTTTTCTATCATGGCCAGGACGGATGCCATTGCTGGAGAAGGCGTTGAAGCGGCTTTAGATCGAGCAGGTTTGTACATCGAAGCCGGTGCAGACATGCTCTTCCCCGAAGCAATTACCGAACTCGAAACATATAGAAGATTCGCTGAAGTTGTAGAGGTACCGATATTGGCGAACATTACTGAATTTGGACTTACGCCACTTTTTACTGTTGAAGAATTAGGACGTGCGGATGTTTCGATGGCACTTTATCCCCTATCTGCCTTTCGAGCCATGAATAAGGCAGCAGAGCGAGTCTACGAATCTATTCGCCGAGACGGCACTCAGAAGTCAGTCTTAGCGGAAATGCAAACCCGTGAAGAGCTTTATGAGCGTATCAATTATTACGAGTACGAAGCCATTTTGGATCAATTTTCGGAAAGAGAGAAATAGTTCAAATATGGTGGATATCAAAGCGAAGAAATCGGTTGCCCTATCAGGTGTTGTTGCGGGCAGCACGGCACTCTGCTCGGTTGGAAAAAGCGGTAATGATCTTCACTACCGTGGATACGACATTGCGGATCTAGCTCGAGAATGCCAATTTGAAGAAGTCGCTCATTTGTTGATTCACGGTGTACTTCCTACCCGCGTGGAGTTAGTTAAATACAAGCGTAAATTGACTTCATTGCGTGAGTTGCCCGACTCGGTAAAACTGGTGCTGGAAGCACTACCAGCCACTGCGCATCCCATGGATGTATTGCGCACCGGCGTATCGGCATTGGGATGCGATTTGACGGAGAGTATGCCGCATACAGAAGCGCAAGCGCGTGATATCGCCGATCGCCTGTTGGCTTGCTCTGCTTCTATGCTCTTGTATTGGTATCACTTTAGTCACAACGCCAAGCGGATCGATGTGCAGACCCAAGAAGACTCAATTGGGGGACACTTTCTCTTTCTTCTCCATGGAGTTAAAGCGGATCCAATTTGGGAGAAGGCGATGCATGCATCTCTCATTTTGTACGCCGAGCATGAGTTCAATGCCTCCACATTTACTGCCAGGGTAGTCGCCGGCACTGGATCTGACATCTACTCTGCAATAACGGGGGCGATTGGAGCCCTTCGCGGCCCGAAGCACGGTGGTGCGAACGAAGTGGCTTTGGAGATACTAGAACGGTATAGAGATCCAGCTGAAGCTGAAGAAGATATTCGGAAGAGGGTTTCTGAGAAGGAAGTGATTATTGGATTTGGCCATCCGGTGTACACAATCTCGGACCCGCGCAGCGGCATCATAAAAGAGATCGCGAGAAATTTGTCCTCGCAGGCTTCGTCAACGGTGCTTTTTGAGATTGCTGAACGAATAGAAGAAGTGATGTGGGAGACGAAAAATATGTTCCCAAATCTTGATTGGTATTCAGCCGTTGCTTACAGCAAAATGAAGATACCGACCTCGTTCTTCACGCCGCTCTTTGTCATGGCAAGGATTTCTGGGTGGGCCGCTCATGTTATTGAGCAAAGAATTGACAACAAAATAATTCGCCCAAGTGCGCTTTACGTTGGTCCCGAAGATCTGGCTTTCCGGCCAATAGATGAGCGATAGACGTATCTCGGTGGCGACGAATGAGGGTAATTCAACCCAGGAATTCGATCAAGTTATCGTTGATATTGTTGATTACGTCGAGAACTACGAAGTTGACTCCGATTTAGCATATGAAACAGCCTGGAACTGTCTGCTAGACACACTCGGGTGCGGTTTGGAAGCACTTGAGTATCCTGCCTGTACCAAACTTCTCGGGCCACTGGTCTCAGGGACGGTTGTTGAAAATGGCGCCAGAATCCCGGGGACAAATTTTCAACTTGATCCAGTTCAGGGTGCCTTTAACCTGGGCACCATGATCCGCTGGCTGGATTTTAACGACACGTGGCTGGCTGCTGAATGGGGACATCCGTCTGACAACTTGGGGGCAATTCTTGCGGTGGCGGACTGGCTCTCCAGAAGTGCGGTGGCGGCAGGAGATAGGCCGCTCCTGATGAGGGACGTGCTCACGGCAATGATTAAAGCGCATGAGATTCAGGGTTGCATTGCATTGGAGAATTCCTTTAATCGCGTCGGCCTAGATCATGTGCTTTTGGTGAAAGTTGCCTCGACTGCCGTTGTGGCGAAAATGATGGGTCTCACGCATGAACAATCTTTGAATGCACTCTCTCTCGCATGGGTAGATGGGCAGTCGCTTCGAACGTACCGACATTTTCCAAATGCAGGTTCGAGAAAATCTTGGGCGGCAGGGGATGCAACGTCACGAGCGGTTCGTTTGGTACTTATGGCCAAAGTCGGAGAAATGGGATATCCCTCAGTGCTCACGGCGAAGACTTGGGGTTTTTACGATGTGCTTTTCAAAGGCCAACCTTTTAAGTTTCAACGCGCCTACGGTTCCTACGTAATGGAGAATATCCTTTTTAAAATTTCCTTCCCTGCCGAATTCCATGCCCAAACTGCTGTTGAAGCCGCTATGCAAATACATAGGCAGATGCGAGAAGTGGGGAAGTCGGCTCAGGAAATCAGACGGGTAACCATTCGCACACACGATGCCTGCATACGAATTATTGATAAGAAAGGCCGCCTGAATAACCCAGCGGACCGCGATCATTGCATCCAATATATGGTTGCCGTGCCCTTGATCTATGGTCGACTCACCGCGAGAGATTACGAAGATGATGTGGCTTCGGACCCGTCTATTGACGCGCTGCGAGAAAGAATAATTTGCAAGGAAGATCCGCAATTTACCGACGATTACCACGATCCAAACAAACGATCGATCGCCAATGCCTTAACGGTTGAATTTGAAGATGGGTCGGTGATGGACGAGGTCATTGTTGAGTATCCATTAGGACATGCCAGGCGACGCAGGGAAGGCATCCCGCTATTAATCGCGAAATACCGGACAAACCTGGCGCGGGCCTTTTCACCCGCGCAACAGGCAGTGATTTTGGATTACTCTCTTGATCGGAAGAAATTGGAGAGCACAAGTGTCGACGCTTTCATGGATCTGTTTGCAAAAGGTCAAGCCTAAACTCATCCTTTGAAAGCGCGCCGACCAATCAGTTGGAAACCGAGTTGGGTGCACGTCAGTTTATTAGTGGTGCTCGATCTCCTTGAGATCTTCCGGTGAAGGCTTGGCAATTTGTTCGGTCGTGGCACGGCTCATTCGAGAACGAAGTTTGTTTGCAATGCCTCCTGGACGGCGGACGCCATGCTTGTCGACCGCTTCAAGTTCTAGAGGTTGCAACTGTTCGTGCTGGGTCAGAGTGAATGCCTCAGCATTCGTGAGAGGTTCGTGGACTTCAACAAATTCTCCATGAGGTAGCAGAACTAGTCGGCCAGTCTCTTTTCCGTGGAGAACCAATTCACGGTCTGCTCGCTGCAGAGAGAGACAGAGGCGTTTGGTGATTATGAAGGCGAGTGGTGGGAGCACGAACACGCCAATGCGGGCCATCCACGTAATTTGATTGATGGAGAGGGAGAAGTGGGTTGCGATGATGTCATTACCACCATTGAGGAGGGTGACCGTCATAAATGTAAGAGCCATCATCCCCAGCGCGGTTCGGTTGGGAGCATTTCGAGGTCGGTCAAGCAAGTGATGCTCCCTCTTATCCCCAGTCACCCAACTTTCAATGAATGGATAGAGTGCCATTGCCGTAAACATAATTCCAGGAATGATGACGCCCGGAAGAAGAATGTTCCATGAAATGGTATGTCCAAATAAATGGGATTCCCAATTCGGGAACATTCGTACCAGGCCATCCAGCCAGCCCATATACCAGTCTGGTTGAGAACCTGCCGAGATTTGGCCCGGTGTGTAAGGACCATAGAGCCAGATGGGGTTAATTGAGGCAACTGCAGAAATAAATGCTGTGATTCCGAAAACGATGAAGAAAAATCCGCCGGCCTTGGCCATGTAAACGGGCATAAAGGGGTAGCCGACCACATTCTTCTCGGTGCGACCGGGGCCTGGATATTGAGTGTGCTTTTGGTACCAGACCAGCATCAAGTGAGCGGTAATCAGCGCGAGGAAAATTCCCGGCAACAGCAGGACGTGGACTGTGAAGATGCGTGGAATAAAAACCTCGCCCGGGAAAGGCCCACCGAAGGCAAAAAATGCGAGATAGGACCCGACAATCGGCATCGCCTGAATGATTGCTTCAGCAATTCGGATTCCGGTGCCAGAGAGTAAGTCGTCAGGAAGGGAATAACCCAAGAATCCTTCGACGATCCCCAAAGTGAGAAGTCCTATTCCGATGATCCAGTTAAATTCTCGCGGTTTGCGGAATGCGCCAGTGAAGAAAACGCGCATTAAGTGGGCGACGATTGCAGCCATGAAGAGGAGCGCAGCCCAGTGATGGATCTGACGCATCAATAGGCCACCACGGACGTCGAAAGAGATGTTGAGAGTCGAGGCGTAAGCCGCAGACATCTTGATCTCGCTCAGCGGCGCGTAACTGCCCTGATAGAGAACTTCCCGCTGGGATGGATCAAACCAGAATGTTAGGAATACGCCCGTAAGGAGCAAGATGATAAATGAATAGAGTGCTATTTCACCCAACATGAACGACCAGTGGTCGGGGAATACTTTGGTGAGGTTCTTCTTCAACCACTTGGCGCCACCGGTTCGCTCATCAACGTAGCCGGCGACGGCACCGAGTTTTTTCTCTGCGCTACTCATGATGAACGCTCCCAAAAGCTAGGACCGACGGCTTCGGTAAATGGTTTCTGAGCGACGAGGTATCCCTCTGCATCCACGGTGATAGCGAGTTGTGGGAGTGGACGAGCCGCCGGACCAAAGATGACTTTTGCGGCTCGTGGCACATCGAATGTCGATTGATGGCATGGACAGAGTAGGTGCTTGGTCTGCTGCTCATAGAGGGCGACAGCGCAACCCATGTGTGTGCAGATCTTGGAAAAAGCAATAATGCCCTCGTAGGTCCAGGAGAGGCGTTCAGGGGAGAGTTGAAACTCTTCCGGGCGGATGCGGATAAGGAGGACCGCATCTTTTGCGATGTTATTGAGAGTTCTTTCTTCGCCTGGAAGAAGGGCCGGCAAAACCTGAGCGACGGCTCCCACCTCAAGGTCAGAAGGCCTAATTGGTCGATCACCTGGATCGGTGACAAGTCGCGTTCCGGCCATCCAACTTGTCTCTTCCAAAGATTTCTTGGGAAGCGGACCTAGATCGCGAAGAGCAACGAGTGGCGCAAGTCCGAGAAGTCCGAGAGAAAGTCCCAGAGAACGCTTGATCAGCGAGCGACGACCTAAGTTGGCTGCGGCGGCTTGTTCCTTAACAGTCTTTACAAAATCTGCTCTATCTACGTCTTCAGAACGGAATTCGTGACGTTCTTGAACAACTTCATTGTCGGGCATCAATGTCTTTGCCCAGTGCACTGCACCTAAACCGATGAAGAGTGAAGAGATCGTAAGACCTATTCCTAACAGAAGCTGCTGCGCATTAGTTGTTCCCAGAACAGGAAGGAATACGAAGGTGTCCCCAGGTACTTTTATGTAGGAATAAATAAAGAGAAGCGTGCCGACGGCAGATAGTCCGAAGAGCATCGCGATCTGATGCTCTGCTTTATCGGCAGCAGCCGGGTCTGTATCCGCTTTTCTATGCACGTGTTCCGGCAAACCCGGATCTTGTAGGCGCTCGATTTGATCTGACATGTGCTATCTCGCTTTCGTCGCCAACCAGACCGCAATGCCAATCAGCAATCCGAGTCCAAGTGTCCAGATGAGTAAACCTTCTGTTACCGGTCCCACGCGGCCAAGTGAAGCACCGCCGAGGTTCGGTTCGTTCTGAGCTGCTTTGATCCATTTGATAATGGAGAGTTTTTCTTCGGGAGTAATAATTTTGTCTCCGAAGACTGGCATGGACTGCGGGCCGGTGATCATTGCTTCGTAGATTTCTACGGGGGTCGATGCCATCAGGGTGGGAGCAAATTTGCCCCGCGTCAGCGCTCCACCTTGGCCTGCAAAGTTGTGGCACATCGCGCAGTTATTTCGGAAGAGTTCCCCACCTTGCGCGGTGCTTCCATCCCGTTCGTAGAATGCAACTTGTTGATCGGGGATAGCCGGTCCCGGTGCAAGTGAAGATACATAAGCGACAAGCGCGGCTACCTCATCGGGAGTAAACGCAGGCTTCTTGCGGGTGGCTTGGATGCTCATATCTGCCATTGGCATACGACCAGTCGCAACTTGGAAATCCACTGATGCGCCACCTACTCCGATTAATGAGGGGGCGATTGATCCGCCCTCTGCATTGAGTCCATGACAGGACGAGCAACCTTTCAGAAAGAGTTGACGTCCTTCGTCAATGGCAGTGGTTCGCGCCAAAGTGTTCGCTGCTCTTTGAGTTGAGGCACTGGCAACTGAGAAGGTAGTGCCGATCATGAACAGCGCGAAGACCAATAAAATCGGTCCCGCAAAACGGTGTCGTCGGTAACGCGAAAGGCGCCTCACGATTTACTCCCTCTCAATTGTTTAACCTTCATCTGACAAGTACCAAATGCATATATCTACGGTTCTGATCTGCTACTTAATCAGGTAAATCGCCGAAAAGAGTGCAATCCAGACGACATCGACAAAGTGCCAATAATAGGAAACAACAATCGCGGTTGTTGCTTGCGAGTGGGTGAATCTACGCGCCCGGTTGGCACGGATCAGGACGATCAAAAATGCGATGAGGCCGCCGGTGACGTGCAAGCCGTGGAACCCCGTAGTGATGTAGAAGACTGACCCGTACGCGTGCGATGAAAGTGTGACGCCTTCTTGGACCAACGACGCGTATTCGTAAACCTGTCCGCCGACGAAGAAGGCACCCATTAGGAATGTGAGTGCAAACCATTCGCGCATACCCCACTGTGAAACCTTGTAGAGAGGGCCGCTACGTTTTGACTGTAGGCGCTCTGCAGCAAATACCCCGAATTGGCAGGTAACGGACGAAAGCACAAGCACTGTCGTGTTTACTGCCGCAAAAGGAATGTTCAATATTTGCGTCGACTCTAACCAGAGAGCAGGACCTTGAACTGCTCTCGTTGTGAAGTACATCGCAAAGAGAGCTGCGAAAAACATAAGTTCGCTCGACAACCAGACGATTGTTCCTACTGCCACCAGGTTGGGGCGATTGATTTTGGGCGTGACTACAGCGGCGCTTGACATGGGGGTGATTATTCCTGAATTGTCGGGATTTGCTTAATTTGGCAGGGGGATTTCCGGCGATTTGTTGGAAGGGCACGGGTGAGGCAGATCACCTGCACCACTCGATTCCGCACCCTCGAATCCGCGGGTCGGCGGTAGGGGGTTGATAGGAAGTACTTGCCAAGCACATTAGACTCCTCTTCATGGGAGCCACTACCGCACGCACAAAGATTCTGGTTTATTCTGATGATTCAACCGTTCGGGCGGCGATTCTGAGCGCCCTTGGCACCCGAGTGAGTGTGGATCTGCCTGAGCACGATATTTCCGAATTCGCCACCGCCGATGCGCTGCGAGCAGTCATTGATGCCTCAAAATCAGGCTCGGCGGCCGATCTGATCATTTTGGACGCGGAAGCAGTTCCAGAGGGCGGGATGGGCGTTTCTCGTCAACTTAAGGACGAGGTTTTTCAATGCCCACCTATTTTGTTGATTACAGCCCGACCTGACGATGCTTGGTTGGCTGCCTGGTCTCGGGCAGATGCCACCGTTCTTGGACCGATTGATCCTTTTACTTTTGCCAATGCCGTAGCAGAACTGCTCAGAATTCCCTCTGCCGCTCACGCGCACGGCGCAACTCACTGACTAAATGACCTTGAAACCAGGGTCGTGGGAGTACGTCCTGCACAATCTTGAACTGGGTTTAGATCTCACCGTGTCGGATGCACAGTGGTCGATGAGAGAGATTCTGGAAGGCCGAGCTACTGACGAGGAGATAAGTGCATTTCTGCTCCTTCTCCGAGCCAAAGGGGAAACGGCTGGCGAAGTGAATGCACTGGTCGACGAGATGTACCTGCATTGCGCTCCGATCTCCATTTCGGAAAGAGCTGTCGACATCGTGGGCACGGGTGGGGATGTCGCTCATACGATCAATATTTCGACCACCTCCGCCATCATCGCAGCGGCTGCCGGCGCACGCGTCGTAAAACATGGAAATCGAGCAGCAACCTCTCGATCCGGTGCTGCCGATCTGCTGGAGGAACTTGGAGTAGCAATCACCCTTGATGGACCAGCTATTGAAACCTGCGTCCGTGAGTTGGGAATTGGATTCTGTTTCGCTCCCAAATTTCATCCGGCGATGCGATTTGCGGGACCGGCTAGAAAAGCCTTAGGTGTTCCAAGCGTATTCAATATTCTTGGTCCTCTAGCCAATCCGGCCCGGCCTAAAGCCGCCGCCATAGGCGTAGCCGATGAACGGTTGCATCACGTGATGGCCGAAGTGCTTGCGCGCAGAGGCGTGGACGGCTTTGTATTCCGCGGCGATGACGGCCTGGATGAGATCACTCTGACCGCCACTTCTACTGTCCTTGTGATCGGCGCAGGCAAATTGAAGGAGTTCAAGCTTGACCCACCTGATTTTGGAATTCCATATTCTCCAATATCGGAATTAATTGGGGGAGACGCAATCGAGAATTCCAAAATTACTTTGGATATTTTCGCTGGCAAGCATGGAACTCCTCGTGACGCGGTTGTTATTAATTCGGCGGCCGCGATTGCGGCTTTTCGCGGAGAACTAGACCGCTCTCCTGTTGAAAGACTTAGTGAAGGAGTGAGCGCGGCAATTGAAGCAATTGATAGTGGAGCGGCGGCTCAGTTATTGACGCGTTGGATCGAACTCTCCCAAAAGTTGGCAAGTACCTGATCCCTAGTACGGACTTTCTCTAGAGCGAATTTTGCACCGATTGCTCCGTTGATGGGTGATGCCCATTCGCCGGTAAGTGAGACCAAGCGAATTCCATCACTCTCCAAGTAGTTCAACAACTTTTCAACTTCTTCGTAGGTGGATGCGGGCAGAATCGAAACATCGGAAATCACTACCTCGGATGTGGCTTTAAGGGATTCGATCGTGTGGGAAATCTCCACGCCAGGCTTCGAAACTGCGCTTCCAGCCAAGCGTCCATGCCGAATGCAGACGAATTCCCAAGCAGATGTAGCAGAGCCCTCTCTCCGCTGCGCCGCAATCAATTCGGGTATGCGAGTAAGCGTTCTTATGCGAACTCCGCGAGATGATCCACGTAAGAAGGCGCCTAATTGATCACGTGAGGCAACCGCCAATTCAAATTCTTCTTCTATCGAGTGTGCTGCCATTTTTCCGTTGAGAAAATTCACTATTGGACGGACATCAAATTGGTCATAAAGCTCGGGAGATGAAAGCGCCCGAGTCACCGCTTGACTAGCCAATTGTGCTTCTGCAGCACCGGAAAATGGCCCCATCCATTTCATAGAATCGTTGAGTGATGCGCTTCCACGCACCGCCGCAAATCTTGGGAAAGGTCGTTCGCTCACTTTGAGCCAGGTCGCTTTTTCCTGTCCTTTTGAACGGCTGTTGTATGGTGGGCGCTTCTCGGCAATCATCCGCAACTCTCGCACCTGCGCCTCGAGGACGGTTGCACAGACGACAGTATCAATCCGGGTCGCCATTGCGAGCATTTCGAGAATTCGTTTACGGGTTTCGGTAGCAGTGAAGTAAGTTCGAAGACGCGATTTGAGATTCCGTGAAGTTCCCACGTAAAGCGGTTCGTCCTTTGGTCCTTTGAAAATGTAGACGCCTGGTGATGCGGGGATGGATGCAATGAGGTGCTTCTTCTCTCTCTGCGCTCTGGTTATTCGAGTGCTAAAGCCTGTTAATTCATCCAGAGTTGTGACACCGAAGGACCCGAGTCGCTCGAGCAATCCGTGGAGAACATCCACAGTTGCACGTGCATCATCCAATGCTCTATGCGTTGGAGATGTCTGTGTATTGAAGAAAATCGCCAACGTCCCGAGTTTGCAGTTGGGGACTTCATCCCGAAGAAGAACTTGCCTCGCTAGTCGCGCTGTATCAACGATGCGATATTGGGGCCACTTGTAGTTCTGATTCGCCGCCGATGCTTTAAGAAATCCAACATCAAAGGGAGCATTGTGAGCGACTAGGACCGCCTCATTTTCCGAGCCAATGAACTCCAAAAAAGTGGGGAAGGCCTCTTCTATAGATGGAGCCTCTAGAACCATGGCATCGGTAATTCCCGTAAGTACGGTAATGAAGGCGGGGATGGCTCCACCGGGGTTTATGAGTGTTTGAAATTCGCCAATAATCTCCCCGCCCCGAACTTTCACGGCTCCGATCTCCGTGATTCCCGCTCCAACACTGGGAGATGCACCCGTGGTCTCAAGATCTACCACGACGAAAGTTGTTTGAGAAAGGGGGTGTCCAATCTCATCAAAGGTCGCTTGCCACGGTTCGTTGTTGGGCGCGACTTTCACAGTCGCAACTTTAAGTGATTGATGTGACAAGTAACGAGGTCTACGCTCGCCACTATGGCAATGACAGATGCACCCGCAGGACTACTTGAAGATTTCGCCGTGAGGGGCAGTGGTTCTGAAGGCAAGATCGGAATCCTGCTTGTCCACGGCTTTACAGGTTCGCCAGCTTCAATGCGCTCGTGGGCCGAATTTTTTGCAGCCCGTGGCTACACCGTCCGCGTACCGCGATTGCCGGGTCATGGGACCCAATGGCAAGACCTGAACAAAGTCCCTTGGCAGGAATGGCCGGCAAAAGTCGTTGAAGAGTTGGACGAATTGAGTAAAACCTGTGAGAAAGTCTTCATTTTCGGTCTCTCCATGGGTGGCGGTACCTCTCTGTACGTGGCAGCTCACCACAATGACAGGCTGGCTGGAATAATTCTTGTAAATCCAATGATTCATATCCCTGGTGTTTCAGTAAAGTTCGCCCCCATTCTTTCGAGATTTCGTTCGCACTTGCCCTCTGTCGGCAACGACATCAAGCGACCAGGTGTTTCGGAGTGGGCCTACGATGCGCTTCCGACCAAGGGAGTAGTCCAACTCAATAAACTACTGAAGAGCTCTCGGTCCACTTTGGGCCAAATCAAGATTCCGTTGCTTCTTTTCCATAGCGTTGAAGACCACGTTCTTCCAGTAAGTAACACCGAGATTGTCATGGCTGAGGTTGGCTCTCCCCGCAAGCAACGCGTTGAATTGCTCAATAGTTATCACGTAGCGACTGTCGACTACGACTGTGATCTTATTTTTGAGAACTCCCTAATATTTGTGCAAGAGCTTTCCGCATTTTCTTAATAGATGGAATCTGTCCGAACGGAATGATAAATCAGTCTTCAGTCGCTCTGCTTTTTGAAGTCGTAATCACTGATTGATTTATTGGCGCCGCGGGCGCGAAGACTTCCTAGAAACGCTTCTCTGGAAAGGTTCTTATTGTCTTGTCTCTTGGTCTTAATGAGGGCATTGAGGTCATTTTGCGAAAATTGCGCTCCCGCGAATTTCAGAATTTCTTCCAGACTGGATTGCGCGAAAACTTCCGAGTAGTCGAAGTCCAAGCAATCGATATTGTTTGAAAAGCAACTCCGGCGGACAATGTTGTAGAAGACGGTACTGGCTTCAATAGCCTGTGCCAGACTCTCTTCGTCGACTTCAATGACATCATCATCGGTGTTGAAGCCGTGCCATTTACCTGAGGCTTGAGCTTTCTTGGTAGAGATATACCTGTCTAAGTGATTTCGCCTGAGGAAGAGAACCTTTGGGCGAAATTCATCAATCAATCTCTCAAGTCTCTCGGGCGGAAAGTGGTAACTCATGATCTTGAAAATATGGATGCCCGGTGACTTTTGAAGTGCACGGAGAACCTTTTCCGGATCTAGACCGGACATTTCAAATTTGTAGGGGATAGTTCCTTCCCTCTTTTTTTGCAGAAAGCGCTTCAGGTATCTACTTGAAAAGAATGGGTAATTTTCTGTTATGCGATCGATAGTCTTTGGCCATTGGTTGAATCCAAAGATTTCGCCGTAATAGAAGAAGGGTTCTCCGATCGACTCAAAGAAACTGCCCAGAGCTGTGGAACCTGAACGTGGGAAAGTGACGATAAATAGAATGGAAGATTCTTCCGTTGCGGGGCGCCTGAATAACTGATTTACGAGGTATGTCCGAAACAATCTCAGGTTGAGCAACCGCCTTTTGAGAAGTCTCTTGTTGAGCGCCACGAAGACACCGTAAAGGCAAATATTAAGAATCGCAAAGACTTGGAAGCAGATGACGAGAGTTATTCTGCGCAGTCTTTCATTGTTCTCACGGGGAAGTTAGGCTTACCCATGCTCAAAATCCAATGCATAACGATTGATTCACAGGATCCGCTCAAATTAGCCCAGTTTTGGAGGGAGGTACTTGGTTGGGAAATAACCTTTACGAGTGAGAACGAAATCTGCATTGAGCTCTTAGATGGAAGTCCAAGTCAGGGGCAGATTCCCGACATTCTTTTCATCAAAACTCCCGATGAGAGGGTCGTGAAGAATCGCCTCCATCTAGATCTGCGTCCAGACGATCAAGAATCCGAGGTCCAAAGGATTGAGCGACTTGGTGGAAAACGAATTGAAATTGGTCAGTCTGCAAGTCAAGAGACAACCTGGGTCGTTATGGCAGATCCCGAAGGTAATGAATTCTGCGTTTTGCGAGCGCCAAAGACAGAGAGTTGACCTGGAGAGCTAGGAGAGTTCCGGGAAAGCATTCTCAAATGCCCAGAGATCAATGTCATCTAGATTTATAGGCTTGTAGCCTTTGAACTCAAGAGCCCCGACTAATTGGGCTCGATGTTCCGTCGCGTGATGAACTGTCTGAGAAATAATCGTCGAGCGTAGATTTTTCTCAGTCTCGTCTTTGTAAATTATTGTCATCATTTCGTCTTCTAGATTGCCCGACTTGGCTATTTCAGAATCCAACACCGCAAGTATTTTCGCAAGCTCAGCCACATCCGACATGTTTATTGGCTGCTTAATTTGCCGCAGTGCTGTTCCGTCCAGGCAATAGAGATACCAACCGGCAGCTGATGTGATGTGTTTCAAAATTTGCTTTGCAGTCCATTCTGGGTTGACTATGAAGGATTCCAGGGATTCGTCCGGAAGACTTTGAACCGATTGAAAGACCTTCTGATTTGCCCATGACATGTGCTGGATTAATCGAGCGGTAGAGATAGCCATGCTGGGATTGTAATTTGCAAGAGGTTGAAGTGCCAGGCGCGAAGATCCTTAGATCTTATGGAGTGGACCGTACTGGGATCGAACCAGTGTTTCACCCTTTTTAACCCCGTGTGGAAAATCAAAATACGCCGAAAATGAGCGTGTGTCAAGCATTTAGTGTGTGTTCTTATGGGTACACTTAGGAACAAATTAGAACACGATCTGGCACGTATCTGGCACGAATTCTGATACTGGGTGATTGGGAAAGGTGTGAGTTGTGGCAAAGAAATCGGGTGGCAATTCCAAAGGGAAGAAAAACGCATTTGGAAATATCAGAAGACTTCCATCTGGAAAGTACCAAGCCCGATATACGGCTCCTAATGGCAAGATGATGACTGCGCCGGTGACCTTCGAGACACTTGGAACCGCTCGCAAATTTCTATCTCTCAAAGAATCCGAGATCATCACCAACACTTGGAATCCATCCGTGAAGTATTCGAAATCCACCTTTGGGGAATTTGCTCAAGTCTGGATCTCTCAGCGCGATCTCAAGCCTCGGACCTTCGAGCATTACGGGAAGCTACTCGATAAACACCTGCTCCCTGCCTTTGGAAGCGATCGCATAGCCTCCCTTACAAGCGATCAGATCAAAGAGTGGTACTCGGTCTTTGGATTAAAGACTCCGACCCTTAGGGCGCACACTTACGGACTCTTACGGACGATTCTCAATACTGCAGTCGAGGATGGAGTAATTCCCGCAAACCCTTGCCATATTCGGGGTGCGGGTAGCGCAAAGCGCGTCATCAAGATTCGAGAAGCTTCTCTCGAAGAGTTGGAAATCATCATCCGAGAAATGCCCGAGAGATTCCAGGCGATGACCTGCCTCGCGGCTTGGTGCGCCATGCGATTCGGTGAACTTGTGGAATTACGGCGGAAGGATTTGGAGATCAACCTCGAAGCAGATTACGGGATTGTTCGAATTCGAAGAGGTGCTGCAAGGACTAAGGGAAAGACTATCTATGGAAGCCCAAAGTCAATGGCGGGGGTTAGGGACGTGCAAATCCCGCCCCACCTATTGCCTATGCTCCAAGGTCATCTCGACAACTTTGTAGACGAGAGTCCTGCCGCGTTGCTCTTTGGCGCTAGAGATGGCAAGACTTTGCACCCTTCGTCCCTGCACGGATCACTTGAATACGCGGACGAGAAAGGGCGCGTGCACCCCGCCTGGGGCTTTTATAAGGCTCGGAACCGAGCGGGGAGAGATGACCTTCGATGGCACGATTTGCGCCATACCGGAGCCGTGTACGCCGCTATCGAAGGTGCAACCCTTGCAGAACTTATGGGCCGTTTAGGTCACTCAAGCCCCGCCGCCGCCATGCGTTATCAGCACGTAGCGAAAGGCCGAGACATGGAACTGGCAAGGAAACTCTCCAAGAGAGCGAGCGCATGATGGCTTTTGACCCTACAAGGATCACCGACGAAGATCGAGAGCGTTTTCGAGAGGCTGGAGAGTGGTTCAAGGCAGATGTTAAAAATGTTGTCATAGTTTGCAATTCGGAAAGACACTCGGAGAAAAAGATTATTGCCGAGTTAGATGTTCAATACGTTAAAGGAAGGGATCAGCCGCCGTTAGTGATCACCGAGGTTTGGCATTCGGAAGACCCCTCCGCAGGCGTCGTCATGCTAATACGAGGTGAACCTCAAAGAAGTGACCCATATGAGAATTCGATAAAGCGACAAGACCACCTACATAAAACGGGGCAAATTCGCTTTAAAGTAAATTTAAAATGTGAGTGTGGCGAAAATATTCCTATTCGAAGTCTTGAAGATTTCGAGGAGTTTTTACGTATTGCGATTGAAGCTGACAAACTTGAAATCCCATTAGAAATCCCACTAGTTTTTTTTAGGATCGCGAAATTGAAACAAATTAAACCCGACACGCCCGACTAAAACCTAGTAGATACTTACTATTCTGTCGTATAATTAGGTGCTAGAAATTATTGAGACGCGCGGCGGTTTAGCCAAATTCCTCATCCCGACGGATGGTCTAAAAACCATTTCCGAAAGGGATATTTCATGGCCAGTAACAATGAGGTGCCTGATGTTCAAAACGAGGCGAATCTCGAATACTTAAAGATCAAACAAGCCGCCGACCTTTTGGGCTGCTCTACGGACACGATTAGAAACCGAATCGAAGATGGCTCTTTGGCCGCATATCGTTTTGGTGGACGCTTAATTCGAGTGAAGAAATCTGACCTTGAGAAGCTTTTTCACTTGATCCCGAGCGCGGTGAGTCTATGAGACAACGGAAAAGCCGCCCCACTAATGGAACGGCAATTCTCGAAAATCATTCCCTGCCCAGGAAACTTGAGGCAACTGTACACCTCGCCGCTGACTTACTTGCCGTGCCTCGCCGGTTAGTGGAGGTGCTCTGATGCCTTGGGTAAAGACGGATCACAATATTCATCAACACCCAAAGTTCCAAAATATGCCTGGTGATGAGTTCCAAATTTGGCACCAAGCTCTTTCTTACGCAGCTGAGTGGTGGACAGATGGATTTATACCTGCTTCTAAATTTCCTAAAAAGAGTCAGCAAAAGTTCATTGTCGATCTGCAAAAAAGGAATTTATTCCACCCAATTTCATCAAATGGGGTAGTTGGTTACCAAATTCACGACTACGAAAAGTATCAAACTCTTAAGAAAGATTACGAAGAAAAGAAGGCTAAAGACAGTAAGCGCAAGCGTACAAGTGGTGATATTCCAGATGGAAGGAACGGCGGAATCCCTGCGGAATCCAAAGAGAATCCAGACGGAATCCCCGCGCTAACTGAACTGAACTTAACTGAACTTAACTTAACTGAAAAAAAATCGTCGCGCTGGCCTGGGTCGAATACGCCAACACCGATTCCTCCCGGGATCACAGATGAGGAAAGACTTTTATCTGAGAAGCCAAAATCTCCAATGCCAGAGGACGCAAGGCGAGCATTCGAAGAATTGGGATACCGCTAATGAGCCCCGCCGTCGTATGTGCAGTGCCTGGATGCGGTGAACGCATGATCGTTGATTACAGGCACGTTGAAAATCTCGAAGCTGCACAGTGGCTATGTCATAAGCACTCACGCGAAATCCAACAAGCCAATCGGGAGCGTGAATGACATGGGGAAGAAATTCCAAAAGACTCACACCCAGCGCGAAAAGTTTTCAAAACTTACCCAGCGCGATCTCGACCGAATGGCTCGCTCGCTCGTGGATAGAGGACTCGCCTCAAGGTTGATTATCGACAGAGTGTTTAGAAAACCTCTCACCGATGAAACAGAAACGGGGAATCGATGATGACCCTGGATCGAAAATCAACGCCGGCGAACCCACTCACCAACAGATGTTCTAACTGTAGAGCGGGCCAGAAACAATGCGCTCGTAATGGAGAAGTGTGGCCGTACCGCGACTGTTGCCCCCGTTGCCGACATAAGAACCCACCCAAGATCGACCTAAAAGAAAAAGAAGGAGTACCAAATGACTGAAACTGCACAAGAGTTACGTGATGCCGCAGCAGAATTACTCCGACGCTCGGTTGCATTAGATCGCGCAGCGAGCGAGCCGGATTCTATGGCCGCATTTACCAAAAAACTGTTCACCGATGCAAAAGGAGATGAATAATTATGGACCGTTCACAAATGGCATCACTCCGCAATCTGCTAGCCCAAGCGCAGGCGCTTGGTATCAAACTACCTAAGCCGATCAGCACGGCTCAAGCCACATTGGAAAAGATTCGCGCAGGTGCAGCTGCAATTCCACCGCACGATCTATCCGGTGTCGCTAACGCGGTTGCTGACTCTTTGGCCCGTGACGCCGATCCAGTCACTGATCCAGCCGTGGCGAAAGCAATCGCGCTCAGTGTGATTACATCCTCAGCCGTTGTGAATAACATCGAAGCGGTGGGCATGGAGCGGCTCGCGCAGTCATGTGCGGACCATGCAGATGACATAGTGATTGCGATGCGCATCCCGTTCGATGCCGCCGCTGCTGTACTCGTTACCTCGCATAAACAAATCGGTGACGTGGATTTGAAAGACAGCGCAGCGATATTAAGACAAGGGGGCAACGTGGCCTCAGTCTGGGCGGATGCGGTTACAGCGAGTAAGGCGATCGACGCGATCATCGTCGCGTGGCACTCGTTAAGTCAGATCATCCGGCCAGAGCAAGCCGATAGGCGCTGGGTCGCGTTGCGAATGATCGATGCAAGTGCAGAGGTCTATGACCGCCTCAATGCCAGCGGTGTGGCGGTTACGCCCTGGGAAGCGGTCTGCGGTGGTGCGAAATTGAGCCTGCCCACCCTCTCGGAGTACACCGAACGGCGTGCAGCAATCACTGCTGAACGTGCAGAGATTCAAGAGGCCGCTAGCCGTGGACCAAAGCGCCCGAGTTATCTCTAGCCCTGGGCCTGTGCCCTGCTCTAGTCCTTACACGAGGCTGGAGCAGGGCTACCCCCAGGCTATATCGAACCCGACCTATCGCTTCCGCTCCTCCGAGGCATAGGCGGTATCCCCCCCCGAGGAAACGCCATCCACAGCAGACAAGGAGGACAGCGTGAGCAAGAGCAAGACTTCGATCCGTGACCGTCATAGGAAGATACTGCGCGCACGCCGTGGCCCATGTGGTATCTGCAAGGGTGACATTGATTATTCACTGCCGTACCTGCATCCACTGTCCTTCGAGGTGGATCACGTCCTGCCAACGGCAAAAGGTGGGCCCGACGTAATCGAAAATAAACAAGCCAGCCATCGTAAGTGCAACCGTGAGAAGAGCGCGCACATCGAATGGGATCCCGTGAGAAAGGTCGGCGTGATTATTAAAAGAGTGAGGACATATTGATGACCCCTACCCCCCAGGGGGAAATGACTCTCGACCCCTATCACCCGTTCCTCTCCGGCATTGTGCCTTCTCTATCTATTGAATTTTTTTTCCAAAGGCGCTCCAGCCGCACTGTTGTGGCTCTTATGGGGTATTTAGGGCCTTGGAAAATCTCCGCCAGTTTCGTGTAGATCACTCCGATTACTCACCCGACAGAAAGGCTAAGAAATGAGAGCACCCATCTACGGATCCAGTTCGGATCCCGCGCCGCAATATCTCCCCGCGAGCGATCCAGTTTTGAGCGGTTACAGCGATAGTTCTGACGTGTTCGGCGGCACGACCGGCCCGAACTCAACAACGTTGATTTCGTCCGCCCTCGACCTGGCATTTGTCGGATCCGCCCCTGCGCCCGTGAGCACTCCATCATCTCAACCCGCGCCCGTACAGTCAGCACCTACCTCCTCGCCTGCATCTTCTGCCGTGGGTTCGCCGGTCTCTGCACCCGCACCCTCTCCTGTATCTGCACCCGCACCCATGCAACCCCAAATCACCCGCACCACCAATAAAACTCAATCGAAAGGAAAGATCATGGCTGGACAAGTAAATGGCACCGTAACTGCCGCATCCCCGCTGCGGGTCGTAGTCGACGGCGCAACCGTGGACTCACTGGCCGCATCACTGGATGGGGCGACCTATCTCCTCGATGATCGCGTGCTCGTTCAACTTCGCAATCCACAAATTCCGGTTATTTTGGGAGTCGTAACATGAGAGTTTCGGGGTCTTTCAACTCTTTAGGAGACCCTCAATAGCGGCCCTGATCTCGTCTAGTTCTAGGTTTTGCTTCTTATGTTGGCGAACCTGAAGCCTGATTTGATTCAAAACAGGGTCACTAAGTAAGACCGCCTTGAGAGTTTCAGGTGAAGCGGCTTCCTTGGTTTTCCAGAAAGTTTCAAGTCGGCCCTTGGATATACCTTCCCTAGAAATGAAGAACAATAGGTCGCGCTTGTCGCTGGGCTTCGTTTCCTCACTAAGAAGATCGACGCCAAAAACCAAAGTAAGTTCAGATTGTTCATTCTTTCGGGGTCTGACGTGATACACCTTCCAATCGCGCCCGTTGGTGAGAATGGCCCAATCAACTCCATCTCTCAACGCGTACGACTCCACTTGGCGCAGATGTGCGGATTTCAACTGTTGCTTAATGCGCTTAATCTCCACGAAGGCGACCAATTGCTGATTGATTCGAATACCAATGTCAGCAAAGTCCCCCTTTACTAAGTACTCCGCCGTCAGTTCGTCGAATTTGTCATAGCCAAGTGCCTGCGTCAGAATCTCCGTCACGATAATGCGCGTATTTGCTTCGACGGCATCCGCAGCGTCAAGCTTCTTCAATTCCTTAATTACTACCGGCAAGGCTGCTTTAATTCGTTCCTTAGCGACGGTTTCCCACTTGGTTACTTCCGGCCGGTTAGCCTTTACTTTCGGAGCACTGATACCCATATCCATTGTCATAAGCCGAGACTAACCCTTGTAGACAAAATTTCCAGGTCTATGAAGTAAAAATTACATTAATGACTCACTGAGTCGAGCAAAAAAAAAGAGGCTTTGGCCTCCTAGTCGCAATAACTAGGAGGCCTCCGCACTGTTGGCAATTCATGGTCAGGTTGAGGCCTCAGCGGTTCGGAAAGGACTAGAAACCGTCACGCCGAATTGAATAAGCGAAGAACCTAATTCCCTAGAGCACTTCTTCGCTTATTTCCACTTCGATTGACTGACACCAACTTTTAACGTGGTTTTGCTCGTCCGTTCGCCAATACTTATATCTAATTCTTCCCTCTGAATCGATAAAGCCCAGGTCAATCAAACCCATTGATTGAGAAATATCGTGCACTAAAAAGCTGGAGGATTTTATCAACTCTGTCCCTTCCGAGCTAATATCGGAAATTGGAACTGACACTTCGCACGCAACGGATTTCTTCACTATTTCCCCTACCTGGATCCGATTGAGAGCTTGAACTCGACCAATCGAAACGGGCGTTGAAGCAATAGCGCACCAAATTCTCCCCCTCATATTTGCCATGCCGTCTGCACCGAACATCCACGCAAATTTTCCGAGCCAACGCATTCCAGAAATCACTGCATCGACAATTTGCTCAGGCGGCACTATATGTACTCCAAAGAGCTCTGCCCTTTCCGGAGAGTTATCAAGTGAATGAACAAGTCGAACAGCGAAACAGCCTGATCCATCTGTGTGAACTTCGAGAGCAGCGTCCCCACATTCTCCGGATACGGAGTCATTTTCAATAGCGAATAGTTGGCGATATCTAGTCTTTGGCTCACCAAACCACCTGGCATCCCAGGGAAGCGTGACTCGTTGGCGGCTGATAAGCGTCGATAGTTCTGCGCAAGTCGCGCGATCCAAGTTTTGAAAGCCGGGAAAATCGGGGACCAATGTCAGCACGAACCAGAGTGTTTCCTTATCCAAGTTCTCCAGGAAATCCTTTTCGCGCTGATCCAATAGTTGTAATCGAGAATGATTGAGGGCGAACCTATCGCGATAGGCATTGGCTAAGTCCCTTTCTTGCAAGTAGTTTGTAGTCTTTACAAGTCGACTTGGAAACCTCAGGTCGGTGCCTACGAAGACGCAGTGGGGAGCAAGATTGCTCCTTGAAATTGCAAATATCATGATCCCAAGGCTGGTGTCACCAGGTGTTGAGACCATCTTGACGCTCAGCGATATTTGAGGTTGAACCCTAGTAGTAATAATCTGTCGGTAACGGAGTTCTACCCCCTCGTCAAGCTGAATGGGATTCAACCCAGTTGCCCTTCCAAATTCGTCCTCATGGATTCCGATTACAAGCACGCCACCGGAAGTATTAGCAAAGGCAGCAATATCTTTCGCAAATTCTCGCTTATCCGAATCCGTACTTCCGTAATGTTGCGATTTGTACTCAAGTAATTGGCTCTCTTCAAGTTGATTTTCGACGATCTTCTCAACGTCAGACCATTCAAACTCTTCAATATTCTTTCCAAGAATGATGTCTAAATTGCGATTACGATTGACGGTCATGTCGATCTCCATATCACCCGGTGTCGAAGAGTAATTCAACTGCGCCCACGCGGTCACTTTCCCATTTTCGATGCAGTAGTCGAGGTCAATGCAACCGATTCCACCACATAGGGCAAACCCCAGACCTACGCCGATCTTGGAGGATGTAGATCTGCCCTCGATTATGAGAGGTGCCCTTGCCCCTCGTTAAGAACCTTCAGCGCGGAAAAAGAAAACCCAGCCCCGTGATTTCTTCCAGGGCTGGGCTTTCTTTCTTGTAATTTATTGCTAGACGGCCTCAGCCTCACGCAGCAGATCGCTAACGCTCATGCCCAGCACTTCGCCACTTATTGCGAATAATTCCGTAACGAGCCAGTCCGATTGACCCGATAGACGTCGAGAGAGAATCGACGTCGAGATTCCGCTCCATCGTGCAGCCTCATAGTGGGGTACTCCAGCATCCGACAATTTCTTGAGGATTAACTTGGAGACATTTTTGGAAGTCTGTCCTGCGCTCATACCGTCACCAATGCGCCAAACATTTCGCGACCAAACACAGCTGCATCTAGGCACCACTGGGCAAATTCTTCCAGATCTTCAGGATCTGTTGCTGTTTCGATGTCGAAGTCGAACCCTTTGGCACTGATTTCCCCATTGGGTCCAACGGAAATCCAGACGGCTACATTTACACCTTTGGGGTCGCCAAAGTGCTTGAAATGCAGCGTATGTTCGGTGTCTGAGTCGCCTTCTCTGAGGTGTCCTGTGTCGCTATCGCACCACGTTGGGTCCGTAGGGCAAGGAAGAACCGCTCTCATGCTGTCACCGAGTGGGCAAGGGCCCACTGTCCGGCCTCGATTAAGTAGCGTCCAGCCTCTAGCGCCTGCTCAGGGGTCATATCGACCGACGGCGTTTCTACATTGATTTTGATTTGATTCTTTTCGTCTGCAAAAGCGATGATTTGCACGGAAAAGGGATAGTCACCGATTGGCAAACTTTGCCATTGAGGGCCGTAGTGAGCCACGTCCGCGGGCTCTTCTTCTTCTTTGTGAATTGACTTGCACCATTCTGGGCATTCGGTGACGAGCGATAAGGCGCTCACGCTTTGACTCCATGGTTAGCGATCCAGGCGAAGCCAGCGGCGATATCGTGACGCTCTTTCGCTGTTGTCGCGCGGCCCTTTTCGATGGCTTCGATGCTTGGGCGACGGATACCGCTCGCCTTTGCGAGGTCTGCCGTGCTGATTCCTAGTTCGCGGATTGTGGTGATTATCCAGCCTATGTTCGTTGTCGCGGTTTTTGTCATTTCTTCCCTTTCGTAGATGGAATTGAGAGGTAATCTGGCACGTATCTGGCACGGAGTAAAAGAAAAGCCCCGATCTGCTCACTTTGAGCGTGAATCGGGGCTAATTATGTGTGGACCGTACTGGGATCGAACCAGTGACCTCTTCGATGTCAACGAAGCGCTCTACCGCTGAGCCAACGGTCCATAAGACGTGCGAAAGCATACCTCACGGGTAACGAGGGAGATTAGCGGCCGAAGTCATCCTCGATACGCTCAATATCGTCCTCACCAAAGTAAGTTCCAGTCTGCACCTCGATGAAAATTAGGTCTCGATCGGAGACGTTGCTGACGCGATGTAGGTCGCCGATCTTCACAAAGATAGAGTCCCCGGCGACGTGGTGGGAGATAGTGCCGTTGAGAGTGACTTCTGCTTCGCCTTGGACGAAGTACCAATGTTCAGCGCGCTTTTCGTGGCGTTGGTACGAGAATCTTTTTCCAGGGGAGACCCAGATGCATTTCACTTTGTACGTTGGAGTGTCTTGCAGGATTTCGTAATGTCCCCAAGGTCGCACGGATTTTTCTAGGGTCATTTTGTGTCACTCAACCTTTCCGGTTCTGTTTTTTGGTTGGCGCCATTCTAGGCACTTTCGCCGGACGTGCCCTTTAGCCCTTTATTCCAAGCAGGGGACTCTCCTTCTGATCAGGGATCACTTTTAGGACTATTTCCGGATGGCCTCCCAGGAGAAAATGAGTAGCTGCTCTCACGTGTGGATCATTGCAGATTTACCAATTGATTAATATTGCCGTATGAATTCCCTTGCCGTTGGTACAACCACAAAAACCGAACGGGCTGGTATTGCCGATCGCACTGCATTCTGGGCCGCGATTCTAACAACGACATTGGCTGCAGGGTCCTTCGGAGTGGCAGTCACGACTCCACCCAGGACCGGACCATTTGCCACTCCGGGAAGTGCAATGACTTATCCTTACACGACTGCAGACCAATTTGTGCCACGTGACTTCCTGTGGATGTACCCATCACTGCTCATGATGTTTGCCTTTCTTCTCCTGGCTGCATCTCTTCAATTGCGCGGAGTTGGCGATCGCAAGGTCTTTGGCACCGTCGGATTCTCTCTTGCCGTCTCATCTTTCACCATCATTGCACTCGACTACTTCATCCAGCTTCGCACAGTTCAGCCCGCTTTGCGACGCGGCGAGTTTGAGGGGCTGGCCATCCTGTCCCAATACAACCCGCACGGAGTCTTCATCGCTCTAGAGGAACTTGGTTTTTTACTCATGGGACTGTCGTTCGCTTTTCTCGCAATGACACTTGGATCCTCGCGTCTTGAGCGGATCACCCGGAGAATCTTTTCAATTTCTTCGGCGTTGATTGTCGCGGCATTTGTTGGAATGTCGTTCTACTTCGGCTGGAGTCTCGAGTACCGATTCGAGGTGGCCGCCATTTTTATGGGGTGGGTGACATTAATGATTACCGGAACCTTGCTCGCATTTGCTTTCCGACATTCGGCCCAGGCTTCAGGAAGCGCGCAATAAGCTGGAGATCACGCCAAGCAGGGCTTCGAATATCCAAGAAGTAAGATAAGAATCTTGGAGGTGGAGACGGGATTTGAACCCGTGTAGCAGGATTTGCAGTCCTGAGCCTCGCCTCTCGGCCACTCCACCCTATAAAAAATCGGCGTCAATATTTATAGATAGTGAACGCCGACCATTAGAGCGGACGACGGGACTCGAACCCGCGACATCCACCTTGGCAAGGTGGTGCGCTACCAACTGCGCTACGTCCGCACACACCCACGATTGCTCGTCTGTGCTGGGCGAAATCTATCGTAGGGCAGCGGTATGCGCCAAAGCGAGGCAAACTTGGCATTATCGCCGTACGGTTACGGAGTGGATTTCGAAGAATTATCCAAGGACGAGCCCTTTTTCTGGATGGGCGGGCGTTTGGCCTATGGCTTGGAAGAAATTAGCCACGACCCTTCCGCTTTGGACACTCCTGGATTTTGGGCCGCCTTTTCAACATTTGAAGGTGAATGGACGTGCGCGCGCTTTGCGCATGTTGTCGACGGTCCTCTGCCGGTAGTGAAGGAGGGTTGGGAACCTATTACTTCGGCTTGGAAGAGTTCCATCTCGCAAAGTGAATATGTTGGTTACGTCAAGAAAATTCGGCAGGAAATAGCGCAAGGGTGGGTGTATCAAGTAAATGCTTGTCGACAAATGTACGCCCCGCTGTCTGGGCAATCGCTGCTTCCTCTTATGCATTCAATCTTGCTTAAGAATCCTGCTCCATTTGCAAGTTTTCTTCGCTTATCAAACATTGAAATCGCTTCGGCTTCACCTGAGCTCTTCTTGAAAAGGGAAGAGTCGAAAGTCACTTCTGCGCCTATCAAGGGAACCAAACTTCCCGGGTCTGACCAGATTCCATTTGGAAGTAAAGACACCGCAGAAAACATCATGATCGTTGATCTCATTCGAAACGATCTTGGACGTATCTGCAAGACAGGGTCCGTGAGCGTGCCCATACTTCTTGAAACCCAGCCTCATCCCGGGCTCAGTCATCTCGTCTCCTACGTCGAAGGATCGTTACGTGATGAGATCACGTGGCAAGAAATCGCTGACGGTTTGCTGCCGCCAGGTTCGGTGAGCGGTGCACCGAAATCATCTGCAGTTTCGACTATCGAAAAGCTTGAGGGAATGAGTCGCGGGCCGTACTGCGGAGTTCTTGGGTGGGTGGAGGGCCACAACGCGCTGTTCTCACTTGCCATCCGAATTTTCTGGAGTGAGAAAGATGGAATGTTGAGATTTGGAACAGGGGCGGGTATTACCTGGGGGAGTGATCCCGTCGACGAATGGGAAGAGACAGAATTGAAAGCGCGCCGACTTGTTGCTATCGCAAATGGCGAAGTTCTATGAACACTCAATTCCCGGAAGGGAACGGAATTTTTGAAACTCTCAAGACCGTAAATGGAGAACCATTTGCATTGGGTCGCCACATTGCTCGCGCGAAGCGAAGCGCCGGCATTCTTGGAATTCCTTTTCCCACCGAATATGAGATTCGCTCCTCCGTTGCTGATCTTCTGCGATCTGGGGGAGAGATTCCCGAAGTGGGTCGATTAAGAATGACATTCACTATTTCAGGAGAATTTGAACTCATGCATGAAAATCTTCATCCATGGTCGATTCCCGCGCGATTGGTGCTTCTAGATCGGCCCGTGGACGAAACGTCTCCTCGCGCCGGTCTCAAAATGCTCCCCTTCACGCAGAACGTTGCCTGGTTGGCCGAAGCGCGTGCGAAAGGGTTCGACGACGGCGTCCGCCTAAATCAGAAGAACGAAGTCTGCGAGAGCTCTGTGGCAAATCTGCTGCTTCGATTAGATGGGCAGTGGGTGACGCCAGATCTTGCTGCCGGGTGCCTGCCAGGAATAACTCGTGAGTTATCTCTTGAATGGTTGAAAATTAAGGCGCGGCGGATCTTGGCAACGGAATTGGAAAATGTTGAGGCAATTTTTCTGCTCTCCAGTTTGAAGGAGTTGCAGCCAGTGGCCGTTTTAGGGTATCGAGAATTAACTATTGATATGCACCTAGCCGAGGAGTTCGCTCGTCATGCCAGGGAATCCTTCGAACCGTAAGTGACGACTTACCCTGACACATCGCAAGCCAGCCAGTAGGTAGACTGGGAACATGTCCGAAATCGTAATCTTCGTAGACGGTGCCAAGACCTCCGTTGCCGACGATCAGCGTCCTACCCACCTTTTCGCCGAGAATAAGGAGATCGTCGTTTGCCGTATTAACGGCGAATTGAAGGATTTGTGGACGGAACTGCGCGAGGGCGACGAAGTAGAGAGCATCTTGATCACTTCGCTGGAAGGGTTGAAAGTTCTGCGACATTCGACTGCTCATGTGCTGGCGCAAGCAGTACAGCAGGTCTTCCCTGGCACTCGCTTGGGAATCGGTCCGCCGATTACCGATGGTTTCTACTACGACTTCGACCCGGAGAAGCCATTTACTCCCGAGGATATTCAGCAACTCGAATCGGCCATGCGAAAGATTGTTAAAGAGGGGCAGAGATTTCGGAGAAGGGTAACAACTGAGAAGGAGGCCCTCCTTGAATTGGCCAACGAGCCGTTCAAGTGCGAGCTTGTCGGATTGAAGTCCGACGCCCAAGACGAGTCGAGCGTTGAAGTCGGGGGTGCCGAACTCACGATCTACGACAATTTAGGACGTGATGGCTCTCCCGTTTGGAGTGATCTCTGTCGTGGCCCACATCTGCCCTCGACGAAATTGATCCCGGCATTCAAATTGATGCGAAGTTCGGGTGCGTATTGGCGCGGGTCTGAGAAGAATCCGATGCTCCAAAGAATTTATGGCACGGCTTGGGCTAGCCAAGAGGATTTGAATACCTATCTCGAGTTTTTGATTGAAGCAGAGAAGCGCGACCATCGCCGACTAGGTGCGGAGTTGGATCTCTTCTCTTTTCCCGAGGAAATTGGCTCCGGTCTGGCGGTCTTTCATCCAAAGGGCGGAATCATCCGACGCGCGATGGAGGATTACTCACGTCGTCGCCACGAGGAAGAGAATTACGAGTTTGTCTATTCCCCTCATCTCACCAAGGCCGCCCTATTTGAGAAGTCGGGTCACTTGGACTGGTATGCCGAGAGCATGTACCCACCAATGATTTTGGATGAAGAACTGCATGCTGATGGGACAGTAAAGCGCGCCGGCCAGCAGTATTACATGAAGCCCATGAACTGCCCGTTCCATAACCTAATATTCAATTCACGCCAACGTTCTTATCGCGAGCTTCCACTTCGACTCTTTGAGTTCGGCACCGTGTATCGATACGAGAAATCGGGAGTGCTCCAGGGCATTACGAGAGCGCGTGGATTCACCCAAGACGATGCGCACATTTATTGCACTTCGGATCAAATGTTGGACGAGTTAGACAGTCTTCTCACTTTCGTTCTTAATCTCTTGCGAGATTACGGTCTGAGTGATTTCTACCTTGAGTTATCAACTCGAAATCCAGAAAAGTCTGTTGGCGAGGATTCCGAGTGGGAGAGAGCAACGGAGACTCTGCGCCAATCTGCCTTGCGACAGAATTTGGATCTGGTTCTAGATGAAGGTGGCGCCGCCTTCTACGGACCTAAGATCTCTGTTCAGGCGCGAGATGCGATCGGTCGCAGCTGGCAAATGTCCACGATCCAAGTGGACTTCCAACTTCCGCAGCGATTTGATCTCGAGTATGTGGCCGCCGATGGATCTCGCCCGCGTCCGGTCATGATCCACCGCGCCCTCTTTGGGTCGATTGAACGCTTCTTTGGTGTCCTCACTGAGCATTACGCCGGAGCTTTTCCGCCTTGGCTAGCACCTGTGCAGGTAGTCGCAATTCCCGTAGCCGCAGCATATGAGCCTTACCTCAGAGATCTAGTTGCACAATTGAAGTCGCGCGGGATACGAGCAGAAATCGACGCTTCCGATGATCGCATGCAGAAGAAAGTGCGTAACGCGCAACTTCAGAAGATTCCTTACATGATTATCGCGGGTGAAGAGGATCAACAGGCCGGAGCGGTTTCATTCCGTTATCGAGATGGTGAGCAGCGAAACGGGATTCCCCTTGCAGAGGCAATTGCGGAAATTGAATCCGCAATTCAAGAACGGCGCCAGGTCTAAAGTGGAGGAAACTTTCGGTGGGGCGGGAATGCCAGATGCGTGGCAGCGCTTATGGGCACCTCACCGTCTTGAATATCTACGTGGAGAGAACCGACCGCTAGATACAAACGATGTGCCTTGTCCTTTTTGCCGAATTCCAACTCTTAGTGACGAAGAGGGATTGATTGTTGCCCGAGGTAAGACCGCATATGTTGTCATGAATCTGTATCCGTACAACGCAGGACATCTTCTGGTCTGCGCTTTTCGACACGTTCCAGATCTCACCGATCTGACGGATGAGGAGCGTAATGAGATTTCATCGCTTACTGCTCATTCAATGAGCACGTTGCGAAAAGTTTCCAACGCAGCAGGTTTCAATATAGGGATGAATCAAGGCGAAGTATCTGGTGCAGGAGTTGCGGCTCATATACATCAACACATAGTCCCACGTTGGGGCGGGGATGCTAATTTCATGCCAATCATTGCGGGGGTGAAAGTCCTGCCGCAATTGCTTTCGCAGACTAGAGCGGATCTTGCGGCAGCCTGGTAGTTGTTAATTCAATTTATCGATGTAACTCCGGACGATATCCACGCCGATTCCATTTTTCAGCCAGACAGGAATTGCCGGGAAGAGCAGTCCGGCGGCAAATCCGTCCTCACCCATAACATCAATGGCCGCTAGATATTCACTGCGAAATTCGGCGACTAGAGTCTTGTGCTCTGGATCGCTCTCCGTAATTGTTGGTGGAATCGTTGAGTAGTCGTGGATTTTTAGATCGGACAACGAGATCAGGGCGCACGGCACTCCTTCATCATCATGAAGGACGAGGTATGGAGTCACCGTCAGGTCGAAAACCCGATTCGCGAGAAGTACGGCATCGTCGAAGTCGGCTTCCTGGTTCTCGATCCCGGTGACTATAACCATGCGTGGGGGCATTGAGTCGTTGAGTGCCTCCCAATTCTCAATCGTCGCGCCATCGATACCAAGGGCCGGATCAATGACGAAAATCGCCAAGTCGCAACTCTCCGGCGGGCTCTGAGCGCTAACCCCTCCAAAGAGTTCGGCTATCGCCTCTGGATGGGCACTTGGATGGCCAAATACGTGGATAGACAGCGCCCCGGATTGGGCAGGGTTTGGGGTCAAACTAGGTGTAGGCACGAGGTCAGCCTACGATGGGGTGGATGATTAGTGACATATTGAAGCCAGCCGTGACTCGGGTTATCACTCCTGCGGCAAAGGGGCTTCTCCGCATCGGTTTCACGCCCAATGGCGTCACGGTCGCCGGAGCGGTTGGTGTGGTTTTCTCGGCCTTCTATTTCTACGTGGACTCCAGATTCGCCATCGGCTCTCTAGTTGTCTCAGTCTTTGTATTAAGTGATCTCTTTGACGGAACGATGGCTCGCATTTCCAAGCAAGGCTCGAGTCCGTGGGGTGGTTTCTTGGACTCGACAATTGATCGAATTACGGATTCATCAATTATCGTCGCGCTGCTGCTTGGATTGAATAGAAGCCAGGATCCCTTGATACCTGTAGTTCTCGTTGCCCTGGTTACCGGAATATTAGTTCCTTATATACGCGCAAAAGCCGAATCAATGCAGATCAAATGTAGTGGGGGACTGGCAGAGCGAACTGAGCGATTGTCCATCGCAATTCTCTCCATTGGACTTCATGGTCTCGGTGTTCAGTATGCACTTGCAGTTGGCATGTGGCTTCTGGCAATTCTTGGAGCGGTCACGGTTATTCAAAGAATTCTAATTGTTCGCAACGCCGCGCGAGTCGCATGAAGAGACTGGTCGATGCTTTTGTCGCATTTCTGTATTTATTGGCCTGGCGGATTGTGAGATGGCTTCCAGAGAAGTGGGCCTACAGATTCTTCTATTCCCTCGGGCGAGTATTGATCAAGCGAGACGGAAAAAGTGTTCAACGACTTCGTTCCAATTTGGCCCGGGTGAAGCCTGATTTCGACCAATCCCAACTCGATGAGTTGCTCGCGTCATCCATGGATTCCTATCTGCGGTACTGGTGTGACACATTCCGATTTCCAGATTGGGCAAGCGAGAGAGTGATGGGCACCGTAGAAGTTGATAATGAAGAACTTCTTATGCAAGCCATCGCTGCCGGGACTGGAGTGATAGTCGCCCTTCCCCACGCGGGAAATTGGGATCATGCTGGTGCGTACTTCTGCAGCAAAGGTGTGAAAATTGCAACTGTCGCCGAACGTTTGAAACCCGAAATTCTTTTTCGAAAGTTCTTGGCTTACAGAGAAGCAATAGGAATGGAAGTGTTGTCATTAGATTCGCGCGCTATTGCAACCTTGGCTAGACGTCTACGGGAAGGCGGACTGGTTGCACTTGTGGCGGATAGAGATCTGTCCAAGACTGGCGTCACTGTCGATTTCTTTGGCGGTAAAGCCCGCATGCCAGCGGGTCCCGCCGTACTCTCAATAAACACTGAAGCGCCCTTGCTCACGGCGTACGTTTCGTACACGCCAACCGGCATTCACATTGACTTTCGGTCAATCGTGACCGATTCCGCCGGCACTCAGGAGGAACGAGTCAAGGCAATTGTGCAACTCTGCGCGGATAATTTTGCTGATGGAATAAGGGAGCATCCCCAAGACTGGCATATGCTCCAACGGATTTGGATCGATGATGATTTCAGGGAACGTGAAGATGACTAATCTCAAATCCCTTCGCATTGGAATCGTCTGTCCCTACGGTTGGGATGCGCCCGGTGGCGTACAGGCGCATATTCGAGATCTTGCGGAATACCTCATCGCCCATGGACATACGGTCTCGGTCCTTACTCCTGCTGCCGATGAAGATGCTCTGCCTTCATATGTTGTGAGCGCCGGCAAACCAATTGCCATCCCCTATAACGGCGCGGTCGCTCGAGTGCTCTTTGGACCCATTGCATTTGGCAGAGTGCGACAGTGGATTTCGCAAGGAAATTTCGACCTATTGCATCTTCACGAACCAGCAATACCTTCACTCTCCCTTCTTGCATGTTGGGCGGCAGAAGGTCCCATGGTCGGAACTTTTCACGCCGCCTCAAAGAAGCAGAAGGCGATTTATGCCATTGGTCCAATTCTTGAGCCCGTGATCGAAAAACTCTCTGCCCGGATTGCGGTGAGCGAGGCCGCTCGCTTGACCTTGACCGCGCATCTTGAGACGGATGCGATCGTCATTCCCAATGGGATTTACGCCGACCGCTTCACAGCCGGGGTTGCACAACCAAAGTGGTCAGGTAACACAATTGGGTTTATTGGACGATTCGAAGAGCCACGTAAAGGTCTTGCGGTTCTCTTGGATGCGCTGCCGCTTATTACGCGAGTCATTCCCGATATTCGAGTTCTAGTTGCAGGTCCAGGAGATAGCGAAGAATTTGTCACGAAAGTGGATCCAGAATTGAGGAATCGGATTACATTCCTAGGTCGCCTTAATGAAGAAGACAAAGCTAATTTCCTAAGTTCGGTCTCAATTTATGTGGCTCCGAATACCGGTGGGGAATCCTTTGGAATCATTTTGGCCGAAGCGATGGCCGCAGGTGCTTGCGTAGTGGCCAGCGATATACCTGCATTCAACTCCATGTTGGGTGATGGCGAGTTCGGATCACTCTTTCCCTGCGAGGACTCGACTGCCTTGGCAAGGACGGTTATTGAGCTGCTGGGCGATGATGAACGACGCGGGCTTCTCGCCGCCGCGGGCCAGCAGAATGCAAAACGGTTTGATTGGGACACTGTTGCTAAGCAGATTTTCTCGGTCTATGAGATGGCAATGGTGGGACGAGATGGGGTTCGTTTAGCTTCCGAAACACGTAGTTGGAGCAGGCTACTCAACCGTGAAGAGGAGACTCGATGAAGACAACATTGACCGTTCTTTTCATCGTCTTTCTCTTTCTTTGGTATCTCAGTTTTTCTGCTACTCGACTAGACCGTCTCCACCATCGGGTAGAGACAAGTTGGGCCAACCTGGATGGATTGCTCCAACGGCGGGCGGCGATCGCTCTTGAGTTGGCCCGCAGCGAGCTCGCTGATCCCGCTTCTTCGCTTATTTTGACCGACGCGGCCTATCAAGCCAGGGATGCGTCCATTGCGCTGCGTTCGCAAGCTGAGAGTGGATTATCCGGGGCATTGCGCCTTCTTCAAGTGGATCTGGGATCGGATGCGAGGCCGGCAGAGATGGCGCTTCTAAGCGAACTTTCAGAATTATCTGCCAAAATTCGGGTTGCCATTGCACTACACGTCGATTCAGTAACTAGCACGAGGGTGGTTCGTCAGAAATTGATATTTAAGATATTTCGCCTAGCGGGTCGAGCCCCTCTTCCTGTTACGTATGAGTTTGAAGATGATGCGATATAAGAAACTAAAGACCGGGGCAATCGCGGCCGTTGCGTTCGTCTTTCTACTTTCTGGTTGTCAATCCGTAAAGAACTTCGCGAATGTTTCTCGAACGCCGACACCTGCGGAACCTGTCGTAACGTACAACTCGCTCAGCGGAAGAGTCGGTACGGATGGGCCTGTCTTGGTTGTGAAGATCGACGATACTTACCAGGCGCATCCGCAAATTGGGTTAGATGAAGCCGACGTGGTTTACATCGAACAAGTCGAAGGCGGACTGACGCGACTTGCCGCCGTTTTCTCCTCTGTCATTCCCGCTCAAATCGGCCCAGTGCGAAGTGCGCGAATTTCCGATATCGACATACTTGCCCAGTACGGCCATGTTGCCTTTGCCTACAGCGGAGCGCAATCCAAATTGTTGCCAGTGATTCATGCAGCGAACTTGCAAGATTTAGGTGCGCAACGCGAATCACCGACAATCTATGTTCGGGACGAGACTCGGTATGCGCCAGTCAACTTAATTCTCAGGGCGGATCTACTGATGGCTCGGCTTAAAGGGGATTCAGTTCCGATCGATGTTTCGAAGAGTATGGGTTGGGATTTCGCTTTGGCTGCCCCCGTAGGTGGTACGTCGGTTATTTCCGTGAAAGTGAAATGGCCGGCAAATTCATATACGGCGACTTGGTCATCAACGCAGTCTCGATGGCTGCTATATCAAAATGATAAACCGGATCTCGCTGCGGATGGAAAGCAACTAGGTCCCACGACTCTGGCAATTCAACTGGTTTCAATAACACCTTCCGCCTATCACGACAAATTTGGAGGGGTCACACCTTTCTCGGCCACGGTTGGCCAAGGAGAGGGCTTCATCTTGAGGGACGGTAATTCTTATCCGGCAAAATGGAGTAGGCCAAGTGCGACGTCAGGTACGACCTGGACCCAAGTGGACGGCTCGCCTTTGCCATTTGCCCCAGGACAGATCTGGGTAGCTCTTACTAATACCGCGCCCGTTTTCACCTTGCCTACGCCTGCGCCCTCATCGACGACGTCTGCAAGCCCCACCACAACAAAGTAGGATTGACTCTTCAAAGATCTGAGGGAGCGTTCATGTCTGAGGCAGTGGGTACAGCAAGAGTCAAGCGCGGGATGGCGGAAATGCTTAAGGGCGGCGTCATTATGGATGTTGTGGATGCAACCCAGGCGAAGGTCGCTGAGGATGCTGGCGCAGTCGCAGTTATGGCTTTAGAGCGGGTACCTGCAGACATTCGAGCGCAAGGTGGAGTTGCCCGCATGTCCGATCCCGACATGATTGAGAAGATCAAAGCGGCGGTATCTATTCCTGTTATGGCGAAGGCGCGCATTGGCCACTTTGTTGAGGCACAGATTCTACAGAACCTTGGTGTGGATTACATTGATGAATCAGAAGTTCTCACGCCGGCAGATTATGAAAATCACATAAATAAATGGGACTTCACCGTTCCTTTCGTTTGTGGCGCTACCAACTTGGGCGAAGCACTACGTCGTATCAACGAAGGTGCTGCAATGATCCGTTCGAAGGGTGAAGCCGGCACGGGTGATGTTTCAAATGCGGTCACGCACATGCGCAAGATATGGGGAGAAATCCGCCGTTTATCCACTATGCGCGAAGATGAACTATATGTTGCGGCCAAGGAGCTGCAAGCACCTTACGAACTAGTCAAAGAGGTGGCTCAGACCGGAAAGCTTCCGGTCGTGATGTTCTCCGCTGGCGGTATCGCTACACCATCTGATGCTGCTCTTATGATGCAATTGGGTGCTGACGGGGTCTTTATTGGTTCGGGAATTTTCAAATCGGGAGATCCTGCCAAGCGTGCGAGTGCATGTGTCAAAGCCACAACTTTTTTTGACGATGCAAAAGTAGTTGCGGATGCATCTCGGGGACTTGGAGATGCAATGGTCGGCATAAACGTCGCCGATATTCCCGTCCCTCATCGTCTCGCCGATCGTGGATGGTAATTCGACATTCAGGTGAGATCATGAAAGTTGGAGTACTCGCACTGCAGGGCGATGTTCGAGAGCATTTTGTTTCTCTAAAGCAAGCAGGAGTGAACCCGGTTGCAGTGCGGCGACTTTCCGAACTCGAATCAATTGACGCCTTGATCATTCCGGGGGGCGAGTCGACTACTGTGGCTTTGCTGGCGCAGACATTTGATTTATTCAAGCCAATTCAAGAACGTATTGCGGAAGGTCTTCCGGTTTATGGATCGTGCGCCGGCATGATTCTTCTCGCAGATCGAGTTATAGACGCAGCCGAGGATCAAAGGACCTTTGGCGGTCTTGATATTACCGTTCGACGCAATGCTTTCGGTCGTCAAGTAGATTCCTTCGAGTCAGACCTGAATTTCCGAGGCATTGAGGGCAGACTCAGGGCGGTCTTCATCCGTGCACCTTGGGTAGAACAGATCGGACCCGAAGTTGAGGTTCTGGCCAGCGTAAATGTTGATGGAGTCGATCACCCTGTGGCGGTTCGACAAGGCGCATTACTTGGCACGTCATTTCATCCAGAATTGACCGACGATCACCGCGTTCACCGCTATTTCCTCGAAGAAGTGTGTGGAGCCCCCAGCAGAATCCGATAAAGTCTGCTCATCGCATTTTCTAATTTCCTAAGCATTTATGGGGTGTTATATGTCCGGCCATTCTAAATGGGCGACGACCAAGCATAAAAAGGCCATTATTGATTCTCGTCGTGCAAAATCGTTTACAAAATTCATCAAAGCAATTGAAGTCGCGGCGCGCGCTGGCGGTCCTGATATGGCGGGTAATCCGACGCTCTATGACGCCGTTCAGAAGGCGAAGAAGAATTCCATGCCTGCCGACAATATTGATCGCGCCATCAAGCGAGGTGCTGGACTCGAAGCCGGCGCCGCAGATTGGCAGACGATTATGTATGAGGGGTACGGTCCTGGGGGTGTAGCGATATTGATCGAGTGTCTTACCGACAATCGCAACCGCGCGGCATCTGAAGTTCGAGTGGCGGTGACACGCAATGGTGGGACTATGGGTGATTTGGGCTCGGTTTCATATCTTTTTAGTCGCAAGGGTGTTGTGATCGTCAATAAAGTTGCTGGAGTAACGGAGGATAAGATTCTTGAATCTGTCTTAGAAGTAGGTGCGCAAGAGGTGAATGACCTTGGTGAGTCGTTTGAGATTGTCAGCGAACCCACGGACTTGGTCAGTGTCCGAACTGCGATCCAGGACTCGGGAATGGATTACGAATCAGCTGAGACTTCTTTCTTGCCTTCAATGTCTATTCCCTTGGATGCTGAGCAAGCGGGAAAGGTCTTCAAACTCATTGATGCCATTGAAGAACTCGATGACGTTCAGAATGTCTACGGCAATTTCGATATCTCTGATGAAGTAATGGCGAGCCTGGATTAATTAATCAGCGCGGCAATCTAGGCTGGCTCCGTGAGCCTTAGGGGAGAGATCTGATGCGCGTTCTAGGGGTTGACCCTGGCCTCACGCGCTGTGGCGTAGGTGTCATTGAGGGAGAAGTTGGTTCCCCCATCTCCTTAGTGAAGGTCGGTTTGATTCAGACCTCGTCAGAGCTCCCTCTTGAACAGAGATTGATGCAGTTAGAAGAACAACTTCAGCAATGGGTCAATGAATTTCAACCTGATGTAATTGCGGTCGAACGCGTGTTCTCTCAACTCAATGTTCGAACCGTCATGGGAACCGGGCAGGCATCTGGGATCGCCCTCCTTGTCGCCGCCAAATCTGATGTTCGCGTCGTGTTGCACACGCCCACTGAGGTGAAGGCAGCGGTTACAGGGACTGGGCGAGCGACTAAGGCTCAGGTTGCTGAGATGGTGAGACGTTTGTTGCGATTGGACGTTGTCCCAAAGCCAGTGGATAGTACCGATGCTCTTGCCCTCGCCATTTGTCACCTGTGGCGTGGACCCGGGAATGAACGCTTGGCCCGAGCTCTCGCAGAAGAGCAGATACGGTTGAAAGCTCTTCGGACACCATGATTTCCTCATTATTTGGAAGAGTCCGATCTCTGCAAACCGATCGGGTGATTGTGGAAGTCGGTGGCGTTGGCCTCACGGTCAACATTACGGTGGCAACAAGTGCGCGTTTGAGTGTGGGTAATGATGCACAGCTCTTCACTTCGTTGGTCGTACGCGAAGATTCTCTGACACTTTATGGGTTCTTAGATGACTCCTCTCGTGCGCTTTTTGATTTGGTTCAAACAGTCTCTGGTATCGGTCCAAAGGTCGCGCTGGCTATTCTCGGAGTTATGACACCAGAAGATTTAGGTTCGGCAATTGCTAGTGAAGATGTCAAAGCAATTGAGCGCATTCCTGGTATTGGTCATAAAGGGGCGCAGAGATTGATTCTGGAATTGAAAGGCAAAATCTCACATCAGATCTCTGGGCCACATGTTGGTCATGTGCCGGCATGGCGCGAACAACTCGCCAGCGCGCTCACATCGTTGGGCTTTTCTCCTAAAGAGGCCGACGCGACGGTGGCACAACTCCTGGTCACTATTCAGTCGGAAGATCGAGACCCAAGTTCGATTGATATGGGAGAACTTCTCAAGCGCGCGCTGCAACGAGGTGCATAGCTAATGAATGATGAAGTAGAAGAAGAACGTTTAGTCGCACCGGCAATTCGACGTGAAGAGTCCGCAGCGGAGAATGCACTAAGACCGAAGTCACTCTCTGAATTTATTGGGCAAGATCGAGTGCGAGCGCAAATTGATCTCCTTCTGAGTGCGGCCCGGCATCGGAAAACACCTGCGGATCACATACTTCTCTCTGGTCCGCCCGGACTGGGCAAGACGACGCTCGCTCTGATCTTGGCCAGCGAAATGGAGTCGCCCATTCGCATAACCAGCGGGCCTGCTATTACTCATGCCGGGGATCTGGCCTCGATTCTCTCTTCCCTCATGGAGGGAGAAATCCTCTTTCTCGACGAGATTCATCGGCTGCCGCGGCCGGCCGAAGAGTTGCTCTATCTGGCTATGGAGGATTTTCGGGTCGATGTCGTCGTGGGTAAAGGACCCGGAGCCACGGCCATTCCCCTCCAACTTCCGCACTTCACACTAGTTGGTGCAACAACTCGCGCAGGACTTTTGCCCGGTCCGTTGCGAGATCGTTTTGGGTTTACCGCCCATTTGGACTTCTATGAAGAGAGTGAAATAGCGCAGGTTTTAATGCGAAGCGCGGCGCTTCTCTCCCTCTCCATTCATCCACTGGCCGTTGACGAGATCGCTCGAAGATCTCGCGGTACACCACGTATCGCCAATCGACTTTTGCGGCGGGTGCGCGACTATGCGCAAGTTCGCGGGGCCAATGAGTTGGTCCAGGAAGATGCGCGGGCAGCGCTAGAAATGTACGAGGTGGATGAATCGGGCTTGGATCGACTTGACCGTGCAGTACTGCTCGCGCTAGTTGAGAGGTTCAATGGGGGACCCGTGGGTCTTTCCACTCTGGCCATTGCGGTCGGGGAGGAGACCGAAACAGTCGAATCGGTTGCCGAACCATTCCTTGTCCGGAACGGTTTTATGGCCCGCACCCCGCGCGGTCGGGTGGCAACGGGCCTGGGTTGGAGGCACGTTGGCCACGAACCACCAGTATCGGCGCCGACTCAAATCCCGACTATTTTCGACACGCCAGCCTCTGATGCCTAGACTCTCTACCCATGTCCACTTCTTCGCAATCTCGAACCGCTAAGACTTCCAGCAGGCCAGGTCGCTCCCTTGCGATTCTCCTGCTCGTCTTGGTTGCTCTGCTCTCCGCTGTATTCATCCAGGGTGCTACTTCCGTCAAACTTGGTCTCGACTTGCGGGGCGGTACGAGCGTCACGCTCCAGCCACGCGTGGCCGCGGGTTCAACCGGCCAGGTGACGAGTGCGTCGATTGATCAGGCGGTTGCAATCATTCGCCAACGCGTGAATTCGTTAGGCGTTGCCGAGAGCGAGGTGACTGCGCAAGGTAGCGGTACAAATCGGCAAATTGTCATCTCCGTGCCGGGTGCTGCAGGTCGACGCGTCGTTGAACTCGTTGGTCAAACTGCCGAACTCAGGTTCCGTCAGGTACTCGTTTCGGCTGCGCCCGGAGCGACGCCGACGACAGGAAGCACTGCGACTCCTCCAGAAGGTGTGAGCGCTGAGTTGAATGCAGAGTTTGCGGCCTTGGATTGCACTAAAGCAGCAAATCTGCAGGGAGCCGGTACCGATCTTCCAACGGACACCATTGTCTCTTGCGATCAAAAAGGCACGGGTAAATACATTCTCGCCCCGGCCGAGGTGTTGGGATCAGATATTTCGAAAGCATCTGCCGCGCTGAATCAGTCGACTGGCAGTGGTTGGTTTGTGGTCCTTGATTTCACCAATGAGGGAACAAAGAAGTTTGCCGCCCTGACTACTCGTGTTACTTCTTTAGCGGCACCGCAGAACGAAGTCGCAATTGTGTTGGACGGACTTGTTGTATCTGCCCCTCGAATCAATGAGGCGATTACGGCAGGAAGCGCGGAGATTACTGGCAGCTTTACTCAGTCCGATGCCACAGATTTAGCAAACGTATTGAAGTATGGTGCATTGCCACTGGCATTTGACCGAGGAGAAGTACAACAAGTTTCACCAACCCTGGGTGCCGATCAGTTGCACGGCGGATTACTCGCCGGTTTCATCGGACTCTTTCTTGTCCTTTTGTACTCCCTCCTTTACTACCGTGGACTCGGTGTGGTTTCAGTCGGATCGCTTTTCGTGGCGGGAGTAATTGCCTATCTTCTCTTCTTGCTTTTGGGCGAGTGGATTGGGTTCACTTTGACTCTGGCTGGAATCGCCGGTGCGATCGTGGCAATTGGAATTACGGCTGACTCATTTATTGTCTATTTCGAACGCATACGCGACGAAGTTCGAGAGGGGAGAAGTCTTCGCTCTGCAGTCGAAACGGGTTGGCACCGTGCACGCCGTACGATCATTGTTGCTGACTTCGTCTCGATCATTGCCGCTGCACTTTTATACATTTTCGCGGTCGGTGGGGTACGTGGTTTCGCTTTCACTCTTGGTCTCACCACATTGATTGACCTCTTCGTGGTCTTTATTTTCACAAAACCTTTGGTGACAGTTCTGGCTCGACTCCATTTCTATAGTTCAGGTCACCCACTCTCGGGCTTCTCGCCGCAGAGTTTAGGCATCGTTACAACTACTTCTAAGGAGGCATAACCGTGACAAAGTTCGCTGGCTTGGGCGGTCGCCTCTACAGGGGTGAGACCTCAATTGATTTCATAGGCAAACGTCGTCGTTGGTATGCATTTTCGGGTATTTTGATTATTGCTTCCGCTTTGGCCCTCTCACTTCAGGGGCTTCACCTTGGAATTGAGTTCAAGGGAGGTTCGGCATTTACCGTCACCAAAACGGCGATCACAGTGGCGGACGCTCGAAGCGCGATAGATACCGTCAGGATTCCGGGTGAAATAATCGTGCAGAAGATTGGAACCAATAAAGTCCGCATTCAAACAAGTGCCCTCAGCAACGAACTTTCGAATCAGGTGCAAGATGCTTTATCTGCGAAGTTCGGCGTCTCGGTGGATTCGATTGATACTCAAACAGTGGGACCTTCATGGGGCAAAGAAATCACCAAGAAGGCTTTTTATGGACTGATTGGCTTCTTAGTCGTTGTCCTTCTCTATCTCGCAATGGCATTTGAGCCAAAGATGGCGATTGCGGCAATTATTTCCGTGGTCCACGATTTGTTCATAACGGTGGGTATTTACGCCCTCGTAGGTTTTGATGTGACTCCTGCGACGGTCATCGGATTCCTTACGATTCTTGGATATTCCCTCTATGACACTGTTGTCGTTTTCGACAAAGTCAGGGAAAACACGCGAACAATCACCAGCACGTCCCGTATGACTTATTCCCAGGCGGCAAACCTGGCCGTCAATCAAACACTTGTCCGTTCCATAAATACTTCAATCATCGCCCTATTGCCGGTGGCGTCGATTCTTTTCGTGGGAGCTGGATTGTTGGGTGCGGGCACTTTGAAAGATCTTTCACTTGCTCTCTTCATTGGACTTGCGACGGGCACCTATTCATCGATCTTTATTGCCACTCCAATTCTTGCTGTGCTCCGTGAGCAAGAGCCTGCCATGCAGGCCCTTGCCAAACGAGTGGCTGCTCGAAATGCTGCTCCAGCGGTGAGCGTTAAGAATGCGGATTTACTGGCTGCAGCCACGTCCGGAGGCAAGAGCCAGAAGCGTGGACCGCGGAATCAACCCAAGAAAAAGGGCCGTCGCTAATACTGCAAATGGCACGCTCGTGAGTGTCAAGTAGGCTGTGCAAGGTGGACGCTCTCATCACGCCGGTTGTTGCCTCTTTGCGGGAGCATCATCCAAAAAGTAAGTCGGATGAAGTAGAGCGGGCCTTCTCTGTCGCTGAGATTGCTCATGCTGGCCAGATGCGCATGAGTGGTGACAAATACATCACGCACCCAGTGGCGGTCGCCCAAATCCTGGCCGACTTAGGACTTAATTCCGAGACTATCATTGCTGCGCTTTTGCACGACACAGTTGAGGACACTAAATACTCTTTGAAAGAACTCAAATCTGATTTTGGTGATGAAGTTGCCAATTTAGTTGACGGCGTAACCAAATTGGACAAGTTAATTTACGGTCCAACCGCACAGGCCGAGACAGTTCGCAAAATGGTTGTGGCCATGTCGCGAGATATTCGGGTTCTCGTCATCAAGTTAGCCGATCGCCTGCATAATGCTAGAACCTGGAAATACGTCCCGTTGGAAAGTGCCGAACGAAAGGCGCGCGAGACCCTCGACATTTATGCTCCGTTGGCTCATCGTCTCGGAATGAACGCCATCAAATGGGAGTTGGAAGATCTTTCTTTTGAGGTCCTTGAGCCAAAGAAGTTTGAAGAGATTGCCCGTTTGGTCGCGGAACGTTCTCCCTCGAGACAGGCATTGAGTACCGATGTAATTCACTTGGTTCAATCCGATTTAGAACGCGATGGGATTGTCGCCACCGTTACGGGACGGCAGAAGCACTTTTATAGCGTCTATCAAAAGATGGTCGTACGGGGACGCGATTTCAATGATATTTACGATCTAGTTGGAATTCGAGTCCTTGTGGAAGATGTTCGCGATTGTTACGCAGTACTTGGGGCGATCCATGCTAGATGGAGCCCAATTCCCGGACGTTTTAAGGACTACATTGCAATGCCTAAATTCAACCTTTACCAGTCACTGCACACAACTGTTATAGGTCCCTCTGGGAAGGCAATCGAGATTCAGATTCGAACATATGACATGCATGCCAGAGCTGAATTTGGGATTGCCGCGCATTGGAAATACAAGGATGGAGCCGAAGGTCAGAAATCTCCCGAGATGCTCTGGTTGCGCCAACTTCATGATTGGCAGAAGGAAACTGAAGACCCGAGCGAGTTCCTGGAGGCACTCCGTTTTGATTTGGGAACCCCCGAGGTCTTTGTATTTACCCCTAAAGGAAATGTGATCGCACTGCCGGGCGGATCTACGCCAGTGGATTTTGCTTATGCTGTTCATACCGAAGTGGGCAATCGGTGCGTTGGGGCAAAGGTAAACGGACGCCTCGTACCTTTGGAATCTCCGTTATCTAATGGGGACGTGATTGATGTCCTTACCAACAAAAGCGACAACGCCGGCCCGAGTCGTGATTGGCTTAACTTTGTCAAGAGTCCCCGAGCTCGCTCGAAAATAAAGGCGTGGTTCAGTAAAGAGCGGCGTGAGGAGGCGATAGACGCCGGACGCGAGTCGATCGCGCGACAGATGAGGAAAGCCGGCCTTCCTCTACAGAAAATATTTGCTGGTCATTCTCTCCTTGAACTTGCCCATGAATTGAAGTATCCCGATATTTCTGCCCTATATGCGGCAGTAGGCGACGGTCATGTATCGGCGGCATCTGTTGTAGAAAAATTGGTTTCCACTTTGGGCGTGGAAGACTCGCACCCCGAAGCATCTGTCGATACGACGACCGTCGGAGCGAATGTTTCGCGCCGCACAAGCAATGCCATTGAAGTCTCGGGGATAGATGACGTACTCGTAAAGCTTGCAAGATGTTGTACGCCGGTACCGGGGGATGCAATTACGGGATTTATTACGCGCGGCAGTGGCGTGTCCGTACATAGAACCGACTGTACGAATGCGGAAGATTTGCGGCTTAATCAAGGGGACAGAATGGTGGAGGTTTCCTGGCTTTCGGGTGCGGCGAGCATTTTCTTGGTGAATATCCAAGTGGAGGCCTTGGATCGATCAAGATTACTTTCGGATGTCACTCGCACTCTTTCAGATCAACACGTAAATATTCTTAGTGCGGCCGTAAGTACCAGTAAAGACCGTACGGCAATCTCTCGCTTCACTTTCGAAATGGCAGACGCAACGCACTTGGACGCCGTGCTATCGGCCGTGCGCCAAATAGAGGGCGTATACGATGTCTACCGAACTACGAATAACTAATTGAATTCGGCTAGACTTTTTTCTGCCTCGGCAAGCCAAAGGCGACGTGCAGCGGCGGCCTCTCTGGCTTCAGTGGCCTTCTTGGAATTACCAATTGCTTCTGCTTTCTCCGCCTGCTTCTCATAGTTTTCAACCGCGTCTGAGAGTTGTTTAACAACTTCTGTGGCACGGGCCTTTGCAACAGGGTCCACTTTGCGCCAACGCGCATCTTCGGCAGTCCTTATTTCGGCCTCGACTACGGCGAATCGAGTTTCGAATGCAGCCTTCTTATCTCTCTGGGTCATTCCAATGCGCTCCCATTGGCGCGAAAGCTCACGGAAAGATTTCATAGCGACCTCGGGGTTTGCGATGGGAAGTAGCGCTTCGATTTCACTAATGAGGGACTCGCGTTTTTCCAAGTTGGATGTCATCAACACATCACGTTTCTCCAGGTCGGCGTTTTTAGCAGCAAAGAATTGATCTTGCGCGGCCTTAAATCGCGTCCAAAGCTTGGCGTCTTCGCCCTTCTTGCCTCGACCAGTTGCCTTCCAGAGATCCATCAAGACTTTGAACCGGCGAGCCGTCGGTACCCATTGGGTTGATGTGGCCAGACTCTCTGCTTCAGTGACGAGTTCAAGCTTTGCGCTGGCGACCTTTGCCTGTTCGGCATCCAGGGCAGCGAAGTGGGTCCGACGTCGTTTATCGAATTTATTGCGCGAAGCAGAGAAGCGCTTCCATAATTCTGCATCAGTTTTCTTGTCTAGGCGTGGAGCGGCTTTCCACTCATCCAGGAGAGTCTTGAGGCGATCGCCAGTTGCTTTCCAACTTTCAGAAAGGGCAAGTGATTCGGCCTCGATGACGAGAATCTCTTTGGCTGCCATAACCTGCGCACGATGCGCGGCCTTTGCTTCAGCCTCTGCCGCTTTTTTAGCTTCATAGGCTTCACGACTTCCATCAATCAGCAGGGGTATCTGCTCGAGAGAAACCGCGAGAGCCTCCAGATCTCCCACCCCGTTGAGTTCTTTTACTTGAGTGCGCAGACGATTGACGGCGCTCATGGCATCGGATGGAACCATCGCACCGCTAACGACACGGGCGGCGAGAAGGGCAACTTCGGATGCGAGTGCTTCAAATTTTCGCACGAAGTAAGCCAGTGCTTCTTCGGGAGTTTTGCCTGGATACGATCCGACTGCTTTTTCGCCTTCTGGAGTCTTGACATAAACCGTGCCATCTTCGCCAACTCGACCGAACTGCGCTGGATCTCCTATAAGCGCTGAGGCTGGCGATGCAGCTGGTGCTAGTGGTGTTGCGTTCTCGGACATGTCATATTCCTTTCAGCGCGGTAGGCCTTGGTGGTGCGACCGTCGCTATCGGATTGCGTTGGCCAAGCGGGGGCTTGGCCGTGAAGGATTGGGGTCTGGTACGGGGTAAAAGGTACCCTGTATCTCCAGTCGGCGGAAATGGGGTTGTATCTGTGCTCGTAGCCTCGTTCGCAGCCCCTATGTTTGCAACCAATTGCTGGATTATCGCCCCCGGTCCTGGCCAAGAATGCATCATCATTGACCCAGGTATGCCGGATGTGACCCACGAGGTGGCTCAAATTTGCGATCAATATAATTTGAAGCCAGTCGCCCTATTCGTGACCCACGGCCACCTGGACCACACATTCTCAGTTGTACCAGTTTGTGCCGGCTACAACATTCCAACGTATATTCACAGTGAAGATCGCATTCTTCTTGAGCATCCGGAACGTGCTTTGAGCCGAGAATTCGCTACGACTTTAGAGGGAAGCGTCTTCCACGAGCCCTCCGATGTAAGAGAATTGAGAAATGGTGAAGAGTTGGAATTCTTGGATATGAAGATTAAGGCCATCCATGCTCCAGGTCACACGCGCGGATCACTGCTCTACTCATTTAACGACGAAATCCTGGTTTCCGGCGATGTGCTCTTTGCCGGCTCCATTGGGCGGACGGACCAGCCCACGGGCTCTTCGACCGATATGGAGAACACATTGCGGAAGAAGATCTTTCCTCTCGATGACGCGATACGAGTGCTTCCCGGTCATGGTCCCGAGACGACCATTGGGTTCGAAAAGCGAACCAATCCGTACCTCAAGAATTTGGGAGGAAGATGATGAAATACCAGGCTCCTAAAGGGGTGAGTGAGTATTTCCCTCCGCGATCGAGTTCTTTTGAGTGGGTAAAAGAGACGCTGCTAACCCCCATCAGGCGCGCCGGATACCAACTCCTCGAACTGCCGGTATTTGAAGATACCGAACTCTTCACCCGGGGTGTGGGCGCTTCTACCGATGTTGTAAGCAAGGAGATGTATACCTTCGAAGACCGCGGTGGCAGATCTATCACCTTGCGTCCGGAGGGAACGGTCGGTGCTCTTCGTGCGATTATCGAGCACGGTCTTGATAGGGCCACTTTGCCCGCTAAAGTTTTTTATAGCGGTCCTTACTTTCGAGCGGAAAGACCACAAGCAGGTCGGTACCGCCAGTTTTACCAAGTGGGAATTGAAGCGGTGGGTTCTGAAGATCCGGCACTTGATGCTGAAGTTATTGCCATCGCGCACGCAGGTTATCGCGCACTTGGCCTAACTCAATTTCGACTTGAGATCACCTCTCTTGGTGACAGCACGACTCGAGCGCTGCATCGGGTTGACCTTCTAAATTTCATTGATGGTCTGGAGTTGGATGCCGCTACTAGAACTAGAGCAGAGATGAATCCGCTACGTCTATTCGACGATAAACGTGCGGAGATTCGCGAACTCATGTCGACGGCGCCATTGCTTCTCGACTACCTCTCGGATGAGTCGCGCGCCCATTTCGAGCAAGTGAAGGGGTATTTGAAAGATATTGGAATTGAGTTTACTGTAAATCCGCGCATGGTTCGCGGATTGGATTATTACACAGGTACGACATTCGAATTCGTCCACGACCTCCTTGGTGCCCAATCTGGGATTGGAGGAGGAGGTCGTTACGACGGTCTTATGGAACAACTCGGCGGGAAGCCAATTTCTGGAATTGGGTTTGGTCTAGGAATTGACCGCACTCTCCTTGCCGCAGAAGCGGAGGGGGTTGTAGAAAAGGAAGCATTTGTCACGGATCTCTTCATCATTCCGCTTGGATCTCCTGCCATGTCAATCGCACTGTCTCTTTCTGAAGAACTACGTATCCACGATCTGACCGTTGAAATCTCCTTTGGAGATCGGCCACTCAAATCGGCGCTGAAGTACGCCGACAAGAGCGGCGCAGGACACGTTCTCATCCTGGGGGATTCTGAAATCGCCTCCGGAATCGTCGAATTGAAAGAGATGCGCACCGGCGCAACGACATCAGTTAATCTTTCATCCTTGGTATCGGCTATCACGACAGAGTTATCGACTTGGTAAATCAAATGGGAACATCCCAGGACATGTGGAGCATTAAATGATCAGAAGTCATGGCGCGGGGACGCTCCGAAAGAGCGATGCTGGCAAGACCGTCGAATTAGCGGGCTGGGTCGCGCGCCGTCGTGATCATGGGGGAGTTGCTTTCATTGACTTGAGGGATGCCACCGGGACTATCCAAGTTGTTATCCGTGATGAAGCAATCGCTGGAGTCCTTCGCGCTGAATGGTGCTTGAAGATCGTGGGAGAAGTGCTGGAACGCCCAATCGGAAACGAGAATTCCGCAATACCCACGGGTGAGATTGAGGTGATGGGGGATAGCGTCACAATCTTGAGTGAATCGGCACCGCTTCCGTTTCCTATCGATAGCGGGGATGAATCCGAGATTAATGAAGAAATTCGTTTGCGATATCGCTACTTGGATTTACGGCGCGAGACACCTGCGAAAAATCTTCGCCTTCGTTCCAAAGTCACGTCCTCAATACGTCGAGTGATGGACGACGAAGGATTTCTGGATATCGAGACTCCTTATCTCACCCGCTCTACTCCCGAAGGTGCGCGTGATTTTTTGGTACCGGTTCGACTTCAACCCGGCAATTGGTATGCATTACCGCAGTCACCCCAATTGTTTAAGCAACTGCTCATGGTTGCTGGAATGGAAAAGTATTATCAGATCGCCCGTTGTTTTCGAGATGAAGACTTTCGAGCTGATCGTCAGCCAGAGTTTACGCAACTTGATATTGAAATGTCTTTCATCGATCAAGAGGATATCCTCGAAGTTGCTGAAAAACTTCTCGTCAAGGTTTGGAAAGAAGTAGTTGATTTTGAGATTCCTCTGCCAATCCGTCGAATGACATACGCAGATGCAATGAGAGATTACGGTTCCGACAAACCAGATCTTCGTTTTGGCCAACAGATTCGTGAGCTCACTCCCTTCTTCGCTGCAACTCAATTCCGCGTCTTTCAAGCTCCGTATGTTGGCGCAGTTGTGATGCCTGGTGGGGCTAGTTCGCCGCGCCGAGAGTTAGATGCATGGCAAGACTGGGCAAAGACTCGTGGCGCAAAGGGCCTGGCGTATATTTTGGTGAATACGGATGGATCCCTTGGGGGACCAGTCGCCAAGAATTTGTCTGAAGAAGAGTTGGCCGGTATCGCAAAATCCGCCGGCGCGGATGCTGGGGATGCAATATTTTTCGCAGCGGGAGAAAAATCAGCGTCGCAGAACTTGTTGGGTGCAGTCCGTTTGGAAATTGGAAAGCGCTGTGGTCTAATCCCGGAAGGAAAGTGGGAATTTCTCTGGGTTCTGGATGCCCCTATGTTTGAGCCGACCGATAATGGCGGCTGGACGGCGGTTCACCATCCATTTACCGGACCGAAGCCAGAATTTGCCGATACTTTTCTGGAAAATCCAGCCGAAGCGCTGGCCTTCGCCTACGACATTGTTCTTAACGGAACCGAATTGGGGGGCGGTTCCATACGTATTCATGATCGCGAGATGCAGAAGAGAGTATTCCAAGTAATCGGTCTAAGCGATGAAGAGGCCAATAGCAAGTTCGGATTCCTTCTAGAGGCCCTCAATTACGGTCCGCCTCCACATGGCGGAATTGCTTTGGGGCTCGATCGCGTCTGCGCCTTGTTGACCAACTCGGATTCAATCCGTGAAGTGATCGCTTTTCCTAAGACGGCAAGTGGTGGTGACCCTCTTACAGGAGCGCCAACGCCAATTACTTTGGTGCAGCGACGTGAGAGCGGTATTGATGCTCAGATTGGCAATTCAGAGAATAAACCGGAGAAGTAGTCATTCGGGTAGGCTTTGGAGTGTCACAAAAGGTAAAAATTGATCACTGATTGAACGGAGGAGTACAAAATGGGTCCTGGAGGTATTGCAACAATCATTGCCGCTTGCTCGCTCTTCGTCATCGCCGTGGCAATTAGTTATGCAGTAGTACGCATCGGTCGCCTCATTGATGAAGCAAAAGTTTCCCTTAAAACGGTTACCGATGAAACCAAACCTTTGATTGAGGAAGTCACAACCACCGTTCAGTTGGTAAATGGCCCGCTGGAGAGCGTTAATCGGATTACTAAGAATGTCGAAGAGGTAAGTAGCAAGTTTACGGAGACGGCTTCATCGTTTTTGACGAAAGGTAGTCCTGCAGTGAAGGCTCTTGGACTGCTCCTGAGCGCAGCGCAAATGAAGAAATCACGAAGTTACAAGAAAAAAGGCTGAGTGATCTCTCACTGTGGAATCTGCGGAAATTCGTTCTCGATGGTTGCGTTTTTTTGAGTCGGAGAATCGACAAGGCTTAACTCACACTGTCGTCCCTTCAGCCTCTCTAATTGCAGACGATCCGAATTTGCTCTTGGTCAATGCCGGCATGGTTCCTTTCAAGCCATATTTTCTGGGGGAAGTTACACCCCCGTTTAAGCGAGCAACATCCGTCCAGAAGTGTGTACGCACACTAGATATTGAAGAAGTGGGCAAAACCACGCGCCATGCTTCCTTCTTCCAGATGTGTGGAAACTTCTCCTTTGGTGACTACTTCAAAGAAGGCGCAATTGCTCTGGCTTGGGAACTTCTCACGAAGCCGATAAGTGATGGTGGTTATGGCTTCCCGGAAGAACGGCTTTGGGTCACTGTTTATCTCAATGACGATGAAGCAGCAGATATCTGGCACAATAAAATTGGCATTCCGAAAGAACGCATTCAACGACGGGGCATGGCTGATAATTTCTGGTCAATGGGTGTTCCTGGACCTTGCGGTCCTTGCTCCGAGATTTATTTCGACCGAGGGCCGGCCTACGGGAAAGAAGGCGGTCCGATCGCCGATGAAGAACGGTATATGGAAGTCTGGAACCTCGTCTTTATGCAGAATGAACGTGGCGCAGGTGGTGGCAAGGATGACTTCCCAATCTTGGGCGAATTGCCAGCGAAGAGCATTGATACCGGTTTGGGTTTCGAGCGGATGGCGGCACTGCTGCAGGGCGTGGAGAATATTTACGAAATTGATACGACGAGGCAGATTTTGGACACGGCCTCAAGTCTCGCTGGAGTTTCTTATGGAATAGAGACCAGATCTGATGTTCTGCTCCGTGTTATTGCCGACCACGCAAGAACGTCCGCGATGCTTATTGGGGATGGGGTCACGCCCGGCAATGAAGGACGAGGGTATGTCCTTCGTCGCATGATGCGACGCGTAATTCGCAACATGCGTTTACTCGGCTCGCACGATCCCGTGATGTCCGAACTTATAACGGCATCCATCAATGCCATGAGTCCTCAGTATCCAGAATTGAATATGTCAAGCAAGCGAATACTAAGCGTCTGCATCTCCGAGGAGGAGACTTTCCTGCAAACACTCAAGAGTGGCACGCAAATCTTTGATGTATCAAGCGCTGCAATAAAAAAGGCAAAGGGGTCAGTTCTCTCAGGGGACGCAGTTTTTAAGTTGCACGATACATACGGTTTCCCATTTGATCTCACTTTGGAAATGGCTCAAGAGCAGGGCCTTAAAGTCGATGAAGCGGGCTTTCGTCGCTTGATGAGAGAGCAACGAGATCGAGCAAAGGCAGATGCACGGATCAAGAAGAGCGGACATACCGATCTAACTGAATACCGAAGGGTCGCGGATTCTGCCGGACGTACGGATTTTGTTGGATACACCCAGGTCGAAACTGACTCTAAAGTCGCCGCAATCTTGATGGACGGGACGGCAGTGAATTCTGCCAAAGTCGATGACGACGTAGAAGTTGTTCTGACGCGCACTCCTTTCTACGCTGAAGGTGGCGGACAACTTGCCGATGGCGGCTTCATTGTTCTCGAAAATGGCACACGCATAGAAATAGATGACGTTCAGGCACCCGTGCCTGGACTCTCTGTCCATCGAGGCAGAGTCATCTCGGGTTCGATAGAAGTTGGCATGAACGCATTAGCTCAGATTGATGTGGAACGCAGAGATGCGATCTCGCGTGCTCACACGGCGACTCATATGGTCCATAAAGCATTCCGAGAGATTCTGGGCGAGACAGCTACTCAGGCCGGATCAGAGAACTCACCAGGAAGATTTCGCTTTGATTTCCCGTCAACAGGAGCAGTGACTAAGAGTGTTCTTAACGATGTTGAAACTCGGGTCAATTCATTACTTCTTAAGAATTGGGAAGTAACCGCTCAGACAATGTCTCAAGAGGAAGCGAAGAAGGCCGGCGCAATGGCTCTTTTCGGCGAAAAATATGGAGAAGTAGTTCGAGTAATTAGCGTTGGAGATTGGGCGCGTGAACTCTGTGGTGGTACGCACGTCGAGCGTGCTGGCGAACTTGGGATTATCAAACTGCTTCATGAGTCTTCCATAGGTGCTGGGGTCAGGCGAGTTGAGGCGCTAGTCGGTGCCGATGCGTATCGTTTCTTGGCCCGCGAACACTTACTCATAGATTCCCTAACGGAGATAATTAAGGGAGCCCGCGCAGAAGAGTTGCCTGAGCGTATTTCTGAACTTCTCAACAAGTTGCGAGATGTTGAGAAAGAGCTTGCCGGCTTGCGATCTGCTCAAGCGTTGAGTCAGGTTTCAACAATTGCCGCCAGTGCCAAGGAGATAAATGGTTATTCTGTGATTGCCGCGAGACTTTCGGGCGGCATTTCCGGGGACGACCTTCGCAAGATTGCCCTTGACCTAAAAAACAGAGTAGCAAATTCTTTGGTTGCCCTTATCAGTATCGTTGATGACAAACCCGTTCTCGTCGTTGCAGCGAGTGATCATGCGCGTGCTTCTGGCATAAGAGCAGGTGCTTTGGTGAAGATCGGCTCCAAGGTTCTCGGTGGCGGTGGCGGCGGAAAAGATGATTTTGCTCAAGGTGGGGGAGTCGACGTTTCAAAGGTAGATGAGGCGCTCCTTGCCATTGTGCAGGCCCTTGCAGGTGAATAGCCGTGGAGAGAGGTAGAAGAATTGCTTTTGACTACGGCGATGCACGAATTGGTGTCGCCGTCAGTGATCCGGACTCTATTCTGGCAATACCGGTGATCACCCTTGATACGAAGTCTCACGATTTGTGGGATCGAGTATTTGAGTTATTTTCCGAATATGAGCCAGTCGAAATCTTTGTTGGAAGGCCAGTGCATCTCGCGGGTCACGAGAGTGAGTCAACGGTAAAATCAGAATCATTCGCTAGAGAAATTCGGGAACGCTTTGGTTTAGAGGTTTCCCTCATTGATGAGAGGCTTTCGACCGTTTCGGCTCAACGCAAATTGAAGGACGCGGGCCTGTCTACGCGCAAATCAAAGGGCGCCATCGATCAGGCAGCCGCGGTCGGAATATTGGAGTTAGCCCTTGAATCGGCCAAAGAACGAGAGCGACGTGAGGGCAATGAATAGGAAGCATTTGTTCTGGTTGGCTGGTGCATCCACCCTTTTGCTCTTCATCGGTGCCGGACTTTACCTGCTTCGACCCGGCGTGCCAACGAATCCCGACTATCCGAAGGGGACATCCTCCATCGAGGTACTTATTGAAGTTCCCGCTGGCGCCAGTGGTTCGGAGATCGCGGAGCTCTTGGTGGCAAAGAAAGTCGTGGAATCATTTGGCTCGTTCTTCGGCATCGCGGTAGGTGACGTACGTTCTTCATCTATTGCACCTGGAATTCATCGTATTCACACTCACATTCCGGCAGGTCAGGCTCTTGAAGAATTACTCGACCCAAGGCGAATGCCAGACCTCATTAAGGTTACGGAGGGCGCCTGGACGGATGAGATAGTTTCTCAATTGGCAGAGAAAGGTTTCAAAAAGGCGGATCTGAATAGTGCCTTTTTGAATTTAGTTCGACCAGCGGGGATTACGGGCAACGAAGGAATCCTTTTCCCAGCCAACTACAGTTTCGCTTCGGACGTTTCTGCGGTGGAAGCACTGCAAGCCATGGTAGATCGATTCACTTCCGAAGCCAGAGCGGCGGGCCTCCTTGCCGGTACTGCAGATTTCAATCCGATGCAATTACTTACTATTGCTTCTTTGATCCAAGCCGAGGGAGATATGCAGGATTTTGGGAAAATATCCCAAGTGGTCCGGAATCGACTTACTGTTGGGATGCCACTCCAATTTGATACCACGATTCACTACATTACCCACACCCGGGGCCGGGTATTTCTAAGCACGAACGAAACTAAGACCGCTTCACCGTACAACACCTATTTGAATTACGGATTGCCGCCTGGACCAATTGGCATTCCAGGTCGGGCTGCTATGGATGCCGCATTGCATCCTGCTTTGGGAGACTGGCTCTATTTCATCACCGTAGCGCCGGGAGATACTCGTTTTACTAAATCGCATGACCAATTCTTAACCTGGAAATCAGCATACGAGAAGAATTTGAAAGACGGCGCCTTTGGGAGCAGATCTTGATTCGCGCGGCGGTTTTAGGCTCACCAATTTCCCACTCACTTTCTCCGGCACTTCATCAGGCTGCCTACAAATATCTGGGAATTGAAGGCGAGTACAGGGCCATAGAGGTGAAGACCGATGGGCTTGAGAAATTTCTTACGTCTTGTGACGATTCTTGGACTGGGTTTTCCTTAACTATGCCACTCAAAGAAAAGGTTCTTTCCCTCGCTGACGAGGTAGATGAGTTAGCTATTCGAGTTCAATCCGCCAATACCCTCATAAGAATCAATAACGGATGGCGGGCTTCCACGACCGATGTGCTGGGATTCCGGGACGCGCTACATGCGCATGGTGTGCTCACTTTTCGGACCGTTCTGATTATCGGTTCAGGCGCCACGGCGCGGGCAGCCGCCTCCGCATGTGATGGCGAGAATCGCCTCGTCCAAGTCCTGCACCGTAATCCACTTCGCGAACCCGCCATGAGAAAGGCTGCACCTCATTCTTCAATCGAATTTCTCCCCTGGGAAACTCCTCTGCCCAATGTCGATTTAATGATCAATACAACACCTGCGGGAGTCGCCGACCATTTAGCTTCTCAGATCACGAAGCGGTCAGCTGGTGTCTTCTTTGAAGCTTTATACGACCCTTGGCCCACCAGTTTATTGGCACGTTGGCGAAGCCTGGACGGGAAGGCAATAGACGGGCTAGATCTCCTTGTTTATCAAGCAATTCATCAGGTGGCACTCATGACCCAGAAAGCATTGGATCCCTTGTTGTTGGCGCCCATACTTCGAGACGCAGGGCTGAAAGCACTTCAACGATAATTGTTGCCCGCCGTGCAATTAAATGAATTCCGCGAGAAATGAATTCTCTGCCACAATACCTCTATGCGTTGGTTAACTGCTGGAGAATCACACGGTCAAGCACTCTCCGCAATTATCGAGGGGATTCCAGCAGGGGTCGAAGTCAATACTCAAGATATCGACTTTCAATTGAGTCGACGCCGTTTGGGTTTTGGGCGAGGCGCTCGACAGAATTTTGAAGCCGATAAGGTCACAATCCTGGGCGGAGTGAGAATGGGGTTGACGCAAGGCGGACCTATCGCAATTCAGGTGGGTAATTCCGAATGGCCCAAATGGGAGAAGGTAATGTCTGCGGACTCACTGGACTCTGGCGAAATTGAGGGATTGGGTCGCAATGCCCCCCTCACCAGGCCTCGGCCAGGACATGCAGATTTAGTCGGAATGCAGAAGTACGATTTTGATGACGCACGGCCTGTTCTTGAACGAGCAAGTGCACGCGAGACTGCGGCACGTGTTGCCTTAGGTGCGATTGCGCGTCGATTCCTTGAGCAGAGCGTTGGAGTGACATTAATGAGCCACGTTTTATCAATCGGCGCCACGCGTCTACCTGACTCATTTCCTCTACCGAGTTATAGCGATTTGGGGAAAATTGATTCGGATCCCGTTCGGTGTGCCGATCCAAAGACAAGTGCTTCGATGATTAAAGAGATTGAAGCGGCCAGAGTTGAGGCAGACACTTTGGGCGGAGTTGTGGAAGTGCTGGCATTTGATCTTCCTCCTGGATTGGGTTCTTACGTGCATTGGGATCGCAGACTTGATGCGCGGCTTGCGGCGGCGATGATGGGAATACAGGCGATTAAGGGCGTCGAGATTGGCGATGGATTTACCTCCGCGACGCGCCGTGGGTCGGTCGCACATGATGAGATTGAAAAAGGAGCAGATGGTCTCTTGCGACGTCGCACGGATCGGGCGGGTGGCACCGAAGGTGGCATGTCCAACGGGGAAGTTTTGAGAGTGCGCGCAGCCATGAAGCCGATATCTACGGTTCCTAAAGCCCTAGATACAGTCGATCTCTCAATTGGCGAACCTGCCAAGGCGATAAACCAGCGTTCTGACGTCTGTGCTGTTCCAGCCGCCGCAATAGTGGCAGAAGCGATGGTTGCGCTCGTATTGGCTGAGGCCGTACTTGAAAAATTTGGCGGAGATAATGTGGTGGAGACTCGGCGCAATTTTGATTCCTATATGACAAACCTTCGCTACAAGTAACGCTGATGACTCCACGGATCATACTTATTGGGCCTCCCGGGGCCGGTAAAACCAGCATCGGGCGCTCCCTTGCTCGCGCACTGAAAGTTACCTTTACCGACACGGATACTCTCATTGAGGCGGATCAGGGCAAGCCTATTTCGCAGATCTTCGTTGAAGACGGCGAACCAGTGTTCCGGCGAATTGAGGAGCGGATCTGTTTGGATGCCCTACTAAATGAAAGTGGTGTCCTCTCTCTTGGTGGCGGCGCAGTACTCACCAAGAGCGTGCATGATTCGATACAGAACTGCGGAGCTGAGATTATTTTTCTTGACGTTTCCCTTAAAGTCGCTGCCCCTCGAATTGGCTTCAACCGAGACAGACCTTTACTGCTCAATAATCCTCGTGCGCAATGGCAGAGTCTTATGGAAGCGCGCCGTCCAATTTACGAGGACCTGGCGACGATGATATTTGAAGTAGATGATCGGACAGTTAATCAGGTTGTTGAGGAACTTCTCCCCAAGGTGTCGACATGAAAACGATCAAGGTCAGCGCAGATCGTGTTTACGAGGTAACCATTGGGTGCGCTTGGCGCGAAACTCTCTTGCCATTTCTCGAGGGGCGCGCACGCGCTGCCGTTGTGATTTCAGCAGAGATGCTTATTCACTATACGCCCATTGAACTTGCCGGTCTTTCTATCCAGGTTTTTGAGATTCCGGATGGCGAGAGCGGTAAGAACGTCCAAACACTGGAATCCCTCTGGGACAGATTGGGTCGAGCCGGATTTACTCGAAGTGATCTCATTATCGCCATCGGTGGGGGAGCAACAACAGATATTGCAGGCTTCGCTGCGGCTACCTGGCTTCGCGGAATTGATTGGATAGCGATTCCCACGACTCTCGCCGGAATGGTCGATGCCTCAGTAGGCGGCAAGACGGGCATGAACAGTAAATTTGGTAAAAACCTTATTGGATCTTTTCATTCGCCGATCGCGGTTTTAGTAGATTTGAGTTGGCTATCGAGTCTGACCGAGCGAGACTTCGCCGCAGGATTGGCGGAGGTTGTCAAAACGGGTTTTATAGCGGATGGGGAGATCCTCGCGAAACTCGCGGATAAGCGCATTTCACAGGTACGGGATTCGATCGAATTAACTGAAGAATTGATTTCCCGTGCGCTTCAGGTAAAGGCGAAAGTCGTTAGTGAAGACTTTAAAGAGAGTTTTGCGCGCGAAGTGCTCAATTATGGGCACACCATGGGTCATGCGGTCGAATTGCATAGCAAATACTCACTGCGCCATGGTGAAGCCGTCGCTATCGGGATGGTTTTCATAGCCGAACTCTCGTTTCGACTAGGAGTCATGTCCGCGGAATTGGTACAGCAGCATAGGAAATTGCTGTCAGACCTAGGCTTGCCGATAACGTACGCGAAAGATGCATGGCCTGAACTATCTTTGCTTCTCGCCATGGATAAGAAGTCTCGTGGCAATTCCCTAAGGTTTGTTGCAATATCAGGGATCGGCAAGACCTTGCGTCTTGCCGATGTCAATCAAGAGGATTTAGAGATGGCATATGAGAGGCTAAGTTCATGAGAATCATGGTCTTAAACGGTCCGAATCTGGCTCGTCTAGATATTCGAGATGCATCTATTTACGGAGACCTCTCCTATGCAAAGTTAGTTTCGTTTATTGAGGAATCTGCCCTAACTCTTGGTTTCGAAGCTGACGTTCGCCAGAGCAATGAAGAGTCTCAAATCATTGAGTGGCTCCATGAGGCGGCCGATTCAGAATTGCCAGTAATCCTCAACCCTGCCGCCTTTACGCATTACTCATACGCGATTAGAGATGCGGCTGAAATGCTCAAGGCCCCACTGATCGAAGTGCATCTATCGAATCCGCTCTCGCGGGAGGAATTTCGCCATACTTCGGTGATATCGGGGATTGCGCAAGGAACAATCGCGGGTTTTGGTCCAAATTCGTATCGTCTCGCGCTTGAAGCCATGAAGAACCTGGTGCAAAAGTAACCTCTCGTTAGCGGGTATCCTTCTCCTTTGACGTGAAATACGCGTTCAGGGATGGGATTGATTGTGGCATCGACCAACGACTTAAAAAACGGTATGACATTGGACATCGACGGGCAGCTCTGGAATGTCGTGGAATTTCAACATGTTAAGCCAGGTAAGGGGCCAGCATTCGTACGGACCAAACTAAAGTCCGTTATGACTGGCAAAGTCGTCGACAGAACTTTCAATGCTGGCGTGAAGATCGAAATTGCGATCTTAGAGAAGCGCGAAATGCAGTATCTCTACCGGGACGGCGATGATTTCGTATTTATGGATACGAAGACTTACGACCAAACATCTATTCCCGCCAAGACCGTTGGTGATGCAGCCAAATATATGTTGGAGAATACCGATGCCATTGTCGCTGTGCATGAAGGCAATCCGCTATATATCGAACTGGCAGCTTCTGTTCCATTGACGATTACATACACGGAACCGGGACTACAAGGGGACCGCTCATCGGGCGGCACTAAGCCGGCGACCCTCGAAACGGGAATTGAGATTCAAGTCCCTCTCTTTATAAAGCAAGATGAAAAGGTCCTGGTGGACACACGTGACGGGTCTTATTTGGGACGCGCAAACTAGTGACCGCTCGTGGCAAGGCTCGAAAACAGGCACTGGACATTCTCTTTGAGTCCGACATTCGCAACTCTTCGCCCATTGAACTCCTATCGACAAGGCTGGTTGATGTCGAAGGTCCTGATGCGCGTCCCATGCGGGAGTATGCGCAAGAGCTCGTGAGGGGCGTCGTAGAGCATCAAAGAAAGATTGACGAACTGATTTCAACGTACGCGCAGGGATGGGATATGGATCGTCTTCCTGCAGTAGATCGCAATGTACTTCGAATCGCAATTTATGAACTTCTCTGGCGTGAAGATATTCCAGACGCCGTAGCGATTGATGAAGCACTCACGCTGGCAAAGCTATTGTCCACCGATGAATCTGCCGGATACATTCATGGGGTCTTGGGTCGAATATCAAGCATCAAGACGGACCTTGCCCTGTGAAGAGAAGATTCTCTGCTTTTAGCCAATCTTCCACCTCGGTCTGACTCAAGAAAAGAACCAGCCCGAGGAGTGCGAGATCTCCTTCTCGAAGACTCATTACTTCGCCATTCCAGTCATTTCTTTGATTCGCGATCCATGCAACGAAGGTTGCGAGCAGACGTGTTTTTTCGTTCTCATCTACTTTGGATCTCACGCGACGCAGATCGAGAATGAGGGCGATTCTTCGCGTCAGCACGGGTATTTCTTCCTGTACTAGATAGTGGAGCGGAACTCCATACAAATTGGCTAAGTCGATGGCGCGCTTAACGCTCATGGTTCGATCGCCTCGCTCGTAAGAGCCCAGTACGACGGCCTTGAAATTGCCTTTGGAAAGTTTCTCAACGTGGGCAAGACTCCAGCCCCGAGCTTTGCGGATCTTGCGGATTCGAACTGCGATACTTTCCTGGGTTGGTTGTCTAGTCATGCAGGATTGTAGAAAATCTCAAGAAACGCCTCGTTTCCCACTCCACAGGCGCCCCGATTCTCGCCGTGGTAGGCTCGACTCCGAAGATCCTTTAACGACCCGTCCTGCGAGGCGGGGAAGGAGCGTCTATGAGCGTTGCTATGCCTGCGGTGGATATAACCCGCGCTTTAACTCGCATTTCTCATGAAATTCTCGAACGAAACAATGGTTCAGAGTCGATCGTCCTGATGGGAATCCCTACGCGGGGGGCCTTTCTAGCCCAACGATTGGCAAGAATGGTCTCGTCCATTGAAGGCAAGGACGTTTCCGTCGGAACGGTTGATATCACCTTGCATCGTGACGATTTAAGGATGCGCCCTGTACGAGCCCTAGTACCAACAATGACTCCGATCGGGGGCATTGCAGGAAAAGACGTAATTCTGATCGACGACGTTTTATTCTCCGGACGGACTATTAGGGCGGCCCTGGATGCTCTGGGCGAAATGGGTCGTCCACGTACCGTCCAATTGGCGGTACTAGTAGATCGCGGCCACCGCGAACTTCCTATAAGGGCGGATTTTGTTGGCAAAAACCTGCCAACTTCGCGCCAGGAAGCCGTCAAAGTACACCTAAGTGAAATTGATGGCATAGACGAAGTCCTGCTTGAGAGCATGGAGAATCTTGAGAGCATGGGGACAAACTGATGCGCCACCTTCTTTCTGCTTCCGACCTCAGTTACGCCCAAACGCTCTCCATACTCGACACTGCGCAGGAGATGGCCCGTGTTTCCGAGGGGCCAGTCAAAAAACTTCCAACGCTACGTGGCAGAACGATCGTGAACCTCTTCTATGAAGATTCGACCAGAACCAGAATCTCCTTCGAGGCAGCCGCTAAGCGGTTGTCTGCAGATGTCATTAATTTCTCGGCAAAGGGATCGAGCATTAGTAAAGGGGAGTCACTAAAAGATACGGCGCTAACTCTTCAAGCGATGGGGGCAGATGCGGTAATCCTCCGGCATCCGGCTTCCGGCGCCGCTCACCGATTGGCAGAGTCGCAATGGACCAACGGAAGCGTGATCAATGCCGGCGACGGAACCCACGAACATCCGACGCAAGCACTGCTTGACGCATTCACAATTCGCAAACACTTAAGAGCAGGAGGCGGAGACTTGCGGGGTCTCACGGTCGCAATTGTGGGCGACATTCTTCATTCGCGGGTGGCTCGCTCCAATGTCATCTTACTTTCAACGCTTGGTGCGCATGTAATTCTGGTAGCACCGCCCACACTACTTCCATTTGGAGTTGAGACCTGGCCAGCTCAAGTTTCATATGATCTAGACGCCACATTGCCACTAGTCGACGCAGTGATGATGCTTCGGATCCAACAAGAACGAATGGATGAACTATTTTTCCCAACCGCTCGGGAATATTCCCACTATTTCGGTCTCAACAATAATCGCCTCAAACTTATGAAAAATACTTCGATCATTATGCATCCGGGTCCGATGAACCGCGGATTGGAAATTACTGCGGAATGTGCAGATAGCGCACGTTCTGTCATTGTCGAGCAAGTAGCCAACGGAGTGAGCATTCGCATGGCTGTTCTTTATTTGCTGCTCGCTGGTTCTTCGGATGAAGATGGGGTTCTAATTTCATGACGGGCTATATCCTTAAAGGCGGCTCACTTCCAAGTGGCGCGAAATCTGATATTTATATCGTGGGCGGCCTAATCGCACAGATCGCGGAGAGAATTACCGATCCCGCCGCGTCTACAGCTCAGGAAGTAGATATTGCCGGATGCGTAGTTCTTCCCGGACTCGTCGATCTTCATACCCACTTGCGCGAGCCTGGTAGAGAAGAGGCCGAGACTGTTGCATCCGGTGCTAGAGCAGCGGCCAAGGGAGGTTTCACTGCTGTATCGGCCATGGCAAATACATTCCCGGTCGCAGACACAGCGGGGGTAGTGGAGCAAGTTTATCGTCTGGGGCAGGAGAGCGGTTACTGTGATGTTTTCCCAATTGGTGCTGTCACGCAGGGTCTGGCTGGCAAAGCCCTTGCTGAACTTGGGGCGATGGCTGATTCAGAAGCGCGCGTAAGGGTTTTTAGTGACGATGGAAATTGTGTTTCCGATCCAATCGTTATGCGAAGAGCACTTGAATACGTTAAGAAATTCAATGGGGTAATCGCCCAACATGCGCAAGATCCACACATGACTAAAGATTCGCAGATGAATGAAGGAGTGGTCTCGTCGCGTTTAGGACTTAAGGGATGGCCGGCAGTGGCAGAAGAGGCGATTATCGCGCGTGACATTCTCTTGGCCGATCATGTGAAATCGCGTTTGCATGTCTGTCACGTCACAACTGCTGGCGGAGTGGAAATTATTCGATGGGCAAAGGCACGCGGAATCCAGGTTACGGCGGAAGTAACTCCGCATCACCTACTCCTGACGGACGAATACGCTACTTCGTACGACCCAATCTTTAAGGTCAATCCGCCATTAAGAACAAAGAGTGATGTCATGGCCCTTCGTGAGGGCCTCGCGGATGGGACAATCGATATTGTCGCTACCGATCACGCACCCCACCCTGCAGAGAGCAAAGAATGTGAATGGCAAGTTGCTTCATTTGGGATGATCGGTCTTGAAAGCGCTCTGTCCATTGTGCATGCCACAATGGTGGAGACTTCTCTCATGAGCTGGAATGACTTGGCGGGTCGGATGTCTTATGCACCGGCTCGAATAGCTGGCTATACAGGACAAGGCCAAGAATTACGTACTGGATCCAATGCGCACTTAGCGGTTTTTGATCCGACACTTGCATGGAAGGTGGATCGAGATCTCGGAGTCTCCCGAAGCCGTAATACTCCTTTTCATGGAATGGAATTTCCCGGTTCGGTTATTGCGACCTTTTTCCGTGGGCAGCCAACCGTTTTGAATTCTCAACTCGTACCCAACAAGGCGCAAAATGAGATCTAAGGCATTTCTAGTCCTTGATGATGGAAGGATTTTTGAAGGTAAGTCTTGGGGCGCCACTGGTAAAGCATTTGGCGAGGCCGTTTTTGCCACGGGAATGACCGGATATCAAGAGACTCTTACCGATCCTTCGTATCACAAGCAGATAGTTGTCATGACCGCTCCGCACATCGGAAATACAGGCATCAATACTGAAGACAATGAATCAGAGAAGATTTGGGTCGCTGGTTTTGCAGTTCGTAATCCCTCAACAATTCGAAGTAGCTGGCGCAGTCACGGAAATTTGGAAGACGAGTTGCTCAAGCAGAATATTGTTTCAATCCAAGGGATCGATACTCGGGCGATTACCCGCCATCTGCGCGATCGCGGAGCTATGCGAGTCGGAATCTTCTCGGATCTCAATTTGAGCCGCGAAGAAATGGTCATTGAAGTCCGCAAGAGCACTTCCATGGCGGGTGCACATCTCACAGATGATGTATCGACCAAGAAGGCATATGTGGTTCCGGCACTTGGGGAGAAACGCTTCACTGTTGCCGCCATTGATCTAGGAATCAAATCGTCCACCCCGCGACTCCTGTCCGCGCGCGGTGTCGAAGTTCACGTATTGCCCCATGACACGACATTCCAACAGATCCAAGCGTTGGCTCCCGATGGCGTTTTTCTCTCGAATGGACCTGGGGATCCGGCAACCATGAACGAGGTTGTCGAGACTGTCCGATCGATATTGAATGCCGAAATTCCTCTTTTTGGGATCTGTTTTGGTCACCAAATCCTCGGACGGGCATTGGGTTTTAGTACTTATAAGCTTCCATTTGGTCATCGCGGTATCAACCAACCAGTCATGGACAAAACAACAAATAAGGTGGAAATTACGGCTCATAATCATGGATTCGCGCTACAGGCGCCGACAGATGACATTTTTACAACAGTTTACGGTCCCGGCGAAGTAAGCCACATAAGTTTGAACGATGGAGTTGTAGAAGGCATTCGTATGTTGGAGTCGCCTGCATTTAGTGTCCAGTACCACCCTGAAGCCGCTGCCGGACCACACGATGCCGCTTATCTTTTCGATCGCTTTATTCAAATGATGTCCACGAAACGGGTCGGTGCCTGATGCCATTGGATAGGTCTATCAAAAGTGTTCTGGTGATCGGGAGTGGACCGATTGTCATCGGCCAGGCTTGCGAGTTTGATTATTCTGGAACTCAAGCGTGCCGAGTATTACAAGCCGAGGGAATTCGAGTCATACTCGTAAACTCTAATCCGGCAACCATTATGACCGATCCGGAATTTGCCGATGCGACGTATATCGAGCCGATCACTCCCGAGTACCTCGAACGAGTGATTGAGAAGGAGGCACCTGACGCTCTACTTGCGACCTTGGGAGGACAGACTGCTCTCAATGCAGCGATGGCACTTCACGAGCGTGGGACTCTTGCGAAATTCGGGGTCAGACTCATCGGCGCGGATGTTGATGCCATTCAACGCGGAGAGAATCGCGAACTATTCCGAGATATCGTCAAGAAGGTAGGCGGAGAGTCGTCGCAATCGATAATCTGTCACACCCTAGAGGATTGTTTCACTGCAGCAAATTTACTCAATTACCCGGTGGTCGTGCGGCCCTCTTTTACGATGGGTGGTCTAGGGTCTGGCATTGCATTCGACGCGACAGAGTTAGAACAGATCGCCGGAGCCGGTTTGCGACACAGTCCGACTACGGAAGTTTTACTGGAGGAATCAATCCTCGGGTGGAAAGAGTACGAACTCGAAGTGATGCGTGATCGCAATGACAACGTCGTAGTCGTCTGTAGTATCGAAAATCTTGATCCGATGGGCGTCCATACGGGTGATTCGATTACTGTTGCGCCGCCAATGACTTTAACGGATGTCGAGTTTCAGAAGCTTCGCAATTTATCTTTGCTGATAATCCGCGAAGTGGGCGTAGACACTGGCGGATGCAATATTCAATTTGCTGTCAATCCGGAGACGGGTCGAATCATCGTAATCGAAATGAACCCGCGGGTTTCTCGCTCGAGTGCATTGGCATCGAAAGCCACCGGATTTCCAATTGCGAAAATCGCGACAAAGTTGGCGATCGGCTATACCCTCGATGAGATTGAGAATGACATTACGAAGGTTACGCCGGCCTCCTTTGAGCCCACTCTTGATTATGTAGTAGTCAAAGTTCCTCGTTTTGCCTTTGAGAAGTTTCCAGATGCAGATCCACGTCTCACCACAACCATGAAGAGCGTTGGAGAGGCAATGGCGATTGGTCGCTCTTTTCCGGAGGCATTGCAAAAAGCCCTGCGCTCCCTGGAGCGGAAAGAGGCACCTTTCGCGTGGCCTGTCGAACGATCCGAGAATATGAAGTTGGCGCTCTTGTCGTCGATGCAGGTGCCAACTGAGTACCGACTCAAAGAGGTACAGCAAGCACTCTGGTTTGGGGCGACGATTGATGAGGTCTATGCCGCCACGAAAATCGACAAGTGGTACCTCACCGAAATTGAACTCATCAATTCGCAAGCCGCTGAGATCGCCACACCGGGCGAACTGACTTCGGATTTATTGCGCTCTGCTAAACAAATGGGGTTCTCTGATTTGCAGATTTCGAATTTGCGGGGTGTTTCCGAAGAAGATATCCGTCGTCAGAGACAGCACCTCAATATCCGTCCGGTCTACAAGACAGTTGATACCTGCGCCGCAGAATTTGAAGCCTTCACTCCCTACCATTATTCGAGTTACGAGGAAGAGACCGAAGTTCGTTCTCGAATTCGACCCGCGGTAATCATTCTTGGCAGCGGACCAAATAGAATTGGCCAAGGTATTGAATTCGACTACTCCTGTGTTCACGCTTCATTCGAACTCGGAAAACAAGATTATGAAACCGTCATGATCAACTGCAACCCAGAAACTGTCTCGACGGATTACGACACAAGTGATCGTCTCTACTTCGAACCTCTCACATTGGAAGATGTTTTGGAGATTGTTTACGCGGAGACCCTGGCTGGACCGGTATTGGGGGTCATTACGCAACTTGGCGGGCAGACGCCGCTTGGGTTAGCGGCAGCTCTTAAGAATGCGGGAGTCCAAATTCTCGGCACCAGCCCGGAAGCTATTAATTTGGCGGAGGAGCGAGGTGCATTTGGTGACCTCCTACACGAGCAAGGTCTGACAGCGCCACAATTTGGCATGGCATCTTCTCATCAAGAGGCCTTGGAAATTGCACATAGAATCGAATATCCAGTACTTGTTCGTCCATCCTTCGTGCTCGGCGGACGCGGAATGGAAATAGTCTACGACGATGCCTCTCTTGGTGGATTCATTTCCCGCGCAACTGACATCACCCCGGACCATCCTGTCCTGGTCGACCGATTTTTGGATTCGGCGATTGAAATTGATGTCGACGCACTCTTTGACGGGCATGAACTTTTCCTTGGTGGAGTCATGGAACATATTGAAGAGGCAGGCATCCATTCAGGGGATAGCGCTTGCGTGATCCCAGCGATGACCGTAACGACGATTCAACATGACGAGATAAGAGTCGCCACCGAGAAGATCGCGCGCGCGGTAGGCGTGCTTGGACTAATCAATATTCAGTTCGCCCTGGCTAGCGATGTCCTCTATGTTCTTGAGGCAAACCCGCGCGCATCCCGCACGGTCCCTTTCGTCAGTAAAGCCACAGGTGTGCCACTAGCCAAAGCGGCGGCTCGTATCGCACTTGGGGCTTCCATTCTCAATCTGCGTGAGGAAGGTTTGCTGCCTGCGCAAGGGGATGGAGTGGCACGAGGCATCTCTGTCAAGGAAGCTGTCCTGCCTTGGAATCGTTTTAGAAGGAGTGACGGGCGAGGTGTAGATGCCGTCCTAGGACCCGAGATGCGTTCAACGGGTGAAGTGATGGGCATTGCTGAATCATTTGGCGAAAGTTATTCGAAGAGCCAGATAAGTTCTTTTGGTTCACTGCCAAAATCTGGCAAGGTATTCATCTCGCTCGCGGATAAAGACAAACCGCAGGGCTTGGCTTCGGCTCGGGCGCTTTCGGAAATGGGATTTGCTCTCGTTGCGACCGTTGGCACCGCCAAGTATTTCGAAGAAAATGGAGTTGCCACCTCAACTGTCCGGAAAAATTCTGAAGGCCCTGGCCTATTTGGCGAGCGGACGGCAGTCGACCTCATTGCCTCTGGCGCCATTGACCTAGTTGTAAACACTCCAGTGGGGCGGGGAACCAGACAGGACGGATGGCTCATCAGGACGGCGGCAGTTCAGAATTCGATTCCTTGCATTACGACAACGGCAGGATTTAGTGCAGCAGTTGCTGGCATACAATCTCTCCAGCGAGGCGAGTTCAGTATCCGTTCCCTGCAAGAGTGGCTGGCATAACTATGAGTCCAATAAACCGACATGCAAAAACTGTTAATGCCACTGTTATGGGCAACAAGCGGATTGGGCAATACCATCAAATTCTGATTAATGTCGGGGAGTTGGTCACGCACTGCCGACCTGGAAATTTCGTCGCCATTGCTGTGGGCGGAGAGAACTCGGGACTAATTCTTCGCAGAGCGTTTGCAATAGCCCGAATTTCTCATGGGGGAGATTACGGTGGAACAATGGAGTTAATTGTTGCGCCGCATGGCCCCGGCAGTCGATGGCTCTGCGCGCAAACCGAAGGTGTTGAATTGGATGTAATCGCACCTTTGGGAAGCGCGTTTGGAATTCCTACCGAGCCGGTTCAAGCGTTACTCATCGGTGGAGGCTATGGGTCCGCTCCGCTTTTCGGCTTGGCCGAAGTACTGAAATCTCGTGGTTGTCGCGTAGATATGATTTTAGGTGCGAGCTCAGCGGTCAAAATTTATGCTCCAACTGAAGGAAAGCGTTCAGTTAATTCGCTCAAGATATATACGGAAGATGGAAGTGCCGGAATCCGCGGGAAGGTGACTGATCCACTCGAGGACTTGATTAAAGAAGGCGTCGTCGACGTAATCTACTCATGCGGCCCAATGGGCATGCTATCCGCGATCTCGAAAATTGTCGCCAACTCTGATGTTGTCCATCAGTGTGCTGTTGAAGAATCGATGGCGTGCGGAATAGGTGTTTGCATGACGTGCGTGCTTCCAATTGAGAATAGTGACGGGTCTGTGGGCATGCTCAGGTCCTGTATAGACGGGCCGGTTATGGATGGTGCGGTAGTGCGTTGGGATTTAGTCGGAAAGGCGACTAACTAAATGTCTACTGAATTCGATTTTTCGACCACACTAGGTCCTGCGTGGTTTCCCACCCCGCTCTTTACCGCAAGCGGATGCGCAAGTTCGGGACGTGAATTGGCGCAGTTTTTTCCGTTGCGTGAAATTGGCGCTGTCGTCACCAAGTCGATCATGCTTAAGGCGCGCCCTGGGAGGCCAACCCCGCGAATGGCCGAGACCCCAAGTGGAATGCTCAACTCGATTGGATTGCAAGGTCCCGGTATTGACGCTTTTCTCGAAAACGATGTGCCTTGGCTTATTTCGCAGAATGCGCGAATCATCATTTCAATCGCCGGAGAGAGTGTTGAGGAATATTCGATTCTGGCCCGTCGACTTCGCTCGGTTCCAGGGATAGCGGCAGTTGAAGTAAATATCTCCTGTCCAAACGTGGAGAATCGGGGACTTGTTTTCGCTTGTGATCCGGAAGCGTCGCGAGCGGTAGTGGATGGAGTACGACGAACGCTCGGGGGTGAGTTGCCCATCATCGTGAAACTTTCACCTGACGTTACTGACATTGCCGAGATAGCACGAGGTGTGGTGAGTGCAGGTGCCGATGCACTCTCACTCATTAATACCTTGCTAGGAATGGTGATAAATATAGAGACGATGCGCCCACACCTTGCGGGAAAGACTGGCGGTCTCTCTGGTCCGGCAATTCGCCCGGTTGCAGTTCGCGCTGTATACCAAGTTCATCAGGCCCTTCCGAAAATTCCCATACTTGGAATGGGGGGAGTGAGAACTGGGCGCGATGCACTTGAACTCATCTTGGCGGGAGCAAGTGGAGTAAGTGTTGGCACCGCAACGTTCTCAAATCCAAAAGCAGTCATAAACGTCCAGAATGAGCTACGTGGCCTACTGATCAACAAAGGTTTTGCCTCGTTACGTGAGGCAATTGGTTATGCACAACGAGACTAAAAACTGAATGATTGATCCAGTTTGAACAGAGACAGGGAGAGGGATTGATGATTTCACGCGCGCCGATCATTCTTGCAATTGACACCTCCGATTTGGATATTGCCAAATCTTGGATTGAGGCCTCGCAAGGTTATGTCGCGGGATATAAATTGGGCCTTGAGTTCTTTTCGGCCTTTGGCAGAGAAGGAGTCCGCAAATTGCAGGAGTGTGGCGACGGCGAACTTTTTCTTGACTTAAAGTTCCATGACATTCCCAATACGGTGGCTTGTGCCATGCAGCAAATCGTGGATCTCAAGCCACGATTTTTTACCGTCCATGCTTCGGGCGGTCGAGCAATGATTGCCGCAGCAGTGGAGGCTGCGCCTCAGGTGGAAATTACTGCGGTCACAATTCTCACATCCCTAGGCAGTGAAGATGTGGAAGAAGTGGGTTTTAGGGAGGGCCCAGTCAGAAGCGCGGTCCAACTCGCCATACTGGCAAAGGCGGCTGGGGCTCGCGCAATCGTCTGCTCTCCGCAGGAGATTTCGGCCATCCGCGCTGCAATCGGTCCGGAAATGACGATTATTACTCCAGGAGTACGCCTAACAAGTGAGGCTCTCGACGATCAGCAGCGAACAATGAATCCAAAAGGCGCGATAGCGGCTGGAGCGAACTATTTGGTTATAGGACGCCCCATCACGCAATACTGGTCGCAAGGTTTTGCGGCCATGCGCGAGCGAACTGCGGCTATAGCTAACGAGCTCACGTAATCGACGCGGAGAAGGTAGATTCCCAATATGTCGCTTCCACCAACATTAACCCCTGAACAGCGGGCCGCTGCCTTGGTCAAGGCGACTGCCGCACGGCGCTCTCGGGCGCAGATGAAGGCCAAGGTAAAGAGTGGTGAGTTAAGCATTGGCGATGTCTTGAATTTTGCCAGAGATGATCAGGCGATCGGCAAAATGCGTGTGAGTGAATTGTTGGAATCTTTACCCAGTGTCGGAAAGATCCGCGCCAAGTTGATTATGGAGCGCCTTTCCATCTCTCCAACCAGGCGAGTGCAGGGCTTGGGCAAGCACCAGAGAGAAGAACTGTTAAACGAATTTCAGGTATCAGAACAGGTGCCGGCAAGTCAGAGGGGTCGGCTCATCGTTCTTTCAGGTCCAGGGGGAGTTGGGAAGAGCACGGTGGCCATGCGATTGCGAGAGGTATCAGATTTCTGGGTAAGTGTTTCGGCAACGACTCGAGCCCCCCGGGCTTCGGAAGAGCATGGAATCGATTATTTCTTTCTCACCCCCGAAGAATTCGATCGAGAGATTGCCAAGGATAAGTTTTTAGAGTGGGCGCAATTTGCGGGCGCCCGGTACGGAACTCCGCGCGACGGTGTCGAAAGGGCGCTTGCCCGTGGACGTAATGTTCTATTGGAGATCGAGATAGAGGGTGCTCGGCAAGTACGAGCTCATAGCAAAGAGGCAATTCTGGTCTTTCTAGAACCCCCCAGTTGGGAGCACCTGGTCGCCAGATTGGAAGGGCGGGGCTCTGATTCTCCTGAGAGACGAGCGCATCGCCTCGAACTGGCTCAGTACGAACTGGCCTTATCGAAGGAATTTGACGTGGTTATAGTAAATGACCAGGTCGAGCGAGTGGTCGAGGCACTGGTAGCCTTAGCCTCCTAATCACGATTCACATAAAGGATTACCACCTTGGACTGCCCGCGCGGGTGGTTGAAGGTCTAGCATAAAAGGGGCTTGCATGGACGGCATTACCAATCCACCGATTGACGAACTTCTGGATAAGAGTGGCTCGAAGTACAGCCTTGTGCTCTACGCGGCCAAGCGCGCCCGCCAGATCAACGCTTATTACTCCCAGTTGGGAGAGGGCTTACTCGAATATGTTGGACCGCTGGTTGAGACTCACGTGCATGAAAAGCCGCTCTCTATTGCCCTTCGTGAGATCAATGAGGGTCTGCTGACAATTGAGAATCTCGAACCGACCGCTTAATTTTCGATAGAACGCACATGTCATCGTCAGGCCGAGAAGTAATTCTCGGGGTTGGCGGTGGCATTGCCGCGTATAAGGCGTGTGACTTAGTAAGGCGACTGCAAGACCACGGTTTTCTTGTCACCGTCGTGCCAACTCCGGCTTCTCTCAATTTCGTCGGAGTGGCGACATGGGAAGCCCTTTCCGGCAGGTCAGTTCTGACGCAGGTTTGGGAGGATGTACCGGGAGTAGCCCATATTGCTCTGGCACAGAATGCAGATTTCATTCTTATCGCCCCAGCAACTGCGGATCTAATGGCACGCGTTGCACATGGTCGAGGAGATGACCTTCTCACCAATCTACTTTTAGCATCGAGTGCGCCAACCATGCTAATCCCGGCGATGCACCCAAATATGTGGCTCAATCCCGCGACCGTTGAGAATGTCTCAATACTGCGATCACGTGGGTACGTTGTTATCGATCCAGATGTCGGGCGCCTCACGGGTTCTGACATAGGACCAGGTCGCTTCCCCGAGACTTGGCGCATCCTTGAAGAATTTCACCATATGGTGGGAGAGAACGCTGATTTACTAGGGCGCAAAATTTTGGTCACTGCCGGGGGTACTCGCGAACCTATCGATCCGGTTCGTTATATTGGAAATCGCTCCTCTGGAAAACAAGGTTATGGAATTGCGCAAGCTGCAGCAGCCCGTGGAGCGGAAGTTCATTTGATCGCTGCCAACTGTAATCTTCCAGATATTGAAGGTGTGGCGATTACGCGAGTCGAGACTGCCTCCGAACTTGAAGTCGCTATTGATCAACATTTCGATTGGTGTGATGTTCTCGTCATGTGCGCGGCCGTCGCAGATGCCAAACCCACGCATCGAAGCAATGAGAAAATTAAGAAGGGCGCGCTCACTTCCATCGAGTTGGAACTCACCCCGGACCTGCTCAAGAAGGCAGTGACTAAGCGCAAGACGGGTCAAGTAATTGTGGGGTTTGCGGCAGAAACACAGGACCACGTGGTTAACGCTGAGGCCAAACTAAGGGAAAAGGGCGTCGATTTACTCTACGTAAACGATGTCTCTGACGGCGCCATTTTCGGAAGCGAGAACACAAGAGGCACTGTCATATCAAGGGATGGGACTGTAATCACAGTATCTGAAGGGCGCAAAGAGACACTGGCCAACGTATTACTCGATCAGGTGCAAAATCGGCTAAGTTTGCCCAATGTCTAAACGCCTATTTACCTCTGAATCTGTAACCGAGGGACACCCTGACAAGATTGCCGATCAGATCTCTGATGCCATCTTGGATTCACTCCTTGCACAGGACAGCAAAAGCCGAGTCGCAGTGGAAACACTCATTACAACTGGCCAGGTGCACGTTGCTGGTGAAGTCACTACTGATGGATATGCCGATGTGATGGGGATTGTCCGCGATACAGTGCTTGGCATTGGCTATGACTCTTCGGAAAAGGGTTTCGATGGAAACACCTGCGGCGTCTCCATCTCTATCGGGCAACAATCACAAGACATTGCCCAAGGCGTGGACGACGCCTACGAGAATCGCGTCTCTTCCTCGGTAGATCCTTTGGACGTACAAGGAGCTGGAGATCAGGGCCTTATGTTCGGCTACGCGTGCGACGATACGCCCGAATTTATGCCCCTGCCCATTTCGCTAGCGCACAAATTGGCGCAACAGCTTTCCCGAGTTCGAAAAAGTGGTGAACTCGGCTATTTGCGGCCGGATGGAAAAACTCAAGTAACCATTGAGTATGCCGGTAATAAAGCGGTAGCACTGAATACCATCGTAATTTCCAGTCAGCATGCTCCAGATGTCGATCTTCTCAAGACAATGACACCCAATATCATCAAGAGTGTCATTGACCCGATTCTTGAAGGTGTAGAACTATCGCGTAAAGATCTGCGTATTCTCATCAATCCTACGGGGCGATTTGTTATCGGCGGACCCATGGGCGATGCGGGACTTACCGGTCGCAAGATTATTGTTGACACGTATGGCGGGATGGCCCGGCATGGGGGAGGCGCTTTCAGCGGAAAAGATCCGTCTAAAGTGGATCGTTCGGCCGCTTACGCCATGCGTTGGGTTGCGAAGAATGTTCTGGCGGCTGGTCTTGCTCGTCGTTGCGAAGTACAAGTGGCATATGCGATCGGGAAAGCACAACCCGTCGGTTTCTTCATCGAAACTTTCGGAACAGAGAGTGTTTCAGTTTCCAAAATCCAAGATGCAGTCCTCGCTACTTTTGATCTGCGTCCCGCGGCAATTATCAGAGACCTGCAACTATTGCGTCCGGTCTATTCTTTAACAAGTGCTTACGGTCACTTTGGCCGCGAACTGCCGGAATTTACTTGGGAAGCGACTGATCGCGTAGAGGCATTGCGCGCTGCCGCACAGTAGCTGATCACCGTGGTTGAACCTCGACCACTTCGAATGAAGTCCCAAATGGGTTCGTCGGGCAAGCCGACTGTGGCGGTTAAACTTCCCGTGGCTCGCGTCTGGGTGGATACGGGCGTGTTCCATTTGGATTCGCCCTTTGATTATTGGGTCCCTGAGACGTTGACGAATATCGCATCGCCAGGTGTCCGGGTGCAGGTTGAATTTGGAAATTCGATTCACGAAGCAATCATTGTGGAGAGAATGGAGAGTTCGCCAAACGCGGGTCTCTTAAAGACTTTGCTGAAGGTTCTCTCCCCGCATCCGGTTGCCACTTCGGAATCCCTAGCTCTGATCTCGCTTGTCGCTCGACGTTGGGCGGGCACCCCGTATGACGTGCTACGGAGCGCGATTCCACCCAGAGTCGCATCTGTAGATAAAGAATCGATTGATCTTTCGAAGGAATTTGCAGTGCCAGAGGCCAGTCGACGTGATATTCCTCGCGAGCTCATTGAAAAACAAGTTAGAGCTTTCTGGGCATTGCCTCCCTCACACAGCGTTTCTGAGTTAGTTGCCGATCTCATAATTGCGCGGCTTGCGCATGGCCAGGTACTTATAGTTGCCCCGGATGAGCGCCAACTCCTGCAGATCGAAGAAGTGCTTCACACTCTCTTGCCGCAATGGTCTGTGGCGCGGCTGGACGGTCACATTTCACGGGCTGATCGTTACCGCAATTATTTGAAAGTGATGGGCGGAGTTGCGCGGGTGGCGCTGGGGCTGCGTGGCTCGATATTCGTGCCATTGCTGCCGGGTTCGACAATTATCGTGCTGGGCGAAACTTCTGAACTCCTCCATGAACCGCGCAGTCCGGGCTGGAACGTGCGCGAGGTGGCGCTCATGCGTGCCAAGGAGAATGGGGAGGATCTTATCTTCCTCGGCTTCTCACCTTCACTTGAATTGGCAAGGCTCATTGAGACCGGTTGGATCACGCATATTTCCGCTAAGCGGCGCCGTACCGTAACCGCAGCTTCGCAGACTCACGGAGAACTTCTTCCGAGCAAAGCCTTCGCAATAGTCCGAAAGGCACTTACATCTGGGCCGGTACTTTTCCTGGTTCCAAGAAGAGGTTATGGCAATGCAGTGCTTTGTAATAAGTGTCGAAACATATCGCTCTGTGAATGTGGAGGGCGACTCGAACAGAGGGCCGCTGGACGTGACCCGCAATGCGTCCTTTGTTTGAAGCAGTTCGCTGCTTGGCATTGTTCGTGGTGTCAGGGCACTTTGATTTATATTGCATCCCGCGGAATAGATAGATTTGCGGAGGAGATTGGGAAAGCCTTTCCACATCACAAAATTATTAATTCATCTGGCGATCACATCGTGGACTATGTCGGGCATCATCCAGCTCTTATTGTGGCGACGCCTGGTTCGCAACCTGCCACTTCTGCAGGCTATTCAGCAGTGGCTCTGCTGGAATGTACGAGATTCCTCGGGCATACTGATCTGCGATCAGCGGAGACCGCCAGAGAGCATTTCTTTGAAACTGCCAGTATGGTTTCGCCCACTGGAGCAGTATTTTTGGCTCTCGATCCAGGTCATCCAATTGTGGCGTCATTGGCGCAATGGGATGCGACACTGATGGTTCGCAGGGAGTTGCAAGATCGTCTGGAATTGAAATTCCCTCCCTATTTTCGATACGTGAGTCTCGAGACAGATTCGCTTGAGGCCACATCCCTCTATGCAGGACTTGATGCGGCCCGCCTCGAAGAGCGCATTTCTTCGCAAACCCATCTATCAGGGCCTCACCCGATAGGGAATGACAGGTCGCGAATCTTGATATCAGCACCATTATCTGTTGCGCCCGCCGTCATTGATTTCCTCCACGAATTGCAACGACGCCGATCAATTTCCCGAAAGCCGCTGCTTACGATGAGAGTCGATCCGTATTCTTTGACCCATTAGACTTCTAACATGTCTATTCAACCCATCCGTCTATTTGGCGATCCGGTTTTGGTAACTCCGTCGGCACCGGTGGTTGATTTTGACAAGGAGTTGCGCGTGCTGGTCGCAGATCTGACCGAAACGATGCTGGATGCCCCGGGTGCCGGATTGGCGGCACCTCAGATCGGTGTGCCACTTCGAGTCTTCGTTTGGGATATTGAGGAAGCCCTGGGCCATCTCATCAACCCCACTTTAGATCTGAGCGAAGACCTGCAAGAGGGGGAGGAGGGCTGCCTTTCCTTTCCAGAACTTCGGTACAACACGCCGCGCGCTTTCCAAGTTGTCGCTAAGGGTTGGAATATGTACGGCGACCCAATATCGGTTGAGGGAAGCGAGATGCTTGCGCGAGCTCTCCAGCATGAGACGGATCATCTTGATGGAATACTCTTTATTGATCGCCTCTCGAAAGAAGACCGCAAAAGTGCGATGAAGGAGATACGCGAGTCTGAATGGTTCGGCCTGTCAGACGAGACAGGAGCAAAACTCGACATAAGAATTTCGCCGCATTACACATACGGGAAAGGTCTCTAGTGCGCATCGCTGTTGCGGCGACACCGTCCGTAGCGATTCCGACATTGGATTGGCTGCACGTATCCGAACACGAGCTAGTTCTTATAATCACCCAGCCCGATCGACCCGCCGGTCGTGGGCGGAGCTTAAGGTCGTCGCACGTTGCCTTGTGGGCCATTGCGCACAAAATTCCTTGTGTCAAACCAGAGTCGTCGGACGAACTTGTTGAACGCCTGGTGAATGTCGATCTCGTTGTCACAGTCGGGTATGGAGTGATATTGCCAGAGCGGATTTTGAAAGTACCTAGACATGGTTTCATTAATCTTCACTTTTCTCTTCTGCCTAGATGGCGCGGGGCCGCACCTGTGCAGCGGGCAATACTCAATGGGGATGAGGAATTGGGCTTGACCGTCTTCGCACTTGATGCAGGTATGGATACCGGCCCGATTTATGTCCAGCGTTCGATTCCCAACCAGCCGTATGAGAATTCCGGGCAATGCCTGGCGCGTATGGCAGTCATCGGCGCAGAACTTGTTGCCGAGGCGGTTGATCTAATCGCAATGGGAGCCCAACCCGTTAGCCAATCGAATGACGGCGTGCTCCTTGCACCTAAGGTCACCAAGGAGGATGCCCGAATTGCGTGGGATCACAACGCGGCGGAGTTGAGTCGCCAAATTCGAGCTTTTACTCCAGAGCCAGGAGCATGGACCACATGGAGAGGCGTGCCAGTGCGCATCACCCGGGCACGCCCTTACTCAAAAGCTCAGGAGGTTAGATGCGGGGAGATATTCCTTAGCGACGGAAACGTGGTCGTGGGTTGCGGGGAAGAAAGCGCTTTGGTCATTGAGGAAATGACACCCGCCGGGAAAAAGGTCATGTCAGCTAAAAGTTGGATCAATGGCGCACGAGCTCTCCCTGGAGAATCTTTTGTCTAACCCAAAAAGTAAATTCCGTAAGCCTCGCCCAGATGCCGCAAGAGTCTTGGCATTTGAAGTTTTAACTTTGGTAAATCGAGGCGACGCCTACGCAAATTTGCTTCTTCCAAAGATGCTCAGTGAAAGCGCTTTGGAACTACGCGATAGAGCCTTCGTGACGGAAATGGTTTATGGGACCCTGCGAATGCAAGGTCGTCATGATTGGATGCTGGCGCAAGTAAGTGATCGGGCCTGGGACTCAGTCGACTCTGGCATTGTTGACATTTCCCGTTTAGGGGTCCACCAACTTATGGAAATGAGAGTGCCGGCACACGCTGCCGTTTCTGCGACTGTGGAACTTGCGCGCAAAGTGCTGGGGGAGTCCCGCGCAACTTATGTCAATGCTCTCTTGCGACGAGTGAGTAAATGGACCCTTGCTGAATGGTTTGCTTCAATTTCATCGGTGGAAGATCGCATCGAGAGATTGTCGATCAAATACTCCCACCCCGAGTGGATTGTCTCTGCATATATTGATCTCCTCCGCGAAGAGGAAGAAGTGGTCGCCGCGCTTTCGGCAAACAACGTGCCGGCATCGCCGACTCTAGTTTCATGGCCCGGGCGCTCTACTCAAGCTGACCTGCTTGCGCTGGGTGGCGAAGCCACAAAATACTCTCGGTACGGCGCAACCTCGGTGGTGATTCCCGGAGAGATTGATCTAGTTCGCGCGCGCAAGGCGGGAATTCAAGATGAAGGCTCCCAACTTGTCGGGTCAATTTTTGCCGACGCCGCCAAGGAGAAGGACGATTGGCTCGATCTGTGCGCAGGCCCCGGCGGGAAAGCCGCGCTAGTTTCGAGTCTTGCCCAGACGTTGGGGAAACAATTTGTGGCTAATGAAATCTCGCCAGCGCGCGCCAATCTTGTCCGGCAGGTTATCTCCGCCGGCGAGGTTTGGGTTGGTGACGGTCGAGAAATATCAGAGCATGGGCGCAGATTCGGCGCGGTACTTGCCGATGTGCCGTGCACTGGAATTGGGGCACTGCGTCGTCGGCCCGAAGTTCGCTGGAGAAGAAAACCTGCCGATCTGGCAGGGCTGTCCCGGTTGCAAGGAGAACTTCTAGATAGCGCAATCGATGTGGCAGAGGTAGGAGGAATCATCGGATACGCGACCTGCTCACCTCACCTAGCCGAGACGAAAGTTCAGGTATCTAGTGCATTGAGACGGCGTTCTGACATTCGACAAATTTCAATCGAGCCCTATTTACCCGCAAATCTTGCAGGTGCCATTCTCAACGGATCCATGCAGTTATGGACTCACCGTCACGGAACTGATGCCATGTTCCTCACCCTTTTCGAGAGAATCTCTTAGGCTCAGGTAGGATCCCTTCATGTCACGAGAGATCAGGATTACTCCTAGTATCCTTAATGCCGATTTCAATGATCTTGCAGCTGAGATTGGTCGCATCGCGCAAGTTTCGGATCTCGTGCATGTAGATGTGATGGATAATCTTTTTGTTCCCAACTTTACTTTCGACTTTGAGACTGCCTCAAAAATTATTCGTGAGAGTGTTCTGCCGGTAGATGCACATTTGATGGTCCTAGATGCTGACCGGATTGCTCCTCAATACGCAGAGGCGGGTTGCATGAGTGTCACCTTGCATGTGGAGGCGACCGAGGACATCGCCGGAACACTTAAAGCAATTCGGCGGGAAGGTGCACGTGCTGGACTTGCGGTAAAGCCGGGCACCGAAATCACTGATTATGAGGAATTTTCAGACCTAGTCGATATGTACTTAATTATGACCGTCGAACCTGGTTTTGGTGGCCAGAGTTTTATGCACGATATGGTGCCGAAAATTCAAAGGGCCAGGAAAATGATTGGCACCCGCCCGATCTGGCTCCAAGTCGATGGTGGGATATCTGAGGAGACAATTGAGGTCGCAACCGCTGCGGGAGCCGACACTTTTGTGGCGGGGAGTGCAGTCTTCAACGCAGAAGATCCAGCGCAAATGATCACTAAATTGCGCGCATTAGCGCAGTCTGTGCCAGAATAGAGCCACGTTGTTCCGGGGGTCGGTGTAAATCCGAACCGGCGGTTAAAGTCCGCGACCCGATCACATCCAGTGGTTGGTTGACTTGGCGAAATTCCAAGACCGACAGTTAAAGTCTGGATAAAGGAATACGTACTGAACTGACGTCGTTATTTCGTCAGGTCTATGTGCTTTTTTACCCCCGGTAAATTTGAGGGGGGAGACATGGACGATCGATTTCATATGACTCGTGCCCTTAATCTCTCACTGTTGGGACTAGGCAGGACATTCCCTAACCCCATTGTTGGAGCAGTCCTTGTCTCTTCTGCGGGTGAAGTCATTGGGGAAGGTTTCCACGCAGGTCGAGAGCATGCGGAAGTTCGCGCGTTAATGGATTGTTCAAAGCGCAAAAAGGATCCAACCGGCGCGACAATGTATGTGACCCTCGAACCGTGCAACCATTTCGGCAGAACGCCACCATGCACCCAGGCGTTGATAGCGGCGGGGATATCTCGTGTCGTCTTCGCTGTGCCGGATCCAAACCCCATCGCGCGGGGTGGTGCGCAGGATTTACTGGAAGCTGGATTCGAGGTCACATCCTCTCTGTTGGAAGGCGAGGCAAGAGAGTCAAATCGAGCATGGCTGCACAAGATTGAAACTGGCAGGCCATTGCTAATTTGGAAAGTTGCCAGCACTCTGGACGGATATTCGGCGGCACTTGATGGCACGTCAAAGTGGATCACCTCAGAAGACTCGAGAGCGTCGGTACAAGAACTGCGCGCGGAGTCCGACGTGATACTCATAGGCACAGGCACCGCGTTGGCTGACAACCCCTCGTTGATTCCAAGAGGGGACGACCGTCGTCCTATTCGGATGGTCGTGGGTACTCGGTCGATTCCTGATGGTTCCAATTTGAGGAATGCAGAAGCACCCACGATATTTCTCAAAACACGAGATTTGAAAGAAGTAATCACTGCTCTGGTCGAACTGGATGTAAATCAAGTCCTCATCGAATCTGGATCGGAATTAGGAACTTCTCTCTTGCGGGAGAACCTCGTCGATGAGATCCACTGGTATCAGGCTCCCACCCTGTTTGGAGCGGGTATTAGAACTGTGAGCGACCTCCATGTTACGACCATTTCGCAGCGTCTTGATTTTGATATCGTGAAGAACGAGAGAAAAGGACCCGATACTTTGACAGTACTTCGCCCGCGGATGAGAGAGAAAGTAGAGGCGCACTCATAATGTTTACCGGTCTCATACAAGAAGTGGGAACTATTGAGAAATTGATTGAACACGAAAGCTCGATGGAGCTTCTCTTTGATGCGGGCCAACTGGCTCATCAAATTAAGGTGGGTGACTCAATTAGTGTGAATGGTGTCTGTTTGACGGCCACCGAGAATGATGGTTCGGTGAAAGTGGATGTGATGATTCAAACCTTGCGACTTTCGAGTTTGCGCGGCCTTCGCCCTGGAAGCAAGGTCAATTTGGAATTGGCAGTATTGCCGATTGAACGTCTCGGTGGTCACATGGTCCAGGGGCATGTTGACGGAGTTGGCCAAGTGATAGCTCGCGAACCTGGTGAACGATGGGAACGACTTCTCCTTTCGATCCCAGCCAACCTAATGAAATATGTTGTGGCGCAAGGTTCAATTGCTGTTGACGGGGTATCCCTTACGGTAGGCAGTCTTGATGATGCTTCTTCTCAAATTGAAATCTGGTTGATACCCGAAACGTTGTCAAAGACGACCCTTGGACTTCGTGAGGTGGGAGATTTCGTCAACATTGAGGTGGACGTCCTTGCTAAATACGTTGAAAGATTGTTGAAGACGGGGGGAAGTTCATGATCCAAGACGCATTGAGTGCGTTTAGAAAAGGCTCTCTCATCATTGTTACCGATGATTTTGATCGAGAGAATGAAGGAGACTTAATTGCACCAGCCTGCTTCATGGACACACAGAAAATGGCATTTATGGTCAGGCATACCTCTGGAGTCGTTTGTGTCGCCATGGATTCTGAGCATGCTCGGGCGCTGGCACTTCCGCCGATGGTTTCTCGCAATGAAGACAGTAAGGGAACTGCCTTCACAATTACCGTCGACGTAAAAGCGGGAATTACAACGGGAATTTCTGCCCAAGAGCGCGCAAATACTGCGCGGGCATTGGCAGACCCTGCTTCCGTGGCATCCGATTTCGCCCGCCCTGGACACATCTTTCCTTTGATTGCTCATCCGGATGGACTAGCTGGTCGTAGAGGACATACGGAAGCCGGCGTTGCTCTATGTCAATTGACTGGGCTGCCACGAACGGCGGTCTTATCGGAATTGGTCAATGATGACGGAACAATGATGCGAGGAGCGCAATTGCGGGAGTTCGCTCAACAATGGAGTATCCCTACGATTTCTATTGCGGAGTTGGCTGAGTTGAATTATTCGCATCCCTTTATTGCCACTCATGCAGAGGTTGCTGCCCGCTCGTTGCTGCCCCGGGTTGGTGCTAATTGGAAAATAATGGTCGTAAAAGGGGCGGAGGGCGATGAAAACGTTCTGCTTACCCTGGGTGGTGACGACTTCGCAGAGGATTCGCATGCCCCCCTTGTGAGAATACATTCCGAGTGCTTTACCGGCGAGGTGCTTGGCTCCACTCGGTGCGAGTGTGGTCCGCAACTGCAAAGTTCCTTAGCGCTCATTGAAGATGAGGGAAGAGGAGTTTTGATTTATCTGCGGGGACACGAGGGCCGCGGAATCGGATTGATTGAAAAGATTCGGGCTTACGCTCTCCAGGACGACGGGCTAGATACTGTCGAGGCGAATTTAGCGCTGGGTCATGAAATAGACGAGCGAAAATGGCACGATGCAATCGAACTACTTGAATTGTTGCATCTAAGAAGGATTCGCTTGTTGACCAATAATCCCGAGAAGGTAGCGGCACTCGAAGGCGCCGGAATAGACGTCGAAATAGTCTCACTGGTAGTGGGACAAAGTAGCTCGAACGCTCGTTACCTAGCTAGCAAAAGGGACAGAATGGGCCACTTAATTCCCAGCGATATCGATCTCTTCGGAAAGGAATCAATCAGATGAGCGGTGAAGGCGCACCAGCAATTTCCATACCAAAAGTTCCGGGAGCGAGAGTTGCCATCATTAGTTCTCAGTGGCATATGGAAATATGCCAAGCACTCGTTTCAGGTGCGCAGCGAGCCTGCGTCCAAGGGGATTTGGCGCAACTGAGAGTCGATTGGGTTCCGGGATCCTTCGAGCTACCTCTCGCTGCCGCCATGATTCTGGATAGTGGCTATGACGCCGCGATTGTTCTTGGATTGGTACTTAGAGGCGAGACTCCGCATTTTGATTTTGTCTGTGAGGGGGTAACGCACGGCATCATGAAACTCACACTCGAGTCCAGGAAGGCAATTGGATTCGGCGTGCTCATGTGCGACACCTTGGAGCAGGCAACAGCACGTTCAGGATTGCCTGGAAGCGTTGAAGATAAGGGTTTCGAGGCCGCGTCAGCTGCCTTGCAAATGCTCCATCTGCAACGTTCGCTTGTGCAGTAAAGTTCTCAAATGAAGTCATTCGAAGATTTGTGGGTCGAACTGCAGGAAAAGGCGCTCGAACGTCCAGCGGGTTCAGGGACAGTTCAGGCCCTGGATGCGGGCGTGCACTTCATCGGCAAGAAAGTTCTGGAGGAGGCCGGTGAAGTTTGGCTTGCTGCCGAATATGAGAGTGATGAAAAGTTGGCCGAAGAAATCAGCCAGTTGATATACCACCTGCAAACTCTGATGTTGGTTCGGGGAATCTCCCTCGACAATGTTTACCGTTATCTTTAGGGAGTCTCGTGCTACGCATTGCTGTTCCTAATAAGGGCTCTCTCTCTGAATCTGCATCTGAAGTTCTGCGTGAGGCAGGCTATCGCCAGCGCACAGATATGCGAGACCTGGTTCTGTCAGATCCCGATAACGGCGTGGAGTTTTATTACCTAAGACCCAGAGATATCGCGGTTTATGTCGGATCTGGCGAACTCGAAGCAGGTATTACCGGAAGAGATTTGTTGATTGACTCGGGTGCGCCTGCACAAGAGGTTCTGGAATTGGATTTTGGCACCTCGACTTTCCGTTTTGCGGCAAGTGTCGAACGCGAATGGACCTTGCAGGATGTCGAGGGAAAGCGAGTGGCCACTGCATACCCTGGCCTTGTGTCGGATTATCTTTCCAGAGCCAATATTTCAGCTTCCGTCGTTAGATTGGACGGCGCAGTTGAAAGTAGCGTCCGTCTGGGAGTTGCAGACGTAATCGCCGATGTCGTCAGTACCGGCAACACGCTGCGACAGGCCGGATTGAAGATTTTCGGCGAGCCGATACTGACAAGTGAAGCGGTGCTGATTCAACGCGCTGGATCAGAAATTCGCCCCGAACTCGAAATTCTCATCCGCCGCTTGCAGGGTGTGATTATTGCGCGTCGTTACGTCCTACTTGATTACGACGTACCGCGCGCCCTCGTTCAGGAAGCATGCGCAATCACTCCGGGTTTGGAATCGCCCACGATTTCGCCCTTGCAGAAGCCGGATTGGGTTGCCGTACGCGCAATGGTTCTTCGTAAGGAGACCAATCATGTGATGGATGCGCTCTGGGCCCTAGGGGCTCGTGGAATACTCGTTACAGATATTCACGCCTGCCGACTCTGATCGTCGGCCTCTTCCACCTCTTCGCGCGCAATTCCCATTAGGTATAAGACGCTGTCCAAGTAAGGCTGAGTCAGCGCGCTATCAGCCACTGCGGAAACTACTGGTTTGGCGTTGAAGGCAACCCCAAGTCCAGCTGCAGCAATCATGTCCAGGTCGTTGGCTCCATCACCGATCGCAATGGTCTGCTCCATCTCGACGCCGCAGAGTTCGGCGAATTCGCGTAATGCCAGAGCTTTGGCAGCACGATCAATTACTGGCCCTTGAGTTCGTCCGGTCAACTTGCCGTCGATTACTTCAAGGCTATTTGCTCGATACATGCTTATACCGAGCTCGGCTAAAAGGGGTTCGATGACTTCGATGAAACCTCCGGAGACAACCGCGACGGTATGCCCCAACCGTTGGAGAGTACGGATCAGAGTACGAGCGCCAATCGTCAAGGTGATTTCGCCGCGCACTTGCGCGATCACGGATTCGGGCAGTCCTGCAAGGAGGGCCACTCGTGCCTGCAAGGACTCTGCGAAATCGATGTCGCCGCGCATAGCCGACTCCGTGATTTTCTTAACTGCCTCGCCCACCCCAGCCTTGGCGGCGAGCAGTTCGATGATTTCCTGCTGTATCAGCGTCGAATCGACATCCATCAGGATCAGTCGTCTTGCCCAGCGCATGAGACCACCTCGTTGGACCGCGATATCTACTCCATGTTCGCGCGTCACCACTGCCAAAGCGGTACGAATTTCTTCTTGGGAGGCACCAGATACGACGAATTCAAAGGCGGTGACCGGGTAGGAAGCAGTTCGATGAATACGCTCGATGTTAGTTTGATGGTTGGCCAATTCTGTGGATATAGCTGCTATCGCCGAAGGAGACAGGGATCGGCCCAGGACGGTAACGTGCAAAAGACCAGTTTTGGCCGCGATCGATTCGGGGGCAAGGTGTGAGAAGGAAACCGCTATATCAACGCTCAAATCCGCACCACAGGCGGTCAAATCCGCCTCGATGGCCGAGGCGTGCGCAGGATTTAGGGAGATCAGTACCGTCAGAATGAGCCGTTCGCGGATCACAATCTGCTCTATGTCCAATATGGTGATCGAAAAGGGGGAGAGGGTCGAAAAGAGCGCCTTAGTGATCCCCGGTGAGTCAACTCCTGATAAGAGGATCAAACCCGTGAAAGGCGCAGATTCCTGGTGGTTCGAAGGCATGGGCTGAGATTACCCTGGTTTCGAGAGGGCTCGTGGCGACGAAGGACGAGCATTGCCACTATCTTTCTACCTGTATGAGTCAAAGAACTGTCTCGCTCTCAGATGTTAGCGTCCGCCGAGGCGACCGCGTAATTCTCGGACCTGTCAATTTCTCGGTCTCTGAAGGTGAGCATTGGGTAATACTTGGTCCCAACGGCGCCGGAAAATCGACGCTCCTAAAACTTTTGTCGGCTATGAGTTTTCCGACTCTCGGAACTGTAGAAATTCTGGGAGAGCTGCTTGGCAAAGTGGACGTCTTCGAACTGCGCCCCCGGCTGGGTTTTTGTAGCTCATTGATGGCGGAAAACATCCCAGCCGAAGAACTGGTACGGGATGTAGTTCTGACCGCGGCCTACGCGATCGTAGGTCGATGGACTGAGAAATATGATCTTTGGGATGAATCCAGGGCGATCGCCCTTCTCACCACCTTTGGAGTGCGCGAACTAGGCGATCGGGAATACGGAACTTTGAGCGAAGGGGAGCGGAAGCGGGTTCAAATTTGCCGCGCCTTGATGACGGACCCCGAAATTCTTCTACTCGACGAACCCGCCGCCGGCCTGGATCTGGGAGGTCGTGAAGATCTTCTGAAACGTTTCGCAAAATTCTCGAGTGACCCACAATCACCAGTAACCATTCTGGTTACGCACCACATTGAAGAAATTCCCGTCGGCACCACGCACGCGTTGCTCCTAAAAGATGGCGCGATTGCGGTTTCAGGACCGGTCAACCAAGTCATCACATCTGAGCATGTTTCCGCTGTTTTTGGACTTCCCATCCAAGTGCAGAGAGAAGGAGCGCGATTTTTCGCTAAGGCCCAGTGAATTTCTCAAGCAAGTTCTTGGAGAATATCCACCCTGAGTGGCTTACGGCACTTCAAAGTGTCATACCGAAAATCGAGGAAATTGAGAGTTCATTACAGGGCACCATATTCAATCCGGCACCCGAGAACGTTTTTCGGGCACTTCGATATCCACTCCAACAAACACGAGTCGTGATATTTGGACAAGATCCGTACCCAAATCGCCAGCATGCAATGGGATTGGCATTTTCGGTTCCCGAATCGGTTCGCCCTCTTCCCAGGACACTTGCCAATATCTTTCGAGAATTGCATGAAGATCTCGGTGTAGAGATTCCGGCAAGTGGAGATCTCTCACCCTGGAGTTCCAGAGGCGTACTTCTACTAAATCGAATCCTTACCACTCACGCAGGCACGAGCGCGAGCCATGCGAATCTTGGTTGGGAGAGCGTCACCAACGAAATTGCCAGAGTACTTGGAGAACGGGAATTAATAGCCATCTTCTGGGGTAATTACGCAAAGCAATTGCTGGGCTATTTTAATCCCCAACTTTCAATTCAGTCCGTTCACCCGAGTCCGTTATCAGCCAGCCGCGGATTTTTTGGCTCAAGGCCCTTTAGTAGGACCAATCAATTGCTTGCCCGACAATCTCAGCCAGCAATTGATTGGTCCTTAACGTAGATTCGTACTTCGCTTAACCAATCCAAGTGTTAATCGGAGAGGTGAAGAAATAAATCATGAATAATCCAGCAACCAGGAGTAGCAAGGGATGTACTTCCTTGCGTCGTCCTTGAATGAGTCGGATTACTACGTGGGAAACAAATCCTGCGCCGATACCTACCGAAATGTTGTAAGTAAATGGCATAAGGATGATGGTGAGAAACGCAGGAATTGCGATACCAAGATCTTCCCAGTTTACGTGCTTGATCTGAGTCATCATCAAGAAGCCAACTACGACGAGAGCGGGAGTGGCTGCTTCATACGGAATGATGGCGACTAATGGAGCGAGGAAAGTTGCGAAGAGAAAACAAACCCCAGTCACAACAGAGGCCAAGCCAGTTCGGGCGCCTTCTCCTACACCCGAAGCCGATTCAATATAGGAAGTGTTGGAAGAGATACTTGCAGCTCCTCCAGCCACAGCGGCCAACGAGTCGACGAGAAGAATTTGCTCTGTCTTAGGAATCATTCCGTTTGAATCGATTAAACCACCCTCTGCTCCAATAGCGGTGACTGTGCCGACCGTGTCAAAAAAGTCGGAAAGCAAGAGCGTAAATACCAGCAAGATTGCCGCTATCACCGAGATTCGACTAAACGAGCCGAGCAGACTGAAATGGCCCAGCAATCCGAAATCTGGTGTATCAACAATTTTGGATGGAACCGTCGGAATATTGAGACCCCAACCCTTTGGGTTGAATTCGGTCGGAGACACAAAACTTGGACCGATCTTGAATGCCTTCTCTACAATGACGGCAGCCAGGGTTGCCAGCGCTATACCGATAAGCAGCGCTCCCTTAACTTTCTTGACCAGCAGGCCAATCATCAAGAAGAGCCCAAAGGCAAAAATAATTACCGGCCAACCAACCAGAGTGCCATTATCGCCTAACGTAACTGGAACGGGGCCAGAGCCAGTGCGGCGAACGAATCCGGCATCGACAAGTCCAATCAAGGCGATAAAAAGCCCGATACCGACAGAGATTGCAATCTTGAGTTGTTGCGGCACGGCATGGAAGACCGCGGTTCGAAACCCGGTAAGGACTAGAACCGTAATGATGAGCCCCTCAAGTACTACTAAACCCATTGCATCAGCCCATGACATCTTGGATGCGATACCTACTGCCACGAAGGTGTTGAGACCAAGTCCAGTCGCGAGGGCGAGTGGGAAGTTTCCAACAACTCCCATCAAGATTGTGAGCACTCCTGCGACCAACGCGGTAGCAGCGGCGATCATCGCCAAGTTGGGATGTGATCCGTCCCCACCTAGATATTTTCCGTCGCCGTCTTTTGTCAGGCCGATAATCAATGGATTCAGAGCGATGATGTAGGCCATTGTGAAAAATGTGACGATGCCGCCCCGCACCTCCCGCCCAACGGTCGATCCTCTTTCGGTTATTTTGAAATATGTATCAAGCACGTCCAACCCCTTACTGTTTTGGTATCGGGGGTGTTTGCGACCCCGTGTAGTTTCACGACCCACAAGCCGGAGGAAGATAGCTGCACGCTAGCGGCTGAAAGTTGTTACCGGTGAGTAACTCGCGCCAAAATACCGAAAGAGATGGCGATGGCCTGACCGACGAAGAAAGCGAAGAGGGCGGTTCCTATACCCACTTGGCCCCCTAAGAGATATCCACCCAAGAGTACGACTGATTCAATGGCCAGCCGAACCCGGCCGATTCGTATACCCGTTTTATGGTGCAGGCCGGTCATCCACCCGTCGCGTGGGCCAGGCCCCAATCCGCACGATATGTAGAAGGCTGAAGCAATTCCTACCAGGATTATTCCCAGGATCGAGAAAATCAGACCTGAAGCAAGTTCGTCCTGCAGGGGAATGACATTCACTCCAACCTGAAGCGCAAGAGCGATGACGGCAATATTGAGCAAAGTCCCGACTCCAAGCTTTTCCTCCAAGGGGATCCAGAGCAGTAGGACTATGCAACTTATCCAAAAAGTGGCCCATCCAAGATTTATTCCAGTTCGATTGGAAACGCCCTGGGATAGGACTATCCAAGGAGAGTTTCCTAAGTTTGATTGAACCAACAACGCCTCACCAATACCGAATAGAAAAAGAGCGCCGAAAAGCACGGACAAACTTGCGGGGGACAGGGACCAACGAGTCCTGGCTCTCCAGGGAGTTATCGGAATTGTCCGGTGAGGACGAAACCATTCGACTAATCGCCGCCGAAAATTCTCTGATTCTGGATGTTCACCGTCATGAGACATGCGCGCAGGCTATCCCATCCGCTTCTGTCCATGAAACTTAATTACCTCGGATAGCATTCTCACCACCATGGATTGCGCGTAAATGTTTCCGGGAATCGGCACTGTCATAAATGTTGCTGCCGTCATTATTGGTGCGTCTTTGGGTGTGCTATTTGGCGCAAGGATTCCGGAGAAGACTCGCACACTTATTACTGATGTGCTTGGACTCACGGTCCTTCTCGCTGCCGCTAGTGCACTCGTCAATCTATGGTCGAATCGTTTTATTTCTTCCGTTCCTACCGGGTGGACTTTATTGACAGTTCTTGGATCACTTTTACTGGGTGGACTCTTAGGTTCCTGGGCTCGGCTAGAAGATCGATTGGATGGGATGGGCGAACGACTCAGAAAGCGATTCAGCGGCAAAGGTGAGAGCACTTTTGTAGAGGGTTTTGTCTCGGCTTCTCTCCTTTTCGTGATTGGGCCTCTGTCGATACTTGGAAGCATTAGCGATGGGATGTCAAAGGGCGTTGATCAACTACTGTTGAAAAGTTCGCTTGACTTCTTTGCGGCTATGGCTTTCGCAGCGACGTTGGGGTGGGGAGTCGCATTCTCGGCTTTGCCAGTTGGTATTTACCAGGGCGTATGGACTGTGGTTGGAGTTGTGCTCGGCACGGTGCTCTCAGGTTATCAAGTGGATGCAATGACGGCAGTAGGCGGCGTTCTACTTCTGTGTATCGGATTGAAATTGCTCAAAATTCGCAATATTGCCGTGGGAAATCTCCTGCCCGCTCTGGCCATCGCGCCGTTGATGGCCGGAGCGCTACATTTGCTGATTTCCTAGAGTGAATTCCTGCCTAGAGAAGTTCAAAAAGTGCTGGCGTCAATCACGAATCTGTATTTAACATCGCTGGCAACCGTGCGTTCGTAGGCAGTATTGACGTAGTTGGCCTCAATTACTTCTACATCGCTGACAATGTTGTGGACTCCGCAAAAATCGAGCATTTCTTGAGTTTCGGGAATTCCTCCAATTTGAGATCCGCCGAGGGAGCGTCTGGCCCCTATCAAAGCACCGGCGTGAACTGAATACGGCTTCCCGGGGAGTCCTATAGCGACAAGCGTGCCATCAACAGCGAGCAAATTGAGATACGCATTTATATCAAGTTCTGCGGAAACAGTATTAAGAATAAGATCAAATTGCTTCCTATACTGCTTCAAATTGGACATCTCTCGAGTGACCACAAAATTATCTGCACCCATACCAATTGCATCGTTTTCTTTACTCGGCGAGTGCGAAAAGACGGTGACGTGAGCGCCTAAGGCTTTGGCGAGTTTGACACCCATATGTCCAAGACCGCCAAGTCCAATCACACCCACTCGCGTACCGGATTGAGCGCCCCAGTGCTTTAGGGGAGAGTAAAGGGTAATTCCCGCACAAAGAAGTGGGGCCACGCCAGCTAAGTCCAAATTCTCGGGCACGTGAACTGCGTAGTCCGCATCCACTACAAAATTATTTGAGTATCCACCCATGGCCAGAGTGACGCCATCGCGCTCGTACGAATTGTAAGTGGCGGTCATTTCATTCTCGCAATATTGCTGGAGACCGCGCGAGCAGTTATTGCACGTACGACAAGAATCAACAAAAACACCTACGCCAATTCTCGCTCCGATCTTGAATTTTGAAACATCCGATCCTATTTCCCGAACGATTCCTACAATCTCGTGCCCCGGAACCATCGGGTAAAGCGAGGGACCCCACTCTTCCCTCGCCTGGTGAATGTCGGAATGGCAGATTCCGGCGAAGGAAATGTCAAAAGCCACATCGTTGGGGCGCAAGGCCCGTCGTTCGAAAGTAAATGGTTCGAGGGGGGTTTTGCTATTCAGAGCCGCCATGCCGCGCGATTTCATTGATGCCTCTTTTCTAAATTGTCTAAATTGTTGTGGGATTAGGTGTTGAAAGGTAGAGGCTCTGTAGATGTATGCGCCGCACGGGACGCACGCGCGGTCACTTGACGCATGTGATGACGCCTGCAGAGGACTTCGTAACTCACTTCTTCGCCACGGTGCACATCTCCGACGACGACTTGCTCGCCCTCTGTGATCATGACCCCGCCCTGGGTGCGGGCATTGTGTGTCGCCCGTGCGCCGCACCAGCAAAGCGCCTCCACTTGCAGAGTGTTCACACGATCGGCCAATTCGACGAGCCTGGCGGAGCCTGGAAAAAGTGAGGTGCGAAAATCCGTCAGGATTCCAAAGGCGTAGACATCTATTCCTAGTCCATCAACAATCTTGGCTAACTGCTCGATTTGCTCGCGCCGGTAAAATTGAGCCTCATCGCAAATGACAAAATCAATTCGAACGCCCACTGAAAGTTGATCTACCACGAATCTATGTAGATCTATTTCCGGATCTACTTCAATCGCTTGGCGTTGCAATCCGAGCCTGGAAGAAATCAATCCGGCTCCAGCCCGATCCTTACTAGTGAAAATCACACCGGTGCGACCGCGACTCTGATGATTGTGCGCTGTCTGAAGCGCAAGGGTGGACTTACCACTATCCATCGTTCCGCAGTAGTAAACCAGCTCAGCCACAACGAGCATCCTGCCACAGAGCCGACCAACTTGCTTTTAGGATCAAATGGTGAAGATTGTATGAATAGGAATTGAGGGATAGATCTCCTGGATTCGGACACGTCCGCCAAGTGACTCAATCTCCATCACTGTGCCGACGCCTGTAACAATTCCGCCCACCCTCTCTATCAAACGAATTCCTGCCAGAGCGGTACCACCCGTCGCTAGCACGTCGTCAATGATCAAAACTCTTGTCCCTGGCGCAATGGCATCTTGGTGGATCTCTACGATGGCGTTCCCATATTCGAGTCCGTAGCTCTCCTCATGCGTAAGGGATGGCAATTTCCCTTTCTTGCGGATGGGGATGAAACCGATGGCCAGCGAATGAGCCAAGGCGCCGGCAAAAATAAAACCGCGCGCCTCAAGCCCTGCGATCGCCTGCGCTTGCTTCGCCAACTGGGTGAATTCTGAGACAACCGCCTGGAATGAAGGGCCATGACCTAAAAGGGGAGTCAGATCCTGGAAGAGAATTCCCGGAAGCGGAAAGTCAGGAATTTCACGGATAAGGCGCCGCGCTAGATCCAAAGATTCCTTCATTTCTTCATTATAGAGATTAGATTCGTCAAAGCGATGAGACTTAGAGGAGGCGCACTACTCTTTACAGGTCTTTACTTATCATTACTTGGGATTTGAACGACTGCAAGGAGTAGCTCATGCCGGAGTACGGTCTCAACATTAACGGTGAAAGCGTTCGTATCGAATGCCAAGAAAATACTCCGTTGTTGTGGATCCTGCGCAATCACCTGCAACTAACTGGAACCCGATTTGGCTGTGGCAGCGGATTGTGCGGTGCCTGCACTGTACTTATTGATGGCATCCCCGTGCATTCATGCGATACGCCAGTGTGGTCAGTTGGCTCCAAAATCATTCAAACAATCGAAAACGAGGCGAACCAGACGCTCACTAAAGTGAAGACAAGTATCACCAGCAGTCAGGCGGGTCAATGCGGTTTTTGCTTGTCCGGGATAATGATACGCGCCAGCGCGTTGATCGATTCAGGGGTCGCGTTGACTAGAGAATCGGTCGTCGCGAGCCTGGATGGCCACCTATGTCGGTGCGGTGCCCATAACCGAATTATTGATGCCCTCCTTCGGGCAGGTTTGTAACCATGCCAGCCCTTGATTCCCTCCTTAAATCACCCAGAGTCTCTGACTGGTTAGATTTCACGCACGATGGGTACGTTGCAATTAAGACTGGGAAGGTGGAATTTGGCCAAGGCATTCTGACTGCGCTACTACAAATTGTTGCCGAGGAACTGAATGTTCCTTTGGAGAAATGTTATTGCGTGTCTACGTCAACAGCACTAAGCCCTAATGAGGGATTCACGGCGGGAAGTCTCTCGGTTCAAGATTCCGGATCCGCGCTTCGATTAGCGAGTGCGACTGCTCGAGTACACGCTGGCGGAGAAAGTTACTGGACTATCGCAGCGGCATCGGGGTGGGATATCCCCATTGATGTCGATGTAACCGTGAAAAGTGCGGATGAGTATTCCTTAGTTGGGCACAGCACCCCACGCATTGATTTGGATCGCAAAGTACAGGGTAAACCGTCCTACATCCATGATTTGCGGTTTGAGAACCTTCTGTATGCCCGAGTCTTGCGTCCACCTACTCGTGAATCCACGCTCATCAATTTGCACGAGGACAAAGTGGCATTGGGCCCAGAAATTGAAAAGATCGTCGTTGACGGATCCTTTGTTGCCGTAATCGCCCGTGACGAATTCTCTGCCCAACAGGTCGTGAATCAGTTATCGGAGCTATCAGTATGGACTGCCGATTCGCGTGGCTTTAGCGACAGAGAAGTCGCTGATTTTCTGGCTAGTGCTCCCGCAGACACTCACATTGTGCACGACAAGGGAGAGGGTGGTCCTATTAATCACTCCACTAAGGCCACGTACTCCAGGCCATATCTGTCTCATGCTTCGATTGGGACAGTGACTGCGATTGCCCAATGGGTTGGCGACTCACTTCATCTCTGGTCACAAACGCAAGGCGTTTATCCACTTCGTGCCGATTTAGCACGCGCCTTTAGCATCGATATTGATCGCATCACAGTCACACACGTGGAAGGTGCTGGTTGCTACGGCCACAATGGTGCAGATGACGTCGCTTTCGACGCAGCTCTCGTAGCAAGGCATGTTCCAGGCAGTGCAATTTTAATCTCGTGGTCTCGCGAGGACGAGTTGAGTTGGGCACCTTTTGGACCCGCGATGAGAGCTGATTTATCGGCCTCTTTGGATAATCACGGCGCAATTTCACATTGGTCGCATACTGTGCGGGGAAATGGCCATTCCACGCGTCCATCCACTTTGCCTTCACCATCTTTTTTGGCCTACGCCCATTTACCAGAGGGCGTCGCGATTCCTCCGGCAGAAGACCCACCGATGCAACGCGGTGGTGGGACGGGGAGGAATTCCATCCCACTCTATGATTTTGAAAATGTTCTAATAACTACGGAGCGTTTACTGGATATGCCGATTCGAACCTCAGCGATGCGTGCCCTTGGCGCACATATGAATGTGTTCGCAATTGAATCATTCATGGATGAATTGGCCCTGCAGTCAGGTCAGGACCCCGTGGAGTTTCGACTGCGTCACTTATCGGACCCGCGAGGCAGGGATGTTATTGAAAGAGTTGCCGAGATCTCCGGATGGGGAGAGCAACTACCTGACGGGCACGGGAAAGGGATTGGTTTTGCGCGCTATAAGAATAAAGGAGCTTGGTGCGCCGTCGTTGCTCAAGTAGAGGCCGAGAGCCGGGTAAAGGTGGCGAATCTATGGATTGCCGTAGATGTCGGTCTAGTGATCAACCCGGACGGAGTGATCAATCAGATTGAAGGGGGAGCGCTCCAATCCACGAGCTGGACAACGAAAGAACAGGTACGTTTTTCGAAAGGGCGGGTGATTTCCAATAACTGGGAGGACTACTCAATTTTGAAATTTTCGGAAGTACCGTTAATCCAAACGGAGATCATTTCGCGCCCGAGTTTGCCCACTCTTGGCGCAGGTGAAGCGTCTATTGGTCCCACTGGCGCTGCGATAGCCAATGCGCTGGCAAGTGCGATTGGTGTTCGAGTTCGCAATATGCCGCTCACACCCGAAAACATCATTGCCAGTATGGATGCCTAATCCAGTTTCAGATTACAGCAGGAGCTGCGCTTTTTTCACTTGCCAGAGAAATCTTATGAATCGGAGCGCTGCCTTCAGAGAGGGGCTGTCGGGTTCCACCGGTTAAATCCGAAATGATTTCAGCTGCAATGGAAACCGCGATCTCTTCGGGAGTGCGTGAGCCGATATCTAATCCGATAGGCGAACGCAGACGCGCTAGTTCAGTTTCTGTCATCCCAATCTCACGCAAGCGGCGCAGCCGATCTGCATGCGTGCGTCGACTTCCTATGGCTCCGACGTAACCAGCTGCAGAGCGTAATGCGATCTCTAAAACTGGCACATCAAATTTAGGATCATGGGTTAGAACGCAAATGACGGTACGTTCATCAATGTCAACTTTCGACAGATACCGATGAGGCCAATCGACTACGACACGATCGGCAGCATGTAATCTTTCCTTAGTGGCAAAGGGCACTCGTGCATCACATACTGTGACGTGGTAGCCGAGAAACTTTCCCATGCGGGCTAATGCCGTCGCAAATTCCATTGCCCCGAAAATAATCAACTCTGGGGCTTTGGCATAAGACTCAACTAGTATCAAAACTTCATCCATCATCCGTTCGCCCGCGGGACCCAATGCGAGGGTTCTGGTTATGCCTTGGGTCAAGAGACCGCGACCGTCTTCCGCGACGGAGTGATCTAACCCCGCGGAATGCAAGGTGCCAAAGATACTTTCATGGTCGAAAACCATGCGCGCCCCAGAGGTGCCCGGACCACTAACCAGAGTTGCAATTGCAATGGGTCTCTTCTCTTTGATTGCATCCAGAATCAATGCGAAGAGCGGAAAACTCTCTTTGGTTACGATTTGTATGAAGAGCTCGATAGTGCCACCACAAGTTAGGCCGAGGGCAAAGCCATCGTCGTCGCTGACACCATAACTCACAATTCGAGGTTCACCAGATTTCAGCACATCCAAGGCGCTCTCGTAGACAGCACTCTCGACGCAGCCGCCAGAAACGCTGCCAACGACTTCGCCCGATTGCGAAACGGCCATTGCCGCGCCAACCGAGCGCGGGGCTGAACTCCACGTTCTAGTTACGGTTGCCAGGGCAAAAGGCTCATCCCTGTTGAACCAGGGTTCTATCTCATTAAGAATCGTGCGCATATCTTCAACTCTAGTTGATGCCTCACCACGGGAGTAGATGACGTTTCATCAATTAAGGTGTGGTGACTCGACTTTCGCGTTCTCAGATGGGGAGATAAATCTACGTGACCGTAGCTTTGATCTTGGCAGCGGGAAATGGCTCCCGAATAGGAACCCCAAAAGCACAGATTGAGATTGATGGGGAGCGTCTTGTCGATCGCGCAGTGTCTATGTCGAGGCAAGCAGGATGTCAGGATGTTTATGTAGTACTGGGTGCATGGCTGGGCGAAGTTGCCGGGGCAAAAATTATTATTAATGAAAATTGGCGAGAGGGAATAGGTTCTTCGTTACGGGCGGGACTGACTCATATCTCCTCGACGTTGGAAGTAGAGAGCGTCATCGTCTGCCTGGTTGACTTGCCAGGGATCACCGCGGAAGCAGTCAGTCAGATCCTTCTGACGCCGGGGGAGATAGTTATGGGCACCTTCGGCGGAAAACCTGGACACCCGGTCAAATTTTCCCGCACACACTGGCAAGAAATCATGGATGGCGCAGTCGGCGACGTTGGTGCGCAGGCCTTCCTTTCCACCCGGTCAGACATAGTTTTCGTCGAACTGGACGAGTGGGCATCTGGCAGAGATATCGACACTCACGCCGACTTGGAGTTTTTTCTAAAGTAAATTCATGCACCTCTGCATCACCCTCAACATCTCCAAACGTTTCTGAATTGCGAGATTCTTACTGTCGTGAGGTTGGTCGCATTCCTGAGCATTGCCTTATAGGGAAATGAGCACGAATATCGAAAAGAATCACCGGACGACATGAATCTGCGACACCCGCACGATTTCGGGTCGATTTACGCAGAGTTTGCACAGGAAGACGCCCCAGTCTTTCAATGTAGAGCAAATCGGCTTTGCAGATGCAAGGAGATTGAAATGAAAACGAAGAAGCTCATAACAGCCACACTATTAAGTGCTGGTCTGATCATGGGGTCCACCAGCGCAGCCTTTGCGACGGATCCGACCCCTACCACTACCACAACGGTCACATTGGCAACATACAATGCTCAGTTGGTGGCCTATAAGAGCGCACTCGTTGCCTATGACACTGCGACGGTCACATTTAAGGCTCAAGCAATCGTATTTCAGAGTGCGCAGCAGGCATATAAGAATGCATATGAAATTGCCATTGCGAACTACAAGGCAGTTCTCAAGGTGCATTCACCCGCTACCACTCCAGCTGAATACGCAATTCTGTTAGCCGCCTATAACACCGCAAACGCTGCATATAACGCTGCCACAGTCACATTTAAGCTTCAAGTGAGCGTATATGAGACTGCGATGCACACTTATATGGTGGCGTATGAGAACGCGGTACGAAGTTATAAGACAACTGTCAACATGCGTGAAGATTTACGAAAAGCGATTAACATCGCTTTTGGGAGTGCGGTTCGCAGCGCCAACACCGCTTTTGCCACCGCTAGTGCAATTGCAACGACATCTGATCAGAAACTTGCTGCTACGACCGCACATCAAAATGCGATCGCCACAGCAAACACGGTCCGAAAGACTGCTCTTGACGCAGTAGGCGCCAAGCCAGTCAAACCTATGAAGCAAATGAAACAACACGATCACGACGAGGACGTCAAGACTGATAGGCCAGCTAAGCCAGCTAAGCCATTCAAGTCGAATAAGTCAGAAAAGTCAGAGAAATCAAAGAAGCACTAACCTGCTGATTACTTAAATGGAGAACCTCTGGTGCCTAGCGCGCCGGAGGTTTTCTATACGGTTCGTGCCAAACAATTGGAGGTTCGCTTCCAACAATTGAGCGCAGGCTTGGGGAAGTCTTGGTCCGTGGCTTTCAAAGCCTGCAAACCGACCTAGTCAACGCCATGGCACGTTTGCATGCTCGACCATCTCATTAATACGCGTGTCCGAACGGGGAGTTGAACCCCGAAGCCCTTTCGGGCACTAGCACCTCAAGCTAGCGCGTCTGCCAATTCCGCCACCCGGACGAGTGAGACGCAACGATATCAATGTGGACGACAGGACACAAAATATGCCTCGTTTATAGGGAAGAATGCGGGTATGACATCTGAGAGCAGCCAAGATCCATCGAATTCCCAGCGTTCTGAGCTTGAACAAGACGCAGTCACTTTATGCCAAGAAATGATCCGTATTCCCAGCGTCAATTACGGTGACGGCAAAGGTGACGAGAAAGCGATCGCTGATTATGTCGTTGCTAAATTGCTCGAAGTGGGAATCCAATCCACAATTTACGAGTCGGCGCCGGGGCGTTGCAATGTCGTTGCGACTATTCCTGGAGTAAACACGCAACGACCTGGACTGGTTGTTCATGGACATATCGACGTCGTTCCTGCCAATGCCGAGGATTGGTCTGTTGATCCTTTTGCCGGTGAAATTCGTGATGGCATGATCTGGGGTCGTGGCGCTCTGGATATGAAAAATATGGATGCGATGATGCTGGCAATCGTTCGTAAATGGGCGCGATCTGGCTATAAACCTCCCAGAAATATTCTGCTGGTCTTTTTTGCCGATGAGGAGGCAGGAAGTATTTACGGTTCGCGCTGGATGGTAAAAGAACATCCCGAACTCTTTAAGGGGTATAGCGAAGCAATTTCAGAAGTAGGTGGTTTCTCCGTAACTGTTGGAGATGGAAAGAGACTTTACCTAGTGGAGGCGGCGCAAAAGGGAATCTACTGGATGAAGGTCACCGCGGAAGGTCGTGCAGGGCACGGCTCAATGATGAATGACGATAATGCAATTACCGCTCTGGCGCGGGCAGTGGAGAAGATCGGCAATTACAATTGGCCGCAGCGATATACGAAGACTGTGAAGGTCTTCTTTGAACAATTGGCAATCGCGACAAAGAAACCTTACGACGAAAAAGATCTTCGCCCACTTCTTAAAGAACTTGGTTCAACCGCTCGCATGATTGGAGCGACACTTCAAAACACCGCAAATCCCACAATGCTAGAGGCGGGGTACAAGGCAAATGTCATCCCGCAGAGTGCATCCGCAGTTGTTGATGGGCGTTTCCTACCTGGCTACGAAGAAGAACTGAAGGCCACCATTCGAGAGATCGTTGGTCCTGACATCAAGGTGGAAGAACTCACTCGTGACATTGCACTGGAAGTAGATTTTGAAGGCGACCTTGTAGAAGCAATGCGAAATGCAATTCTTTCGCAAGATCCCGATGGTATCCCTGTTCCGTACACGATGAGCGGAGGAACCGACAATAAAGCACTCTCAGAAATCGGAATTATTGGCTATGGGTTTTCGCCGTTAAAACTTCCGGCAGACCTCGATTTTATGTCACTCTTCCACGGCGTAGATGAGCGTGTGCCGATTGATGGCATTATTTTTGGAGTCCGTGTTCTGGAAAATTTCCTAGAAAACTGTTAGTAGGAATACCGACTAGGGCTAAGCGGCAGAAGCGTCATCTAGTGCGCTGCGCACAATATGCGGTAGAAAAATTTCCTCTGAGGTAAGAATCCCGCGCAGTTGCGCACCGGTACGGGCGCCGACGATCGCGCTGGTCACACCGGGGCGATCTCGCACCCAGGCAAGTGCTACTTCCAAAGGTGAGTAGCCCAAGCCCTCTGCCGCGACGTTCACTGCTTCGACAATTCGAATTCCGCGTTCGTCCAAGTACGGCTCCACAAAGCCAGCAAAATGCGGACTAGCGCCACGCGAGTCACTGGGTATCCCAAGCCGGTATTTTCCGGTTAAAACTCCGCGGCCGAGCGGAGACCATGCCAATATCCCAACATCGAGATCGATTGCGCACGGCAATACTTCCTGTTCGATCCCGCGGCTGAGCAAGGAGTACTCACTCTGAAGAGTTGCGATGGGCGCTTTCGTCGGAAAAGCCTCTTGAAGTGAAATGGCGCGAGCACTTTGCCATCCAGAGAAATTTGAAAGACCAACATAACGCGCACGTCCACTGGAGTAGGCGTAGTCCAATGCGGAGAGCGTATCCTCTAGTGGAGTCATCGGATCCCATACATGTACCTGCCAGAGATCTACAAAATCCGTGTTGAGGCGATTGAGTGAGCGATCTAGATCGGCAATGAGCGAGCGTCGTGATGTGTTAACGACTCGTTCGCCGGATTCGAAGGAAATTCCCGCTTTGGTCCCAATATGAACTTCATCGCGCTTGAACAATGTTCCAATGAAACCACCAATAAGTCTTTCGCTATCACCGTCCCCATATAGCGCCGCCGTATCAAGAAAATTGCCCCCCGCGTCAAGATATGCACGGCATTGGTCGGCGGCCTCATGCTCGTCCGTATCCCGTCCCCATGTCATAGTGCCCAATCCAAGGCGGGAAAGAAGTAAGCCGCTCCGCCCGGCTCTACGCATTTCCATGACGCGACCTTAGCAAGGCAATGAGCAGAAATCCCCGATAACCTTGCGCTGAGATTAGAAATTTGGTGAGCGAAAGGAGATTGAGATGACACTGGTCATTCTTCTTCGACATGCCCACTCCACGGCGAATGGCTCTGGAATATTGGCCGGTAGAACCGAAGGCGTCCATCTTTCGCCACTCGGGAGAGCGCAAGCCAAGAAACTTTCTTCTCGATTGGGAGAGGTGCACCTTAAATCCATGCGCTCGAGTCCACTGGAGCGATGCTTTGAAACCATTAATCCATGGCTTAAGAAACGTGAGGCGCTGGATTCCCACTCAATGCCGCCACTCACGATTGATCGCGATCTAATAGAACTCGATTATGGCTTGTGGAGCGGAATGAAACTCCGGACACTATCGCGCGATCCACTCTGGAAAGCGGTTCAGGACCGTCCCTCGACAATAACTTTTCCGGGAGGCGAGAGTCTGCGCGCCATGCAAAGACGGGCAATGAAATCGGTTGAGGCGGGATTATCTCAGCGCGGCAAAGGTCACGTTCTTCTTATTTCCCACGGGGATGTTGTGAAATCGATAATTGCCTCGGCATTGGGCATGCACTTGGACGAATTCCAACGCATCGTTATAGACCCAGCGTCGGTATCGATTTTGGATTATTCCGGAAGTAAACCGAGAATTCTCCTACTTAATGATTCACGCTCCAAACTTGACTCGAGCATTTTCGCGCAACGCGGAAGAAAGTCTCTGATTGGCGGAGGAGCGGGAACAACAGGGAGGGGCTCCTAATTGGCAAGATTAGTGATCACTTACGATCCAGTTGAGAGATTCGTAGTGGGGACTGTGGGAGAACCGGGGGAGAGAAGCTTCTTCCTGCAGGCACGAGATGGAAAACGCCTCACGTCAGTGCTGCTTGAAAAATCACAAGTGGTAGCGATCGTTGAACGACTCGATCTACTGCTGCGCGAGTTAAAGCGGGTCGAACCCAATCTTGTCATCGCCAAACTACTGCGCGATGATGAGCCGCTGGAGCAACCAATCGTGGAAGAGTTTCGGGTCGGACTGATCTCTCTGGCTTGGCTCAGCGATCGCGAAATGGTTTCCATTGACTTGCAAGCAGCCTCTGAGGGAGAAGAGAACGCCGACATCATCGAGGACCTTGCGGATGCGCCGGATTTATTGCAAGTGATTCTCACACCTTCCCAGACCGAGGGCTTTGTGAAGAGAGCCGCAAGTGTTATTAATGCGGGACGCCCACCATGTCCATTCTGCGGGCTGCCTCTAGACCCGCGTGGTCATCTCTGTCCGAGGGCAAATGGGTACCGTCGCTAAATCCGAACTCACCCCATTTGAGATTGTCCTCTCGACGGGCGAACTGACTATTACCGGGCGGCTGGTCGATGCTACCAATGCGACTTTGCTGGCAAAAGTAAGTGATAGGGAAAATGAGATTGTATGCATATACAAACCCATCGCTGGGGAGAGACCTCTGTGGGATTTTTCGGCGGGGACATTGGCCCATCGGGAATATGCAGCCTACCTGGTAAGCAAATTAGGCAATTTTGAGGTGGTGCCGTTGACGGTACTACGTGATGGTCCTTATGGAAAAGGAATGGTCCAACAATGGATCAATATTGATAAAAGTTTGGATTTGCTGGAATTCTTCCGAAGAGACGAACCGACTCTGCGAAACATCGCTCTATTTGATGCGGTGATCAATAACACGGATAGAAAAATCGGACATCTCCTCCCAGACCCCCACGGGAAGGTCTATGGATGCGACCATGGCGTCACTTTTCACTCACAAGACAAACTGCGAACGGTCCTGTGGCAATGGGCAGGTCAATCCCTCTCAGAATTGGAAATATCGCAACTTCGCGATTTGAAGAGTTTGCTGGCGCTTTCTTTCCGTGAAATGCTTCTGCCTTTCTTATCAACGGACGAATTGGCCTCCTTGGAGATGAGACTGGAGCGGCTCATTGCTACACAAACTTTCCCGGTACCTTCCGACGAATGGCCCGCGGTGCCATGGCCACCCTTCTAAACTCCTTTAGGATGATTCCGTGAAGTCTTGGGCAAGCCTGTACCTACCTCCAATATCTGAAAGATTTGTTTTCGGACCACTTTCGCTTCACAATTCCGCCTCGGGCGTATCTGAAGAATTGCCTATTAAAGATGAATACTCCATGTATGTTTGCGGCATCACGCCCTATGACGCAACCCACCTAGGACACGCTGCGACGTACATCACCTTTGATTTGATTAACCGTTACCTCAGAGCAATGGGCAAGCAGGTCCACTTCGTTCAAAATGTTACGGATGTAGATGACCCATTGCTCGAAAGGGCTGCGCGGGACAAGGTCGACTGGTCCACGTTGGCACTCTCGCAGATCGATCTCTTTCGTGGTGACATGACTGATCTTCATATCATCCCCCCGGAACATTACGTTGGCGTTGTTGAATCCATCCCGCTAGTAGTGAACGCAATCGAAGGATTGGATGCCAAGGGCGCCGTCTACTCCGTCGATGAAGATTTATATTTCTCTGTCCATGAGGATTCAAATTTTGGCTCGAGATCTCACCTATCCCAAGACGAAATGTTGGAAGTATTTGCCCAACGTGGTGGCGATCCCGATCGCGTTGGTAAGCGCAACCGACTTGACTCACTTCTGTGGTTGCATCAGCGCCCTGACGAACCCGGTTGGCCCTCATCGTTCGGAATGGGTCGTCCAGGTTGGAATATAGAATGTTGCGCGATCGCACTTAACTATTTGCCTCGAGATCCGAATAGTAATTATTTGATTGACATACAAGGCGGAGGATCCGATCTCCTTTTCCCGCACCACGAGATGGGCGCGTCGGAAGCGGCGGTGCTTATGGGACGGGACTTCGCGCGCATGTACTTGCACACAGGAATGATCGGACTTGATGGCGAGAAGATGAGCAAGAGTTTAGGGAATTTGGTTTTCCTCTCTGATCTTGTTAGAGCTGGGGAAGATCCGATGGCTATCCGACTTGCCCTCATGAGTCAGCATTACTGGATGGATCGCATGTGGAGTCTTGAAGATTTTTCTGCCGCCTCCCTACTCTTAGAGCGGCTTCGCGTGGTCCTCTCTCATCCGGAAGTTGCGCCCACCGATGCCACGATAAACGAGATTATCATGGCGCTTTCCCATAACTTGGATACGCCAGCCGTTTGCGCCGCACTTCGCAGATGGTGTGATGAGACTGAGTCAGGCGCCGTAGGCGGGTCTGCTGGCGAGCTTTCGCGCGCGATCGATTCGCTGCTCGGAATTGCAATCTAGCTAGTCTTTATTTCGGCGCCTTAAATATCGTTCAAATTCGCGAGCAATGGAATCTCCGGTTGTTTCCGGGAGTTCCGATTCATCTCGCGCGGTTTCCAATTGACGGACATATTCCGAGATTTCGCTATCTTCTGCGGCCATCTCGTCCACGCTCTTCTCCCATGCTTGAGATTGTTCGGGTAGATCACCGGGAGGCAAGGAGATGCTGAGAAAATCCTCAAGTGCATTAATTAGAGCAAGAGTGGCCTTGGGAGATGGTGAAGCCGCCGCGTAGTGGGGTATAGCCGCCCAAAGCGAAACCGCATCTATTCCGCGTCGCTGGGCAGCTTCTTGAATTACACCGAGAATTCCGGTTGGACCTTCGTATCTACTTACTTCTACACCCAATCTCTCGGCGATGTCAGGGTGGGTGCCACTGCCGTTTACCGAAATAGGTCGAGTGTGCGGAGTATCCGCGAGTAAAGAGCCGAGCGTCAAAATCATCGTCACATCCAAATCGTCCGCTAAATCAAGGATATTCGCTGCGAACGTCTTCCATTTCATCGATGGTTCGATGCCCTTGACTACTACAAGATCAAAGTCGTATTGAGGTGTCGCAATTCCGAAGGTTTCAGTGGTGGGCCATGTCAATTTTCTAAATTTTGAATCATCGATCGAAACCATGGGACGATTCACCTGAAAATCATAAAAATCTTCGGGATCGACCTGCGCGATGAGAGAAGCGGCCCAGGTGCCCAGTAAGTGAGACGCCGCGCCAGTAGCTGCTTCTCCTGCATCGTTCCAGCCCCCAAAAGCAATGATCATGACAGGTGCTCTCAGCGCAGGGATGTGGAGAATTTCCATAACTCCACCTTACGGTAACCTTCGACAAGTGACGACCTCAACTCCGCAAACCCTGCGCCAAGCTCTCGCAGAGCGAACCGTTATTGTTGATGGCGCCATGGGCACGATGCTCCAGGCCGCAAACCCCACCATGGAAGATTTCCAAGGTCACGAGGGATGCAATGAGATCCTCAACGTCAGCAGGCCAGATATCGTGCGTAGCGTCCATGAGGAGTATCTATCCATCGGTGTGGATGCAATTGAGACAAACACTTTCGGTGCCAACTGGGCGAATTTAGCCGAGTATGGAATCGAGGATCGTATCTACGAACTCGCCTATGCAGGGGGAGTTCTGGCGCGGGCGAGTGCCGATAAATTTAGTACACCTCTTCAACAAAGATATGTCTTGGGGTCGCTCGGTCCAGGCACAAAACTGCCAAGTTTGGGACACACGACGTATCAAAAATTGAAGGACGCTTACTACCTTGCGTCGAAAGGTTTGGTGGATGCGGGTGTAGATGGACTTCTCGTAGAAACAGCGCAAGATCTATTGCAAGCCAAAGCCGCCATAAATGGCGCTCGTGTCGCAATCGAGGAGAGTGGTCGCGACGTCCTCTTGATTGCGCAAGTCACTGTCGAGACCACCGGCACAATGCTGTTGGGTTCGGAAATTGGAGCGGCGTTAAATGCTCTCGAACCACTGGGTATTGATCTCATAGGACTCAATTGCGCAACTGGACCCGCTGAGATGTCGGAGCATTTGAGATATCTCAGCAAATCCTCGCGCGCCGGAATTTCTGTCATGCCTAATGCCGGGCTTCCCATTCTCGGCCCGGATGGTGCAACGTACCCATTAACGCCGAAGGAATTAGCTGCAGCGCTCAGTGTTTTCGTAAACGAGTACGGCGTTTCCTTGGTGGGTGGATGTTGCGGAACTACTCCTGCGCATTTATTGGAGGTTGTTCGCGTCCTCAAAGGGTCTGTCCCCGCAAAAAGAAATCCGCAAGCTGAACCGGGAGCCTCTTCGCTCTATCAATATGTGCCTTTTCGGCAAGATCTCGCTTACATGGCAATTGGAGAGCGAACAAACTCAAATGGTTCGCGTGCGTTTAGAGATGCGCTCCTAGCAGAGGACTGGCAGTCCTGCGTCGAGATTGCACGCGATCAGATTCGAGATGGTGCGCACATGCTTGATCTCTCGGTCGATTATGTTGGTCGCGACGGCGTAAAAGACATGCAAGAACTCTCTAGTCGATTTGCAACTTCATCGACTCTTCCAATCATGCTCGACTCCACCGAACCTCCCGTGATCAAGGCAGGGCTCGAACAACTCGGAGGACGTTGCATAATCAACTCGGTAAATTTTGAGGACGGGGACGGCCCTAATTCGCGTTTCGCCCGTGTCATGCCTCTCGTCAAGGAGCATGGGGCTGCCGTAGTTGCTCTCACAATTGATGAAGCGGGACAGGCGCGCGATACCGAATGGAAAGTGCGTGTCGCCCGCAGGCTTATCGAGGAATTAACTGGGAAATGGGGTCTGGCCACCGGCGATATTTTGATTGACTGCCTCACCTTTCCGATTGCCACAGGTCAGGAAGAAACCCGACGCGATGGAATTGAGACCATCAATGCCATTCGACAGATAAAGATTGATTTTCCAGACGTGCAAACTACCCTAGGTGTCAGCAACGTATCTTTCGGACTCAATCCGGCGGCGCGCATTGTCCTTAACTCAGTATTTCTCCATGAGGCCGCACTGGTAGGTCTGGACTCGGCGATTGTCCACCCTTCAAAAATCACGCCGATGGCACGTATAGAGGCGCGCGCGAAAGAGGTCGCACTGGATCTCATTTATGACCGCCGCCGGTACGAGAACGACCAATGCGTTTATGACCCGCTGACGGAATTTCTAAACCTTTTCGACGGCGTTGAAGTGGCCTCTTCCAAACTCACCAGAGCGGCGGAATTAGCTGCACTTCCACTTACGGAGCGGCTTACCCGACGGATCATCGACGGAGAGAAGGTCGGCTTGGAAATCGATCTTCAGGAAGCATTGAATCAAGGGATCGCTCCACTGGAAGTCATTAATAGATTTCTACTTGAGGGCATGAAGGAAGTAGGCGAGCTCTTTGGGCGCGGCGAGATGCAACTTCCGTTTGTTCTGCAAAGCGCGGAAGTAATGAAGACTGCCGTTGCATTCCTCGAACCGTTTATGGAGAAAAGCGGCGAGGACGGCAGGGGAGTGATCGTTCTGGCCACAGTACGCGGAGACGTTCACGATATCGGGAAGAATTTGGTTGACATCATTCTTTCCAATAATGGTTACCGCACTGTCAACATTGGTATTAAGCAGACAATAAACCAGATCATTGATGCGGCCACAGAGTCGAAAGCAGATGTAATCGGAATGAGCGGTCTCCTGGTTAAGTCCACTGTCATCATGAAGGAGAATCTTGAGGAGATCACCTCTCGTGGCCTAGATCAGAATTGGCCAATCGTGCTGGGGGGAGCGGCTTTGACCCGCGCTTATGTCGAGCAAGATCTGGCGGGGAAGTTCCCGGGGGAAGTCCGCTACGCGCGCGATGCTTTCGAAGGCTTGCGTCTTATGGACACCATTATGGCAATCAAACGGGGCGACCCTGACGCAGCATTGCCACCGCTACGCGAGCGACGAGTACGGGTAAGTTCTCAAGTTAGTGAAGACCACGTCATCGACACTTCGCCAAGTGATGTGGCCACTGATGTCCGCATACCAACTCCTCCATTCTGGGGCAGCAGAATTATTAAGGGTGTTGCACTAGCTGAGTATTCAGGGATGTTGGATGAACGTGCCCTCTACGTGGGGCAGTGGGGGCTTAAAGGAGCCCGCGGGGAATATGAAATGATGGCAGAGACGGAGGGGCGCCCACAGCTTAGAAAACTTCTCAACGATGCTCTCTCACAGGGTTGGCTCAACGCCGCCGTCGTATATGGATATTTCCCGTGCGTTAGTGAAGGTAATGACCTCATCGTTTTGCACCATGAGGGAGCGCTCAAAGGCGAAGAACGAGTCAGGTTTACTTTCCCCCGGCAACGCAGGGATCGGCGCCTCTGTTTGGCCGATTTCTTCGCGTCAAAAGACTCTGGCAGAGCCGACGTCGTTGCATTCCAAATTGTCACGATGGGAAGTGCTGTAAGCGAGGCCACAGGCAAGCTCTTCGCTGCCAACGCCTATCGTGATTATCTTGAACTCCACGGACTCTCTGTGCAACTAACTGAAGCATTGGCCGAACATTGGCACGCTCGCGTGCGTGAAGAAATGCACGTAAATGACCAGGATTCTCCCGAGCTCCAGGGAATTCTGGATCAAGGTTATCGAGGATCGCGATATTCATTTGGCTATCCAGCATGCCCCGACCTTGAGCAACAAGTTCAACTCTGTGAACTTCTAGAGCCTGAACGAATCGGAGTGGAACTTTCGGAGGGTTTCCAGTTGCACCCAGAGCAGTCGACTTCCGCCATCATCGTTCACCATCCGGAAGCGAAGTACTTCAATGCGAATTAACCAGCAATTTGGCGGGCACGAGTGAATCCACAGGACGGCACTTTCTTCAGTGCAATTCTCTTTGATATGGATGGAACCCTTGTCAATACGGAGCCGCTCTGGTTGGTAAGTGAAACTGAACTCATGAATGAATACGGGTATGCCTGGACGTCCCAGGATCAGGCAAATTGCCTAGGTGGTCCACTAGATCGCGTGGGCGAATATATGCACGACTTAGCTGGCAAAGTTGAAAGCCCGGAGTTTTTCAGAGATTCCCTCATTGCTCGCATGGCTGAAAAACTCCATAAGGGCGCGGTGCTGATGGATGGCGCCGATGAACTGTTGCAAGTTTGTGCGCAGTTCGGTATCCCTGTCGCACTCGTGTCGGCCAGCCCAAGAGTCCTAATAAACGCGGTCTTAGAAAGTCTGCCGGATCATCGTTTTCTGGTCTCGATCTCAAGTGATGACGTGAAAAATACCAAGCCAGATCCGGAAGGGTATTTGAAATCTGCGGATCTGTTGGGTGTGAATATCACCGAGTGCCTCATTCTTGAAGATTCGCTCACTGGAGTGAAAGCGGCGCAAGCAAGTGGCGGTTTCGTAGTGGCAATTCCACATCTCGTTCCGATAGTGGAAAGCGCGCGTGTGAAGGTAGTGAATACGGTCCGAGAATTGGATCGTGAGAAATTGATCTCCTTATTTAACGAATGGAATCCTAATCCGTAAAGGCTGGACAGATACTCTTGAATGAACACCAGTCGCATAATCGTGAGGGCTTAGGTTGCCAAGCCTCTAATTCAATCGCAGTCAGAATGTCGTCAGCGATTGCAATGAGTTTCTTCTCAGTATTTTCAAGTTGAGATTGAGTTGGCGTGCTACGAAGCAGTTGACCGTCACCCAGGTAGATCAGTTGGAGTAGTCGGGGGAGCACCCCCTCATTTCGCCAATAGATCAGGGCGTAGATCCTAAGTTGGAAGAGTGCCTTCTCTTCCCATCCTGGTTTGGGACCTTTCCCAGTTTTGTAATCGACTATCCGCACTTCGCCAGTGCCAGCAATATCCAAACGATCTATATAACCATGAAGATAAATTTCCTCAGACAGATCCATTTCCAGATGCAACTCACGCGAGGTGGGTTCAAAAGCAGCGGGGGACTCCAACGTGAAATAGGTTGTTAGTAGCGAGGAAGCTCGATCCAACCACTCTTTCATATCTATGCCGCGCTCTTGCAGGGCCGGCTTCGCGTCAACCTGGGATTGCCAAATCTCCGGGAGTATTTCTAGCGCCGTGTCGAGGGTCCGCAAGAGGGCGGGAGAATCAAATAACTTCTCTAGGACTGTGTGTACGAGCGTGCCGCGCTCCGCATCCAGACTGACCGGTTCTGGTAATTGATCAATGGCGCGGAACTTGTACAACTGGGGGCAATTGGAAAAATCGTTCACGCGGCTGGGCGAGAGCCGGATTTTACTCATGTAGGCGAAGATACACGCCAGAGGCAGCCCGTTCGCGCCTAAGATGCTCCCGTGTCTATTCCTGGAATTTTCGGCGCCGGCGATCGCGTCCAATTAACTGATGCCAAAGGCAAACTCTATAGTTTTACGATCACGCCTGGGAAAGAGTGGCATACGCACAAAGGGTGGATTGTTCACGATGAATTGATTGGAGTGCCTGAAGGTTCGGTCGTCGAAACCAGTGCGGGTCTCAAATTCACTGCATTCAAACCGCTTCTGGCTGATTACGTCCTTTCCATGCCACGCGGAGCAACCATCATTTATCCCAAGGATGCCGCACTGATTCTTGGGTTTGCAGATATTTATCCGGGTGCACGTGTCCTTGAAGCTGGCGTCGGAAGTGGCGCGCTCACCCTATCCCTCTTACGCGCCGTCGGCGCGGAGGGTCACGTACATTCAGTGGAGCGAAGAGACGAATTCGCGGCCAATGCGACTTCCAATGTCACAAATTATTTTGGACAGCGTCCGATCAATTGGACCTTGGCAATTGGATCGCTACAGGAGCAAGAATTCCATGAGAGTTTCGATCGAGTCATCTTGGACATGCTGGCACCCTGGGAGTGCATCGCTCTTGCATCGCAAGTTCTACGACCGGGTGGTGTTTTCCTAGCCTACGTAGCGACCACAACGCAGCTCTCTGAAACCGCAGAGGCACTCAAAAATGACGGCTCCTTCACCGAACCTGAAAGTTCAGAGTCTCTCGTCCGAGGGTGGCATCACGAAGGATTAGCAGTACGCCCGCAACATCGGATGATTGGACACACGGGCTTTTTAATCCAATCAAGACGCATGGCACCGGGGGTTCAAGTGCTAGCCAGACGGCGGCGCCCATCCAAGGGAGGATACGATGGCATCGCGCAAGAGTGAGAGACTGATAAATCTCACAATCGCCCTTCTTGCAACGCGTCGCTATCTGACGAAGTCGGAAATTTTCCGCAGCATAGAGGGCTACGAAGGTGAACCGTCTTCGATGGAGCGGATGTTTGAACGGGATAAAGACGATCTTCGCAATCTTGGCATCGTTATAGATGTTCGAGGAGTTGATCCCGGCTTTGAAGACGAACCTGGATATCGAATTCATCCAGAGAGTTACTCCCTCAATTTAGGAGGATTGACAGGCACTGAGATCGCACTTCTCTCCTTGGCTGCAGAAGCTTGGCGTGGCGCAGCCCTCGGCGAATCTGCGCATTCCGCACTTATCAAGTTACGCTCACTCGGCATCGCATCAGATTTTGACGCACTTCCTAATCTCTCTCCTAGAGTCCAAGTGAGTTCTAACGCTTTTGTACCACTTGCCCGAGCAATTGGAGACTGCTCAACAGTGAATTTCAAATACCGCTCAGCAGAACTCAACGATGAGAAACGGGTGCTAAATCCTTATGGAATGGGAAGTAGAAAAGGCAACTGGTATCTCATAGGTGAAGATTTAGATCGGAAGGCATTGCGGACTTTCCGGCTAGATCGGATTGTCGGTGAAGTAGAGATAGTTTCTAAACCGGGTGCCTTCGCGACGGCTCCCGATTTTCAGGTGCTAACTTTTCTCGATTCTAACCTCTTTGAGCCGCGCGACGTTGCCCAGCTTCGCATTCGCAGAGGGCGCGGTCATGCCCTCCGAGTTGAGGCGCGTACGCTCTCATCGGATGATCAATTTGACCTGTGCGAGGTGTCCTATTCAGATGAGGACGGATTCATTGATTCCATTCTCTGGCATGGTGATGACGTAGTAATCCTTACTCCGATTGGTTTGCGAGAAAAAGTGGTTTCGCGACTGCACAGCCTGGTAGAGACGCATGGCTGAAATATGACAAGGAAGATTATCAAAAGAGATGCGAATCCAGCGTTGGAGCGGGCCAGTCGTCTACTAGATCTGGTTCCATTCTTGGCTACCCACCAAGGGATAGCAATCGAGGATCTGGCAAAAGAATTCTCGATCTCGACTTCCGAAATTGCTAACGACCTGACGACACTTTGGATGTGTGGACTTCCTGGCTACACCGCGCTCGAGCTAATGGATCTTTCCTTCGAATCGGGTTTCGTGACCATTTCGAACGCGGAAACCTTGGCACGTCCACGAGCACTCGATCGAAATGAAGTGCTCTCGCTCATCCTCGGTTTAGAGACCATGCTAGAGAGCACGTCTTCACTGAAGAATTCGCTATCTGAGCAAATTGGTTTGCTCATCGAAAAGTTATCAAGGTCCCTAGATATCGTTCGCCTGATTCAAGCGGGCACCGCGTCCTCCTCGACTATTCGCGGCGAGATAGAAGTCTCAATCAGATCTCGGATCCCTCTTGAGATTGAGTATCACTCGGCGACTCGTGATGAGATAAGCAACCGGGTCATACATCCGCTGGAATTCATTTCACCCTCCGACTCAAACCCTCACGAGTATCTGTATGCATTTTGCGAACTCTCAAGGGGTTATCGAACTTTTAGAGTTGACCGAATCCTGAAGACCATTACCGCCCAAAATGTCCAGCCTTATTCAAATCGAGAAGACACCATTTCCGAACCCGCGGCGAATAGAACGAATAGAATTGTGGTAGAAATCGCCTCACGCGAACGTGACGTTGTCGAACGATTCAATCTTTCCCCGACGAGTCTCAGGGATAATTCAACCAAGGAAGCAGTCGTGGAGAGTTTCACCCCTGACTGGGCAATACGAGAAATCATGAGTTTCGGGGGAGAGGTCGCCCTGAAATCTCCCCAGGATCTGAGGGAATCGCTCCGCCAACGCTCTTTGCGGGCGCTGGGCGGATATATCTAATATTCTGAGGTAGCGTTACCTCCGTATTACCCCGTAGATATGTGCCAGCCAAGAAGTAGGAGATTATTGCGATGTTCCTGAGAGAACCTAGTCACATTCTTATTCTTTTGCTTGTTCTTGTTCTCCTCTTCGGAGCAAAGCGTCTGCCAGATTCTGCTCGCTCCCTTGCACGCTCATTGCGAATTTTCAAGAGTGAAATTAAAGAAGTCAATGAGGATGAGAAGAAGAAGGATGGCGAAGGCCACACGGAGAAGTAATTTTGAAGGCGGCCACCACCGGCGGTCGAATGCCGCTACTCGAACATTTGCGGGAGTTCCGACGTCGTACCGTACGATCTGCCGTTGTCATTTTGCTGGCTTCTATAGCGGGTTGGTTCTTCTATAACCCAATTATCACCCGCTTGGCTCTGCCGGTGTGCGATTTGGCGAAAGCTCAAGCGGCCAACGCGACACACTGTGGCTCCCTCTACATAAATGGCGTACTCGGCCCGCTTAACCTGCAGATCAAGGTGGCCCTCCTCACCGGGCTAATCTTTTCCGCTCCGCTCTGGCTTTATCAAATGTGGGCCTTTGTCGCACCTGGACTGCACCGAAAGGAGAGACGGAACTCGATTCTCTTCATACTCAGCGCAACACCCTTCTTCGCAGCGGGAGCGACACTCGGCTACTTCATTCTTCCCGTCGCGATCCGAGTACTTTTTGGTTTTACTCCACAATCACTTACCAATTTGGTGAAGTTTGATGATTACTTAGATTTTGTGTTAAGAATTATTCTCTTGTTTGGGTTGGCTTTCGAGCTCCCGATCTTTCTCGTAGCACTCAACTTAGTCGGCTTCATTTCTGGCAAAGCGATACTCCGTCCCTGGAGGATCTGGATCTTTGGAATTACCCTCTTCACTGCCGCATTCACTCCGACGGGCGATCCGATGACGATGGCTCTTCTTGCGGTGCCTCTTTGCCTGTTTTACTTTATGGCCGGCGGTATCGCGCTCCTCGTCGATCGACGGCGCGACAAACGTCGAGCGAAAGATATCGGTGACGCCTGATGTGGGCAGTCGTCATCAATCCAATTTCTGGAGAAGGAAAGGGTGCCGCATTCGGAACCCGGGTAATCAACTTCTTCAATTCAAGGGGGATTGATTATCGAATAGTTACGGGTGCAACAGCCAATCTCACCAGTAAGAACCTCGCCACCTTTCTTTCAGAACAGCAAGAATGTGCTGGAGTTATAGCAGTCGGCGGAGACGGGCTTGTTCACTTGGTCATTCAACAGTTGGCACAGACCAATATTCCACTCGCGGTGATTCCAGCCGGAACGGGCAATGACACATGTCGAACTTTGGGATGGCCACTCGACAATTTGGAATTCATTCTGGAAAGTGTTTTAACTCGGGATCCTCAATATATTGACCTGGGGATAGTGGATGGGGAGTGGTTTTCGGCGATTCTCTCCACAGGCTTCGACTCGGTCGTAAATGAGCGGGCCAACACCTTCAAGTGGCCAAAAGGACCGATGAAATACAACGCTGCAATTGCTCGAGAGTTGCCCGGCTTTAAGCCACGGGAGTACGAAATTAAACTCGATGGCACTACCTACTCCACCAGAGCAATGCTCATCGCGGTTGGGAATGGAATTTCATACGGAGGCGGAATGAAAGTCTGTCCAAATGCGTTGCTTCATGACGGTCTCTTCGATGTCATGATTCTTCATCCAATTTCCAAATTGGAATTTATGCGAGTCTTCCCAAAAGTTTATTCGGGAGCACATGTTACTCACCCGGCCGTTAAATTTTTTCGAAGCAAAGAGGTGAGCATTTCCTCCAATGCCGTTGCTTATGCCGATGGGGAGAGAGTCGGTCCCTTACCGGTGCACGCCGAGTCAGTTCCTTCAGCACTACTTACCTGGCTGCAATGACAACTCCGGCTGCGCGTTATGCAGAATCGAGAAAGCGAGATTCATCAGTTCTGACGCAGGAATTTGCCGACACTTTCTCTTTTCCTTTCGATGACTTCCAAACCAAAGCGTGTAGGGCAGTTGAGGCAGGCAAGGGAGTCCTGGTTGCGGCTCCAACTGGGGCGGGGAAAACAGTGGTCGGCGAATTTGCCGCTTTCCTAGCGATTCGTTTGGGAAGGAAATGCTTTTACACGACTCCCATCAAAGCGCTTTCTAATCAGAAGTATCAAGAATTTGTGGCTCGTTTCGGCACCGAAAGAGTGGGACTGCTAACCGGAGATACCAGCATTAACGGTGAGGCCGATATTTTGGTCATGACGACCGAAGTACTGCGAAATATGTTGTACGCGGGCTCCAGCACGCTCTCCGCGTTGGGCTTTGTCGTGATGGACGAGGTCCATTATCTCGCCGACAAGTTCCGCGGGGCGGTATGGGAGGAGGTGCTCATACATCTGATGGAGAGCGTTCAGGTGATTTCCCTCTCTGCGACAGTCTCAAATGCAGAGGAGTTTGGAGAATGGCTGCAAATTATCCGTGGCGATACTGAAGTGATCGTGAGTGAAGTCAGACCGGTTCCGTTGTATCAACATGTGCTTATCGACAACAGTTTAGTAGATCTCTTTGTCGAGAATGGTCATGTCAATCCCGAGATACTCAGACGCGAACGCGAAGCCATGCGTCGAGTCCGGACGCCGCGGAATAGAGGCAAGGATTTTGCCAATGGAGGTCACCGGCTTTCACGCGCAGAGATTATCGAAAGGCTTGATCGCGAAAGAATGCTCCCGGCGATTACCTTCATTTTTTCCAGACTGGGCTGCGATTCTGCGGTCCGCCAATGTCTGGCATCGGGTGTGAGACTTACGACATCGGATGAAAGGAAAGAAATTCGTGAAACCGCTCTGCGCTACACGCAGAACATTGCTGAAGAGGATCTAGAAACTCTGGGATTCTCCGAATGGATGGCTGCCCTGGAAAGAGGAATCGCTGCTCACCACGCCGGCTTGCTGCCGAGCTTCAAAAATGCGGTCGAGGATCTTTTCCAACGGGGTCTGATCAAGGCGGTCTTTGCCACCGAGACCCTCGCCCTAGGCATCAATATGCCGGCACGCACGGTGGTGTTGGAGAAATTGGTGAAATGGAACGGCGAAGCACATCTGCCGGTGACGCCGGGGGAGTACACCCAACTGACCGGACGTGCCGGTCGGCGGGGAATTGATATTGAAGGAAATGCAGTTGTGCAATGGTCGCCTACCGTCGACTCCGCCATGGCGGCCAGTCTGGCATCGACGCGAACATATCCATTACGTTCTTCTTTTACCCCAACGTACAACATGGCAATCAATCTCATCTCCCGATTCGGTCGAGAAAGAGCACGCGGCTCTTTGGAGTCATCCTTTGCCCAATTTCAGGCTGATCGTGCAGTAATCGGACTCACGCGCCAAGTGCATAAGAACGAAGTGGCGATTGCGGAATTTGATGAGGCTTCGCGCTGTCACCTCGGTGACTTTAGGAGGTATGCCGAACTGCGGCGCGAGATTAAAGAAACCGAGACTCTGCTCTCCCATAGGCAAGCAAAACGCGGGTTTGATCCGCGTCAACGTGCTCATCTGGAATCCGAACTTGTCGATCTGCGGAAAGCAATGCGTAATCACCCGTCTCACTCCTGCAACGATCGGGAAGCCCATGCCCGGGTGGCAGACCGCGCCGCGCGACTTCGCAAGGAAAATATTGGTCTTCTCTCGCGAGTGGAGAATCGAACTCACGTCATTGCACGGACGTTCGACCATGTTTGTGACGTGTTGACCGAGTTGGGATATATCCAGGGAGAGAAGACTCTTCCGCAGGGTCAAATTCTCGCCAAGATATACACGGAATCAGATCTGCTATTGGCGGAGGCCATTCGCGAGGATCTTTTCGATCATCTTTCGGCTTCAGAATTGCTCAGCGTTCTGTCCAGCATGATTTTTCAAGGGAGGACTTCGCAGACGCAGGCTCCTCGGATTCCTACCGGAAACGTGCAAACAGCCTTGGCGGAAGTCACTCGCTTATGGGCAAAACTTGAAGTAATTGAGAATGCGCATCAAGTTACAACGCAACGCGAGCCTGACTTCGGTTTCTGCTGGATCTCGTTCCGTTGGGCCAACGGACACTCCTTACAGAGTGTGCTTAAAGATTCGGACCTTTCAGTCGGTGACTTTGTTAGATCAGCCAAACAACTCATAGACCTGCTTCAGCAAGTGTCGGTTGCAAGCGAGAAATTGCGTCCAAAATGCCTTGAGGCCATGAAGAAATTGGATCGAGGGGTAGTGGCGTATATGGTGAATGAATCATGACATTGATGCTCATAGATAGTGCCTCACTCTGGTACCGCGCCTATTACGGAATGCCAGACACCTTGGTCGCACCTGACGGAACTCCGGTCAACGCGATCCGCGGATATTTGGATATGACTGCCCGTTTGATTGGCATGTATAGACCAGAAAGACTGGTCGCCTGTATCGAAGGGGATTGGCGTCCAAGTTGGCGTGTCTCACTCTTTCCTGATTACAAGGCCAATCGAGTGGATGTCGCTACTGGCGAAGAAGAGGAAGAACCAGAGACTCTAACGCCGCAAATTCCCATCTTGCTCGATATTTTGGATGCCATTGGATTCCCCGTGATCGGTATCGATGATTTCGAAGCCGATGACGTAATGGCATCTTTCGCCGTGCAGCATGCAGGTCCAACGAGGATTGTTACGGGTGATCGTGATCTTTTCCAAATGGTCGATGACGCGCGCGACGTCGCCGTTGTATATCTTGCTAAAGGAATTTCAGCCCATGAATTTGTGAATCATAATTGGGTGCAAGAAAAGTATGAGATCCCTGGAGATCGATATGGACTCTTTGCGATGTTTCGGGGAGATCCATCAGATGGATTGCCTGGAGTAAAGGGAATCGGTCAGAAAGGCGCAGCGCTCATCGCGAATAATTTTGCCGATGTGCACGAGGTAATTGCGGGAGCCGAGGAAGCGCATCCGGCGCTGTCACCATCACTGGTCAAGAAGATTCTTGCCGGGCGCGACTACTTGGCGATTGCGCCGACCTTAGTCCAATGCGCCACGGACATTTCACTCCCGCAGATCTCGCTCGAACTTCCAAAGCGGCCCAAAGATTTGAAAGCGCTCAGGAAGTTGCAGGAACAGTACGGACTTAGCACAAGCATTGAGAGAATGATCTCGGCATTGCAGTGGTGATTTTCCAAGCGTTACTGGCGGGCTTACTCATGTACGCCTCGTTCGCACCTATTGCTCTCTGGTGGTGCGCTCCGATTGCATTAGCACTGCTCATTCATCTTCTGCATCAACCAGAATTGAAGCGCCGCCTGATCGCCGTTGCTGTTTTCGCAACTGCCTTTTTTGCCCCGCTTCTATCATGGACCAATACCTACGTCGGAAATGTTCCGTGGATCATTCTCACCCTCCTTCAGATCGCGTTATTGACACCACTTGGTTTGCTCCGTCTGCAAAAGTCGAAACCCGGGCTACTCCTTCTCTTTCCATCCTTCTGGATTCTCATTGAACTTATACGAACTAGATTTCCGTTCGACGGATTTGGGTGGGGGAGGGCGGCATTCAGCCAACCCGATGCGCCTTACGCGCTTATCGCACAATTGGGGGGCGCTCCACTACTCAGCTTTGCCGTCGCCCTCATTGGCGTCGCACTTTATCTATTGGTGGTTGATCGAAAGTTGAAAGCGCTCTGGTTGATTATTCTCATCGCGTTTCCGACATTCCTCCTCACCGCTAATGAGGCCTCTAATAAGCGCGATGAAAGACGCGACTTCAACTTTGTTGCGGTTCAAGGGGGAGTGCCGCAGCTTGGACTTGAATTCAACGCGCGCGCGACGGCTGTCTTTGAAAATCATCTCAGAACTACCCGGACGTATTTGTCCCAGCGTGTTGGTACTCCGGATGTAATTTTGTGGCCCGAGAATTCGGTGGATGTGGATCCTTTTCGAAACCCTTTGGTAAGCAGGCGAATTCAAGCTTTAGTTGACGAGTTTTCAACTCCATTGATCCTCGGGGCCGTTTTGGAATCTGGAGAAAAGTTTCACAATGCTTCAATGCTTTGGCTACCCAAGACCGGTCCTAGTTCGATATATATCAAACAGCACTTAACGCCATTTGGAGAATATATTCCGTTGCGGACTATTGCAGAATTTATTTCCCCTTACGCGAAGAGTGTCGCTGGATTTCTACCGGGAAAGGAAACCGTTCTACATCAAGTTGGAAAGGCTATTTTGGCACCAATTATTTGCTTCGAGCTTCTTGACGATTCAATTGGGCGCGAAATGGGCAAGCGCGCGAATGCTTTGGTAATTCAGACAAATAGTGCGACTTTTGGGAGATCACCTGAGAGTGAGCAGCAACTCCAGATTTCACGAATCCGTGCGATTGAACATCGAAGGTATGCCGTGAGCATTTCAACTTCCGGGGTGAGTGCACTCATCGATCCACGCGGGAAGGTGTCTCAACATCGTGAAATCGACCGATCAGCGGTAATCGACGCTTCCATCGCGCTCATAAACTCAGTCACGCCATCAGACAAATATGGCGAGCAAATTGAACTTGCCTTAATCTTCCTACCAATCTTTCTAACTAGCGCATTTCCTTTTATATCTTCACGTCGGAGGCTGAAATGAAGATCCTCGTCATTATTCCGACCTACAACGAGGTCCAGAGCATCGCTTCTGTCATTCAAGGGGTGCTCGCGCTGCCCTTTGATACTCAACTTCTGATTGTCGACGATAACTCTCCGGATGGGACCGCCCGGGTCGTTAAGGAGTTGAACTCCGATCGAGTCCATGTCCTGGATCGAACCGAGAAATCTGGACTAGGCGCTGCTTATCGAGCCGGTTTCCAATGGGGTCTGAGAGACTCCACATTCACTCACTTTGTGACCATGGACGGAGACGGCTCCCACCGTTGGCAGGACCTCAGCCGACTGATCGAGCGGGCCAACAACGCCGATGTTGTCATGGGTACACGGTGGATGCCAGGTGGTGCCATCTTGAACTGGCCCAAATATCGACAATTTATCTCCCGCATCGGCACTTCATACGCTCGGTGGGCGCTGCGGATGCCACTAAATGACCTCACGGGCGGTTTTCGGGTCTATTCCGCGCACCTGCTCAAACGAATCAAAATGGAGACGATTTCCTCGGAGGGTTACTGCTTTCAAATTGAAATGGTGCGCGCTGCGCACGCCGCCGAAGGAACTTTCGCTCAGGAACCGATCACCTTTGTAGAAAGAGAGCTCGGAAAATCCAAGATGAGCAGACGGATCGTGATGGAAGCATTAACCAAAGTAACTGGCTGGGCGGTCGAATCTCGCCTACGGAATAACGCCGATAAGTTACATTATGTTAAGTGAATATAGAGGTTAGCCGCTCCGGTTACTGGTACTCCTCCATTGGCGGGCAGGCGCAGATCAGGTTTCGATCCCCATAAGCGCCATCGATACGCCCAACGGTTGGCCAGTATTTGCCACGTCGGCCGATGATCTCTCCTAGGGCTATTCCCTGCGGGAAGGCCGCCAATTCGCGCGTATATGGGTGGTTCCAGTCCGTGGCAGCCATCTGCTCAGCGGTATGTGGAGCGCTGCGCAATGGTGAGTTATCGCTGCTGTAGGAACCATTGCCCACTGCTTGAATCTCACGATAAATCGAGATCATCGCCTCAATAAAGCGATCCAACTCGACGATATCTTCGCTCTCGGTCGGTTCGACCATCAGGGTTCCAGCAACCGGGAAGCTCATCGTGGGTGCATGGAAGCCATAGTCCATGAGCCGTTTGGCCACATCGTCCACGGTCACACCGGTCTCTTTGGTGATCTCCCGCAGATCCAGAATGCATTCGTGGGCAACTAGACCTGCCGCTCCACTGTAGAGAACGGGGTAGTACTCCCCTAGTTTTCGGGCAATGTAATTGGCAGAGAGAATTGCAACTTGAGTTGCATGCGTGAGACCTGATCCGCCCATCAAACGGATGTACGCCCACGAAATGGGAAGAATGCTCGCCGAGCCAAACGGTGCAGCACTGACAGGGCCAGGACCTGTTGCGGGACCAGCCTGCCCATCCAATGGGTGGTTGGGCAAGAACGGGGCCAAGTGGGCGCGGCAGATGACCGGGCCTACGCCAGGTCCCCCACCTCCGTGCGGAATACAGAAAGTCTTATGGAGATTGAGGTGTGAGACATCAGCTCCGAATTTTCCAGGTTGGGCAAGTCCGACTAGCGCGTTGAGGTTTGCACCATCTACGTAAACCTGTCCTCCAGCATCGTGCACCAGCGCACAGATTTCACCGATTGCAGTTTCGAAGACACCATGCGTTGAAGGATAGGTAATCATCAATGCCGCAAGAACTGAAGAGTGCTCCTGGATCTTTGCGCGCAAATCATCCAGGCTCACATTGCCGTGTTCGTCACACGCAACCACGACGACTTTCATGCCAGCCATAACGGCACTTGCCGCATTTGTTCCGTGCGCGCTAGAGGGAATCAAGCAGATGCGACGGTGAACCTCGTCTCTCGAATCATGGTAATTTCGAATTGCCAGCAGGCCGGCAAACTCGCCTTGACTGCCAGCGTTGGGCTGGAGCGAAACCGCATCGTAGCCCGTGATAGAAATCAACCATTGCGAAAGTTGGTCAATGAGTTTTCGCGAACCTGCGCTCTGATCTGCCGGCGCGAAGGGATGCAAGGAAGAGAACTCCGGCCATGTAACAGATTCCATCTCTGTGACCGCATTCAGTTTCATGGTGCAGGATCCGAGCGGAATCATGGTGCGATCGAGTGCCAGGTCACGGTCTGCCAACGTCCGCAAGTATCGCATCATCGCAGTTTCAGAATGATTTACATGGAAGATCGGATGGGTTAAGAATGCAGAAGTACGAAGCAAGTTTGTTGGGATCGAGTTCTTAGCCGCGCTCTCCCCTGCTGGGATGGTTACACCAAACACATCCGCCAGACTTAGCAGAGTTTTCTCTGATGTTGTTTCATCAAGAGAAATTCCAATTGTCTCTTCATTTATTTCGCGGAGATTGATTGAAAGATCTTGCGCGCGATTATGTATAACTCTCGCATCCGGAACGGTGATGGTGAGCGTGTCGAAATAGCTACCTTCAGCAACGCTGAACCCGCCATCCAACAGTCCTTGCGCCAGACGTCGAGTCTGGCCGTTTATCTTTGCAGCGATCATTTTCAAACCATCTGGTCCATGCCACATGGAATAGAACGCGCTCATGACTGCCAAAAGCACTTGCGCGGTGCAGATGTTGCTGGTCGCCTTGTCGCGACGGATGTGCTGCTCTCTGGTTTGAAGTGCAAGTCGGAAAGCTGGATTCCCATCAACGTCAATACTCTGTCCGACTAATCGCCCTGGCATTGTTCGCTCAAGTCCGGTACGCACTGACATAAAACCAGCGTGTGGACCGCCAAAACCCATCGGCACTCCGAAACGTTGCGCCGAACCAACGCACACATCAGCGCCCCACTCCCCCGGCGGAGTAAGCAAGGTCAAGGCCAGAAGATCGGCTGCGGCGATAAGAAGAGCACCGCGTTCATGTACCTGCTTCGCCAAAGTCAAGAAGTCGTGAATGGCACCAAAAGTATTTGGGTACTGCACAAGCACTCCGAAAAATTCATTCGTCGCCAACGGCGCAAGCGGATCGATCAATTCAACTTTAATGCCCAAAGGTTTGGCGCGAGTGTGGATTACAGCAATGGTCTGAGGGTGGGCATTTTTATCCACTAGAAAAACTGCGTCATCGCTGCCCTTGTATGCGCGATGCGCCAGGGTCATGGCCTCCGCAGCTGCGGTTGCTTCATCCAACATTGATGCGTTGGCAACATGGAGAGCAGTCAGGTCGCAGACCACAGTTTGAAACGCAAAGAGCGCTTCGAGGCGCCCCTGCGAAATTTCAGGTTGATACGGCGTGTATGCGGTGTACCAAGCCGGGTTTTCCAGGACGTTTCTAAGAATTACGGCTGGAGTGATAGTTCCGTAGTATCCAGTCCCGATCAACGAGGTAAAAACTGCGTTCTCTGCAGCCAGAGAGCGCAGTTCATCAATCACTTCTGTTTCAGTTGCTGGGGGCGGAAGAATTTCTTCAAGTCTCTGAGCCATTGCAATACTTGAAGGCACTACTTGAGCAATGAATTCCTCGATCGTTTCAAACCCGAGTTCGGCGAGCATTAATTTCTCTTGCTCTGATGATGGGCCTATATGTCTTCTCTCGAACGCCTCATATGACACAGTCATATCTTTCATCTCTTCCTATCCCCTTACGCCCCAGTTAAATCCAGATGTGAACTCCAGATGAGTCTGATTCTAGATGAGCAGGATAAGCCGATTTACGCACCTTTGAGTTTGCGACGTTGCGACAACTCGTCGTTAGTTGTGCCACTTATCACATGGCCATCAATCTCGCCTTGCAGGGTGGCCAATGATCCTTCAACCTCACTCCATACTTTTCCGACAGCGATCCCAAAGACTCCTTGACCACCTTGCAGTAGGTCGATAATTTCATCGGGACTTGAGCATTCATAGATCGAGGCTCCATCGCTCATCAATGTGATTCGCTCAAGTTCTGTCACGCCACGGTTTCGCAGGTAATCCACGGCGGTGCGGATGTTCTGAAGTGAAACGCCAGCATCCAGCAACCGCTTGACGATCTTGAGGACAAGGATGTCTCGAAATCCATAGAGTCGCTGAGTTCCCGATCCGCTTGCCGTACGGACACTCGGTGTGACCAGACCGGTCCGCGCCCAGTAGTCCAATTGACGGTAGGAAATTCCAGCAGCCGCGCACGCCGTTGCACCGCGGTATCCGATATCAGCCATTTCTGCGTCCGTCACGGTAAAACTCGATTCTCATACTGCTAGAAAGGGAAGTTTCTCAAGCCTTAGTAAGCCTAAGAGCGCTTAGAAGTAGAAGCAATAACCGACACGATCAAAACCTCAAGTAGAGGTTAACGGTTTCTACCCCGTCCGCGGAGAGCATAAAAATAAAGAAGTGCGAAAAGATAACTTAGAGCGACGCAGGAAAATTTCCCCCACGACCAATGGCCGGGGGTAAAAAGGACGAGGGAACCCAATCCGATCGAAATGAATGCCATGCCGGCGGCGGCCTGTCTCAATCCCCTCTCACCTGCAAAGGCAGCGACGAGGGGCGCCAAAAGTGCCGGCACGAGGAAGGTCGCGCCCATTAACCGCACCGTCCAGAGCAATTCATTTGTGAGGGCAGAGCCGGGATATCCGAATAGTTCGGCAACGGAGGCGGGGCGAATAATGAGGGCAGCGGCGGCAAAGAAGGACAAGGTCGCGGCGATGCGCAAGATGAGGGCGGCTCTGCGAATTAACATGGGTCAGCCTGCGAAGTCCTCTGGGTTGATCTGGTCCAAGAACTCTCGAAAACGTTCGACCTCGTCATTGGCCTGGGAAGCATCCTCAGTAGGCATCTCTATCCCGGCTTCGTCAAATAACTCTTCGCTGGCCAAGATCTCGCTGTGCGTACGAAGGGCCAGCGCAATCGCATCAGAAGGTCGCGCAGAAAGAACGAGTTCGTGGTCAGAGGAGTCTTTAAGAAGCAAGTTGGCGTAGAAGACGCCGTCGCGAAGTTCGGTTAAATGTACGGCGGCAAGTTTTCCATGAAAGGTATCGATCATCTCTTTCATAAGATCGTGCGTCAAAGGCCGTGTCGGTATAACACCCTGCTGCGCGAAGGCAATCGCAGTTGCCTCAACTGCACCAACCCAGATCGGTAGAAATCGAGTTCCCTCCGTCTCCTTGAGCAAGATGATGGGTTGATTGGATGGCATCTCGACTCGCACACCCACGACTTCTACGAGAATCATCTCACTACCGAAGGCGGTGCAGTCCACCGCGGACCAGCGCGGCATGAAGACGGACGGAAAGTGCGGCGATCTCCCGCTGAACTTCCTCTGCGCGAGCTTTCGCTTCTGCGCTCTTCTGCCGAGTTAAGGGCGTGATCACTTGTTCGATCAGTCCGATTTCACGATCTGCGGCAGATTTGAAGGAGCGAAGATGACGAGGTTCAATTCCAAAACCAGCCATTTCAGTTACGGCGCGCGCAATAGCAAGGGCATCGCCGTCATAGTGACGTCCCCGCGGGGCAATCAATCCGTAAGACTCAAGTTCGACGAGTTGCTCTTCCACTACCCCACTCGCTTTGAGAAGTTCTTCACGCGAAAGTCGAAGATCACTCCCCTCTGCGAAATTGGCCGGCGCAATTTCTCCATCAATAGTGACAAGACGAGGAGTTGGTGCACCGCCAGATGTCTGGGCAGGTTGCAACCCTCGATCAAGGGCATCCAAGTTCTCTTTAATCACTCGAAGCGGCAAGTACTGATCTCTCTGGGCGAGAAGCACGTAACGCAACCGCTCTAAATCGGAATTTGTGAATTTGCGATAACCCGATGGAGTGCGCTGCGGTTCAATCAAACCTTCTGACTCAAGGAAGCGAATCTTGGAAATCGTGATGTCAGGGAAATCCCCGCGCAGCTTTCCGAGAACTTCGCCAATACTTAGGTACGCCCGAGCCGGAACGCTCATTGTTTTCCTCCAAAGAAGAGCATGTGATATTTACCAATCTGTATTTCATCCCCGGATGAAAGTTGGACTTCTAGTGTCGAGTAACCATTCACGTACGTGCCATTGAGACTTCCGAGATCTTTAAGATGAAAAACCTTGCCCTGGATACGCGAAACGATGGCGTGCTTGCGCGAGACAGTCACGTCGTCGAGGAATACCTCGTTCTCTGGGGAGCGGCCAATGGTGGCGATATCGGTGAGCAAAAACCGGGCTCCTTTGCTGGGTCCACGGTGGACAATGAGCATTCCATCCTGCGGTGATAGTTTTGAAACTATCTCACGTTCCTCATCATTGAGTTGGGTAAGATTTTCCTGAAGTCGATCCACAGGAACTTTTCCGGCAACTTCACGTGCGCCAAGATGGATAGTCGTTGTGAGTTCATGCTCGGGGATTTTCTCCATACCCGTGGCACTCCCTTCTAACTCAACATCAACTTGAGGATGACATTAGAGATGCGCCGTCTCCAGGTCAAGCCGTAAGTTGGACATACTCCTGTGCTGAAAGAAGATCTTCTTCGCCACCAGTAACTTCAACTTCGATAATCCAACCTTGACCGTAGGGATCAGAGTTGAGAATTTCAGGATTTGCTGAAAGTGCGGCATTGACATTTGTTACTTTGCCAGTCAGCGGTGCGTAGAGTTCGGAAACACTCTTAGTGGATTCAACCTCTCCGAAGACTTTTCCAACGCTCACTTCATCTCCGACAGAGGGCAGCTGGACATAAACAATGTCTCCGAGGGCACTCTGCGCAAAATCAGTGATTCCAATTCGCACGAGTGATGGGTTCTCGGTCTTAGCCACCCATTCATGCTCTCTGGTGTAACGCAACGCTAGTGGTGCTTCAGACACGTTCATCTCCTATCGAGGTTTGTTTAGTGGCTACCTTACTTTGCATGAGCAATGGAGCGCCATCCCGTCCAAAAATAATCTAAACCTGTGACGAGGTACAGCCCGATACCCCACACCGCAAAGCTCCACCCTGCGACGAAAGCCACGTCTCCCCAGTACGTTGAGGACTTTGCCAGCAACAAAAGTGGGAATGAGTACATCAAATTGAATGTCGCGGCCTTTCCGAGGAAAGTCACCTTGAATGGTGGGATCCCAAATCGGTTCATGACCAACGTCATAATTCCCAAAATTAGATCCCGCCCAACAAGGAGTGCGATCACCCAGAGCGGAATGGCATCTCGTATAAAGAGGACTATCAGGGTTGCGCCAATGTAGAGGCGGTCGATGGCCGGGTCCATGAGTTCGCCTAAACGCGACTCTTGATTCCACGCGCGCGCCAATTTCCCGTCAAAGTAATCAGTTGCTCCCCCGATAATCAGAACGACTATGGCGGCCCCATCGGCGTGTCGGCTCAGAGCCAGATAAATAAAGAGGGGAACACCCAATCCACGCAGCAGGGTCAGGGCATTGGGAATCGTCAAAAGTTTAGACACGTCGGGGCGACAGGATTTGAACCTGCGACAACCAGACCCCCAGCCTGGTGCGCTACCAAGCTGCGCTACGCCCCGGTGGCGATTTCTCGCCAGTGGAATATTAGTCGCGTTCGCGCACTCGTACAGATACCTGCAGCGGAGTCCCCGGGAAACCGAACTCCTCGCGCAGTCTTCGCTCGATAAATCGTCGGTAGGAACTCTCCAAGAACCCGGTGGTGAAAATGACGAAGCGGGGCGGAGATATGCCGGCCTGCGTCGCGTAAAGAATCTTGGGCTGCTTCCCCCCGCGTACGGGAGGGGGTGTCGCAGCGACGAGGGTTCCCAGGAAGGAATTGAGCCGGCTGGTTGGGATGCGCTTCTCCCAACTACTCAGCGCGGTTCGAAGAGCGGGAGCTAGACGGTCACGATGCCAGCCAGTCTTGGCGGCGAGATTGACCCGTTGGGCCCATTCAACTTGGTCAAGGTGGCGGTCAATCTCCCGGTCCAATGTAATTTGGCGGTCTTCATCAACCAGATCCCATTTGTTCATCACTATTACGAGTGCTTTGCCGGCCTCTTCAACCATCGTGATGATTCGTAAATCTTGCTCGGAAATTGGAATCGACCCGTCTATCACTACGACCGCCACTTCGGCTCGTTCGAGTGCAACCTGCGTACGCAGAGTCGCGTAGTAGTCGGTACCGCTCTGCTGGTTGGCGCGTTTGCGAATGCCCGCGGTATCGATAAAGCGCCAGATCGACCCACCCAATTCAATTAATTCATCGACCGGATCCCGCGTAGTTCCAGCTACGTCATCGACAAGTGCGCGCGTAGTGCCCGCCAGGATATTAAGCAAACTAGATTTTCCAACATTAGGACGTCCGATAAGCGCCACTCGACGATATCCATCTTGGCTCTGCGCTCCCCCGACTTCGGGCATCACAGAGACTAAGCGGTCAAGGAGGTCTCCGCTATTGCGACCATGCAATGCGGAGACAAATTGCGGTTCGCCCAAACCTAAATTCCAGAGTGAGTGAGCCATAGTTTCTTCGCGCTCACTATCCACTTTGTTGGCAACCAGAATGATCGGCTTCTTCATTTTCCGTAATTCCCGAACCAGAATGTCATCCTCATCGAGTGCGCCAACTTGCGCATCTATGACAAGGACAAGCACATCGGCTTCTTCCATTGCTAGTTCAGCAATTGCGCTTACACCCACTGAGATACCGTCGGGCTTTGCTTCCCATCCACCGGTATCCATCACCATAAACTCACGGCCATTCCATTCGCACTCATAGGTCACTCGATCCCGTGTCACGCCAGGCGTGTCCTCGACAATCGCTTCCCGCCGGCCGATAAACCGGTTAATTAGCGTGGATTTGCCAACATTGGGGCGTCCGAGAAGAGCGACGACTGGCAGGCCGAGCAGGCGACGCTGCTTCAATAATTCCCAGATGCGTTGCGCCGTCTCCTCTAGCGAAAGTTCGGTTGAGTCAATCTCGATTGCATCATTGGCTCTGCTTAAAGGCGAACTCTTGCGAGTTGAATCCAAATGATCTCTCTGTGCTAGGGAGTCGCTAACGTCGGCAACTTGCTCGCCGCGAGAGCCCTGATCCATTTCGCGATCGCGACGCTCCGCTCTGGCGGTTAAGTCGGCGGTGAGATAAATCTTCAGTGCAGCATCCGGGCAGACCACCGTTCCGATATCGCGGCCCTCCACAACTATGCCGCGCACCGCGTGATCGATGAGTTTATGTTGCAGAGCAAGAAGAAACGCACGTACTTCGGGATAAGCACTTACTCGACTGACATGGTCAGTGACTTCCTGCGAGCGAATCTGGGAAGTGACGTCGACCTCTCCTGCCAACAATTTGGGATCAGATGGGTCAGTCCGGAACTTCAAGGGTGAATGTTTAAGCGCAGCGACGATCTGTGCTGGATCCGTCAATGAGCCCTGCAGTGCAAGCCAAGTCGCACCGCGATAGAGAGCGCCCGTGTCCAGATATTCCCAGCGGGCGCGCCTGGCAATAGCACGGGCTGTGCTCGACTTGCCTGCCCCGCTTGGGCCGTCTATAGCCAGAACAATGCCCATGGGGCGAGTCTAGCCGCCCATTTCCCAATTGAATTTCTTAATTAAATTGGTTAGTTCAATTTTGGAAGATGCACGTTCCATCCGTGCGATTCCAGATGCACCGCTAATCTCTGCGCATCATTTTTTGACAGCGCCAAGGTAATCAAACCCGTGAACTGCCCGGGTGAGTGTTCGATCGATAGGTCCTCAATATTGACGTTGGCTTCCCCGCATTCCTGAAAGAGCCGACTCAATTGACCCGGCTTATCCTCGATTACTATCGGAAGATACGAGTAATCGCGCTGAATACCGCCATGTTTACCTGGAATTCTGGCGCGACCTTCCTGGCCCTGGGCAATGAAAGCTGCCACGGCGTCGTCATCACCAATTTGTGCAATCAAAGTCTCCAAATCACTCTTCAATTTCATCAGCAGAGGCAGAATCTGCTGACGATTGATGCCGATGATCTCCTGCCACAGATGCGGGTCGGAGGCGGCGATACGAGTGGAATCTCGCACCCCTTGCCCGGCTAGCGCCAGCCAATTCTCGGGAGCATTTTTCAGTTGCTTGGCCAGAAGGGAGGCGGAAATTTGGGGAAGATGGGAGAGAAGAGCTACGGCGCTGTCATGTTCGCTCGCAGTCATCTCGATCGCGCTTGCTCCCAGGCGATCAATGAGCGCCAGGACCATCTCGATAACATCGGAATCGGTGGCTGGGGTGGGCGTGTAGATCCATGGGCGTCCGACGAAGAGATCGGCGCGTGCCGCCTCTGGTCCCCCAATTTCTCGACCAGCCATCGGATGAGTACCGCAGAATCGCTGCGCCATTCCAGGAATTCTCTCGATTTCAGCCAGAGGTTTAGCCTTGGTGCTTCCTATATCTATGAATGTCGCCTTGGGGTTTGATCTAAACTCATCCGAAATGACTCCTCCGAGTTTCGAGGATGGCAGAGCAAAGATGACTAGATCCGCATCTCCGTCATTAAATTCTCCAACCAAATCCTGCGCGAGGTTCGCCCTCCGGGGATCGGAATCGACCATTTTTACCCGAATACCTGCAGCTGAAAGAGCTAATGCAATCGAGGTTCCAATCAACCCAGCACCAAGCACCCGGACCTTAGTTTTGGGAGTGAGCGCGTTCACTGGGCCAGATCTCGTCGCAGCGCAACTGCCCCTTTGAGGTAAATGTGCACTATTTGGGTCCGATTCCGCTCGGTTTCACAGTGCAGGAGGACCCGAATAACTCGCGAAAGCGCCCCCGGAACATCTATCTCCGAGGCACATAAGAGTGGAACGGCCCCAAATCCGATTTCACGGGCTGCGGCGGCTGGAAAATCCGCTGTGAGGTCAGGAGTAGAAGTCAGGATCACAGAAATGACCTCGTCAGGAGTTAGCCCATTGGCAAAAATGACCGCTTCGAGGAGCTCCTTCACCCCTGCATGAATTGCACTGACGGTATTGGAATCAACCTGGATTGCTCCTCGAATAGCTCGCACGCTCATGCGCACAGGGTACATCTTCGCCTCCGCGAAGCGGGTTCAATTTGGGTGTTTCTAACTATATAACTACATCTCTTTGTGCTTTTATCGATTAACGGTCTAACCGTTTTAACGCCGCAAAGAGTTCTCTCCCGGGCATTATTAATAGTCGATAAATCGGCTTGCCAAGGCCAAAAGTGTGCGTGAATCCCATCGCAAATATCGATAAATCATCATTAATTGAGGAAAGTGAAAACCGCTTTATCTACTTATAGTTATTTATAGATGGTGTTTAAAAGCGATAAGTCGTTAAATATCTAAAGCCTTACGTAGATTTACCAGTTCAACCTTATTGAGATCGCGCCAGCGCCCTTCCAGTACATCCCCCAGCAAAATAGGACCGAAGCGGGTTCGAATCAACCGCAGGACATCCACTCCAACCGCTTCCATCATCCGCCGAATAATGTGATAGCGACCTTCATGAATGGTGACCTCGATCCAAGTGGGTGAAAGGGACTTAAATTCCAGAACTCGCCCCAATCCGTCTTCAAGTTCGATTCCCTTAAGAAGAGACTCTTCGGCACCGCTAGGCAGCTTGCCGGCGAATTGAATCAAGTATGTCTTCTCCAACCCGTAGGAAGGATGAGTCGCCCGGAAGGTCATTTCTCCATCATTTGTCAGGAGGATAAGTCCTTCACTCTCCTTGTCTAACCGGCCAACGTGGAAGAGGCGTTCAGTTCGAAGTGAGATGAAGTCGGAAAGGGAAGGCCGCCCTTCGGGATCGTACATGGTAGACACGACACCCTTAGGCTTATGAAGTGCGAGGTAAGTCTTAGTCATACTCTGCTTAATTGTCTCACCATCAACCATTACTACAGAGTTATCAGGGTCAACTTTGACTCCGGGTTCGCGCACAATTTCACCATTTACGCTCACGCGTCCATCGTGGATGAGTTCGTCAGCACCACGGCGACTCGTGATTCCAGCGTCGGCAATCACCTTATTGAGGCGGGTCAGAGACATGGGATCCAATCTAGAAGGCAAGTGGAACAGTCTACCGCCGGATGGACCCCCAAGATTCCGCGTTCAACCTGGATCAGGCGAGATCAATCCGTGAGAGCGCCGAGCACTTCATCCAGTCGATCCAAATCCGGAAGGTATGGAGCAAGTGCAGGTAGATCACTGAGTGCGTTAAGGCCCAATCGTTCGAGGAAGTATGAAGTAGTCCTATAGAGAATTGCGCCAGTCTCATGTTCGAGTCCAGACTCTTCCACCAGGCCCCGCGTGATGAGCGTTTTCATTACCGCCTCCACGTTCACTCCCCTAATGGCCGAAACTCGCGCCCGAGATACTGGCTGGCGATAAGCAACGACGGCGAGGGTTTCCAGGGCGGCCTGCGTAAGGCGCGATTGCTGGCCATCTAGCACGAATTTCTCCACTACGGCCGAATACTCGGGCCGGCTATAAAAGCGCCATCCTCCATTAATGGCACGGAGCTCGAATCCGTGCTTCGCATATTCCTCCTGCAAACGTGAAAGTCCATCGGTGATTGCATCGATCGGCGATCCCAGCACCTGGGCCAACGTCAGTTCAGTGACGGGTTCATCGACAACCATCAGGATCGCCTCTATCGAACGTTCAAGTTCAAGATCAGACATCTGACCCCTCCTCTGTCTCATTTTCCTCTGGAATTACCAGCACATCGAACTCCTCGCCAGCTTCAATTTCCCCAGTGCTGGAACCTATCCAACTAATTTGCAGCTCACCGAGTGAAACCACCTGATCGAATCGGAGGGCGCCTTGTCGATAAAGATCTAAGAGGGCTAGGAAACGGGCCACTACAACCAAGGTGCTCTCTGCCTCGGCCACCAGGTGTCGGAAACTCATCGAATGCGATCGACGTAGCATCTCCACGACCCATTTAGACTCCTCGGCCACGCTCACGAGCGGCAGGTGGAGGTGCTCCATGGCGACACTAGGTGTGACCTTAGGGGCCAGAACCCGCTCTGCAATGGCGGCGAATCGCGCTGGACCTACCCCAATGAGGACTTCCGGTAGCAACGCCGAAAGCGACGAATCCAGGGCAACCACCCGAGCGAAGGACCTATCCTGTAGAAGTATTCGATCATGAAAAGTGGAGGCGATTTCCTTGAAAGCTCGGTATTGAAGAAGCCGGGCAAAGAGAAGGTCACGCGCCTCCAGGAGAGCCAGATCGGTTTCATCCTCGACTTCCCCGCTGGGCAAGAGACGGGCGGCTTTTAGGTCGAGCAGAGTTGCGGCGACCACCAGAAATTCCGTGGCCTGATCCAACTGCCATCCTTCTCCGGACTCCTCCAAGGCGCGGATAAATGAGATGAATTCATCGGTCACTGCCCCAAGGGCGATCTCGGTGATATCCATACGATGCCGAGCAATGAGTTGAAGGAGAAGATCAAAAGGACCTTCAAAATTCTCTAAATGGAGAGAAAAACCGGAGGCAACTACTTCATTCACATCCGGCGAGGCAGTTTCCACCAGCGAACGGTACTTCACATTTGGCTTCCGGGCGCGCACTTGCCTCATTTTGAGCGTATGCGTAGAGTCGCGCCTTAAGACGGCAGAGAGGTTTCTCGATTGAGCGTTAAATCGACATTTGATGACGATGTGGCCACCACATCCACCTTGCTCAAGAAGACTCCAAAAAATTGGCCAGTTCCCAAACCTTTAACCAAACACGGACCTGCCACCATCATTCCCATCGTCAACCAGAAGGGTGGCGTGGGAAAGACGACCACGACAATCAACCTGGGGGCGAGTTTGGCCGAACTGGGCCGGCGCGTGCTTCTGGTCGACTTCGACCCGCAAGGAGCGCTCTCCGTTGGGCTGGGAGTGAACGCGCACGAGCTCAAATTGCAGGAGACCGTCTACCAAGTACTGATGGATCCCCACTCCGACATTGAAAAAATCATTCTGAAGACTTCAATTCCTGGGATGGATCTTCTCCCGGCGAACAAGGAGCTCGCAACCGCAGAAGTCACTCTCGTCAACGAAATGGGCCGCGAGAATTTCCTCAAGAAGACTCTCGCAGCAGTCCGTGATTACTACGACGTGATTCTCATCGACTGCCAACCAACCCTGGGACTACTCACCCTCAATGCGCTCACGGCGGCTGATGGTGTCATAGTGCCTTTGCAGTGCGAGTTCTTTGCATTGCGTGGCTTCGCCCAACTTCAAGAGAACCTCGAAAAAGTGCGAATAAACCTCAATCCGTCCCTCAAATTAGTTGGCATTCTCGCCACAATGTACGACAGAAAGACGTTGCATAGTCGGGAAGTCCTGGAGCGAATACTTGAGGCATTTCCCAAAAATGTATTTGAAACCGTCATTGCCCAGACTGTACGTTTCCCCGAGACGACAGTTGCGGGCGAACCAATCACCACCTACGCCAATAGTTCGGGTGGCGCTGCATCGTATAGAAGACTTGCACGCGAATTGATCGCAATCGGAGGAGTCAAATGAGTCGCAGAGCCAGTTTGCCCGGTGCTGATGAATTGTTCCGTTCTACCACTCCCGCGCTAACAGCGGTACGTGATGCCTCAGATTCAGGCGCAGCACCAGCGGTGACTCCGGTTCAGAACGCAACTGCACCCGTGGTCCGTCCGACTACAAAGGGTGTGCGTACTACACCACGACGTCGTGTTTCTGCCGTTGATCGCTCACCTAGTGGGCGCGAATCCCACGCCGAGAAGATCACCGTTTATCTCTCCCCCGAAGAACTCTTCGACTTGGACCAGGCCAGACTGCTGCTGCGCGGCGATTTGGGATTAGCGGCCGACCGCGGACGAATAGTTCGCGAGTCGATTGCAGTGATCATCGCCGATCTTGAAGCTAAAGGTGAGCAGAGCATTTTGGCAAGACGACTTCGCGGGCTATAAAACTATCTCGCTCGTGGGTGTGCCAAACTGTAAGTCTCACGCACTTTATCAATTGTGATCAAAGTATAAATTTGCGTTGTCGTGACAGAGGCATGCCCTAAGAGTTCTTGCACAACGCGTATGTCCGCTCCTCCGTCCAACAGATGAGTCGCATACGAATGGCGAAATACATGCGGAGAGACTTTCCCAGAGACACCCGCTGCCTTGGCTGCATTGAGCACAAACTGCCACGCAGACTGTCTGCTTAACCGAGTACCTTTTTGATTAAGGAAGAGGGCCTCTGTTCTCTTGGCCGAGTTCGCGGCCAACATTGGCCGAGTTCGAGTGAGATAGTCCTGTAGTGCCGCGCTTGCGAAACTTCCCAGCGGAACAATCCGCTCTTTGCCGCCTTTCCCAAGTAATTTGAGGGTTTCAACCTGAAATCCATCTTGTGCAATGTAATTCACATCAGATAAATCAAGGTTGACGATTTCACTGATCCGCCCACCAGTACCGTAGAGAAGCTCAAGCAGCGCGCGATCGCGAATGCTAATCGGATTGCCTTCATGGTATGCCGCCTCGATCATAGATACGATTTCCGCAACTGTTAGCGCCTTGGGCAACCTGCGCACTTGCTTCGATTTCGGAAGTTCGGTTGTTGGATCCGCCATCCCATTCTCTCGCGAAAGATAACGGAAGAACATGCGCATAGTAGAAAGGATTCGACTAATACTGGATTGACTCAATTTCTCGGTCTTTAACCAAGTCTGAAAAGATTGAAGGGTCTGCGCATCGACTGCGTCTAAATCGAGTCCATCGGCTTGCAAAAAATTTGCAAGCCGATGCAAGTCTCGTTTGTAGGCAGCAATAGAATTGTCAGCTAATCCACGCTCAACGCGAATGTGATCTAAGAAATTACGCGATTCCTTTTCGAAATCCATAATTTCGCAACCACTCGCTCAAGATGCTAGCGGCACAAATTCGTAGCCGTGTGCCGTCGCGACTGCCTCGTAATAGACCTTTCCCTCATGGACGTTTAATCCAAGCGCCAGATTTCGATCGCTCTTAACTGCATCCAGCCACCCTTTGTTCGCGATCGCTAGTGCGAAGGGAAGAGTTGCGTTGGTAAGCGCATAGGTCGAAGCAACAGGAACTGCACCCGGCATATTTGCGACACAGTAGAAAATGCTTTCATGCACAAGGAAGGTAGGTTCCGCGTGAGTCGTCGCGTGCGAATCTTCGAAGCATCCACCCTGATCGATGGCGATGTCCACCAGTACGGAACCAGGCTTCATTTTCTTAACTTGCGCGTTGCTCACAAGCTTCGGCGCCTTTGCTCCATGAACGAGTACAGCGCCAACCACTAGATCAGCTTGAGAAATTTCTCGATCTATTGCGTGATACGAGGCAGCTAAAGTCTTGATCCGACCCAAGTAAATGCTGTCGACGTACTGCAAACGAGAAATACTTCTGTCGATCACTGTCACATCAGCGCCCATTCCCATTGCAATGACCGCCGCGTTCAAACCAGCAACACCTCCACCGATGACTACAACTTTTCCTGGCGCAACACCGGGTACTCCTCCAAGGAGAACACCTCTCCCACCATTGGGTTTCTGGAGTGCAAAGGCGCCCACTTGCGTGGCCATACGGCCCGCGACTTCACTCATCGGCGCTAGCAGCGGCAACGCTCCATTTACCTCCACGGTCTCATAAGCGATGGCTGTGGTTCCGCTGGCGATAAGAGCATCTGTACAGGCCTTGGAAGCCGCAAGATGGAGGTAGGTAAAGAGAGTCTGACCCTTGCGCATGAGAGGGTACTCAGCGGCAATCGGCTCTTTCACTTTCAAAATCAGGTCGGCTTGCGCCCAAATCTCCTGAGCGCTGGCTCGGATAGACCCGCCCTGTGCGATGAAATCTTGATCAGTGATGGCCGAACCAAGTCCTGCTCCGCTCTCCACAATGACCGAGTGCCCGGCACGCACGAACTCACCAACGCCTTCCGGGGTGATTGCTACTCGCGACTCTTGACTCTTGATCTCCTTTGGAACTCCAACAATCATTTTCTACTCCTATTAGTGAAATGTCTCTATCAGACCAGCCTACCCTGGCTCATCACCGCATCTGACTACCCCGCCAGCGTCATCCTTCGCGGGCTATTGCGGCGGATATCAACCCTGAAAAGAGGGGGTGTGGACGCGTTGGGCGGGATTTGAATTCAGGATGGGCCTGGGTCCCGACATAAAAGGGGTGAATATCTTTGGATAATTCCACAAATTCCACCAAGTCCCGCTCTGGGTACATTCCGGAGAAGACGAGTCCGGCAGCGGCCAGTTGATCCCGATAGGCATTGTTCACTTCATACCGGTGGCGGTGTCGCTCCGAAATTTCGGTTGAACCATAGGCTTCCGCCACGATCGACCCGGGCTGCAATATCGCCCGGTAAAGACCAAGGCGCATGGTGCCACCCATGTCCCCTTCCCCTGAAACCGCGGCCTGCTGATCCGACATAGTTGAAATCACTGGCGAATCGGTGCTGGGAGCAAACTCGGCAGAATTTGCATCAGCAATGCCCGCCAGATTCCTTGCGGCCTCGATCACCATGCATTGCAGACCCAGACAGAGTCCCAAGGTTGGGATCCGCATCTTTCGTGCAAAATGCAGGGCTCCAATCTTGCCTTCAATTCCGCGCACACCAAATCCGCCGGGAACGCATATTGCGTCAACATCGGAGAGCTGAGCGGTTGCCCCTTCCCATGTCTCGCATTCATCACTCGCGACCCACTTGATCTCCACTTTCGCATTGTTGGCGAAACCGCCAGCGCGCAGCGCCTCGGTGACAGATAGGTACGCGTCAGGTAAATCTATGTATTTTCCAACCAGCGCCACCCGCACGTGGTGAGCAGGGTGATGAACTTTCGCGAGCAAAGCATCCCACTCGCGCCAGTCAACATCCTTGAAAGGAAAGCCCATTCTCCGCACGACATATGCATCAAGACCTTCAGAGTGGAGGACTTTTGGAATGTCATAAATGGAAGGTGCGTCAACCGCGGCCACAACTGCTTCAAGATCTACGTCGCACATCAGAGAGATCTTCTTCTTAACGGAAATTGGGATCTCTCGATCCGATCGGATCACAATTGCATCCGGCGTAATACCAATACTTCGCAGAGCCGCCACACTATGTTGAGTCGGTTTCGTTTTCAATTCTCCAGATGGACCTATGTATGGCACGAGTGAAACATGCAGATAGAACACGTTCTCGCGACCGACTTCCTGACGGATCTGGCGGGCCGCTTCAAGAAAAGGTTGGGATTCGATGTCGCCAACCGTGCCGCCAATTTCAGTAATGACGAGATCAATGTCGGGCGCTGCCATGGCACGAATGCGTTCTTTGATTTCATTGGTAATGTGGGGAATGACTTGGACGGTTTCGCCAAGGTACTCCCCGCGTCGCTCTCGTGCGATCACACGCGAATAAACTTGGCCTGTAGTTACATTTGCCGAACCGTGGAGGTTGGTATCCAGGAATCGCTCGTAATGGCCGACATCCAAATCCGTCTCAGCACCGTCATCGGTCACAAAAACTTCGCCGTGTTGAAAGGGGTTCATGGTTCCGGGATCCACGTTGAGATATGGATCTAACTTCTGCATCGTCACACGTACTCCGCGCGAACGCAGTAGCCGCCCTAAACTCGATGCTGTGAGGCCCTTGCCGAGGCTGGAAGCCACGCCCCCGGTTACGAATAAATGCTTAGTCACATGAGGTTGGCCCATGGGAGACCAACCTATCACCATCCCAGCACAAAACCATTATCCCCATTCGGACGCGCGGTCAGACTCGCGGGCTAACCCGCGGGGCGATTCGAGTGGCTATTGACGCATTGCTAAAAGTTCGCCGGCATGTTGCCGTGCACTCTGAGAATCTTCGTGTCCTGCCAGCATACGAGCGATCTCTTCAATGCGAAATTCCCCGCTGACTCGGATGACATCGCTCTGGCTTACAACGCCATCACTGTTTTTCAATACAACGAAATGCGAGTCTGCCCAGGCGGCGACCTGCGGAAGGTGTGTGACAACAATTACCTGCGCCTGTCGGGAAAGTTCAAAAAGGCGTCTGCCAACTTCTATGGCGGCTTTGCCTCCGACGCCAGCATCGACTTCGTCAAAGACGTAGGTTCCAACAGGTTGCGACCCGGCAAGCACCACTTCCAGGGCCAACATGATTCGCGAAAGCTCACCACCACTTGCCCCTTTGGCAACCTGCACGTGAGGTCCGTCTGCGTGGGCTTGGATTGTCATCGCAACCTCGTCCGCCCCCGACATCGTGAACCCATCCGGCGCCAATAATTTCTTGTACTCGGGCGAAACTACGTTACAGAAGAATTGCGTGTGCGGCATGGAGAGAAGATGAATCTCCGTTGTGACCGCTTCGGACATCTCGTGTGCACTATTCCTTCTAATTTCCGAGAGTTGCCCGGCATTCTTAATTAAGACCACGGAAAGAGCTCGGAGTTCTTCCTCCATCGAAAATATTCGTTCTTCGCCACCTGACAAATCCTCAATCGCTTCGACCACTTCCTCATTGCGAGTAATCAATTCACGGATTTGATCATCAGGCTCGCCACTCGTCGCGTATCTCTTCACGAGAGCGCTAATCTCCGCACGTCGAGTTTGGGCGGCCTCTAGTCGAATCGGATCGGCTTCCAAGTCCTGCAGATACGTGTGAGTAATTTGCGCCGCATCGGAAAGTAGGAAATAACTCTCCGAGACCGCGTTCAAGATCTCCGCGATTTTTGAATCTTTCGCGGCGACAGATTCCAAGTTGCGCTTTGCCTGAGCAAGAGAATCAATCACAATCGACTCATCATCAAAGAGCAATCGCGCAGAGTCCTCCACCCCTGTTCGAAGCGATTCAACCGAGGAAAGTCGCGATATTTCCTGAATCAAATCTTCCATTTCTCCCGCGAGCGGCTTCACCTTGGAGAAGGCTTCGGCAAATTCTCGAAGTGCCGCAATCTCCTTTTCGCGGCCAGCGGCATTTGTTCGCAATGCGGCAATTTTGCCCTTCAATTGGTGGTACGCCTCGAATGATTCTTGATACTTAGTCATCGCGTCGGCAAGGGCCGATCCAGCAAAGCGGTCCAGGATCTCTCGCTGCTTAGCGACTTTAGTAATGCTCATGCTTGCTGACTGACCATGGACTTCGATCAACTGTTCGCCCAATTCATTGAGGGTGCCAGCTGGAACAGAGACTCCTCCGGCAATTGCTTTGCTTTTCCCATCGGCGCTCAGAGTTCGGGTGAGGATCAAGGATCCATCCTCTACGGCAGCGCCAACTTCAGATGCAAACTCTTCCACGTCAGTTGAGATCTGAAAAGATGCGCTAACGCTTAGTCGCTCTCTCCCCTTCCTAACCAGGGTCGTGTCTGCTTTGCCCCCGAGAACAAGAGAGAGCGCCGTGAGCACCATCGTCTTACCCGCGCCAGTTTCACCAGTAAGTACGGTAAACCCTGGACCTAACTCCAATTTTGCGTCTTCAATGACACCTAAACCGCGAATAGAAATTCCCTCGAGCATCGTGCGTTCACTCACCACGCCATCCTTCAATGGGGAGTTTGAATTTGGCGACGAGTCGATCGGTGAAGAGAATTTCTTTCACGTGGGCAAGACGAACCGTGTCTGCGTCCTTAGTCATCGTCACTCTGTCACCGGCGTTCAAGGAAAACTTGCGCCGTGAATCGGCAGAGAGAAGCGCTGTGGTTGACTCGACATCGATCACAACATTCGACTCAGGAGAGACAACCATAGGCTTGGAAAAAAGTGCATGAGCAGAAATTGGTAAGACGACGAGTGCTTGAACTTCCGGCCAGACAATGGGACCACCCGCAGAGAAAGCGTACGCGGTTGAACCAGTTGGAGTTGAACAGATCAAACCGTCACAACTCCAGCGAGAGAGAGGGCGCTGATCGATCTGGACAAAAAGTTCGACCATCGTAGTCTCGCTCCGCTCGATGGTTACTTCATTTAGAGCCCACCCTTGGTCTACGACTTTGCCGTACCTCTCCACTGAATAGGCAAGGACCAGTCGCTGATCTGTGATGTAACTCTGGGAAATAACTGCCTGAGCGATTTCCGACATTTTAGGTTTCTCAACTTCTGCAAGAAAACCGACCCGCCCCAAATTCACGCCGAGCAATGGAATTTCAGTACCGCGGACTGCTTCGGCTCCGCGGAGCATTGTCCCGTCACCTCCCAGGACGATCGCAATCTCGATATCGGAAAGTACTTCAGCACTAAGGGGTGCCATCGATTCAATTTCAGTTTCATTGTTGGAGTACAACCGAAAACCGGCCTGCTTAAAAATCGCCCCGAGTTCTTCCGCAGCTTGGCGGGCATCTTCACGATTTTGGTTGACGATGAAAAGTATCGAGCGTTTTGCAGTCACTGCGGCCCCTCTGCAATCGCCTTATCAAGAGCCGATTCATCTATTTCGCCCGCACCTCGACGCAACCAGACGAAATACTCAACATTTCCGGCAGGACCTGGAAGTGGACTTGCGGCGATCCCGAGTGTTCCAAGTCCAACGTCATATGCCGACTGCGCGACATCCAACACTGCCGCTCGTCGCAGCGCAGGGTCGCGGACAACCCCTCCAGCTCCCAACTTCTCCCGTCCGACTTCAAATTGCGGCTTCACCATGACGACATAGTCGGCATCAGGTTTTGAGACGGCGGCAAGGGCGGGAAGGACGAGCGTGAGAGAAATAAAGGAAAGATCAGCAACGACCAGATCAATAGGATCCCCGACCATCTCACCCGTGAGGTGTCGAATATTTGTCCGATCCAGAACAATCACTCGTGGATCTTGCCGTAGCTCCCACGCCAACTGACCATATCCGACATCAACTGCAACTACTTCTGCTGCACCGCGCCGGAGCAGGACATCGGTAAAACCTCCGGTAGATGCCCCCGCATCTAGGCAACGACGTCCGGCAACAGAAATCTCAGTGAAAACGTCGAGGGCTCCCGCCAATTTATGACCGCCGCGAGAGACGAAATCATCCCGCTCTCCTTGCAGGACGATCGAGGTCTCGGCATCCACCTGAGTGGCTGGCTTGGTTGCAGGAATGCCACGAACCAGAACGGAACGCGACTCTATGAGATCAGCCGCCTGTTCCCGCGAACGCGCAAGTCCGCGTCGAACCAACTCCGCGTCCAGACGGGTCTTCATTGTGTTTCTTTACAGTCCTTCAATAGTGGAAAGCGCGGTCTCCAATTTTCGATGCACTCCCTCAAGTCTCTGGGCATGCTCAGATGTGGGCAAGGAATCGATATGTTCCAATTCGACCTTGATCTCATCCAAGAGATACGGTGGACTCGTGCCGTCGTTCATTTTTTGCTTCCCGCCGCACTCTTCTTAGCAGAGGTCGCCTTACGCGGAGCAGACTTCTTGCCAACTTTCTTCACCGCGCTCTTTTTTACAGTCGCCTTCTTGGGGGCCGAACTCTTTGAGGTAACCAGCGAAGCGCGCAGAGCATCCAGATCCTTTTTGAGTTTGTCGAACTCCTCCTGCTTCACAAATCCCATTTTCGAGACGCCTGCCTCGACTTCTTCTTCGACTTTGAGTTTGATGGCTTCGCCACTTTCGCGCAGCCAAGCATTCATGGAAGCAACGACCTCTGCGGGAGTGCGCTCCCCCTCGGTAATCTTGGAGAGATAGACCCGGAGCGCGCTAAATACATCCTTTGACACATTGCCTCCCATACTTAGAGCATTACCGTACCTAAATTCTAGAGATCTCGCTTGCCTCTATCTGCCACCGACTTGCAAGGCCGGTTGGAGCCTTCCAGAATCGACGCCTGACCGAACCCGATATCTCAACCCATTCGTCAGTTTTGAGGGTCAAGCTCTTTCGACGAGTTTTGGCACTCCAGGCCGCTATATCTAAGGTATCTACACCCTCTCTCGTGTCGCGTTTTACAACAATCCGAAATTCGACGATGCGATCACCGCTGGGGAGTTCGCGTTCGGACGGCTCCCCCGAGATTCTCCCCCGCAACAGAACATTATTGAATGAATGATCTTCGACTTCTGCAATTTCTAGTTTCTTCGCCATACTCTCCTCCTTCTTATACGTCACGTTCTCTTCAATTGTCACGCGTTCGACGTGAGAATAGGTTCTCGGAATGCACCGACATGTTGCTCATTAACCAAAGACGCTGTGCAGAGAATGGCAGGGTTAATTACTCAATTCTTGAAGTTTTAGTATTTAATCTAGCGATTCCTGCGCTGGCAACGCGGGCAAAAATGTGATGAGCTCTGACCCACAATAATCCGCTTGATCGGGATACCGCGCCGAATACACGGTTCATCACTTTGTCCGTAGGCGGCGAGGGATTGCTCAAAGAAACCACTCTCACCGTTGACGTTGATGTAGAGATCATCAAAGGATGTGCCGCCCTGCAAAATAGCTTCCTCCATCACTTCGATTGCACTATCTATTGCTAGCTCAAGAGGCTTTTAACCAGTGCAGGAACGCTCACCGAAGCAGCATTCCAAACGATTTGCGCATCGATCTGGTGGTAAGCATGGGCGAGCTGGGTGCGCATCCCAACAATTTCTTTCCATAGAGCGAGTCACAGGGCCAAGGCTTCTTCCCGAATATGGCTATCTCTTGGTTTAAGGCCTCCGCTGGAAATAACATCAACTGGCGCATTTAGGAATTCTTCTAGCGAATCATGTAACCCTGCTAGATCTGTTAATGATGCATCTGGAGTAAAAGTCACAAGAAAATCAATATCACTTTCCGGGCCATCTTCACCGCGTGCAACAGAACCAAAAACCGAGATTTTTAAAGCTTTATGGCGAGAGGCAATCGCTTTAATAGCATCGCTATTAGCGTGCAAAAAATCTAGGCGCGAACTCATGAATTAAGGATACAGGTATTAATAAATTACGGAGAGAAACTTTGGGAGATCTCCCAAGAATTGGCCTCTGGAGCCGCCTCGAAAGCACTTCTCGAGGTTTTAGTGATGTAACCTAGCGATTCCTGCGCTGGCAACGTGGGCAAAAATGTGATGAGCGCTGACCCACAATAATCCGCTTGATCGGAGTACCGCACCGAACACACGGCCTATCCGTCTGCCCGTAAGCGGCGAGGGATTGCTCAAAGAAACCACTCTCACCGTTGAGGTTGATATAGAGATCATCAAAGGATGTGCCGCCCTGCAAAATCGCTTCCTCCATCACTTCGATTGCGCTATCTATCACTAATGCGATTTTCTTTAACGAAATCTCGCTGGTGCGCGCTTCGGGATGAACCTTGGCGCGCCAGAGCGCCTCATCGGCGTAGATATTGCCCACCCCGCTCATGATCTCTTGACTCAAAAGTGCCGTCTTGATTTTCACATTTCGCTTCGCATAATTTCTTACCGCCATGGGCTTGTCGAATTCGGGGTCGAAGGGATCTCTGCCAATGTGCGTCGCAGAAGTTGGGACTCCGTCCGTGAGCTCTTCGACAGAGAGCCAGCCAAAAGTTCGCTGATCATTAAAAACCAATTCCTGTCTCTGTGGGCCTTTGGAGATCCTAAATAACGCCCGAACGTGCCTTGCCTCTGGTCGGTCCTTTTGTTGAATAAGAAATTGGCCGCTCATTCCAAGATGGGCGACCAACACCTCTGGTCGATCCAATTCAAACCAGAGAAATTTACCGCGCCGATTTACCCCAGTCATTCGCGCGCCTTCAATTGCCGAGATTGGCGAAAGAGAAGAAGCCTTGCGCACTCTTGGGTGCAGTTCTTGAACCTCATTAATACGAAAGCCGCGAACCAAGTGTGCAAGCCCCCGTCGGACAGTTTCAACCTCTGGCAATTCAGGCACGGAACCACTCTACTGTCGCGCCAATTCGCGAATCTGAAAACACCATCAATTGATTGTGAGTGAAACGAATTAGGAAGTTGGTCCTTAATTCTTAGGCAGTTGGTCGGGTGCGACCAGGGTCGAAGAAGGGACGCAATGAAACCTTTGCGCCGACTCGTTTTCCAGCAATTTCTACGGCGAAGGTGCCGGCATCGAGATCGGATTGGCTGAAACCACCCGTCCGTTCGATCATGGCCAGACCGGTGGCGGCGCCCAGGGTGTAGCCATAGGCACCAGCTCGGATATAGCCGACGCAGATGTCGTCCCAGAAAACCGGTTCGTCCTCAATCAGATCGTAGGCCGGATCATCCAGCAGCAGAGTGATCATCCGACGTTCCAATGCTCCAGAATCGCGCTGCTTCATCAGCGCCTCTCGACCGACGAAACCGGCGGGCTTCTCCCACGCCACCGCAAATCCCAACCCTGCTTCCAGGGGCGTGTCGTCGGTGTCGATATCGTGGCCCATATCGCGGTAGGCCTTTTCCAAACGCATGCTGGTAAGCGCACCAACCCCCGTAGGCATCCAGCCCAGATCCGACCCGGCCTGGCGAATCTGTTCGTAAAGTTTCGCGCCAAACTCGGTAGGAATGATCAGATCCCACCCCAACTCTCCCACGTATGTCACGCGCAGCGCCCATAGAGGCGTATATCCCAGTTCAATTTTCTGAGCCGTCAAGAAAGGAAATGCTTCGTTCGACCAGTCATTCGGACTCAGGCGCGCAAGAAGTTCGCGTGATCGCGGACCCTGCACCGAGAGCATTGCTGTACCGCTAGACACATCGGTCACAACGACGAACTCATCGCTGCGCGTGTGACGTTTGATCCACGCCGGTATCCGACGGTGAATGTTTTCACCACTGATCACAAGAAACTCATCCTCAGCCAGCCGCGTCACTGTTACGTCAGCGATGATTCCGGCGTACTCGTTAAGCCACTGGGTGTAGACGATGCGGCCAACCGGAACCGCGACGTCATTGGCGCATACTCGGTTGAGAACGGTCTGCGCGTGCGGACCTTGCACTAGGAAATTGGACATGGACGTCAGATCAACTGCGCCGACATTGGCGCGGCAGTTCAAGTGCTCGACCCCGATACGTTCGAAGGCGACACCACGATCGAATCCCCACTCAATTGCCGGCACTTCTCCTGTACCTGAAAAGAACTGCGGACTTTCCCAGCCGGCCGATGCCGCGAAATGTGCGCCATCAATCACGTGCTGGGTATGAAAAGGACTTTGTCTAATGTTGCGTGCTGCACGCATTTGTGAGTTTGGCCAAGCTCCGTCGTTATGTACGAAGCCAAGTCGCTCGACCGTCCGTTCGGCACGAAATTGCCTTGTGGCCTGGAACTCGTGCGTACGGTCAACAGAGACTTTTGTCAGATCAATCGGTGCTTGACCATCCACCAGTAACTGCGCCATAACCTGACCCACTCCACCACCCAAAAGAATACCCAATGAATTCAGTCCACAGGCTAGGAAGAAATTCCGTACCTCCGGTGCTTCGCCAAGCATGGGATAGAGATCGTCAGTGAAACTTTCCGGCCCGCAGAACAATGACCGAATCCCCACGTTCTCCAGTGCCGGGACACGACGCATTGCAACTTCAAGAAATGGTGTCAGCCGATCCCAGTTTGGTGGGAGAACGGTAAATGCCGAGCCCTTGGGAGTGCCGTCCAGTGACCACGGCGCACCAACCGGTTCGAAGAGTCCAACGAGTAGCCCATTTCCCTCCTCGCGGTAGTAACTGTAACTTTCCGGATCTTCAATCACGGGAAGGTCGGAAGTAATGCCGTCGATCGGTTCGGTCAGAAGGTAATAGTGCTCTGCAGCTTGCAGCGGCACCGTGACGCCGGCTTTCGCTGCCACCTCCCGTCCCCACAGTCCAGCCGCGATCACGACTTTTTCGCACTCGATGTCTCCGCGCGAGGTTTGTACACCAGTAACAGTTCCATCGGTGATCTTGAATCCAATGACCTCCGTATCTTCGAAAATTCGCGCACCATTCATGCGAGCACCTTTAGCCAACGACATCGTGACATCGACCGGATTGGCCCGACCTTGATCCGGAGTGAAGAAGCCAGAGCGGATATCGTCGGTGTTCAACAACGGAACAAGGTCAGCAATTTCCCGCGGCGATAAAAGATGCTTCTCAAAACCGTATGCATTTTGAAATGACATCTCACGTCGATATGCCTCGTCGCGTCGCTCTGTGGTGGCTATCTGCAAATAGCCACACTTCTTGAAACCGGTAGACAATCCAGTTTCCGCCTCTAGTCGCCCATAAAGATCGACGGTATGACGGACCATCTCAATCAAAGTCTCGCCAATTCCACCTGAGACGATTTCGCCGGCGGCGTGCCACGTAGTCCCGGATGTCAGTTGCTTACGTTCCAGCAGAATGACATCGGTCGCACCCATCTTCGCCAAATGGTAGGCGATTGAAGTACCAATGACGCCTCCCCCGACAATGACGTACTGGGCACGCGTCGGAAAATCACTCGCCTGTTTAGTGCTCGAAGAATCCGGAGCGACAGATGGATTGGTTGTACTAAAACCGGTTAACATTGCATGAAACTACCATGCCATCCAGACGCGATGATGAAAGGAGAGGGAGAGAAGGGCCGCACGAAGGAAAAGAGGCCACCGCAAGAGTTGTAAAAGAGTACTTAGTGCGTAAAGTTGGATTATCGGTTGAAGAAGCATTGGAGTTACTCAAATGATTACCGTAAGAGTCGAAATTGCCAATGACAATGGTTGTTGGTTTGTGCAAGATTGCGATGCGGTCAACCTAATTTGTTGGAGTGATACTGAGGAAGACCTTCGCAAGCGCGCTGCTGAAGCCATAATCTTTTCACTTGAAGAGCAGAACATTGAATCATCAGAGATCGCATTCAATTTTTCTATCGTGCCACTTCTCGAATCTGAAATGGCCTAGCAAATAGGAGTGATGTTCCCTCGAGAAGGACCCCGCCCATTCCTGAGCGGAGCTTTCCCCCTGAGGTTGTACCGAACGTGCCCCTGACAGGATTCGAACCTGCAACCTCAATTTCAGTCAGAAACGCGCTCTATTCCTTGAGCTACAGGGGCACCCACGAAAGGTAGATAGACATCTACTGTAAAATTTATGAAGGTGAATTGTTTGTGCAGAACTCTTCTCTGCAATGTAACTAAGAGTTACCAAAATAACCTTACACACAGACGAGAAAACGACACTCATTCATGTTAAGGTTAATTTATTCAGTCAGATTCGCGAATAGCTCTATCCGAAGAGTTACATCACTAAAACCCCCGAAAGAACACTTAGGTTCTAGGGGGTTTTAGTATTTGTTGGAGTGATACAGAGGAGGACCTTCGCAGTCGCGACCTCCCATATCCGCACCCGCGACATTCGACCTAACCATGCGAAGTATTCGACAGGCGATAAAGATGAGGTCTCACTCGTTCCCGAATGAGACCTCATCTCGAGTTATGCCTCTGGCGGGACTCGAACCCGCAACGACACCTTCGTTAGGGATGCGCTCTATCCATTGAGCTACAGAGGCACCC
>JBAQFB010000009.1:0-5647 GCA_049287065.1 Candidatus Nanopelagicaceae bacterium
TTGAATAAATCCTTATCATCAATAGATATCTTGAGACAAGAAGTCATGTAGTGTTACTCTTCCCTCGGTGTCGTTGCCATTGCATAAGTTCTATCCAAAGAGTTACATCACTAAAACCTCGAGAGAACATCTCGGGGCTTTAGTACTTACATGGCCTCCAGAAAAAGCCCAAGTTCATATTAAAGATTTCTCCGCGTGATTGGTCAATTTCTTCACCAACTCTTTGCCGCCGCCGTGTTTGAGAGTCTCCTTGTCGGCACAGATAATCAGCAGATCGCGGGCACGAGTAATGGCGGTGTAGAGCGTCTCCTTTTTCTGATCCTCGACCTTCCAGCCGTTGATTGCTAAGACAATGACACGACGTTCAAGACCCTTAAAACCAAGTACATGACCGTAAAACACGGCATTCCCCTCAAAGAATTCGTCCCAGTAGGTGTGACGATTGACCTCGGCCTTTTCGCGTTGAATGGGATGTCGCGAGCCCGTAGTCAAAACACAGATATCCCCCGGAGCCCACCCATCATTCAACAATTGGTTTACAGCTTCATCGGCTTTCTCAATGGCGTTCTCATTCGTTGATTCCACGTAACGAACTGGAACTCCGTCTAACCCTGCCAAATGAAGTGGCTCTTCCAAACAGAGGAAGAGAACGCGATCACCCGCTGCCGCACAACGTCGTGCTTGCTCTATGGCAATGTAGGTTTTCCCGCAACCTGCGGCTCCGAGAATCGCAAACTTAGGCGTGGTCCGGCACATATCGAGGATAGAGAACTGCGCTTCCGTTAAATGGAGTACCGCCTCCTCCCTCTCTAACCCTAGTTCAATTATCGATTTTTGTGAGTGAATCGCTCTGCCAAGATGCTGAACCATAATGTCAACGTCTTGCGCGGTAGGCCGATAGTTATGCGATTGCAAATCAGATTTAATTCGATCAGCTATATGAATCAAATCAATTTCATCCGTCACAATGAATCTAGGAATGTCGGGTCGGCTATATTCACGGTCAATAGTTGAGTAAGGGAAAACCAACATAGGTCGCGGGGAAAAGTGTTGAAGACTGGACTTAGTTTCTAGATAACGCACGAGCCCATGAAGATTGCTCATGACTTGCGCAATAGGATCTATATTGCGGGAGCCTCTGGAATCGCTTTGCCTAAAAGTGGAATCCTCATTGGGTTGGATCTTGCCACCTTTAACTTCAAGGATGGCCACGCCAACTTCAGGCCACAAGATAATGAAATCCATTTCATACTCGTGGCTGTGGTCAAGCAACTTGAGATTGCAGATTACTGAGGCTTCCTCTGGCAATCGTTGCAGCAATTCATTCCATACCAATCTCTCTGAAGGGTCAGCGAAGATTGGGTCGGCAGGAAAGGAGCGCCTCGTCATGGGTTCAGTCTCTATGGCGCCCACCATTCAGGCAAGGAATTGGCAGGATTCGAATGAAGGTTACTGACAGTTACTGCCAAAGTACTTAGTAATCCACGAGCATCATCCAGAGGGACTTCTACTTCAGGTAATTCTCTTAGCCTTGCTGGGTGGACTTACACACAGATTGAGATTGAGGCTGCGTTACCCAGAAGCGATAATGAAAGGCTCTCGTCACAAAAGTTGAAGCCGCCGCGAGACGAACTCGAGGCGGCTTCCGCGAACCCCTCACCGCAAAGTGCAGTCGGGGACTACAAAGGGAACTATACAGGATATTTATGCTGGCGCACCCCACTCCTCAACAGATGCAATCTTTCGCCTCTGTTCTTGCCCGTGAGAAATTCGCGCCATATCGTCGCGTGTTCGGTGGTGACACAAGGCAAGGAACGCAACTATTTTTACTAGACGGCGCATTGGCCGGTGCTTTTCACGAACTTTTGCGTATTCTCGAATTAACTATGCGCGAATCCATGCACCGAGAGTTAAAAAAGGTGTACGGAGAGTCATGGATGTTTAACCACGAAATCTTCGATGAAAAAAGCCAGATGACCATGGCTGCCGCTGCCAAGCGTGCAGCTCCTTCGCAAGCACCAGAGAAAATTATTGCGGAAATAACTTTCGGAGGGTGGGTTGCCCTTTTACAACATGGCGGTTATGCAGCTGCAGACAAGAGAACACGAATTTATTACAAAGAAACTCTCTGGCGTCCTGCGCTTTGTCGCTCGTTTGCAAATGGGAAGCCAAAACAGGAAGAAGTAGCAAAAATCGCTCAGAGAGTCAGACATCTTCGCAATCGGGTTGCTCATCATGAGTCACTGGCGTTTGGCATTACACAGACTGGTCAGCGAATGGATGGATTAAGAGTTAAACAACGGCCCGCTGGTGCATTTCGCGATATCTGCACTTTAGCCGACTTCTTAAACACCGATCTAGCCGCGTGGCTATCTGCATGTAAAGATGTTGAGCTAATTCTCGAGCATCCACTAATGGTTAAAGCTCAACGCTTCTCCGAAAATATTCCTAAATATTTCTTTATCTAAAAGATTGAACCAGAACGATATTTATCAGTTCCCACGGAAAGAAGCTTGTGCTTAATTAATGCACGCCATGCCCGCAAGATGACACAGAAGCAGTTGTCAGAATTGACCGGAATTAATCAGTCTGAAATCAGTAAAACCGAAACCGGTTCTTTATCCATCAATACGGCAACTTTGTTTCGACTACTAAATGCACTCGGCGCAACTGTGCGAATTGAACTTGTAGAGGCTCGTCCTAAGGCAAGACGCAGACCTACCCTCGTTGGCGCCTAGACATTGCAACTTTTCCACAAAATGGATTAGTCCATATTATTCGAGATTCGACAGCAGGTATCTGGGAAACCATTTTGAACATTAACAACGATTAGGACTTTTTGATCGGCCATAAGGAGTATTAACTATTTGCCAAATGTCCAGTATGTCTGGGGGTTAGCGGAAAAGATTTTCAGGCGTGAAATGGGCGATTTTCGGGCTATGTCCGAAGGGGTATCCACCTGCTTGCTTTTATGAAGATGCTATGTATAATCTTCATTGGAGGTAAAGAAAATGTCCAATCTAAACGTTATGACCTACCAGGCATCTGACTTGTCCCGGAACTACAGAGCCGTTCTCAACAGCGCGCGCCAAGAAGACACCTTGATTCGAGACACCGACGGGCAGACCCTAATCCTGCTCTCCTTAGATCGCGCTCAACGTGACAGAACCATGGCCGGCCTCTTGTCAGACTTCACCCGCCTTCAGCGCGCACAGTCGCAGGCAGATGAGTTTGGGATCGTAAATTCAGGCCGATTTTCTTTTGCCTCCCTATTGCCAGCCGACATGCGTAAGGAGCTTGTGGAGGAAATCTACGTTGCCCTTCAGGTTGCCCAGAGTGGTGGGGCGCTGGATTCACTCCACGACGCTATTGAAGACTGGATCGCCACAGCTCAGGTTTGGTCAGATGATGAGTTGCGCGATGAGATCCTCGCAGTCGATGCGATCCCTCCCGCTGATGTATTGATCTAATCTGCATAAATGGTCGCGCGCAAAGGTAAACAAAACAATCCTAGGGGTGCCAATCCTGCCGCGCAGAGATGGTCAATTAGATTCTCCTCTGCTCGTGCTAAGCGTGAGTGGGATGACGCCATTCTCGCCGAGCCAGAGATTATGCGTGATGAGAAAGAGCGCCTGCACACCAAACCACTTGATCGCAGTGAGAACCCGAGGCGCACACACCCATTAAAAGGTTCTCGTACATTTGTTGCGCCAAGCAACGACGAGAAGTTACCGCTCTGGCAACGTGAGCCAACAAGCGCAGGGAGAATTTGGTACGCGCCGGATAAGAAAACTCACGTTCTTTGGATTACAAAAGTAACCCTTTCGCATCCCAAAGACAATGAGTAGAGAGATGTCTGGACTACGGCAAAGAAAAACCACCTAAGCAAAAGTTAGTACCTACTCTTAACCATTTGGAAAAGCGTCAAACTCTATTGCGTACTCCAACAGTTGGTTCCTTGAGAACCACAACCAGCCCGAGGTTCTTCATCATCTGCTAGGCAGAAACATCAGGCGGAGGGTTGGTTGTGTCTCTTCGCTTGACTTGGTCTCAACCGGTCATTACAACACCTTGTTAGATTCAATCATTCTTTGCGAATCCTCAAGGGGTTGTGATGGTGCATTTTTCTCCGAAGGAGCGGGGCAGCAACGAAAACACCAACGGCTCTCTTTAGCAAGTAGCGAGTTCTGTGGATAGCCATTTACCGCTCTAAAACCACTATAAGTTCAGCGCTATGCCCAAGCCAACCGCCATCGTCTATGTCGATGGATTTAACTTGTATCGCCGGGCGCTTGTCGGGACGCCATATAATTCGTGAGGGCACATTTTCAATTTCTCAGTTACCAGATGAGTTATCTGATGCTGTCGGAAGGATCCGTAAACCAAGTTCTTGGTAAAAGACAGAGAGCCCAACTTTCGCTGGGCTCTCGTACTCAGCCATCGAAATGACTGAGGATGTTTTCAAATCATAACCGAAACGACGATAGATTGAAAACACCTGGGGATTTCTACGGGATATTCTCGCCCCCGCACCCATCACAACGCCCTGACCCAAGCAATGCTCGCTCATCATGGATGTCGAGCAGCAGGTAGAGATACCCCTTGGTTGGATGACACCCTTAGAGAAATCTGCCGAAGTTGTTGCAATGACCGATTGAAACCAAGCATCTGCCCAAAGTTCTTCGACCAGTGTTTAATCAGGCCTCAAGCCACGGATGTGGCTTGAGGTTGCTGAGATCGTTCTTCCGTCGGAGCTCAAGCGCGGTGACGAACAACCGCTCAAGCAGCGCTACCAGAGCGAAGAAGAACAGGGTCACGACCTCGACGGCAAGCCAACCAAGGAGCATCGATACTTTCGTCTGCCCCATGGAGACCCAAGTGGCGATCGAGACGCCCACAAACCCGAGCACCTCGTACGCGGCAATGATCGCGAAGAGCACCTTTAGCCGCCGCAACAACTGGACGCTTCTGGGGGAGAATGCTTCACCCTGGTCGACGACGCCCAGAAAGTCGAAAACGACTTTGACGGCCACGATCACAGGGACGAGACCGACGAGCACGGCAACGTAGATGGGCAGCCTCAGGTACTCCAACTTCGGATAGACAGTGGCAAGATCCAGGCTGACGATGTAAAGCAAGCCACTCGCCAGAACGAGGCCGACCAGGAACATCACTAGCAAAACACGAATGAACCTGGTTTCTCGGGTCATACTCCAACGCTATACCAACGCCGTGAACACCATCTCCTGGGTTTCTGGTACGTGCAGCCCTAACTCAGACGTTCGAGAGGAGACGATCCCGCAACTCAGTGAGATCCGGCGTCAACGCGTGTGCATCATCGCGCACCATGGTCTCGAATCTTTTAAACCCATCGAAATCGACGGGTTTAAAATTGGGACTCTTCAATTGCTCCCACATTCCCTTCGACAATCATCATTCTGCCATTGCCAAAAATGGCCACCACCACTTGTATCCACATCCTTCAACATTCGACCTGATCATGCGAAGTATCCGGCAGGTGATAAAGATGAGGTCTCACTCGTTCCCGAATGAGACCTCATCTCGAGTTATGCCTCTGGCGGGACTCGAACCCGCAACGACACCTTCGTTAGGGATGCGCTCTATCCATTGAGCTACAGAGGCACCC
>JBAQFB010000010.1:0-12572 GCA_049287065.1 Candidatus Nanopelagicaceae bacterium
TTCCAGCAGCACCCTGGGGTCCAGATGGTCCGGCCGGGCCCTGCAGCCCGGATGGTCCCTGGGCGCCGGTGGCGCCGGTGCTTCCGGTTAATCCTTGAATTCCATCAGGCCCGCTTGGTCCCTGGGCCCCGGTTGCCCCGGTTGGTCCTTCAGGTCCCGAAACTCCTGTACCCGAGCCAGACGGACCGGATGGGCCTGATGGGCCCGCCGGTCCTTGGGAGCCCGCAGCTCCGGCTGCGCCCGCAACTCCTGCTGGGCCCTGTAAACCAGATGGTCCGGCAGGACCCTGAATACCGGCAGGACCCTGAATACCAGCAGGACCTGTAGGACCTGTTGGCCCTTCGGTTCCCGTTCCACTTCCCGCAGGACCCGATGGACCTGCTGGTCCCGCAGGACCTTGCGCACCCGCAGGACCTTGCGCACCCGCCGCACCGGCAGGGCCTTCCGGTCCGGATGGACCACCGGCAGGGCCGGCAGGACCGGCTGGGCCTACTGGACCTTGCGAACCGCTACCTGCAGGCCCTTGCGCTCCCGCAGAACCCGCTGGACCCGCAGGGCCGGCTGGACCCGCAGGGCCTTGAGAACCATTTGTGCCATTTGCACCAGCTGCTCCGGTTTCTCCGGCGGGTCCAGTCGGACCCTGAGCTCCGGTTGCGCCGGTATCACCTTTCTCGCCTTGAATACCTTGTGGCCCCTGAATACCTTGTATCCCTTGAATGCCCTGAATTCCTGCCGCGCCCGCTGCGCCTGCCTCACCAGCTGGTCCGGCGGGACCTTGCGCGCCAGCTGGGCCAACATCACCCTGTAGCCCCTGCGGACCCGAGGCTCCCCGAGCGCCAACGACTACTGCGGTTCCGGTAATACCTGCAACCGCATTGGAGATGGCTTGCGCCCCTCCACCAATTCCCGAAGTCCCAGTTGATCCGGTGGAACCCGTAGATCCCGTCGAACCTGTGGGCCTGGAACCCGTAGATCCCGTCGCATCAATTGGCCCTTTGATGGAAGATGGCGATTTGGACGGCGAAGGTACGACAACTGTCCCGGTCTTGTTGTCAACAAAAATAGGCGGTTTTAAACTTGACGAAAATCCTCCGGAAGCGCTGGCCGAAATTACCGGCCCGGCTAATCCAAGCGAGGTGATGAAAGATTGAGATTCCGCAGCATTCGCGGGCGTAACTGTCAGCCCAGAAAATGACAAAATAAGAGCCAAAATCAATGATAATTTAATTTTGGGCGCGCTAAACCTGGCGTCGTCGGCGCTTACCCATGTTTTTTTCATGGCTCCTTTGACCGGTCAGGGGAGACCGATTTGTGCATAGTGTACGGGGGCTATTCGGCAATTACTTACTGCCCCGTAGGGGGATAACCCCCCGATAAATATGGATGTATCTCTAAGGCATGTCCGTTGGATCGGAGAAATGCATGCTCCTCCGGTATTTGAGGACAGCATTCACGCGGTGGTTCATGTCTTTGTCCGAGGGGGCTACCTCCAGCAAATGGGAGGCCGCCGAAATCGTCCGTTCCACCGCCTTCACCGTCATTCCACACTCGCTCGCGATTTTGGAATTACTGCATCCACTCGACATTAGGCGCATCACGCGATGTTGTTGCGGCGACAAAAGTCCTAAATGACGTGACTCGCTAAAGGCCGCCTCAAGCACTTCAGGATTAAGAGATTTGCCACCTTTGAAAGCTCGTCTGATTTCCGAAAGTACGACTCCAGGGCTCTTTGATGGCTGATTGAGCCAGTATGCGCGTGACCAGACCGCTGCAATCATCCCCTCTTTTACGAGAACAGGATTTGGGTGATCTGAAGCGAAAATAATTATTTGATGCGGATTAAGTTCGCGTATTTCAATGGCAACGTTAATGGCGACTAGGTGCCTAAGTGAATCCACGTCAACTATCACCACGTCAGGATTAAAACTTGCAAGCGTGTCAGACAATTCATCAGAATCGATAATTAGTGTGCTGACATTAGGAAAATCGTCATTTCTAAAAACCTTGGCCACACTCAAAGCGACGCCTACTCGAAATGAATTCTCAACAATGAGAATTCGTTCTAATAACGAGGCCTCTTCGGCCGGTGGCTCGATTTCAATCACAGTCACCTCACTTTTCATCCAACAGTTGGGTTGCGAGTGCTGGCTTTATTTTCCAGAGTTCTACCAACTCCCGATAACGCGCCAAATCATCCGAATCAGGAATTGCTCCCGTCTTAACCGCGCGAATCAACAAGTTACGTGGCGTATGTTCGCCCCCCACAAATTCAATTACTTCGGCTCGATATCCGACGAGCTTAAGAATGTGAGCCCGGAGTGCATCTGTCACGAGGTCGGCAAATCTCTCTTTCAATAAACCGTGTTTCATTATTACCTGCCATGGATCAGGAACTTCAACAATTTGCGCTTGCAAATCATGATGGCAACATGGCGCGATAAATAGTAATTTTGCATCATGCTTCACTGCCCAGGCAATAGCATCATCGGTTGCGGTATCGCAGGCATGTAATCCAATAACCACGTCTACTCGTTCAATTTTAGCCTGTGAAATTTCCTCGGCATGGAAATGAATCGATGAGTCAATCCCCAGTCGCGATGCGATCTCTTCGTTTCGCCTCCTTGACTCTGGACGAATATCGATTCCGAAGACTTCAACTTCAATACCAATACTCTTTAAGTACTGATGAACCGCAAAGGTGAGATACGCATTCCCGCAACCAAGATCGACGACTACCAAAGGCGATGCTTTCGTGGGCCTTGCCACTTGTCCTGCATCTAGCGCGCTCATGAGAGTCGGCGAAAGTAACCGCAGAAATTCCTCGACCTGGCGGTATTTATCTTGTCTTGTCGGCTTGATGATTCCGTTCTTATCTGAAATCCCCACTTCTTTAATAAATAGATCACTCGGATCCAGAAGTCGCTTTTTCGCTCTATCATGATCAAGAACTTGCACCTTCTGACCACTTTCGCGATGGATCAACGGACGTTCCTTTTTGCTTATTCGCAGAGACATTAACCCGGAGGTTTGCTCAACCAAAATGTTTGAGAATCCACTCGAAAGAAGTTCTTCAATATCGAATTCGCCGACTACATGGTTTTTCGTCTCTGTCTGACGTCCATCATTTGAGGCAACTTGTAGAAACAGTTTGCCCTTTATTTGAACTGGACGGATATCAACGCGAAGAGCAGGTGGCGTCATGGAACGTCTTGAGCCAGATAGCACCGCTCTCACTAGAGATTCAGGTTTGCTAATTAGTGCAGCAGCCTCCGAAATTGCTTCATTTAGTTGCGCACTCATGCACCCAAGTTACCAAAAAAGACGTGAACACCTAAGCCTCCGAGCGCACTCGGGCGCAAGATGATGGTCCCTCGATGCTCTCGGACGATTGCGAAAATAATGCTCATGCCCAATCCCGATCCGCCATTCTCACGGGAGCGTGAATAATCAAAGCGCTGAAAATTTTGGATGCCCTCTCTGTAAGCGCTCTCCGGCAATCCTGGACCACCATCTTCGATGAGCAGGCTAATGCCATGGTCACTCCTCTTTAGACTGACATTCACTGGAGCGTCTACAGGAGTGTGGCGAGAGATATTTCCGAAAACATTGGCAAATAGGCGAGCCATATGAGATTCCGAACCTTTAATGATCATGCGATCGTCGATATCGCTGGTAATAACTCTATTCTTGTTAAAGGTAGCGAAATCCGAAAGATGCGAACTTAACAGTCTAGAAAGATCCACATCCAAAATCTCTTCCGTTGGTACATGGCCGAATTCTGCGAGGAAAAGTAGGTCGTTTATTAGACTCTCCATTCGTATGATTTCAGAGTTCACTCGACCGAAGGCGCGTGCTCGTTGCTCTGTGTCAACCATTGATCTTCCCGAAAGCAACTCCACGTAGCCTCTTACCACCGTCAAGGGAGTGCGCAATTCGTGAGAAGCATCGCCTAAAAATTCCTGCATCCGCTTGGACGATAATTCTTCAATTTCCGCTGTTCTCCTCAATGAAATAACCATGCGATGCAAGGACTCTGCAAGCTGATCCACTTCAGAATTTCCCTTAATCGACGGAATGTCAATGTCCATGTTTCCATGGGAAATCTCTTTGGCTGATGAAATTAGAATTTCAATTTTCTTAGTATCTCGTCGGACTAAATAAGCCGTGATAGCAATGCTAGAAATGAGGGCAAGGAGAATGAAAATCGAAAGCCGAATTAAGTCGCTTTTGTACCGTGCATCTACTTCCTTGAGCGAAACTGCAACTACCAAGTACTCTCGATCGGATAAATCGATAGTGCGCATCCGATAACTCTCCTCACCATTGTGAGTTACTGGTCGGGTGCGGCCCTGTTTTCGCTCGTAAAATGTCGGGTATGGAGTGATGCCTAACTTAGAATCATTCAAAATCGATGGTGGCTGTCCATAAAGATAATAGACAAGAGTCAGAGCAATTTCACTTTGCTGTGCAGAATAAAGTGCTTCGGAGAGCGCGGCATTTGTATCGCCTTGTACGGAGTTCACAACTTGGGAAAGTGATTTATCGAGGAGTCCAATCTCGGTATCTCGAGTGGAATTTATTGCTAAACCACCTATAACTAGCGTGCTCACAACGGTCACGATTGCAGAAGCAAGAGTGAGGCGTGAGCGAAGTTTCACTTCTTACCTTGTGGCTCGAGAATCTGGAAGCCGATACCTCTAACCGTCTTGATTCCATCAAAATCATCCGAGTGGAATTTCCGCCGCAAGTATGAAATATACGTATCTACCACTCCGGTCTCAGATTCGAAGTCAATCCCCCAAACCGAACTCAATAAATTAGATTTGGTAAGCACGCGTCCTTTGTTCTGCATTAAGTATTGCAGTAGTCGAAATTCCGTCTTGGACACTTCTACCGAGGCATCCCCCAGAAAAACTTGGTAAGTCTCTTCGTTGAGAGAAATTGGACCGCAGGTCAGGACGGAGAACTCCGCCTCTTCGCGCCGAGTTCTGCGAAGAATTGCTTGGATCCGCAAGGTGAGTTCCTCTAATCCAAAGGGCTTAGTCACATAATCATCCGCGCCGATACGTAGACCCCGAGAAACATCCCCGCGATCCTTCCGCGCGGTTAACATGATTGCCGGTACCAAGTCCTTGTTGGATCGCACTCTTTCAAGAAAGTCGAAGCCGTCCATGACGGGCATATTGACGTCTATTATCAACAAATCGGGTTTTGCTTTCCGCATGACACTGAGAGCACTCATTCCATCCTTGGCGGCAATGGTGTCGAAGCCCCCAAGTCGCAGGGCATCGGTCAGAAGTTCACGAACGCCAATCTCATCGTCGACTATCAGTATCAGTGGCTTCGCCATTAGGACCTCCTGCCTAGAGACTAACTCCCACACAACACCGCCGCCTGCAAGAGTGCCACTTCCGCAAAGGCGCCAGAGGGTTTTCACAGAAAACGCACAAGGTCAGCACCCATGATCATCCCATAAAGTTCCTCAGCTTTATCGAATGTATGTTCTACCATCAAGATCCAGCGTTAGGGAGTTATCGAATGAAAACCAAGAAGGTTCTTACTGCGACGCTTTTGAGTGCCGGCCTGTTGATGGGTTCGGTCTCCTCAGCAAGTGCCGAAGAATCCACTCCTACGCCAACTTCATCAGCGTCGGCTACGGCTACGGCTACGGCTACGGCTACGGCTACAACTTATCAAGCCCAGTTGGAGGCGTACAAATTAGCCTTGGTTGCGTACAGAACTAATTTGGCCAAGTACGGAGCAGCCATCAAGGAATCTTTGAAGCAGTACGAGGAAGCCTGGAAGTTAACTCTCGAGCAGTATGAAGTTGCACGAAAGGCGGCAATTGCGAATTACAAAGCGGATACGGAAAAGTATCTTGCCGTATGGAAAATCGCCAATGCGCAGTATCTATTAGACAGTGCAGCCCTCAAAGTTGGGCGCCAGGCAGTAAACACAACCTTCCAAGCAGCGGTTGCCAAAGCAATTGCAGATTTCAAAACTTCCATGGTCACAGCGACAACTGCCGATCAGAAGAGTGCCGCTGAGACAGCTCGTAAAGCGGCAATTGCGGCAGCGACTGCGGCACGAAAATCAGCACTGGATAGATTAGGACCAGAGCCAGTCAGACCATCTAAGCCGAATGTCACCACAAAGTTAGTTTTGCCAGTCCGACCGACCAAGCCAGTTGCGCCGATTAAACCCGTTGCTCCAATCAAGCCAATTGCGCCGACTAAGCCCGCGGCTTCGGTCAAGCCACTTGCGCCGACCAAGCCCGCGGCTTCGGTCAAGCCACTTGCGCCTACCAAGCCAGCGAGAACAGATTCCCCGCCAAAGAAAACTCCAGCAGCAAATGCCACGGAAAAAACCGAAAATTCGAATAGGAACGATAAGAAGCGGTAAATCTTCCCCTAAAAACGACCCGTACCGCGTAGGTGCGGGTCGTTTTTTTGTGAGCGGAAAACCTTGCCGGGATTAAGAATTCCGTTCGGGTCCATAGAAACTTTGATGCCTCGCATCACTCGTACTGCTTCGACCCCCGTTTCGGCTTCCAGGAGATCAATCTTTCCTGCCCCGATTCCATGTTCACCTGCACACGTCCCACCCATCTCAATTATCTGCAAGGTCATCTCATATACCAGCTCGCGAATGGCCACCATTTCCTCTGGCTTTGTAATGTCCGCCATCAATGGAGAGTGAAAATTTCCATCAGCAACGTGACCGAAAATTGTGTATGGAAATGGCTGCTGCGATAACGTGGCATCGACCATCGCAACGGCCTCCGCAAGTTTCGAAAGTGGTACTGCAATATCCGTGCTCACCCCCTTTTTGCCCGGATGGGCTGCCGCGGCAGCGAAATGTAAATTGTGACGAGCTTGCCAGAGCTGGCGACGCTCACCTTCATCACTCGTCAAATGGAATTCAGTACCATCGAACTCGGTAACAATCTCCTGAACAATGCGCGCATCATCAGCCACGCTATGGGCACTTCCATGAAATTCAAAGAAGAGCGTAGGCGACTCGGTCAACGAAAGATGATCGTAAGCATTGAGATTTTTTATGCAAAGTGCATCCAAAAATTCACAGCGAGCGATTGGAACACCAGATCGCATAATGGCAGATGCCGCCGCGACTCCCTTTTGCAATGTCGGAAAACAGACTACGGCTGCGGTCATCTTTTCGGGGATACCAAATAGGCGAAGACTCAACTCTGTGATCACTGCGAGGGTTCCCTCCGAACCAACAAGTAATCGGGTCAGGTCATATCCGGCTGAAAGTTTCCGAGTCTCGCGACCAGTTCGAATGATCGTCCCATCTGCTAGAACGGCCGTCAAAGCAATGACATTTTCTCGCATGGATCCATAGCGGACGGTTGTCGTTCCGGCCGCTCCGGTCGCCGCCATTCCCCCCAAAGTTGCGTCTGCTCCTGGATCAACTGAAAAAAATATGCCTTGGTCTGACAACTTCTCATTAAGCGCCACACGTGTGACGCCCGCTTGCACTCGTGCCATGAGGTCGTCGGGCCGGATTTCAAGAATGCGATTCATATTAGTTAGATCAAGGCTTACTCCGCCAAATATCGGAACCACGTGCCCGTCCAAAGATGTACCCGCTCCAAAGGGAACGACTGGGATGTGCTCCGCATTGCAGTAAGCCAGAACTCGCGAGACTTCTTCTGTCGAATTGACCAGGACAACTGCTGAAGGTCTTGTGGGGGTGAAAGCCGATTCATCGTGGCTGTGTTGATTGAGCACCGAATCATTCGTCGAAATCCGTCCATCCACAATGGCACGAAGATCATTTAATTGGCGAGAGTCAAGATCTACTCGCGCATTGTTCATGGACGAGAACTTCGTTCTAGTACTTGCAGTAAATGCTGGTAACTCTTCCCAGTCGCCTGCGACATGGCAATCTCGCAAGGTCTATTGGTCGATGAGTATGCTGAAAATGTCCGACTCATAATTTCGTTTGCTTCTGCAAAAGTGGCGGATTCAGTGAGTTCGGGATGGAGCAAACCGCGGTCACCACCGAATCCACAGCACGCCCAATTCTCCGGGACGTAAACTTCATCAGCAATGAAATGCGCAATCTTTGTCATGCTCTCGTCGAGTCCTAATTGAGTGCCAGAACAAGTTGGGTGAAGTGCAATAGAAGAGAGTTTCTTCTTCACATTCAAGCGGGGCAGTATTCGATCAGCAATAAAGGAAATCGCATCCAATATTTCCGCACTACCCCCGTACTTTTCCGCAAGGCCACCTAAGCCGTCCGTACAAGAGCTAGCATCGCAAACTATGGGAATTTTGCGCTCTTTCGAAGTCTCCAAAATTTTCTCCTTCGTGACTCTGCTCATCACGTCATAGCCACCCTGTAATCCCTTTGATTTCCAAGGAGTCGCGCAGCAACTGCCATCGATTCCTTCGGGAATCATGACTTCCACACCAGCTCGAGCACATAGGGCCAGAAAAGCGTCCTGGACATTGATTTCTCCGGCAGGAGATCCAAAAAGAGTGTTAACGCACGAAGGAAAATAAAGAATCTCTGCTATCTGATTTTCGATCGGCTTGCGGATTGGCCCGCCTCCAGGTAGTCCTCTGTTCCACAATGGCAGACGATCTGCTTGTATGACCCTTCTCAGAAACCGGTTCGCACCAGACACAAGAGGCGCAGGCAAATTCTTCGCGATGGTCAGAAGTCCGGAAAGCATTGAAGTTACTAATCCCCAACGCTTGGCAGTGCTGGACCCCAATTTCTGGGGCAGTCGCTTTTGCTGTTCACTTCTGAGTCGCGTGACCAGAGTTCCGGTATCAATGTGTACCGGACAGGTAACTGAGCACATGCTGTCCGCTGCACATGTTTGGACAACGTCATAATCGAAGCGACTATTGAGTTCGTGTACCAAATCCCTGTCGCCGGATTTTTCCGCGTCTACCAGCGCCCGACGTATCACAATCCGCTGGCGGGGAGTCAAAGTCAAATTCCGACTGGGGCAGACCGGTTCGCAGTATCCGCATTCGACACATCGATCCACTTCTGCATCCACCGTAGGACTGATCTTTAAGTTTTCGATATGTATGAATTGATTTTCGTTAATCATTACGCCGGGATTCAAAATATTGTCCGGATCGCACAACTGCTTTATTTGAAGCATGACTGCATAAAGTTCATCCCCACATTGCCGACGAAGATACGGTGCCATTATTCGACCCGTTCCATGTTCGGCCTTCAAGGATCCGCTCTTTCCCAGAATCAGGGAAACCATATCTTCAGTAAATCGCTGATAACGGATCAACAATTCAGGGCGGTCGAAATTCTCGTTGAGGAGAAAATGAAGATTCCCATCTTTGGCATGACCAAAAATCACGCTACCTTCGTATTTGTGTCTGTTGAGTAAATTTCCCAACTCAATAGTCGTTTCATGAAGGTCTTCCATGGGTACTGCGATGTCCTCAAGTATCGCCGTAGTTCCCGTCGGACGATTTCCTGCAACAGCGGCGTATAAACCTTTCCTCGCATGCCACAATTCCTTGCGTATCAACGGGTCTCGTGACAATGTGACTGGATCGATAGGCAAGTCCAAGATTATCTTCCGAGCAACTTCGACACTTTGAGCCAATTCATCGTCATTGGCAGACTGGTATTCGATAAGCAAAGCCGCGTGGTCAGCAAAGTCGAAACCTGCGAGGACCGAATCCGCCATGTGCTCTCGCTGAGCGACAACTAGTGATGATTTATCCAATAATTCGATTACTGCAGCACCGGAAGATTTGAAATCAGGCAACGATCGCGTGGCATCTTCCAAATTTTCAAAAATAAGTAAGCCTGTGGCGAGCTTCGGAAGTAGCGGAATCGTGTTAAAGACAATTTCTGCGATAAACGCGAGGGTCCCTTCGCTGCCCACAATCAAGTGAGCGAGAATGTCGATCGGAGTGAAGTAGTCCAAAAATGAATTGAGTGAATAGCCCATCGTGTTCTTAATGGAATAGAGAGAGCGAATCTTCTGTACAGACGAATCGCGCTCATGTATCCGCTTGTGCAGGGCCACTAGTCCTTCATAGAGGAGAGGTTCGCCCACTCTAAGTTTTTCATTGGCGTCTGGCTGCCCGGTATCGATCACTGTGCCACTGGGAAGCACAATCGTCAGCGAAGAGAGGGTGGAGTACGTGTTGAATTCCGTACCACATGACATTCCACTTGAGTTATTGGCGACAACTCCGCCGACAGTACATGCCACTTCGCTCGCAGGATCAGGACCCAACTTCCTGCCGTAACGAGCAAGCGCATTATTCACTTGACGCACGGTTACGCCAGGCTGTACTCGAACCTGGTTTCCATTGTTCAAGACCTCTACTTCTCTGAAGTTCCTACGTGTATCAACTAGCAACCCTGCGCCAACTGCCTGGCCACTCAAACTGGTGCCACCAGAACGAAACGTAATTCCGATCTTCAAGTCTTTACTCGCTCGCATTAGATCTCCTACCTGCGCTGCCGTCCTTGGCTGCAGGCAAAGCTCCGGAGTGAGCAGGTAATGGGAGGCATCATTCGCCATTGACTTACGGTCAAAAATACTTTGTTGCACTCCTCCAGGCAGAATTGTCTCCAGGGTCTCGGCCAGACTTCTACTCATCAGCGTCACCCCTCTCGGCTCGCAGACACGATCTCTTTACAGAATTTTAACTGCACGCGCAACGCCAGAATGCCCCCATGCTCGCCCGCTTATTCATGTGCAACGCGGATGAGAGTACCAATAAAGAGCGTTTCACTCACCAAACAAAAATGATGGCGGTACTCTTGCCCTGTCTTTGAAGATCGCGGATGAATGGTTCGGAAAACCCTATCTCTCGCAACGAAAGAAGTGCCCATGAACGCTTTGACCAAATTCAACAATGTGCTTGCCGCTCGAATCACAACCATGGTTAGCACAATGTGGTGTGCTTACCTATTTGCATTAATAGCTTTGATTTCTCTCCCTGGCGCCATAAGAACCCACGACACAATAGTGATTGTCTCGTGGGTCGCCCAGACATTCCTGCAACTTGTCTTGCTCTCGATCATCATGGTGGGTCAGAGCGTTCAATCCAAGAGCGTAGAGTTGAAAATAAACGAGACTCATGAGGCGAGCTTGGGAGAATTCGATCTCGCGAAAGAATCTCGGCAAATCGCCGCTCAGGAACTTAAAGAACTCAAAGTAATTTCGCAAGAGGTGCATCGACTTCTTCGTGAAATGGAAAGTAGGGTCAAGAATTCTCAGAAATAACTCTTCACAGCTTGTGGCAGACTACCTCCCATGATTTCAACGACTGCCTGGATTATCACGATCGGCATTTTGAGCCTGGTAATCCTCTTTGACCTTGCACTTGCCGTCGTTCGACGGAACAAAGAAACATCGCTTCTAGAAGCAAGCTTCTGGACCGTGTTTTACATAGGCGCCGCGATTGCCTTCGGAATTATGTTGCCAATGTGGTCGACAGAACAGGGACAACAAGAATTCTTTGCAGGGTGGCTCACGGAATATGCGCTTTCGGTGGATAACATCTTCGTTTTCATAATCATTCTTGGGCACTTGCACGTCAAGAAGGAGAAACAACAGCTGGTTCTGTTACTTGGGATAATGCTGACGATTGCCATTCGTGGAGCACTGATTCCTCTCGGCGCCGCACTCATCTCCGCCTTCTCTAGCGTCTTCTTTCTGTTCGGCGCATTTCTCATCTACTCGGCATACGAACTTGCGAAAGAAAAGGGCGATGACGACGAGTGGAAGGAGGGCCGAATAGTCACGAAAATGAAGGAAAAGGGAATAAGTACATTCAGCATTGCCCTGGTTGCCCTTGGCCTGACTAATCTGGTCTTTTCTCTAGATTCCATCCCCGCAATTTTTGGACTAACAAAGAATGCTTATATTGTTACAACCGCAAATATTTTCGCCCTTATGGGACTACGACAACTTTACTTCTTGCTTGAGGGACTTCTAAAGCGATTGATTTATCTATCAAAGGGCCTCTCCATCATCCTGGCATTCATCGGGGTAAAGATGATTCTCGAGGCCTTGCACGGGGTTGGTCTTGACAAGGTCTTTGAAATTCAAGTGCCCGAAATTTCTCTGAATTTCAGCCTTGGATCAATCCTCACCATTTTGATTATTACAACAGTTGCGAGCCTGACAGCAACTCGCGGAATTGCAGGGGCCGAGTAGGAGCGACTATTCCGAAACAGCCTTCTTGCGAAGACTGTCATGAGCAATCTCTTTGTCTCGCTCGTGAATTTTTCGAATCTGCAATTCAAAGTTTTTTACGGCAAGATCAAAGGCTGCAACGTCATTGAATGCAGCAGCATGTGCTCTCAGAAGTGGTCCCACACCGTGCGAAGTCAATATGACTCGGTGCGAAAATTTTCCCTGTCTCGGGTTTCCTTCGTGGATAATTTCAACTTCAACACGATCAATTACTACACTGAAGCGGTTCATGGAATGCAATTTTTCTTCGGCGATTCTTTTAAAATCTTCTGCAAGTTGAGCTTGGCGAGCGTGGATTACGATTTTCATTCTTCACTCCCTGTCTCCAATACCTACAATGCCA
>JBAQFB010000011.1:0-240820 GCA_049287065.1 Candidatus Nanopelagicaceae bacterium
CCCAGGGTGCTGCTGGAAATGACGGGGCCACCGGTCCCACCGGAGCCCAGGGACCATCCGGTCCTGCCGGGGCAGCCGGCACCACCGGGGCAACCGGGGCAACCGGAGCCCAGGGACCTAGCGGCCCACAAGGACCCTCGGGTTTGACTGGCCCGACTGGCGTTACAGGACCATCAGGTCCTACAGGTGCTACTGGTGCAAGTGGTCCATCTGGTCCCGCTGGATTGACAGGTCCAACTGGCGTTACGGGACCATCTGGTCCGACTGGGGCCACCGGTCCTTCTGGGCCATCTGGAATTAGTGGTCCGTCAGGTCCAAGTGGTGCAACCGGCGCGAGCGGTCCGAGCGGTCCTTCTGGTTTGACTGGTCCAACCGGTGTTACTGGTCCATCGGGTCCGACTGGCCCATCGGGTCCATCCGGTCCAGCCTTCAACACCTACAGAGCTCAAACCAATGTTTCGGCCACCGTTGCGTCCAACGTGTACACCTACACCTATACGAATGCGCTATCTGCCGGCACTTACACGACCAACGTCCAGTTGCACGGATCAGCACAGAGTTTCGGATTCTCGGGCAACACGACAATGCCGATGATTGTTGTTTTGACCTCGACCAATACAGGATTTACCTTTGAGTTTATGAATGCTGCCAACGGTGCGGTCCTAACCGCGACTCTCACTCCGATAAAGATTGACTACATCACAGTTCCATCTATCGGATAGGTTCCTATTGCTTCGCTCTGAGAGTCGAAATAAGTTTGGATTCTTCAGTGACCGATCTGGTTTCTGAAGTCGTGGAAAAGATCCCATTAATTAGGTGTTTTTCAAGTAGCCCTTGAACGAGTCGACGAAATGTTCATTTGGGGCGCACTGATTTCCCAGGCTCGGTGATAGCATTTATTTATTGTCTTAACCACGGTACTTCTAATTTCAAGAACCGATAGAAGGGCACGACCACGTGATTGAACCTGGGACTGAAGAGAGCGCCACATCCGAGAATTCACCCGTTGTACCAAGTGAAGTACCAAGCGAACCAGTGACTCCAGAAGAGACCGTGACAGCCGCAGACAGTGAGCCGGTGCTTACAAAGCGCGGCAAATCGACGATGAGATTTATCGTTGCCGTCCTGATTGTTATTTTTGGTGTGGGCGGATATTTGTTGATTTCGAACTCAAATAAAGACGGGGATCTCGCCAAAATCCAAGGCAAAGTCGCACTTTCTGAGCAAGAACTCAGAGATGTTGTGGCCACTAAGAAACTCACTGTTTACTGGGCCGGTCCGCAAACTGGCGCTAAATACACGCTGATCGCCACAACTCCAGGAATTTCATACGTCCGGTATCTGCCTGGTGGGGTTGGTCTCGACGACACCAAGACTCTGTTCCGCGCTATCGGAACCTATGCACAGAAGGATGCATATTCCGTAAGCCTCACCGCAGGTAAGGCAGATGGAAATGTGGGCTTCACCAATTCGGATGGCAACGCAGTGTTTTACTCTAAGGCGCGACCATCCAATGTTTATATTGGAATTAAGGGCAAAGATATTCAGGTGGAGGTTTTCGATCCTGTTGTCGATCAGGCCCTTGGCCTGGTTCTAGTACGCGGACAGATAAGTTTGGTTAACTAAATCCGCGAACCCAGTTGGCTCATGAGATGAGAAGAGGGCGCTACAGTGGCAAAGGATAGAAACGACAGCAGTGACAACTCCAAGTTGTATCGCGCTGATGATCCTTTCCCGGATGTTGATTTTGTAGATTCCGGAAATTTCGCATATCGGGGCCCCGATGAAAAACGAAAGCGGGGCAAGCGTTTTTACCTCTTCGTGACTCTCATCTTGGTAGCAATTCTGAGCGCGACGAGTTATTACTTCATCAGTAAAAGTACGCGTGATACTGACTCTTTGAAAATACAAGGCAAAATTGCGATGAGCGCGCAAGAATTGCGCGACTTTGTTACTTCAAAGGGTCTCACGGTGTACTGGGCCGGGCCACTAGATGATACGAAGTATGCACTCATCGCAAGTAAGGCAGGATCAAGTTTCGTTCGGTACCTTCCGAAAGGAAATGGCATTAATGATTCCACTACCTCGTATCGTGTAATCGCAACGTATGATCAAAAAGATGCTTTCTTGGTGACTCAGAGCGCGGGTGGCGTATCCGGCAATGTTGGTTTTACAAACGTTGATGGGAACGCAGTGTTTTACGTCAAGACCCGTCCAACAAATGTCTACATGGGGATCAAGGATAAAGATATTCAGATAGAGATCTACGATCCGGGGATAGATCAGGCACTTGGTCTTTCATTAATTCACAATCAGATCAAGCAAATCAGTTAACCTCGAGTGCTGGCTCCCAACAGGAAGTCCAGATTTTTTGAGGATTCTTTGAGGTAACTCACCTCTTGCATGACTGCAAAATCACTAGAAATCCATTGAATTCAGGCTTTTTTAGTGTCACACTACAGACATAGAAGGTCATCTCCACTTGGGGGTGGGGTCGATATGGCTACAGTGCGAGGTTCGCGCCTAGATAGACTCACTCCTGTTGCCAAAATGAGGCTTTCTACCGTCGTCGTTTCGTTGCTTCTCTTTTCCAACCTTTACTCTCCAAACTCTCTGGCGGCTTCTCCTACACCCACCCCACTGCCAACCGTGCCTGGTTCCATCCAGCTCCATCCGCCTTTGACTGAGGGTCAAGTTGGCTCAATCTCACCTGGCCCGATTGGCGGTGAGGTTCCACTCTTTCCCGAACTCATTGGTCCCCTCAGCGGATTTACCGGTGCCACTGGCCCGACGGGATCGAGCAATACTTCTAACACCGGATCCTTTGGTCTCACAGGTGCATCTGTGTCTGAGTCTGCGGGGTTGCGCGGACCTCAGGGAGTTGCAGGACCTAAAGGTTTACCTGGGCCGACCGGTCCCGGAGGTCCCGTCGGCGAGTCGGGGGCACCAGGAATTCAAGGTCCGCAAGGACCGGCAGGTAATCAAGGTGAGCGAGGTCCGCAAGGTGAAGTGGGTCCGGTCGGTCCGCCAGGACCCCAGGGTGAAGTAGGTCCCAGCGGACCGCAGGGAATTCAAGGACCCCAGGGTCCAAGCGGGGCAAAAGGTGATCCGGGAGTAGCTGGACCTGCTGGACCTGCTGGCTCCGCGGGTGCCAACGGTGCGCAGGGTCCAGCAGGTGCCAACGGCGCGCAGGGTCCAGCTGGACCACAAGGTCCAATCGGCCCGTCGGGCGGTCCGTCAGGTCCTGAAGGCCCTGTTGGCCCCGCTGGTTCTGTAGGACCGGCCGGTCCTTCTGGTCCGCAGGGTCCGATCGGTCCGTCGGGCGGTCCATCAGGTCCTGAAGGTCCGGCCGGTCCTGCAGGTTCCGCGGGTCCTTCCGGTCCACAGGGCCCACAAGGAATTCAGGGCCCGACGGGACCGCAAGGCACCCAAGGCCCAACGGGACCTAGTGGCCCGGCTGGCATTGGCGCAACGGGTCCCACGGGTGAGGCTGGATCAGTTGGCCCGACAGGACCCTCGGGTCCGATTGGACTGACCGGAGGCGCGGGGCCTTCTGGTCCGCAGGGTCCCCAAGGTTTAGTTGGCCCCTCGGGTCCGGCAGGTGTAGGTGCCACTGGTCCAACAGGTCCGCAAGGAATTGAAGGCCCGACTGGACCTTCTGGCCCAACGGGTGCGGGTGCTACTGGAGCGACTGGTGCAACTGGTGCAACTGGACCCTCCGGTCCAATCGGTCTTACTGGCGGCTCTGGACCTTCCGGTCCGCAAGGCCTCCAAGGCTTAATTGGCCCGACTGGTCCGAGCGGTCCCCAGGGTCTGCAGGGAGTTACGGGCGCAACTGGTCCTTCGGGACCTGAGGGTCCTAGTGGTCCAGCTGGGACTGGCGCAACGGGTGCGACCGGCGCAACGGGTGCAACTGGACCCTCCGGTCCGATCGGCCTTACTGGCGGCTCTGGACCCTCCGGTCCGCAAGGCCCGCAAGGTTTAATTGGTCCGACCGGCCCGAGTGGCCCACAAGGTTTGCAGGGAGTTACGGGCGCAACTGGGGCAACGGGTTCAACTGGACCTTCCGGTCCGATCGGCCTTACTGGCGGCTCTGGACCCTCCGGTCCGCAAGGCCCGCAGGGCTTAGTTGGCCCAACTGGTCCGAGTGGCCCACAAGGTTTGCAGGGAGTTTCAGGTGCAACTGGAGCAACGGGTTCGACTGGACCTTCCGGTCCGATCGGTCTCACGGGCGGCTCTGGACCCTCCGGTCCGCAAGGCCCGCAAGGTTTAATTGGCCCAACCGGACCGAGCGGTCCCCAGGGTCTGCAGGGAGTTACGGGCGCTACTGGTCCTTCTGGACCTGAGGGTCCTAGTGGTCTGACCGGAGCAACCGGCGCAACCGGAACTACTGGTCCTTCTGGTCCGCAGGGCTTAATTGGGCCAACCGGTCCGAGCGGTCCACAAGGCTTGCAGGGAGTTACGGGCGCAACCGGTCCTTCTGGACCCGAAGGTCCTAGTGGACTGACCGGAGCAACCGGCGCAACCGGAGTTAGTGGTCCTTCTGGCCCGCAGGGCTTAATCGGCTCATCTGGACCGAGCGGTCCACAAGGCTTGCAGGGAGTTACGGGCGCAACCGGAGTTAGTGGTCCTTCTGGACCTGAAGGCCCTAGTGGCCTGACCGGAGCAACCGGAGCAACCGGCGCGACCGGAGTTAGTGGTCCTTCTGGCCCGCAGGGCTTAATTGGCCCATCTGGACCGTCCGGTCCACAAGGCTTGCAGGGAGTCACGGGCGCAACCGGAGCTACTGGCCCTTCTGGACCTGAAGGTCCTAGTGGCCTGACCGGAGCAACCGGCGCAACCGGGGCTACTGGTCCTTCTGGACCTGAGGGTCCATCAGGTCTAACGGGGGCAACCGGGGCAACCGGTCCGTCCGGACCCTCCGGTCCTAGTGGCTTGACCGGTCCAACCGGCGCAACCGGGGCAACGGGTCCGTCCGGACCCTCCGGTCCACTCGGGCCCACAGGTGCAACTGGTGCAACTGGCCCTTCCGGACCATCGGGTCTCATTGGCCCAACTGGGGCAACTGGCCCATCCGGCCCTTCTGGTCCGCAGGGGCTGCAAGGACCGACTGGCCCCTCTGGTCCGTCAGGCTTGACTGGCCCAACGGGTGCTTCGGGACCTTCAGGATTGGCGGGTCCGACAGGTCCTTCAGGTCCTAGCGGTCCATCGGGACTCACGGGTGCTACAGGTCCTACCGGTCCGACTGGTCCTACCGGTCCGACTTTCTCGACATTCCGCGTTGGCTATAACGTCAGCATTTCGCACACGACAGGAGTCTTCTCTTACACCTATCCAATTGCACTTGCTGCTGGAAGTTATGCGACCTACGTTAATTTCCACGGACTCCCAAATACTGGTTTCGCAGGCAATGCCGTGATGCCCATGATTGTGATGCTCACTTCAACAAACACCGGTTTCACATTTGAAGTCGCCAACATAGCGGGCACTGGCGCCGTCCTCACCCCTACTGGTGCGTCGTCGTACACATTTGATTACATCACCATGCCAGTGGGTTAGTTCCAGAATTCAAATACTGAACGAGTGCACGACGAATAGTTAACGGGACCTGCGGAATCTCCTTGGAACTACTCTTCCAATCTTCCTGCGTATCTTTCTGCCCTGTTCCAGAGGGGAGAGAGCCAAAATCTGCATCTCCACCGCGTTTTCTGGAGAGAGGACATCGGTAATAGCTGGACTGTCGAGATCGAGAGAATCTGCGATTCGCTCCAAATTTGTCACAAGAGAAATGCCGCGAGCAAACTGCGCCAGGTGAATTTTCTGGCCGCGTTCCATGAATTCTTCTGCTAATGATTTGAGTGCCGCACGCAAATCATTAGTCCTGGCATTGTGCGTGGCCTCTGAAATTTCTTCACCCAGAGACGAGCTCTCTCTTCGTATTGCGAGGCCAGCAGATGAGAGAGCATGAGAGATTTTTTCCGTGATTCCTGGCGGTAAATCTTTATCAAGAGAGATATCAAAAAGGGTTCGCGCAATGGTTCTCACTTGCACGACGGAATGCTCTATCGCTACGCCGCGTTCGTATAGCTCCTCTGCTTCTTCCTCTCTTGCCATGGGAAACCACCGTGCATAAGAGCGTGCTTCGAGCGCTTGTGATCGGACAGTCGGAATTTCCTCTATTAGAACACGTGCCGCCCCAAGCATCTTGCCCGCAATATCTTGGGTATATCCATAAAACACTGCTTCTGACATCAATTCGAGCAAGTCCGCTGTTTTGCCTGCCAACGCTTTGATGCGATCAATAGTACGACCCGCGGGGGACTTCGGGTGCGCGAAGTAAGAGAAGACGACCGCAATACACATTCCAACTACAGTGGAGAGAGTTCGGTGTATTGCTTTTGTCTCTGCAAGACCTGGCCCAAGAACAATGAGAGCAGTGATGGGTACATTTATTGATGCAACTTCACCTAGATGTAGCGCACGAGATGCAACGAGAGAAAGTATGACCGTGAAAAAGACGGTAACGACGCCAAATCCAAAGAACTGAAGTGATACGAAGGCCGTCCCTACGCCAATTGCAGTGCCAAGGAGTTGTCCGACGCCTTCTCTGAGAGATTTATTTACAGATATTCGAACAGTTAAAGTCGCAACTATGGCAGCAACGAGTCCACCGTTGTCGATCACTTGATTTCCAACAAGCCAAGATACGGCCGCGGCAGTCGCGGTCACGAGAATCCACTGAATCCAGTATTTACGTTTGGCAAAAGGAGCGATTGCTCGTTGCCAGATTGATTCCATCAACATTCCCGCCTCTGAGGAAATACAGGTTATCAGGGTGGTTTACTTATTAATCGGTAGTGGATTTAAAGTTATGCTTCATTCTCGCTTCTAACACTAAGGTTCATTTTTATGCTGAAAGAGATTGATCATTCTAATTTGTTAGATCACGCCGTCTGGTCATCGCTCATAGGACCGCATGCGATTTTGGCAGAAGTACATGGAATGGCTAGACGGTACCCCGCTGACATATCTCCCTTTGGCGCTATTGAAGACCAGCAGAATCCGCAAGCGTGGCGGGATCTTTCGGAATTGATCGGCCCTGGTGGGCATATCGTGCTGACAGGGCCAGAGATTCATATTGCAGACGGATGGGAAATCATTGATGGCGGATATGGCCTGCAGATGACCGGAGAGGACGTCGCGGGAAAACTCGATGCTGAGGCAATTCCACTTAGCGATGGCGATGTACCGGAAATGCTCGATCTAGTTTCCCGCACTAAACCGGGTCCCTTTCTTCCCCGGACGATTGAATTTGGCGGTTACTTGGGATTCCGGATGAACGGAGCACTTGTCGCCATGGCTGGTTGCCGCATTCATCCGCAGGGTTGGCGTGAAATCAGTGCCGTCTGCACGGATGAGTCACAACGAGGAAAAGGGTTGGCAGGTCGCCTGGTGCAGGCGGTTGTTGCCAACATTCGGGCGGAAGGGGACACGCCCTTCCTTCACGTCGCTGAATCAAATGAGAATGCAATTCGCCTGTACCTGGCCATGGGATTTCGGATCAGGATGCGCGCACAATTTGGAGTAGTGCAACAGACTTCGGTCCACTTGTCCCATCCAAATCTGTGATCCCCGTTACAGGGTGCATGAGGAATAAAAGCATGTCAATCTATGTTAATAGTCTCGAGGGATGTCTATTACGTGTAGTCGACCTGACATTTTGAGGGATGGAGATGATTTCGCAATGAACGCCGCGGTGACGATGTACACCACTTCATGGTGTGGGTATTGCACCCGGCTTAAGCGTCAGCTTGATGAAGCGGGCGTTCAATACAGCGAGATTGATATTGAAAACACTCCTGGTGCCGCGACGATCGTCGAAAAAGCGAACAATGGAAATCAGACAGTTCCGACCTTGGTCTTTTCCGACGGTTATAGTGTTACCAATCCAAGTGCACGCGCAGTTATTGAGAAACTTCAAGAGTTGTCAGGAAGGACAAACTAAAATGGCGACAATTAATATCGGAAACACTTCATTCGGAGAGACAGTCAGCAAAGGTGGGATCACATTTGTAGATTTCTGGGCTGCTTGGTGTGGACCTTGCCGAATGTTTGCTCCAATTTTCGAAGCGGCATCTGATCAATATCCAGAGATCACCTTTGCCAAAGTTGATACTGAGGCAGAGCAAGAATTGGCCCAAGCTGCGGGAATTACTTCTATCCCAACCTTGATGGCATTTAAAGACGGGATTTTGGTATTCAGTCAGCCAGGCGCGCTACCTGCTCCATCGTTTGAAGAATTGATTCAGGCTGTTCAGGGCTTGGACATGGACGACGTCCGTAAGCAGATTGCTGAAGAAGAGGCCTCTGCAAAAGGATAAGCACTACGTACTGGCGTACCTAGGCTTTGACAGCGTTGCTATTCCGATAATCATTTTCAGTTGAATTGGTAATGTCATGCGAACAATATTTATTGGATTGATTTTGAGCGCACTCTGCGCAGAGTAGAACCAGTTCGTGACAGGCGACGTTTGAACAGTTGTAAAATTGTTTCGTCAATCCAGAACATACTTCACATTCACCGATTACTTTGGCCTCATCCGAGAAGTCAATGGCCATACGAGCATCGAATGTGTAAAGAGATCCTTCCCAGAGAGAGTTATCCCCGTACTTTTTACCGTAACGGACGATCCCACCTTCAATTTGATAGACCTCTTTGAAACCGCGCTTCTTCATAACTGATGAGAGGACCTCACACCGAATGCCGCCAGTGCAGTAAGTGACAATGGGCCTCTCCTTCAGGTGGTCGTACTTGCCACTCTCGATCTCGCTTATGAAGTCTCGAGAAGTAGTTACATCCGGCACGATCGCATTTCGGAATTTTCCAATTTTTGCCTCAAAGGCATTGCGACCATCGAAGAAAATTACATCGTGCCCTCGTTCCTTGACCAACTTCTCTACGTCATAGGGCTTGAGGTGAACCCCACCCCCGACCACGCCATTCTCATCAACTTCGAGTTCTGTTGGATTTCCAAATGCGACCAGTTCGTCACGTACACGCACCTTGAGACGTGGGAAGTCTTTACCTAGGCCGTCAGACCATTTGAAGTCAATCTTCTTAAATCCTGGATAAGCCTTTGTTGCTTTGACGTATTTCTTCAGGGAAGACATGTCCCCACCTAGAGTCCCATTTATGCCGTGCGGTGAAATTAAAATACGCCCATTTATGCCGAGTGATTCACAGAGGGTCTGCTGCCAGAGTCGGATTGCTTCGGGATCGGAAATAGGCGTGAAGCCGTAGTAGAGAATGACCTTTTGAAGTTCCACGGGGGAATCTTACCCAACGGAGTTAGCACTTTTTTCTACCGTGATTTGCCCCTTTGAGAGAAGTTGGCGAACCAGAACCGTCTTTTCGGCTCCAATCGGCGTACTGTTTAAGCGTGAGTCATGCGCAGGACTACTAGGAGGCTTTGAGAATGAAAAAGTCACCGGACCGAATTTTGGCCCTCGTTTTCGCGCTACTCGTTATCGCGGTTGTTCTCGTGACTCTTTTTACATCTGGGAGTACATCAAAAAACCTTGACCCTTCGACTCCGGCGGGAACGGTGCAGAGTTACTTGTCCGCCGTATTGAAGGGAGATTATGAGTTGGCGGCGCGTTTCATTTCATCGGAGAGCGCGTGCGATGTTCAAGATCTCGATCGCGTATACACAATGGACACGGCACGGGTGGATCTGGTCAAAACGGAAGTGGATGGCGATCACGCGCAGGTGTGGGTCAAGGTCGATTACCCGTCAGGTGCACCGTTCGAGGCCATGAGGGTGGAAGATCACACCTTTCGACTTGTCCAAGTGAATGATGATTGGTTGTTATCTGGAATTCCTTGGCCGCTTTATGATTGTGGAGCGATTACCAAATGATTATTGGTGCACTCTTCCCAGTCATCTTTATTGTTGTCACCATTCTGCTCATCCGCAGATTGACCGGACGTGATGTACATGGCCCGATAACGGGGAACTCCGTTAGAAGGTTTTTCCAATTCCTCCTTATGTATGGACTCCTCGTTGTATCGGGAGTTGGACTCCATGGATTACTTGGACGACTTCTGCGCGGAGGCAGCCTTGTAGTCTTAGACCAAACTGACCTAGCAAGAAACTTCTCATTCGTTGTGGTTGGCGTTCCTCTGTACGCACTCTTGGCTTTTTGGACAAAGCGCAAGTTTATCTCCGAGCCTGCTGAGGCGAAGTCCCTGGGTTGGACTTTTTACATAACCACGTCATCTATAACCGCTCTTCTCTTTACTTTCTTTGCGCTCCGCGACATTCTCGCTTGGACAGCAAGCGATGTGGAGTACAACGGTGAATCAGTCGCCCGACTAATTGTTTGGGGTGCAATCTGGGGTGCACATTGGTGGGTAGATGTTCGGGTAACGCCCGCGGTTGATTCCCGATACCACCATCTTCTTGGATCACTAATTGGACTGATAGCCGCGTTTGTCGGCCTGAGCGATTTGCTCTCTTCAGCCCTTAATCGCGTTTTTCACTTAGGCGGAGACGCAATGTTTCTGCGGGGCGGCGATTCCATTTGGTTGAGCGCTATTACTTTGATCGCCGGCTTACCGGTTTGGTGGCTTTACTGGGTGAGGACATACTCGAAATCTTTCAAAGACTCTCTCTGGTTAAGTTATGTCTTACTCGCGGGCGTGGCTGGTGGACTGGTAGTGGCAGTTTCGTGTGCTAGCACCGTTCTCTATCAAGTCTTTGTCTGGCTGATCGGTGATCCGAGTTCTACGCAAGCTGCATTTCACTTCCAAAACTCTTCAAATTTCGCAGGTGCGGCAATAGTTGGTTTCATAACTTGGTGGTACCACCATGCGGTCCTTGACGAAGAGAGAGTCGCTGTCCGCACCGAAGTACAGAGAATTTATGAGTATTTGATTTCTGGGATTGGACTTGCAGCTGCGGCTGGCGGAATTGGCGTGCTGCTCACTGCACTAGTTGCAGGGCTCACGAGCTCTACGACACTTGTCGGTGGAAGTGGCTCGAGCAACACCTTGATCGCGGCGGGAACTCTATTGATTATTGGTGGACCAGTGTGGTGGATCTTCTGGAGGAGGATCCAAACTGTTACCCAAAAATATCCTGTTGCAGAGCATGGATCAGCCACCCGTCGAATATATTTATTCCTCCTATTTGGAGTCGGAGGATTGGCTGGAGTAGTCGCCCTATTAATTGGGGTCTTCTTTTTCTTTGACGATGTGTTTAAAGGAAATTTCGGTATCGCCACCTTTTACAGAGCACGTTTTACAATAAGTATTTTGCTGACAGCTTTCGCAGTGGCTGGTTATCACTGGATGGTTTACAGACAGGAGAGAGAACTCGGCATTCCAGGTCAGCAAGGACTTCACCATGTCCTCCTTGTTGGGGCGAAAAATCATGAGTTGGCCCGCGCAATTGCTCATCAGACGGGTGCGCGAGTGCAAGCCTGGAGGCGCACTGACGACACCAGTGCTTTCGGATCGACAGAAGAAGTATTGAAAATTTTGTCGAAGGTTGATGGAGACAGCGTACTTTTGCTTGCTGATTCCGACGGCGTGAAGGCGATCCCAATCGAGCGCGATTGATCCTTAAGATCTGACCCTTGAAGCTAGAGCCAACCGGCTTTCTTGAATTTCCGAAATAGGAAGAAAGTTAGGGAAGCCATCGCACCAATCACGAAAGGGTAACCAAAACGAGCACTGAGTTCTGGCATGTGTTCGAAGTTCATCCCGTAGATACCCGCGATCATGGTGGGTCCTGCGGCAAGGGCGACCCAAGCCGAAATCTTCCTTACGTCAATATTCTGCTGAACCTGCACATGCGCTAAGTCTGCTTGCAGAACAGACGTGAGCAGCGAATCCAACCCATTCGCGTTTTCGCAAGTCCGCATTAAATGATCCAAAGTGTCACGGAAGAAGGGCTTCAACGGTTCAGGCGCAAGGGGGAAATTCTCTCCAGATATTTTCTGCACGGGGAGAATCAAGGGCTCAATGGCGTGGCGAAACTCGATGAACTCCCTTTTGAGAAGGTAGATATCTTGCGAGAAGGTCTGGCGCCTGCCGCTAAAGACTTTAGTCTCCAAACTTGTGACCTCTTGTTCAAGGGCGGTGCCAATCGCAATATATCCATCAATTACTCGATCTAGAACAGCGTGAAGAACCGCATATGGTCCAAGGGCCATTAGCTCCGGCTTTGCCTCAAGATCTTTTCGCACAGTGGCCAGGGGAGAACCCTCACCGTGACGCACAATCACAATGAAATGATCGGAAATAAAGCAGAGAATCTCGCCGGTAGAAATTTCCGTTTCGGATGGATCGAAGAAAACGGTCTTGAGGACGAAGAGAGTGAGACCTTCGTAGTCTTCCATTTTTGGACGTTGCTTAGCGTGTACGGCATCCTCCACTGCCAAGGGATGAAAATTTAGTTCACCTACGATCATTTGTAATTCTTCATGAGACGGTTCTGCCAGTCCCAACCAGACAAACCCCCCGCTCGATTTTGCAATATCTACCAAATCTGAGAGATCGGCCGGCCCCTCTACGCGCACACCTTCTTGGTAAAGCGCAGAATCCACGATCATACGAAATTGTATTGCTTTAGGTCGCGCCGAGCGCAAAATATGGAGTGGAGAATCTAGCCAAGGGGTTCGGGAATGACTACAGTGTTCAAAAAGGAGGTATGACATGAAGCGATTTCTGGCTACAGGAGTAGCTCTAGGCATCATGGTTACCTCGCTCGGGGCGACGGGTGCGTCTGCGGCGGATCCGCTTCCAGGATCAAGTGCCTGCAACAAGGTCAAGGCACAAGTCTTAGCGTTTGAAAAGCAGGAGCAGATTTTTAAGAAGGATTACGAACCAGTGAATGGAATATGGTCCTGGTTTTTTACTAGTGCGCACTTAAACAAGTATTGGAATTTGCAGAAGGAGATAGTCGATTTCGAAGTGGCGATGTTCGAATATGACGTGAAGAACATTTCATGTTTCACTCCCCGTCAACAGAGATATGCCAGGACTGAAATCGAAGAATGGAAGAGCATTCAGGCATTCATCGCAGAGACACCTGATTGGGTGACTGGCTTTTCATTCGTTTCAATCGCCTGGGATTCCATCTTTAAGGCTTGAGGCCCCGCTCTCCCTTCTGTTCCGATCTGGCGCACCTCACGGATTCGTATGGGCAAATCAAAACCCCCAACTCGAGCATGAGTCGGGGGTTTTGAGTATTTGCTATTTAGTTTTTTTGCTCTTCTCGTTATCTGGCTTGGTTGGAGCGAGAGGCTTCACGGGATTGGAAGGTTTGACTGGGAGCGGTGGCTTGGTCAGCTCTGCTGGCTTGACTGGTTTAACAGGGGCAGCACCCAGGGCAGTTTTAGCCGTCTGAAATGCGTCGTTTGCCGCGGAAGTTGCTGAGGCATGATTCTTGAGCGCCAATTCCATCTGAGCATCGGTTGTGGCAGAGGCAATGGCCGCGAGGAATTCGCTATCTGCTTTGTTCACTGCTGCTCTGCGAGCGGCGATGATAGGTGTCAGTTTTGCCATGTAGGCAGTTTCGAGAATCCGGTACTGCTCTATTGCCGCCTTGTATGGCGCTTCATACTTCTCGAGTGTTGCTTGCCAGTCGGCCCAGTACTTTTCCAGGGCGATTCGGTAATTGATTGAATTCACGGTGAGTGCAATGCGGAACTTCAAGAGTCCGGTCTTATAAGCGAGTAATTCCGCGCTGCTGGCCGAGTTTGAAGATTTTGAATTTGGGGCGGTGGTTTCATCGGCACTTACAACGCCTACTGAACCCATTACCAATCCTGTAGCCAGGAGAGCTACGCTCAATATTCTCTTAGTTTTCATGACTTACTCCTCAAGCGAAGTCGGGCCCTATTGCCCCACACAGAAATATTCTCGGACAACTTTGTGGAAATTCTGCGAGAAATCTCTCCTGATTGTGTGAAGTTCTGGAAGGAAATAGGGCTGATTCTCGCCTTTTTCGGAGACAAATCTGGAGGACGGCTGTAGCATCAATGTGAAAATTTAAGTTATTTGCTGCATCACTTTATAGGAGGTGGCGGTGACGAAAAAACTAGATGGGATATTGAAAGCGCCTTCTAGTCGCGGTAATCAATCCCTAATCCTTCTAATGGCCTCCGCGCTGAGCGTGCTCATGATCACGCCGGTGGAGGCTGCTTCACTTCCTTCTGCGCCACAATATATAGAAGCAATGGCAGGACCGACGCAGGTCGCGGTGACATGGGATCCACCCAGTTCTAATGGAGGAGAGTCAACTCTCACTTACACTGCCAGAGTTTGGACGGTTCCGCCTCCCACTGTCACTCCCGTTTTTGCTTCATGCGCGGTGACGGGTCTGGGCTGTGTTATCAGCGGCTTAACGACGGGTTCGACTTACTATGTTGATGTCGTGGCAAGCAATAGTGCCGGTACTGGTGGACCAAGTGCGATGAAGCCGATTTCTCCCGGCAATGCAGGATCTCCTCCAAGCAACGTCTCTGCAACAAGTGATAGCAAGGGAATGCTGACAGTTAAATGGACTCCCTCATCTTCATTGGGGGCTGGTCAATTCGCTTGGTATGCCGCCGAAGCATTTACTGGTCCGGATATTTCAGCTGGATCATATGCAGGATACTGCACCGAAAGTTCTGCGCTGGGAAATAACTGTCTGATCGGCGGACTTAAAGTAGGTACTGCATACTATGTTCAAGTAAGGACAGTCTCTTCGCTTGGCTCTAGTTATCCAAGTTCACCTCGATACAAGGTGATCGTTGGAACAACTGCAAGCGCCGTACCAACCGCTCCAGCAACTTCCAGTTCAAGGCTGACTGCGCCTCAAGCGGTGAAAGTTGTTGCACTTTCCAAATCAGTTCGGGTTTCTTGGAAAGCGCCGGTCTCAACAGGAGGCAAAAAGATTCTTGGATACCGAGCAGGCGCATACGGACCGGCTCTCACGTTGCGCTCTTACTGCAAGACCACGGCAAAAGTATTCACTTGCACAATCGCGAGGTTGAAGCCGAAGCTCGCCACGCACGTGGGTGTGGTCGCTCTTTATTCGGGCGTGGAGAGTCCAATCTCCAAATTGATCGCAGTCATTCCAAAGGGTTAGGGGTCGAGTGTGAAGGAAGAAGTGGTTCAGGAGATATTCGCGAAGTTGGAATCACTTGCCCTCTCTCCAACTAAAGGGGGAGATTCAGATATCCGCGTTGATTGTGAATTACTTGATGCCAAGGGTGGATCAGGGGAGAAGAAGATCACCTACGAGAACGCCGTTTTAGTGGATGAAGAGGAGAAGACGGTATTCCTCTACGAGAAAACGACGGAAAAGAGCAAGGGTTTCTCTTTTGGAGCAAGTGGCGAGTCCTCCTTTCAGTCTGGCAAGACACTCATGCGGCATGTGAAGGGGACATTTATCGGGCTTAACGGCACAGTTATCAACTATGACTTTGATATAGGGGAAATCTCCAAGTCAATAAAGGCAATAGCCGAGAAGAGTGGATTCAAATTCAAAACCGTAATACGTCGAAAGAGCGCCCAATTTCGTCACTGATCAATCGGGCTGAGGCGCCGAGAAGCCATCAATAATTTGTCGATACATCTTCACTTTTCCTGGTTATGCTCATTGAATGGCGGAAGATATAGGGGCATCGACACCTCTTGGGCTTGATGAGGCATATGCGGTAAAGACTCCCGAAGATAATCGGAAGTTGTACGCAAAGTGGGCGTCCTCGTACGAATCTGAGTTTGTTGAAAAGAAGCAGTACCGCTATCCACGGGCAATAGCCGAAGTTTTCAACGAGAGAGTTCCAATAGATATTATTCATACGGTAGACGTGGGGACTGGTACAGGTTTGACGGGTACATATCTTGCTACACATCGACTTGAAACGATTATTGATGGGATTGATATTTCTCCCGAAATGCTTGAACAAGCTAGAGGGAAGACTCGATTAAACGGACGTCCGGTTTATCGGGAGTTGTATGAGCGAGATCTCACCCAGCAAGTTCTTCATACGCGGGCCCCATATGACGCCCTCATATGTTCTGGGACATTTACACATGGTCACCTTGGACCCGAAGCAATCGAGAATCTGACCGCTCTGGTTCGTCCAGGGGGTTGGTTCGTTATAGGAGTAAATAACGAACACTTTGTTGCTCGGGACTTCGACCGACACCTGCTCCAATTATCATCTGATGGAGTCATCTCAACTCCCACGGTCCTCCGAGTTGAAGTTTACGAAGAGGGAAGCGCGCATCGAGGTGATCAGGCGCGCATCCTCATATTTATGCGTAGGTGAGGGAATAAATCTGCACTTTTCTTACTGTCGTAATCAGGCGATGTACTCTAACCGTGTCATCATGCCTGCTTCGGCATGATATGCATTGTGGCAGTGGATCATCCATTTGCCAGGATTTGTGGCAGCATAATCGACATCAATGCTCCCCATCGCTTGGAGTAGGACCGTATCCTTTCGAGCGCCGGATCCGCCAGCTTTTCCAAGTTGGAAGGTATGACCATGCAGGTGAATTGGATGAGGCATCATCGACATATTTCTTATTCGTAACCTGCCCATTTCATTTTGCTTGATCGTAAGCGCTTTTGTTTGCTCGTACACACGACCATTAATCTTCCAGATGTATGGGTTCATGCTTCCAGTCAATATCAAATCCTGTATTCGATCGGGCTTCTTTGAAGGCAGCCTTACGGAATCAGTTGCCTGCAGCATTTCGGCTCTTAAGGGGCTTGCAGTCAATTCTTGCGGCTGAAAAGAAGATGAAGGTATTTGGCCGCTGGCTGTTCGGATGAGAGCACGGGCAATCTGCGACTTTCCAACCGCTCGGGCGACGAGCGGGAAAACCCCATCTTTTAATGTGACAACGACGTCATAGCGCTCGCCCATGCCAACTTGAAGGAGTGAAACCTTGGAGGGCATTACGGGAAAACCATCTGTATGGGTAACCGACATTAAATGTTGCGAAAGCGCCACCCGGAAAATTGTGTCTGCTGCGGCGTTGATGATGCGTAGCCGGATTCTCTCTCCGGGTTTCGCGGCAAAGGTTTCGGGATCATTATTTGGGCGCCCATTAATGAGGTACATAGGATAATCAACGTCCCCCGTATCCATGCCACTCATATGCATTCCACCCATATCCATGCCACCCATATCCATGCCTGCGCCCGATTTCTTTAGTTCTGCAAGTATTTGATCTGGGTTCTTGCCAATGCCATCGGTCCAATCATCCAAAATAAGAATCCACTCTCGGTCGTAAGTTGACGGCTCATTTGGGTCATCCACTATGAAAGGGGCATAGAGTCCTCGATCGAGTTGTGTGCCACTGTGGGGGTGAAACCAATATGTGCCAGCATCAGGTGTGATGAATTCAAAATTGAAGTTCTTCCCTGTCTGAACTTCTGGAGTGGTGACTCCGGGTACCCCGTCCATGTCGTTTCTAATGGCCAGTCCATGCCAGTGCACGCTCGTCGGTACCGGCAATTCATTCATGAAGTGAACTCTGACTCGATCTCCCTTGCTCACTCGAATGATTTTGCCTGGCAAAATATTGCCGTATGCCCATGTCTTGGCGATCGTTCCCCCCAGATCAATTTCCGCAAAGTCGGCCTTCAATCTGAAACTTTTCACTCCTCCAGAAGCCCTGAGTGCGGCTTCTCGCGCTTCAATCATTTCCATCGCAACCGCTTCCGGGCTCTGGCGGAATCCGCACCCTGCCAATCCAGAAGCAACGGTGACGCCGAGTACTCCGCTGAGTAATCCTCGACGACTGAGCTGATAATTGGTCATCTTCTCTCCGATTGATCATTTGGTGACTTGCGAGCGACGCTTGACGAGAACTGGGACATCATCTCTGATCGAAGTTTCGAAATGAGCCAGAAATTCTAAAGAATTGATAAAGATATTTTCTATTAGGAGAGAGAATAGGGGCAGGCGGCAAGTTCATTGATCCGCTGTGGCGATTGCTACAATTCGTCGGTGTCGAGTCCGAGATTATTGAAGATTGCGACTGTTGCCTCTGTGGGAATCGTCTTTGCTTCACTACTCTCTTGGGTTGGTTTAAATAGAGTAGTAGGTTCGATATCTCATACTGATGTCTTTGGGGGGCTAGAAACCCGAGCGGTAAAAGAGTCAAAGGCTCTCAATTTCCTAGTTGTCGGTTCAGATTCACGCAGTGGACTATCAAGAACCGAGCTTAAAAAATTGCGAGTCGGGAGCACTAAGACGGCGGCCGGTGGGCGCTCTGACACGATGTTTTTGGTTCATATAAGTAAGGACCGAAGCGACGCCGTAATTATTTCACTTCCTCGAGATACCTTAGCAACAATCCCATCGCACATAAGCAACTCAGGCAAACTTGTTGAAGGTCCAGTTGAATCGAAAATAAATGCGGCCTTTGCTTGGGGCGGCGCCCCTTTGCTCATTCAGACCATTGAGAGCAAATCCAAGCTTCACATTGATCATTATGTAGAAGTCAATTTTGCCGGGTTTACAAAAATTGTTGATTCTCTCGGCGGTATAGAAGTGTGTAGCAAGACTGCTATCAATGATCCGAAGAGTCATCTAGTTATGGCTTCTGGGGTGCATACACTTAAGGGAGCCCAGGCTCTTGCCTACGTACGCACTCGGGAATTCGACGGAACCGGCGATATCGGAAGGATGAAGAGACAACAGGCTTTTGTCCGTTCGGTCTTCAATAAAGTGACTAGTGCGGGAATCCTCTTGAACCCTCCGGCGTTGGTCAAAATATTCAATGCGACTGTTGATTCAATTACTACAGATCCGGGACTGGGATCGGGGGAATTGTTGTCACTACTCCAAAATCTTGGCAATCTTTCGGCAAGTCGGGTACGAACTCTTACGGTGCCTTTATCAAATTCGAATGGATATGTACCCGGAATTGGTTCGGTGGTGGTTTGGGATGCAGTCCAGGCTCAAAACCTCTTTGAGAGGTTAAATAAGGATCAGGTGATATTTGATCTGGCGACACCTTCTCCTTCAACCTCTTCTTCAACGCCTTCGCAGTCGCCTCGGCCTCGTGTAATTGAGAAATTTAATGCAAAAGTTGTATCATCCAATTTATGTGCGGCCAAGAAGTGACGCTTTGATGAGAGCGATGGGCGAACAAAGTTATGAAGAGGAAGTAAATGCGCTAAAGGCACTACGCGCAACTAGACGTTCGAAGATTGATACCTATCCATCTCTCTCCGTTGTTATTTCCACGGCAAGACCTACGGATTTCTCTCAGATTTTGAATCAATTGACTAAGCAGAAACTGCCTCATTTTGAATTGGTGATCGGTATTCACGATTTCACGATTAACACTAAGCACAAGGCTTTGATTAGAAAATTAGAGTCTCGCGCTGTGGATGTAAAGGTAAAAAGTTTTGAAAAGCATGAAACGTTAGGATCAATTTTGAGTGCCTTGGCCGCGGACTCAAGTGGGCAATATATTTCAAAAATGGATGATGACGATATATATGGTCCAGAGCACTTGCAGGACTTGCTTGACGCGCTTTTGGATAAAGGAGCTGACGTTGCGGGCAGGGCGATGAATTACATCTATATCGAGGATTTAGATTTAACTACGAGGAAGATCTTGGCAACGGGCATATCTTCCGTTGAGGAATGGGATGACTGGGTTTGTGGCGGAACCATTCTTGTGAAACGAGAAGCAGGAGAAGCTGCAGGATGGTTCGGTGAAGGAAAGAATGCAGTAGATAAGTTTCTCTTGTCAGGAGTGAAATCTCGAGGTGGACGGATTTTTAGGACGTACGGTAATGGTTATATTTATCGACGCAGCCTGACCCCTCAGACTTACGTCACGCATTATTCCAAGTATTTGAATAATTCCATTGAGCAGAGGACTGGTATCTGGCGATCGGAAGAATTTGGTACTGACACATGAAGGGTCAAGCATGGAGGTATAACCGGCCAGAGAACTTAACTCTTGACTATGATCCAAGCCTGACGGTCGCCATTATCGTTTGTTGCAGAAATGGTCAGGACAAACTAGATCTTTCCGTGGCATCTCTTGCAGTTCAGACATATCCAGATCATTTGGTTCAATTGATAATAGTTGATGACGGGTCTATGCCAGAATTGAAGTTGCCACCCGTAAGGCCCAAAAATACTAAGATCATCAAGTTCACCAATACTGACACGCAGTGGGGCAAGACACAGGCCACAAATTTTGTTACCGGCAAAGTAGATGCAGATGTTTTGTGGATGCATGATGCCGATATGGTTTTCGATCCCCGGCATCTTTCAGAACACATGAAGTGGCACCATGACGATGACGACTATTTGGTCCTTGGATGGAAGAGATTTGTCTCTAGTTGGGATTATCAGCCTCAGTCGCTTCGCGAAAGATTGCTTACTGGCCAATTCGATGCTTTGCATTCTGAAAGTGAAGGCAAAGATTCCTGGGAGCTACTGATAAAGCTCTCAGATGATTTGCGAAACCCTGATTTGGACAGTTTTAGGGCAGTGGTCGGTGCGACTTTCTCAATAAAGAGAAAGACCTGGATATCGATCGGAATGTACAACCCAACATTCAAGATGGCCGAAGATACCGAACTCGGATGGAGATCGCTTATGGCCGGCTTGAGACTTGTGCCAGAGAGGGGAGCAAAATCGTGGCACCTGGGCATAAGCACGGTTGAAGAAAATGTGGCAAGGGTGCTCGAGCACAACAGGCCGAATATGGCTAATTACATCCCAGGTCTTGGGTACTTACGCAGTGGGAGTTCCGTTATTTTCAAGGTTCCAGATGCGGAAGTCTTGATTGACGCTCGAGGCATGAGTTTCGACTCTTTCGTGCAGGTGTTAAAGAAATTCTTCGTCGACAAAAATACCCAAGCTCGCTTTCGCGTATTCGGCCCGTGGAAGGCTTTGCAGGAGAGATATGACTTGCGCTCTGATTCTCAGTCATCCCTTCGAAGAATCTATAGCCTCCATTCAGGCGACTCACGATTTTCATTTGAAGAGCTGGCTGGAACTAAGAAACTTAGTCCGCACGAGATTCTCGATTTAGTTACTCCAGGCTCCACTCCATATATTTATTTCACAGAAGGCGAACTCGATTCAAGGGTTATTTTTTCCGGAATGCGGGCCTATATGTCCAAATCGGGCAATGGATTGGAAGGTGTTGTTGATTTCAACGATCACCGTACCTTAATAATCTACGCGCCCGCGCTTGCCAGAGCTAAACGTTTGCCGGAGTCGAGTTATCGAAACTTAGAGTTGACCTGGGGATTGCATTGGAATTCAGTAGAGAGGTTTTCCTTCCAAGATACCCGCGGCCGCCGCTATTACTATCGATTGATTCGAGTCGGGATACTGCGAGTCTTGAAGGTGAGAAAGCCTTCGGATATCGCCAATCTTTCCCACATGGCAAAGAAAGTGCTGTCAAAACCCGCAAAGCCAAAATGAGTTTCGCATTTGAATGCACGTCTGTGGAAGTGAACAGCCAGTATAATCTGCCACCATGGCTGCAATGATTCGAGATCTTAAGGCGCTTCGCGCTGGGCTGAACGTTGTGAGACTTTTCCCATCTTACGTTTCAAGTTTCGTAATTATGTCTTTGAAGAATCTCATGAATCCTCAACCCGATTCGACTAAATCGAAATTGGTTTTTATTATGTCATTCCCCCGTTCAGGCACAACGGCCTTGGGTAGCCTGTTAAAGCAACCAGAAACCGGTTTTAGTTATTACGGGGAATTCTTTGCGTTCAATCAATGGTCAAAAATTATTTATAAGATTTCCAATACTTACCCCACCTTCCACGCTAGATTTTTAGTCAATTTCTTCGGGCAGAAGAGGGCCTGGAAGTACTATCGATTTGAGGCAGCGAGACTAAATCCAACTAGAGTCATTCGGAGCACGCTCAAAAATCCGGGTATTCACATTTTTAAGATATTTCCATATCACCTTCACGACGAGACTCTCGCAAATATCATCACCGAATTTAAACCTCACATCGTATTTATTCGGCGCAATCACTTGGATCGCTACATTTCCCATATGAAAGCTCATGAGTCGGGCGTTTGGCACGGCAAGGATTCGAGCGATGTCGTGATCGATGTCAATGAGAAGAGGCTGCAGGGATACATAAAGGTAAATGATAGATTCTATGCTGAGAATTTGCAGGTCGCACGTGCGGCCGGATGTGAGGTCTTGGACGTGGAATATGAGCGTCTATTTGAGCCTCAAGTCATGCGATCAGTGGTTCGATTTATTGATTGGGACGATTCCATATATTCTGAGTCCATTGAATTAACCCCAAGAACCTTGAAACAAGACGCCAAACAGGAGAGCCAAATTCGATATTTAGACGCCCTGAAGTCCCAAGGGATTAATAGAGATATGTCGGATTTCGATTTCGTGAAGATCGAAAATTCGAACTCATGAAGGTGGATTCCGGGATTCTTCGCAGTCTTGAAAGTGAGTCTATTGAGATCCTCAGGGAAAGTGCGGCTACCTTTCGCAACCCGGTAATGCTTTATTCAATCGGCAAGGATTCTTCAGTTTTACTTCACCTCGCCCTCAAGGCTTTTCATCCTGCTCCCATTCCGTTTCCACTGATGCATGTTGACACGACCTGGAAGTTCAAGGAGATGATCTCTTTCCGGGAAAAGGTGGTTGAAAAGTACGGTCTTAAATTGATTACACACTCCAATGAGGAAGGTATAAGCGCGGGAATTAACCCCTTCGATCATGGGGCATCGGAGTACACCAGAGTCATGAAGACCGTGGCGTTAAAGCAGGCATTGGATAAATACGATTTCGATGCGGCTATCGGTGGATCTCGACGAGATGAAGAGAAGAGTCGGGCAAAAGAGAGAATTTTCAGTATTCGAGAGACGGGACATCGTTGGGATCCGAGGAACCAGAGACCTGAGCTATGGCGCACCTATAACACCCGATTGGCTCCCGGCCAAAGTATGCGCGTATTTCCATTGTCGGATTGGACGGAAGCTGATATCTGGCATTACATCTTGCAAGAGGGTATTGACGTTAACCCATTGTATTTTGCAAAAAAACGGCCCACGGTCCTTCGTGGAGATCAGATCATCATGGTTGACGACGAGAGATATCGTCTCAACGAAGGCGAAGTACCGGAGATGCGGATGGTGAGATTTCGTACTTTGGGGTGTTATCCGTTGACAGCGGCAGTTGAATCAGAAGCTCTCACCATTACAGATGTTGTAAAAGAGGTTCTCGAAGTGACTCTGAGCGAACGTGCGACTCGCTTAATAGATGGAGATAGGGAAGATTCGATGGAGAAAAAGAAATCGGAAGGATACTTCTGATGGATCTTCCAATTGTTAGGTTATTAACGTGCGGAAGTGTGGATGACGGGAAGAGCACTCTCATTGGGCGGCTACTCGTTGAAACTGAGAGTGTTCCTCATGACACGATTTCGGCAGCCCGTAAGACACGTCGGAGCGGTTCGACGATTCCCGCTGATGAGATTGATTTTAGCCTGCTAACTGACGGTCTTGAAGCAGAGAGAGAACAGGGCATAACTATTGATGTTGCATATCGATCAATGTCGTTACTGGATGGGCGACGTCTCATCATCTCGGACGCACCCGGCCATGAGCAGTACACGAGAAACATGGCCGTTGCCGCCTCGCGGGCTCATATCGCCATTGTTCTCGTTGATGCAACGAAGGGCGTCCGCGACCAAACTCTTCGCCATTTAACAATTTGCTCTCTTATGGGCGTAAACCTGGCGATTGTCGCAATCAATAAATTAGACGCGGTCGATTTTGATCAGAAAGTGTACGACCAGATTTCTTCGGACTTGCGGCCCGTGCTGGATCGACTAGAAATCGCAAATGTAATCACTATTCCGATGAGTGCATTAAAGGGCGATAACGTCATCGTGGAGAGCAAGAATCTCGCTTGGTACGTAGGACCATCCTTACTTGAAGCGATTCAATCATGGGCACCACCAGAGGTTGAGGATCAGAGCGCTCGAATGCGCGTACAACTTATTTCACGGGCGCCAGATTTCAGAGGCTTGTCCGGAACTGTCAGCGAAGGCAATTTTAGGACTGGGGATAAGATTCGTATTTACCCAAGTAATAAGACTGCGAAGATTGCACGAATAGTTGCTTATTCAGGGGATGTGAGTGTTGCAGAGAATTCTTTTGCGACCACTATGGTTTTGGAGCCGGACATTGATGCGGCACGCGGTGACATCATTGCCAAGAGTCCAGAACCCCTTGAGTTCACTGACCGCTTTACCGCAAATCTAGTCTGGCTGGATGAAGACCCCCTGGTTCATTCACGCTCATATTTTTTGGTTAATGGCTCAACTCAAACACCTGCAATCATCACGCAGATTCGAAGCAAATTTGATATTCACTCAGGCGCTCACTTGTCAGCTCGCAATCTACAAATGAATGAAATCGGAACCGTTGAAGTCGCTTGCGATATACCGATGGCGCTGATTCCTTATTCTCAATCGAGAGAGTATGGGAATTTCATCTTGGTAGATCGTCAGACTTCAAAGACTGTCGGGGCAGGGATGTTCTTACATACTTTGCGCAGGAGTTCAAATATTCATACTCAGGACTATGAAGTGAACAAGGCGATTCGTTCAAGTCAGAAGAATCAAACTGCAAGGTTTATTTGGCTGACCGGCCTATCTGGTTCGGGCAAATCAACTATTGCCGATCATTTGGAGAAGCGACTGTTAACGCGTGGTTTGCACACCTACGTGCTCGATGGCGATAATCTTCGACTTGGTTTAAATAAGGATCTGGGATTCACAAAGGAAGACCGTGCCGAGAATGTCCGAAGAGTCGCCGAACTAGGCAAATTAATGGTGGATGCAGGACTCGTTGCCATAGGTGCACTCGTCAGTCCATTTGAGGCTGACAGAAATCAGGCTCGGGCCTTATTCGAAGAGGGCGAATTCCTTGAAATTTTCGTGGATACGCCTGTAGAAATCTGTCAGCAACGAGATCCAAAGGGGTTGTATCTAAAAGCAAGTCGAGGTGAGATTCCCAATTTCACTGGGGTTGGTCAGAATTACGAGAGGCCTTCGCATCCAGAGTTGGTACTCGATGGCACTGCCCCTATCGAAGAGAACGTGAATAGAATCATGGCAAAATTATTCGAGATTTAGCCTGACTACCGCGGAATCAGAGGCTGATTGCGTAGAATTCGCGGCTAACCCGCTTCCAAATTGTCGGTACAAATGAAAAAGAGGTGACCATGAGCAAAAGTATACGAAGTCGTTCTCTCACCAAGGCCATTACTTGGAGATTGACTGGAACATTGGATACTTTCATTCTCTCCATATTGATCACCCGCAAAATGTCTTTCGCGATAGCGATTTCTGCAACTGAGTTATTTACTAAGATATTTTTATACTATTTTCATGAGCGAATTTGGGAGAGAGTCAAATGGGGCAGGGGATAGTTTTTCTATCCCCGGTCGCTTTTTAGTAATCCGGTAATCCATCTCAATGGCGCCGTCACTTTCCAACTTCGGGAGGATATGAGACGTTGGTGTTGCGCTTGCAGACCCGCAATTTCTCGACTTTTCAACGCCAATTCACTTCTTGCTAAGTCAATCTTTCGATTCTTCAAAATCGCTTTGATGTACGCCTTCTGTAGGCGATCATCTTCGTCCGAAACGGGGGACCGACTCTTCGCAAGAGAGTCCAGGGCGGCTAACCAAATCGGTAGTTGTTGTAAATGATCCCGCTTCACCATTTCGAGGATCCCGCTCGGCTCAAAATGGACTTCGTGGGAAATATTGACGATCGCATCCATATTCTTGTGGAAGTTATCTAGTAGATCACGGTAATGATTGAAGTCTTGAATTAAGGAAGAAATATCGGCATCTGTAAGTGGTTTGGCTTTCATTTTTCCAGTGAAAGCGTTGGTCCCGTCCGTTCCGATCATTTTCGAGCCAGCCTTGAAAAACTCGTAATTTCCATTTGCGGCCTGATTGAACCAAGCCAAGAGTTGTTTGTGGCGGCCGCGACTGACAGCAATGTTCGTTGAAGAGGGGAATTCACTTTTCAGAAAATCCACATGGCCCTCGAGATTTGTAAACTTGAATACGGGGACTTTCCCTTCCTTTTGAGTATCATCGACAAGCATATGCAAATAGATAGCCAACTCAGATAGCCACGCTTGGCTCGGCGAATCAAAGGCGAATAAATCGAGATCAGGAAAATTATGAATTGAGTCTTCGTGGGTGAGAAATTTCTTAAACTCATTGAAGTAGGGTGCGCTGGAGGGGTGCCTAGAGTCCCATTTGCTGGGACTTGCTAGAAAAGCCTTCTCCGGGGTTTGAAGTGCAATGTTTATTGGCTCATAGAACAATGTACATTCAGGTTGAGCGCGAAAAGCGAAGGCAAGAGCCGTGCCGCCAGTGCGCCAACTTGTATGCAGGAAAATAGGAGCCAATTCGGCATGGAAATCTCTGCCGGAGTTAGATTGCTTCGTCAATGTCAGGCTCGACGACGTCGCGTTCTTCGAAATTGGACGAAGACATTCAATGCAAGTAAGGAAATTCCGATCCCTATCTTTGCCGCAATCGAGGTGAGAATGATCGTCACGTCACCAAGTTTCGGAATAACATTTGTGATTTTGTGGACACGGGTATGGCTGTCGAGAATATAAGAATCAGAACTTGCAGCGCCCGTCTCGGTTTCGGTAGCAATTGTGGTCGAATCGTCAGCTATTGATGTCGAACTAATCGTGACCTGACGCACCTCAAATTCCCAAGCGAATTCGTTGCGAAGAAGTAGGACATCTCCAACGTGCGATTCGGAGACAGGAATTAGCTTGGATACCATCAGGTCTCCGCGGTATATCGAAGTTTGAGCACTGCTCGAGCTTGAGGCGTAAATCGCGGTCGCAAAGTAGGTTGAGAGAACGGTGGGAAATAATGCGACGAGTGCGATAAAGGCAATGAATGAAATATTGAAGACGTGTAACCAGTCCAGTTGCTGCTCCCGTACGTGTTTCCTATTTGGCTCTGGTGTTAAATTGAGGCGTACATTTTGGGAAGTGACATCTGTGGGCATGGATCCGGACGCTACATCCGAACGATCAACTATGACTGAACCTTCTGGAAGGTAGATGACCAAAGTTTGACCCTTTTTCCCAACTTTGTGAGGGACGTTCTGTGGCGCAGCACTTTCGTCAGACATGTGTTGTTCCTCCTCTCAGGAGGTAATGGCAACGGTACGTGATCAACTGATCGTTTTAATTAAACCAGGTGTGGTTGCCAATTTGAGTGCAGTGCCGGGAGTTGGGTCGAAGATTTCAATTTGATATGCCAAGCCTTTGAAAGCCAAATACACATGCAACGGAGTCGCTTTTGCGTAGTAGATCAACGAGCCATCCGGATTGGTGATACTTACTCCAGTATCCAACTTCCCAGCGGTTTGCATAGTTTCATAAGCATTGGCATCCTGATAAGTAGCGATCACTCGGTAGTTTTGCTCCACGTCACTTAAACCCTCACCATTTGGCAAGTAACGCACTAAGTCTTGGCCCACCGCTATGTGATTAAGGGTGTATCGGCCACCCAATAGGGGACCGGCCCAATATATCGATCCACCCAGAGTTTTCACTGCTGCATGGAGATCGGCCTCAGTGAGAGCAATTTGACCCGAAGTTGTGGGATTTACCGAACCCGGATCAGTAGGGAGCCCAGTGGTTAAGGTTTGACTGGTTCCGTCTGGCTGAACAAAAGTGACCTTGACTTCTCTATTCGAAGTTATCGCCCAAGTTACGGTAAAAGTGACTATTGCAACGACGATCCCGATTCCCACACGTTTGAGCATTGAGTTTCTTCGAATTCTTTCGGGGAGATTGTCTATCACTCTGCGCTAGCTCCGATCCCTAAGACTTAATGATCATGTAGTAGGTGCTGCCGCCTTTGTCAGAACACACGCCCCATGCAACATCTCCTTTTGAACCAACACATATCGGTACTGCTGTTCCCGCTGCACCCGCGGGACCAGCGGGGCCAATCGCTCCAGCCGGTCCGACCGCACCAGTATCGCCCTTAGGACCAGCAGGTCCGACCGCACCGGTATCACCCTTATCGCCTTTGTCACCCTTATCGCCTTTAGCCCCCTGCGGACCTGTGGGACCGACTGGACCTTGCATGCCTGTCTCACCAGTCGCACCTGTGGCTCCAGTCGCACCTGTGGCTCCAGTCGCACCCGTTTCGCCTGTGGCCCCCGTCGCTCCAGTTGCGCCAGTTGCACCGGTATCACCCTTAGCTCCTTGCGGACCGGTCGGACCAATTGGTCCCTGCATTCCGATTGATCCAGCAGGACCAGCGGGTCCTGTTGCACCGGCTTCACCTTTGAGTCCGCGCGGACCTGCGGGACCGACAGGTCCCTGCATTCCAGTAGACGTAACATTGATTTCATTAGTTTGGACAGTCCCAGAAGGTGTGAGTTGGAGGGGTCCGCGGAGCGATCCAGAGGACCCGACCTTTGGCTGCTCAGTTTGAATCGCACTCGTACCGTCGGGCAATAGCGGCCCGAAACCTTCGGCCGCAAAAGCAGGAGTTGAAAATGAGGATAAGAGAAAGATGCCGGTGAGTGAGCAGATTGCGGCTACATTCCTACCTCTGACGAATTGTTTCATTCGCATGGGCCTAACTCCTTCGACCGGGGAGAGTCAACGAGTGCCGCCACTCACATTTGCGACACGCTAGTGAGGTTGTCATTGTATGTCAATGACTCCTTTTTTTGGGAATTTTCATCCCGATGAGTGGGATATCACGGCATTGCATGAGGCGCGAATCCCTCACCCGGCTACGAGGAGTCCAAATTTTGAGCCCAAGTTGAGAATTCATATTGAGGCGTTACTCTCTGATGAGCGGAGTCGCTGGCGTGGATCTATTTGGAGGACCGATGGAAAGTGAAAGTACCTGCCCATACCCAAGCGGCAAGAAAGCGAACGAGGGCACCTCCAACCAGAACTGGTGGCCGAATCAACTGAACCTCAAGGTGCTCCAGCAAAACTCGCCGATGGCAGATCCCATGGGTGAAGAATTCGACTATGCAAGGGAGTTTAAAACCCTTGATCTCGATGCACTCCAAAGTGACATCGAAGAGTTGATGACAACTTCGCAAGACTGGTGGCCAGCTGACTACGGTCATTACGGGCCATTCTTCATCCGCATGGCCTGGCATAGCGCAGGTACTTATCGCACCTCCGACGGAAAGGGCGGTGGCGGCGCTGGGATGCAGCGCTTTGCCCCACTTAATAGTTGGCCCGATAATGTAAATCTCGATAAAGCGCGCCGATTGTTGTGGCCGATCAAACAGAAATACGGCAAGAAAATATCGTGGGCCGATCTCATGATCTTCACTGGCAACTGCGCGCTCGAGTCAATGGGGTTGAAGACTTTTGGCTTTGGCGGCGGACGGGCGGATGTATGGGAGCCGGACGAAACTTATTGGGGCAAGGAGGTCGAGTGGTTAGCCGATGCTCGCTATAGCGATGGCCGTGTTCTCGAAAATCCTCTCGCAGCGGTTCAGATGGGTCTCATCTACGTTAACCCTGAAGGACCAAATGGCAATCCAGATATTCTTGCTTCCGCAGTAGACATCCGCGAAACATTTGCACGCATGGCCATGAACGATGAAGAAACAGTCGCACTCATAGCCGGTGGTCATACATTCGGTAAGGCACACGGTGCGGCTGACCCGAACAAGCACGTTGGTCCCGAACCGGAGGCGGCCCCTATCGAAGAGATGGGATTTGGTTGGAAGAACACATACGGCTCCGGAAATGGTGCGCAAACTATCAGCAGTGGTCTTGAAGGTGCTTGGACGCCTACACCGATTGCTTGGGACAATGATTATTTCGAAACTCTGTTTAGGTATGAATGGGTGCAGACAAAGAGCCCTGCTGGTGCGACACAGTGGATTCCGAAAGATGGTGAAGCATCAGAGGCTGTATTAGACGCGCATGATCCTTCGAAGCGCCATGCCCCAGTAATGTTCACGACAGATCTGGCATTGCGAACAGACCCAATTTATGAAGCCATCTCACGTCGCTTCTTCGAAAACCCAGATGTTTTTGCAGATGCATTTGCTAGAGCGTGGTTTAAGTTGACACACCGCGACATGGGTCCAATTGCACGATACCTCGGGCCATTGGTGCCAGCGGAGCAATTGATTTGGCAAGATCCACTTCCTGCAGTTACGCATGAATTGGTGGGACCGGAGGAAGTCGCGACACTCAAGAAGAAGATCCTCGCATCGGGGCTCTCTATCTCTCAGCTCGTCACAACTGCGTGGGCATCAGCATCGACATTCCGCGGTTCCGACAAGCGCGGCGGCGCAAACGGAGCTCGTATTCGCCTAGCGCCACAACGTAATTGGGAAGTGAATAATCCACCTGAGTTAGCCGCGGTTTTGAAATCACTGGAAGAAATCCAGAAGGAATTCAATAGTGGGAAGAAGCAAATCTCGCTCGCAGATCTCATTGTGCTCGGCGGTTGTGCAGCTATTGAAGAGGCTGCCAGGAACGCAGGCCACAATATTCATGTTCCATTTGCTCCGGGCCGTACTGATGCATCTCCAGAGCAGACCGATGTGGACTCTTTTGCAGTTCTCGAACCAACCTCGGACGGTTTTCGCAACTATCTCAACAAAACAGTTCAAGAACCGGCAGAGTTTGCCCTCCTTGATCGTGCTTCACTGCTGACACTTACTGTTCCGGAGATGAGTGTCCTCGTTGGCGGCATGCGCGTCCTCAGTGCAAACACTGCTCACTCTGAGATAGGAGTTTTGACGAAGCGATCAGAGACTTTGACCAACGACTTCTTCGTCAACCTACTCGACATGAACGTGACCTGGCATCCGAAGTCAGAAAATCCTCATCTTTTTGACGCCCACGATAGGAAGACGGGGGCAGTGAAGTGGACTGGTAGCAGGGCCGACTTAGTTTTCGGTTCGAATTCGCAACTTCGTGCCATCGCAGAGGTTTACGCGAGCAGTGATGCCAAGGATAAATTTGTCCACGACTTTATTGCCGCGTGGGACAAGGTCATGATGTTGGATCGCTTTGATTTAATCTGACCGAATTAATACTTCGCGACTGACCCACATATTTTTCAGACGGTGCAGTCTGAAAGCATGAGAATGCGTGGACTAGTTTGTCCTTAGGACTTCCCAAGCATTTTGCGAATCTGTTCTGAAGCCGTCTTTACCCGCGCCTCATACCCATGAGTTGTGGGGTGGTAGTACTGCGTGCCCACGAGGGCATCGGGTAAGTACTGTTGTTCTGCAACACCCAGTGCGTTGTCGTGTGGGTAGATGTAGGAGGTAGTTTCTCGAGCCGCGTTTACCTGGCTATCACGCAGCGCTCCTGAATGGGCGTCTCGCAGATGTGGTGGTACAGGTCCGCTCTTGGACGATCGCAGATCGGCAATGGCCGACTCAATGGCGAGATACGCGGCGTTGGATTTCGGCGCGCACGCTAGGTAGGTCACCGCTTCGGCCAGGATGATTCTCGCTTCGGGCATTCCCACCAGCGCAACTGCTTGGGCCGCCGCAACAGCTAATCCCAAGGCACCCGGGTCGGCGATGCCAATGTCTTCGCTGGCACTGATCATGACGCGTCGGGCGATAAAGCGTGGGTCTTCACCTGATTCCAGCATCCTTGCCAGGTAATGGAGGGAGGCATCCACATCAGAGCCTCGTATGCTTTTAATGAAAGCGCTGGCAACGTCGTAATGAGTATCCCCACCCCGGTCGTAGTTTTCGATGACGCGGTCTACGGCCCGGCTCAAGATTTCGGTTGTAATCTCACCATTGCCCGCCGCCCCGGCTGCTGCCTCAAGATATGTGAGCGCGCGCCGGGCATCACCGGCTGCAAGTCGGACTAGAGAGTCTCTTGCCTGCGCCGAAATTGTGACCACGCCGTCGAGACCTCGTGCGTCGGTGATTGCCCGTTCGATGAGCGCTGCGATTTCAGCATCTGGAATTGGGCGCAGTGTCAGAACAATGGAGCGCGAAAGTAGTGGAGAGATGATGGAGAAAGACGGGTTCTCTGTGGTGGCGGCAACGAGTGTCACCCATCTGTTTTCAACTCCTGGCAGCAGGGCGTCCTGCTGTGCTTTGGAGAAGCGGTGCACTTCATCAATAAAGAGGACAGTTTCTTTTGCTTCTTCTGCCAATCTTTTTTGCGCTTGCATTAGCACTTCACGGACTTGGGTAACCCCGGAGCTGACTGCTGAAAGTTCGACGAATGCACGCGAGTCTGAATGAGCGATCATTTTGGCAAGAGTTGTTTTACCACTGCCGGGCGGGCCGTACAGGAGCACACTGATGATGTGTTTTTCCTGCCCCTGTATCAAGCGCATGAGGGGCGAGCCCTGTTGGAGAAGATGTTGCTGGCCAAGCAGTTCTTGGACGCTGGCAGGGCGAAGCCTGACTGCTAAAGGTGCTGCCATCTCACCGGCACGTGGTGCATCCATATACATCCCAACTTAGTGACTTAGAATTTTACTGCTTCGCCTGATTCTTGACGATTTAGTTCCGCCTTTGGTGTTAAGAATCAGGCGGATACGGTGTCAAGGATCCGGTGGAGTAATACAAAAAATAAGTGGGTTGTGAGGGACTCGAACCCCCGACCCGGTGATTAAGAGTCACCTGCTCTACCAACTGAGCTAACAACCCATTTCAGCGTTAGACGCTTCAATGCAAGAGTGAAACCCTACCAGCGTGGCGGGGATAGATATGCCATGCCTCAAGGGCACGATTGGATCATGTCCTGGCACAGAGTCGGGCGCTCGGTGTGGGCGCCTATATTCTTACTCTTTGCGCTGCAAATTGTCTCCATTCCTGCCGCAACGGGTTCCACTGCCCAGCCGAGCGTCATTAATGCCGTAGAGAAAATTCCGGTGAAAGGCCGAGCGCCAAGAACCGGGTACTCACGGGATCAATTCGGGCAGAGATGGGCAGATACCGACCACAATGGATGCGACACCCGCAATGACATCTTGAATCGGGATCTCACGTCAGTCACCTTCAAGCCCGACACTCACTCATGCGTAGTGCTCAGTGGGATATTGCGAGATCCATACTCGGGTACTCAGATCAATTTCGTGAAGGGAAATAAGACAAGCTCTGAAGTCCAAATTGATCATGTGGTTTCTCTGTCGAATGCTTGGCAGACGGGTGCGTTCAAATTAACGATCCAAGTACGGACCCAGTTGGCCAATGACCCCCTCAATTTGCTGGCGGTGAAGGGCTCGTTAAATAGTCAGAAAAGTGATGGAGACGCGGCTACATGGTTGCCACCACTGAAAAGTTATCGGTGTGCGTTTGTTGCTCGACAAGTTGCAGTGAAAGCAAAATACGGATTGTGGCTTACAAAACCGGAGAAGGATGCGATTCTGAGGGTGCTAACCCCATGCCCGCATCAGTTGTTGCCTAAATAGTTATTAGTGTCCTGCTCTGTATCTGTCGTATGAGTCGTGGATTTCTTTCTCGGCTTCATCGCGTCCAACCCACATCGCACCTTCGACACTTTTGCCGGGTTCGAGGTCTTTGTAGACTTCAAAAAAATGTTTGATTTCTAGCCGATCAAATTCGGGAACATCAGTGATCTCTTTGAGATGGTCTTTTCGAACATCGCCAGCCGGAACACAGAGCAACTTGTCATCTCCGCCGGCTTCATCCCGCATGCGGAACATTCCGATTACTCGGCAGCGAACGACGCAGCCGGGAAATGTTGGCTCATCCAGCATGACAAGTGCATCAATGGGGTCACCATCCAGGCCGAGCGTGTCGTCGACGAATCCGTAATCCCACGGGTAGCGAGTAGAGGTGAAGAGCATGCGATCTAAACGGATCTTGCCCGTCTCGTGATCGACTTCGTACTTGTTGCGACTGCCCGCTGGGATTTCGACGATTACATCAAAGGTCATTCCTGGCACGCGGACTCCTAACTAAAACTTGGGGTGAACGACGGGGCTCGAACCCGCGACATCTCGGACCACAACCGAGTGCTCTACCAGCTGAGCTACGCCCACCAAGAAGCCCTAATACTACCTGTCAATATGACCCAACCGATTCGACCCAACCGATTCTTCCTAGTCGGTCGTTACCTGCTCTGGCTGAACGGGACCGTATTTCTGAGCCACATCACGCAAGGTCTTGGTTTCTGGTCCAGGGGAGGGGACAAATATGGTCTCGCGGTAGTACTTCAATTCACTTATTGAATCTTTAATATCACCCAATGCGCGGTGGTTTCCGCTCTTTACTGGGGAATTGAAATAGACACGGGGGTGCCACCTGCGCGCGAGCTCCTTGATGGACGAAACGTCGACGGTTCGGTAGTGCAGGAATTCATTGAGCCGCGGCATATCACGAGTGATGAAACTTCGATCAACGCTGACAGAGTTACCCGCAAGTGGTGATTTGCCTGGTTGGGCACCGCTTTCTTGCAGATAGGTGAGTATGAGTTCTTCGGCAGTGGAAATGTCGATCCCCCGGGGAATCTCTTCAATCAGACCCGAGGTCGTGTGCATCTGGGTCACAAAATCGTTCATTCCGGCCAGTTGCGCGCCTTCTGCCTTGATAACCACATCCACGCCCTCTCCGATTATGTTGAGGTCGGCGTCGGTTACGAGGACCGCGATCTCAAGGAGGACATCAATGCCCAAGGAGAGGCCGGTCATCTCGCAGTCGATCCAGATTAGGGGTGGGTTCTCACTAGCCATGGGTCTCACTTTAGATGATGAAAGGGACTACTAAATACGGTAGGGATTTCACCTGTCGTTCACCTTCTATTAACCAGCCCTCAAGGTAATTGCACCAGGGGACGAGCAAGATCGCCTTGTGTCCCAATCCGTGATTTCGCCTTCTTCACTGGAGGTGCCCACCAAGCGGGAATTAACAACCAAACCTAGATTATCGGATCGGGTATTTGCCGGCATTGTCACCAGTGGAGCGCTCTCATCCCTGGTAATCCTCGGATTGATTTTCTTCTTCCTAACTTTTCAGGGATTCTCTGTACTGCGCTCGCAAGGATTGCATTTCATAACAGGCAGCAATTGGCAAGTAATCCTAGATGAAGCGGGCAATATTGACCCGCAGGCAACTGAGTTTGGAATTGCGGCAATGTTGATCGGCACGATTTTGTCCGCCTTGATCGCAATAACCGTGGCTCTACCAGTTTCGGTGCTAGCCGCGCTCTTCCTAAATTTTTATGCCCCTCCCTTCGTGAAAAAAATCATGGTTGCAGTCGTAGATCTGATGGCAGCATTCCCATCCATTCTTTTCGGATTATGGGGTTTCTTCATACTTATGCCGAGTGCCGAGTATTGGGCGAAGCTTCTCCACCACTTCTTAGGCTTCATTCCTATCTTTGAAGTTGATCCACCGATTTACACTCGCTCACCATTTATCGCCGGACTCGTGCTTGCAATAATGGTTATTCCAATTATTACTTCCATTTCACGCGAAGTCTTTGGTCAGACGCCGCCGGATCGGATTCAAGCCGCTTATGCCTTGGGCGCGACTAGGTGGTCAATGATCCGTGCCGTAGTGCTTCCGTATGGACGAAGCGGTGTAATCGGCGGAGCGATGCTGGGGCTTGGCCGTGCTATGGGTGAGACCGTCGCCGTATATACGGTGCTTAATGTTGTCTACCAAATAAATTGGCACGTGCTGCTTGGCGCAGGTGGCAACGTGGCTTCGATGATCTTGTTGAAGTTTGGAGAAGCTGGACCCGAGGAAATAAAGGCTTTGATGGCTGCCGGACTGATTCTCTTTGTATTAACTCTTGTCGTTAATTCGCTGGCGGATTTCATCGTCCGTCAATCTGGGGGCAAGGGCCGATGACAAAAATAACTCCCGTGCGGCCACAGAAACCTTGGCAGTCATCACCGAAGGAGCGAGTTTATTCGGCGCTTATCTTGTTGGCAGGCGTGCTGACCTCTTACGCGATCGTGGGGCTGACCCCTATGGAAGGCAAACTCGCTTACGCTTTCGTTTTCTTCGTTGCCTTCACACTATATGAATTCATTTTCAATTTCCTAACTCGGGGAATGGCTCTGGCCAAGGATTCAATTGCAAGGGCGGTCGTCGCGTCAGGAATTGCTCTCGCCGTTGCACCAATTATCAGCATCCTGGGCACCGTATTCATGCGTGGTTACAAAGGTATTCACCTCTCACTCTTCACGAAAGACATGCGACTTAATAGTGTCTCCGATCCGGTTGATCAAGGTGGACTTCTCCACGCCTTGACGGGCACGGGAATTCTTGTTCTCGTCGCATTGATCATTAGCGTGCCGCTGGGAATTCTCACAGCGGTTTATATGACTGAGATAAAAGGTCGATTCGTTAAGCCAATTAAATTCTTAGTTCAAGCCATGAGTGGTGTTCCATCAATAGTTGCGGGCTTATTCATTCTTTCGGCCGTTGTGTATCCAATAACAAGAGAGTATTCCGGTTTCGTTGGGGCGTTGGCGCTCTCTATTCTGATGATTCCAACGATCGCGCGAACTTCTGAGGAAGTTCTTCTACTCATCCCAAATGATTTGCGAGAAGCTGGCGTAGCCCTTGGAGGAACGCAATGGCGCACAGTGGCCATGGTTGTGGTTCCTGCCGCCAAGAGTGGACTCGTAACCGCAATGATCTTAGGAATTGCTCGAATTGCCGGTGAGACGGCTCCGATACTTCTTCTTACTGGGGGCGGAGACGCCGTGAATGGCAACGCATTTAGCGGACCCATGGGCTCGCTTCCGTTCTATATTTGGAAGGCGTATGCCGTTGGAACTCCAGAGTCAGTAACACGTGCCTGGGCAGGTATTTTGGTCTTGCTCATGATCGTCTTAGTGCTATTTGTTTCCGCAAGAATTCTGAGTGAAAGAAGGATAAGCAAGTGAGCGACGAGCAGAGAATGGATTACGAGATGTCATCCCAACCCTTAGTCTCCTCGTTAGGTGATGTAGCAAAGAATCGATTTGATTCAAAGACCGCATCGACGCAGGTACAGGGTCTTGGCCTAGAGGCCAGAGGCATCCACGCTTGGTTCGGTGACAGGCTTGTTCTGCAAGATCTCTCCTTAGATTTTTGGTCAGGAACTGTCACTGCCCTGATTGGACCTTCGGGGTGTGGAAAGTCGACCTTCATTCGAACTCTCAATCGGATGCATGAATTCATTCCAGGCGCTGCCATGGCAGGCCAAGTGCTGCTAAACGGGGAAGACGTATACGCCCCCGGAACAGACGTGACGAAGATCCGCTTGAAAATTGGAATGGTTTTTCAAAAGCCCAATCCATTTCCATCAATGACAATCTCCGAAAACGTTCTCGCCGGCTTGAAATTGGCTCAACTTAAAGTTGAGAACAAGGATGATTTACTTGAAGAATGTCTGGAGCGTGCCGGATTGTGGACCGAAGTTAAGGACCGCCTCGGCGCCTACGGTGGATCTCTTTCTGGTGGTCAACAGCAGCGCCTCTGCATCGCTAGATCGTTGGCCGTCCGTCCGGAAGTCCTCTTGATGGACGAACCGTGCTCTTCACTCGACCCTGGTTCGACTTTGAAGATTGAAGAGACAATTTCTCATCTTGCTACCACGATGACCATCATCATTGTTACTCACAATATGCAACAGGCGGCTCGCGTCTCCGACTACACCGCATTCTTCCTCTCCGAGGGCGGGCCCGGAAAGATGGTCGAAGTTGGCCCCACCGGTGAGATTTTCTCTCGCCCCAAGGATAAGCGGACTGAGAACTACGTAACCGGAAGATTCGGTTAACCCAACTCCAACTGTTCATTTTGGCGTTGTTTGCCGTTTGGGTGTTTTCGGGTATTCGTTAATGAGCGTTCTTTACCTTTTCCCTTGTAAGAACATCATAAAACTATGAGGGGAAGTACATGAATATTTCGAAGTCCTTGAAGATCGCAGCGATGGCGGCATCAATCGCTCTCTTTGCGGCATCACCCGCCGTGGCTGCAGTAAATTTGACTGGTGCTGGAGCGACATTCCCAATTCCACTGCTCGACGTTTGTAAAGTCGGTTGGGCTAATGCAACGGGCAACTCTTACACCTACGGTGCTGGTGGATCAGGTGCAGGTCGTAGCGCCTCAGATAAAAACATTGGCGATATCAACTTCTCTGATACTCCACACACTGGTTCTGCTCGCCTAGCGACTGTTATTCACATTCCAATTGTTGCTGCTCCAATCGCAGTCATGTACCGACTTAACACGGCGAGGACATTGAACTTATCCGCTGACACAGTGGCCGGTATTTTCGGTGGAACCATAACAATGTGGAACGACCCAGCCATTGTTGCTGACAATAATCGTTCGATAAAGACTGTTACTTACAAGAAGAACTCAAAGGGTGTCGTTCTTAAGGACGCAAGTGGTTCTCCAATTGTACTGAGCACTCGAAACGTAAAGACTTACATGACCCTTCCAGCTAAGAAGATCACCGTTGTTTACCGGTCCGATTCATCTGGAACATCAGGAAACTTCACCGCTTTCTTGCGTGGTATGTCACCGGACATCTGGACCAAGAATGACAACAACGATTTCAAAACAAGTTTTCCTGGCAACATCAATGACAAAGCCAATTTAGGGCGCATTGTTGGTGCATCTGGATCAGCTGCAGTAGCCGCTCTTGCTGGTAAGACGCCATACTCAATCACCTATGCAGAGAAGAACTTTGCGGTTGGAGCAGGACTGAAGGTCGCAAACATCAGAAACGCCGCTGGTAACTACCAAGCACCTGATGCGGGCGGAACCTCTGACTTCCTCGGCGCTGCAAAGCAAGATGCCAGCGGATTCTTGGTCTTTGACTACATGACAAAGGAACCAGGTGCCTACCCAATTGGCGTTGTCTCTTATGCCCTTGTTAATACCAAGGCGGAACATCCTGCTGAAGTGAAGTCATTCCTGAACTACATCCTCAGCCCAGCATGCCCAGGAACCAGTCCTGCGCTGGAGTACACGACCATCACAGGTTCGCTCTACGCCTTTGACGTTAAGCAAATCGCAAAGATTGGCTAGTCAGAGTAAGAAGAGTTAACACTCGGACGAGGGCAGTCGATGAAAATCGACCGCCCTCGTTCTATTTAGAATTGTGAGTCGCGAGTACCATCTGTAGTGAGAGTGCGACCTATCAAGGGAAGTAAGTGATATGAAGAAAAATAGCAAGATCGGAATTGTCTTCCTTATATTGGTAGTGGTTGCCGCCATTTTTTTCGCGATGCGCCCTTCGTCCGATGAAGATGCATCTACAATTAATCTGACAGGGGCTGGTTCGACCTTTGCCATCCCGCTCCTGGACGCATGTAAGGCCGGGTATACATCGGAAACAGGCAATACATACACCTACTCAGGCGGCGGCTCAGGAGCAGGTCGTAGTGCCTCTGATATGGGTATTGGTGATTTCAATTTCTCCGATACTCCTCACACGGCCAATACGCGCCTTGCAACGGTTATCCATATTCCAGTTATCGCTGCTCCAATCGCCGTCATGTACAACTTGAACTTAGCTAAGCCCTTGAATCTTTCTCCTTCAACTATTGCAGGAATATTTGCGGGAACTGTCGCAAATTGGAACGACCCCGCTGTAGTTGAAGACAATCCAGGTGTCCAACTGCCGGTAGAGAAGATTCACGTTATCTACCGCGCAGACTCATCAGGAACTTCAGGCAACTTCACTGCATTCTTATATGGAATGGCTCCGGCGATCTGGTCAAAGCCTGGGAGCAATGATTTCAAAGCTAGTTTCCCTGGCAATATTGATTCATCGGCCAATCTTGGTCGGATCGTCTCTGCTGCTGGGTCATCGGGTGTCTCGACGCTCGCAGGAGGCACGCCATATTCGATTACTTATGCGGAGAAAAATTATGCCGAGGCTGCAGGGTTGAGCGAAGCCAATATTAAGAATCTAGCGGGAAACTTTGTTGCCCCTGATGCCGACGGTACCTCAGCATTTCTGGGAGCTGCGGTCGTCGACCCTAATGGATTTCTCACTTTTGATTACCAAACAATGGAAGCTGACGCTTACCCGCTCGGTATTGTCTCTTACGCACTTGTCGACACGGAGAGTAAACATCCTTCAGAGGTTAAATCGCTTCTTACATACCTCTTGAGTCCAGCATGCTCGAATGCCAATCCTGCCTTGGGTTACAGCACGATTACCGGTTCACTCTACGATCTCGATCTGGCTCAAATTGCAAAGATTGGTTAAAAATGCAGTGCGCCTGGCAGGAATCGAACCTGCGACAACCCGCTTAGAAGGCGGGTGCTCTATCCGACTGAGCTACAGGCGCTGGGGGACATCAGGATACGGAGTCTAGCGACTCGAACCACTAAGGTTTATTCCCATGGCTGAGTTTATTTACACAATGCGCAAGACGCGAAAAGCGCACGGTGACAAGGTTATTTTGGATGATGTAACCCTCTCCTTTCTCCCGGGAGCCAAGATTGGTGTTGTCGGACCCAACGGCGCGGGAAAATCTACGGTCCTTCAGATTATGGCTGGATTGCAGCAACCTTCTAATGGTGAAGCATTTCTTTCGCCCGGATACACGGTTGGAATCCTTCTGCAAGAACCACCACTTAATGATGAGAAAAACGTATTAGAGAATGTGCAAGAGGGCGTTGCCGAGACGATGGCGCTCATGGCGCGCTTTAATGAAGTAAGCGAAGAGATGGCTAGTCCAGATGCCGACTACGATAAATTGCTCGCGGAGATGGGGAATCTTCAAGAGCAGTTGGATCACCGGAATGCGTGGGATCTTGATTCACAACTAGAACAAGCCATGGATGCCCTTCGTTGTCCACCGCCGGAAGCGGATGTGAAAGTGCTTTCAGGTGGGGAGCGACGCCGTGTGGCACTTTGCAAGTTGTTACTTCAGCAACCCGATCTTCTCCTCCTGGACGAACCTACGAACCACCTTGACGCGGAATCAGTGCAGTGGCTTGAGCAGCATTTGAGCAAGTATCCAGGCACGGTAGTCGCAATCACTCACGATCGGTACTTCCTCGATAACGTAGCTGAATGGATTCTTGAATTAGACCGTGGACGTGCTTATCCATATGAAGGCAACTACTCGACTTACTTGGAAACAAAATCAACACGTTTGAAAATCGAAGGACAGAAGGATGCGAAGCGCGTGAAGCGCCTCACCGAAGAACTTGAATGGGTGCGGCAGAACTCAAAGGGCCGACAGGCTAAATCTAAAGCACGCCTTGCAAGGTATGAAGAGATGGCCGCTGAAGCTGACAAAATGCGCAAACTCGATTTCGAAGAGATTCAGATTCCACCAGGGCCTCGTCTTGGAAACATTGTCGTAGAGGTCGATCACCTCTCCAAGGGCTTTGGTGAGCGACTCTTGGTTGACGATCTCTCCTTCTCGCTTCCTCGCAACGGTATCGTCGGTGTCATCGGTCCCAATGGCGCGGGCAAAACAACTCTCTTCAAGATGATCTTGGGTACCGAAGAGCCAGATTCTGGTTCTATCAAAGTTGGAGAGACTGTGAAGATTTCCTACGTAGACCAGTCTCGGGCAGGTATTGATCCAAAGAAGACCCTTTGGGAAGTTGTCTCCGACGGGTTGGACTACATCAAAGTAGGGCTCGTTGAAATGCCGAGTCGCGCGTATGTTTCGGCTTTCGGATTTAAAGGTCCAGATCAGCAGAAGCAGGCCGGCGTTCTCTCCGGTGGTGAGCGCAACCGTTTGAATCTGGCTTTAACCCTCAAGATGGGTGGAAACTTACTCCTTCTTGATGAGCCAACAAACGATTTGGATGTTGAAACTTTAGGATCACTTGAGAACGCTCTTCTCGAATTTCCTGGTTGCGCGGTGGTGATTTCTCACGATCGATGGTTCCTTGACCGAGTTGCGACGCACATCTTGGCATACGAGGGCGACTCGCAATGGTTCTGGTTCGAAGGCAACTTCGAATCGTATGAGAAGAACAAGATCGAACGTCTCGGTGTCGATGCGGCCCGACCTCATCGGGTTACTTACAGAAAGCTGACACGCTAATGATTCATCACACAACGTTACAAGCCAGATGGGCCGACCTGGACGCATTCGGGCACGTGAATAATGCCGCCTACTTGGTGCTTGTCCAGGAGGCGCGGGCAGATTTCACTTGGTATTCACGCAAACTTCTTGGACAGAAACCCATACTTGCCGACATGGTTGTTGCACGTGCCGAGGTGGATTTTTTGGAGCCAATATATGAAGGCGGAATCGAAGTTGATGTGGCAATAACCGTGGCTCGTTTAGGCAATTCGTCCTTCGCGCTCAATTATGTAATTTCCCACCAAGGATTAATCCACGCCCGCGCCAACACTGTGCAGGTTGCCGTATCTATGGAGACAAAGAAGTCTCGCCCACTCACTGAGGAGGAGCGCAGCTTTTTGTCAGATTACCTAGAGGTTTCCGCGGAAGGATAATAATGACAGACCAGATTTCACTGCCGACACGTTCGGAGCGACCGTGGTGGCGTGATGCAGTGACATATCAAATCTATATCCGTTCTTTCGCTGACTCCGATGGGGATGGCAAAGGCGACGTGGATGGAATCCGATCTCGACTCCCTTACCTCAAGGCATTGGGCATTGATGCAATTTGGATTACCCCTTGGTATCCATCACCGCAGAAAGATCATGGATATGACGTTGCCGACTACATGGATATCGAACCTGATTATGGTTCTTTGGCAAATGCGGAAGCACTGATCAAAGAGGCTCACGAACTCGGAATCAGGATTCTTGTTGACATCGTTCCAAATCATTCGAGTGATCTTCATGAGTGGTTCCAAGCGGCCCTCAAAGCGGCACCGGGATCGAAAGAGCGAAATCGATATTGGTTTAAGGATGGCAAAGGCGTAGATGGCGAGCTGCCACCCAATAACTGGACCTCGGTTTTTGGTGGTTCGGCCTGGGAGCGAGTGGTTGAGGCCGATGGGAAGCCAGGGCAGTGGTACTTACATTTATTTGCTGTCGAGCAACCGGATTTCAATTGGGAGGACGAGGAAGTCCGTGCTTATTTCGAGGATGTCCTTAAATTTTGGCTCGATCGCGGAGTAGATGGATTCCGAATAGACGTGGCTCACGGAATGGTGAAATTGGCCGGTCTGCCCGATATCGTGGCACCAGATCCAACATCGGAGATGCTTGCACCCGAGAACCGTCCATTCTGGGATCAGGAGGGCGTGCACGAGATCTACCGTCAATGGCGCAAAATTCTTGATTCGTACCCCGATCACCGCATGGCGGTGGCTGAAGCCTGGGTAAGTCCGTCTTCACGCATTGCCCGCTACCTTCGCCCCGATGAATTGATGAACTCTTTCAATTTTGAATTCCTCAGCTCTGCGTGGAATCCCGATCAATTGAAGAAAATGATCAACCATTCTCTCGAAGCGCTCGCAGAGGTTGGTGCACCTTCATCATGGGTTTTCAATAATCACGATGTCGTTCGCTCGGTTGACCGTTTCGACTTAGGTCTGATTGCTGGTGCCTCGAGCACTACGCTCGAACGCCACGGCGACGAAAAGGAATTCAACATTGTTCGCGGAACTCAGAGGGCACGTGCTGGCGCACTCTTGATGTTGGCACTTCCTGGCGGTGCATACGTCTATCAAGGCGAAGAGCTTGCACTTCCTGAAGCACGCGAAATTCCAGAGGACCGCCTTACCGATCCACGATGGACGCTCAGTGAGTACACCGACCGGGGTCGAGATGGTTGTCGCGTTCCTCTCCCGTGGAAGAAGGATCCTTCGGGTGCCTTTGGGTTCTCAAATAATTTTGATCTCAGTCCCGACGAAGCATGGCTTCCACAGAGCGCATCCTGGGGATCGTTCTCCGTAGAGGTTCAAGATGGAGATCCTGCGTCGACTTTGACGATGTATCGCAAAGCCTTGGCCATTCGTCACAAAGAAGAGGGTTTGGGCGATGGTTCGATGACGTGGATAGAAGCAGGTCCTTCAGTGGTTGCATTTTCGCGTCCCGGTAATTTCGCTTGCTACGTGAATTTTGGGGCGCCCTGTGATCTACCGTCGGGATCTGACTTGCTCCTATCGAGTGGACCACTTGATGGGATTAAGTTGCCGACGGATACGGCAGTTTGGCTGCGATTATCGCAATGAGCACTTTTTTTGAAGAGATCGGCGGCACTGAGACTTTCGCCGATTTAGTTTCACATTTTTATGCTTGTGTAGCCGTCAATCCAATTTTGAGACCAATGTATCCAGATTCAGATTTAAAAGGCGCGGCTTTGCGCCTCCAAATGTTTTTGGAACAATACTGGGGAGGACCAACAACTTATTCGGACGAACGCGGTCATCCACGCTTACGCATGCGCCATGCTGGGTTCCACATTGCTTCGCCGCAGAGGGATGCATGGCTGGAGTGTATGAAATCGGCAATCGCAGCGTTGGAGATTGAAGATCACCTCAAAGTTGAATTCAATCAATATGTTGAGATGGCAGCCAACTCTTTGGTGAATCAACCCGACTGAGAGCGGTTGCCGACTTTTAGAATTTCACCGTTTCGCAGATACCAGAGGGTGCCCGCTTCATCGCGAACTGTCGTAATCCGCAGTCCGACCTTTTCGACTTTTCCAGAAATATCCAATACGTCGATGCGATCGCCCACACCGTACTGATCTTCAATGAGCATGAATAATCCGGCGAGTACATCGCGGACAATCGTCTGAGCTCCGAGTCCGAATGCCACACCGATAACTCCGGCAGATGCGATAAGTGGTCCGAGATTGAGTCCAAATTCGCCAAGGACCATCCCTAAGGCGATCACCCAAATAACGGCATTTAGTGTGCTCGTTAGTACCGTCCCAGTCGTTCTTGCTCGTTCCTTCTGGCGGTGGGCGGTTGAGGCGAGCCCAGGTCTGAGATCTACCGAAGCCAGTCGACTCATCGCTCGCGTGATGGCACGACTGCCGAGCCGCTGAGCGATAACGGCTACGAGAACTATTTCAAAGATATGCAAAGGGGAGCCGCTGAACCAGTCCCAGATCTCCTGAGAGCGATCTAGGAAAGATGCAGTCGCAGCATGGGGTGAAAACGAGAGAAATGCCCTCATCATGGGACGACTCTAACTCAATCGGCTTCAAATACTGCGTAGGTGAGTTCTCTTACGGCAAGATATGCGCATCGGCGCGAGCCACGCGCCTGATCGGAGCGATTATGTCGCGCACTCTTGTCTTGAACGCAACCTACGAGCCGCTAGGTGTGGTCCCAGAGCGACGTGCACTCGTCCTTGTCCTTAATTCACGCGCGACAATGATCGAAGATTCTGGCGCAGTTTTTCACTATGCCAATGGCCAAATTGCGTTGCCGGCGGTAATCAAACTAAATCGATTCGTAAGGGTTCCGTACCGACATGGCGTACCACTCTCGCGACGAGCAATTTTCGCACGCGACGGTGGGCGATGTGTGTACTGCACCGCACCCGCAACTTCGATTGACCATGTGGTCCCGCGAAGTCGCGGTGGCGGGCATAGTTGGGAGAATGTTGTATCTGCATGTCATCGTTGCAACCATGCCAAGGCCGACAAGCATCTCAAAGATTTAGGGTGGCGTTTGAAATCTGTTCCGCGCGAACCAGTTGGGGCAGCATGGCGAGTCTTAGGTGCTGGTCGCACTGAGACTCGTTGGCTGCCTTACCTAGAACCCTTTGGAGTGGAAGCGGCTACTGCTTGACCTGCGCATCTTTAGCTTGTGCCCTCAAGGCACGAGCCATTGCGTCTCGATTTTCCGAAACAATGCGTCGTAAACCGCCAGGGGCATCTTTACCAATATGCGCCAGCCAGGCCTCCGTCGCATCCAGAGTCGATAGAGCCACAACATATGTCGGGTATAGACCAACAACGATATTGGAGGCCATCTCATAGGTTTCTGAATTCCATACCTCAAGAATGACCTCAAAATAGCGCTCGACGTAAGGCGTTAGGAGTTCACGTTGCGACGGACGTTGGAATCCGCGAATGGTCGAAAGTTGGATGTGATTACTCAACTTCTCCTTAGTCGCCGATTCAAATGCACGCGCTTTTGCCTCCGCCGTCGGGAATGCGGCGCGCGCTAGCGCGGCTGAACGAAGGCCATTCGCCGTGTTGTCTTGGGCAAGTTCTGCTTCGACATCGTCGATAGTTGCGAGTCCTCGCTCTACGAGTGCATTGAGGAAATGCCAACGAAGATCGGCATCCACAACCAAGCCCTTCACCTCACCGTTGAGCATCTTTCGAATGCGTGCGCCTTGTTCTGGTGTGCTCGCCGAATTTGCTAGCGCTCGCGAGTAGGCAAGTTGAAGATCGCTTCCGGGAACAGATCCGTCAAGTAGGGCCTCAATGCCATTTGCCAGTTGAACCCGAAGTCCTGCACGGTGTGAATCTGCGGCAAAGAGTTCTACCGCTGTCTCGAGTTGTGTCAGGGTCATTCCAACCACTGCAACATCTGGTTCGCCGGAAAGCGCCTTGATCGCCATCGGAACATAATCGCTAGCAGCAAGTTCGCCATCGCGGAGCATGTCCCACGAGGCCGACCAACAGAGTGCGCGGCTTAATGGATCTTGGATATCGCCGAGGTGGTTCTTGAGAGTCTTGACTGATCTCTCATCAAAGCGAATCTTCCCGTACGAGAGGTCTTGATCATTGATGAGTACGAGGTCAGCCAACTTCTCACCTGAGAATTCGGGCACTGATGTTGACGTGCCAAGAACATCAAGTTCGACCGTCTTTCTCCGAACAAGTGCACCGTCTTTTATGTCATACAGGCCAATCGCCATGCGGTGCGGACGAAGTTCGGTGGATCCTTTAGGCATCAAAGGTGTCTCCTGGCGGATCGCGACCGAGGAGTAGTTCTCTCCTGATATTTCCAGCGCGGGACGGAAGGTATTGACACCAGCGGTTTTGAGCCAAGTGGCAATCCACGGGGTCATGTCGCGACCGCTGGCCGCTTCCAATTCGACCACCAGGTCGTTGAGAGTTGTATTTCCCCACGCGTGTTTTGCGAAGTACTTGCGCAGGCCTTCAATGAATTCCTTCTTTCCCACGTAGGAAACCATCTGCTGCAAGACGGATGCACCCTTTGCGTAAGTAATGCCATCGAAGTTGGTTCGAACCGCCTCCATATCGTGCATATCAACAACGATGGGGTGCGTCGATGAAAGTTGGTCTTGGCGGTACGCCCAGTTCTTTCTCTCGGCATTGAAGACTGTCCATGAATTGGTAAAACGTGTTGCTTTCTCAAGGGTGTAGTACGAAGCCCACTCGGCAAATGATTCATTCAGCCAGAGGTCATCCCACCAGGTCATTGTCACGAGATCGCCGAACCACATGTGTGCCATTTCGTGAAGGATGACGTTTGCACGCCAGTTGTAGTTCTTGTCGGTCACCTTGCTTCGGAAGACGAAGTAATCCTCTGCGAAAGTCACGCAACCAACATTCTCCATCGCGCCAGCATTGAATTCGGCGACAGCAAGCTGGTCGTACTTATCAAATGGATAAGCCAGGCCAAATTCCTTTTCGTAGAAAGCAAAACCCTGTTTTGTGATCTTGAAGATTTCGTCCGAGTCCATATGCGGGGCAAGTGACTTCCGGCAGAACAGGCCAAGCGGAACTGTCTTCTCTCCAACGTAAACATCATCAACTCGGTGGTACGAACCGGCGACTACGGCAGTCAGGTAGGTGGAAATCACGGGTGTGGTTGTGAAGACCCAACGTTTCTTCGCATCACCGACCTCGGTTACCGATTCGATTGGGTTATTTGAGATGACTTCCCAGTGCGCAGGAACAAGAGTGGTTATTGCGAATGTGGCCTTGAGGTCTGGTTGATCAAAACATGGAAATGTTCGTCGCGCATCTGCGGTCTCATGCTGACTGTAGAGGTAGACCTCGCCATCGGCGGGGTCTACGAAGCGGTGCAGACCTTCTCCGGACTTTGAATAGATTGCCTCAACACTCAAATCCAATTCGTTCTCAGCAGCAACTGCGGGAATCAGTATGGACTCGCCGTCGTAATCAGAAACATCGAGAGGCTGACCATTTAGGGTCGCGGAAATGACACGCTTGCCGACTGCATCAATGAAAGTCGGTGCGCCAGGTTTTAGTCCAGAGAACTTGATCACGGCTTTTGACGTGAAAGTTTCAATCCCCGATGTGAGATCCAGATCGATGACATAACTATGAACCTTGATCACGCTTGCGCGTTCTTTTGCTTCGGCTCGGGTGAGGTTAACTCCTGGCACGTTGTACTCCTTATAGGCGATGACATTGATTACGTTGTTCTATCCAATCATGAAAGGCTGGGGTAGTGGACACCCCGACGATCAAGAGTTTCAAGCTTCGCGGTACGCGAATAACGGCCGCTCAAGCGGAGGCAAGGGAGCGTTTGTGGGCTGTCTACGGTATTGATTTCAGCCCTGAGAAGTTGGACCTGGCATCGCTCTTTCCGAAGGCCCAAAAGATAGTGGTCGAGATTGGCTTTGGAATGGGCGAGGCGACTATCGAAATGGCACAGGCGTTTCCGGAGACTGGATTCCTGGCAGTGGACGTTCACCAACCGGGCATCGGGAAACTATTGGCATCCATTGAGGAGTGGGGGCTGAGCAATATCCGAGTGATGGATGAAGATGTGCACCTCATTATTCGGTCCATGATTAGTGACGAATCTCTCGATGGCATCCATCTCTTCTTCCCCGATCCTTGGCCCAAGACTCGCCACCACAAGCGGCGGATCGTGAACGCGGAATTCATTTCTCTGGTTCATTCCAAATTAAAATCAGGTGGAACCTTTCACGTTGCCACCGATTGGCATCCCTATGCAGAGTGGATTAAGGAGCGCTTTGCGCAATCACCGTTATTTGAGGGTGGCGAGGTTGATCGTCCGAAATGGCGACCGATTACTAGATTCGAAGGTCAAGGAATCCGCAAAGAGCATAGGGTCGCAGATCTCATCTATAAAAAAGTTTAAACAATTCCTTCGTTTTCGAAATCAGCTATCTGGCCGATGCGACGCATATGGCGCTCATCGGAGCTAAATGGTGTATTAATGAAGGTGTCGATGAGTTCTTTGCAGATCTCGGGGGAGTGCATCCGACCGCCGATGGAGATGACATTTGCATTGTTATGCTCACGCGCGAGCTTGGCAATTTCATTGCTCCAGACAAGTGCTGCGCGAATTCCCTTGACCTTATTTGCGGCCATCTGTTCGCCATTACCCGAGCCGCCAAGGACGATTCCCAGCGATTGAGGGTCTGCCGCAGTTGCCTGCGCCGCTGGAATACAGAAGACGGGGTAGTCATCCATCGGGTCATATTCAAAGGGTCCATGATCGGTGACTTCGTGGCCATTTTCTTTCAAATGGTCGATCAAGATTGCCTTCAATTCGAGCCCTGCGTGGTCGCTACCGATGTGAATGCGCATGACGGAAGTCTCTCACGAACTCCCAATGGCAAAGCAAAAGCCCGTCACTGCCAGGAGTGACGGGCTTTCGACGAGCTTGTTTGCTTGAGTCTGGACTAGTTCCAACGACCCATTCCACCGGCCGGGGATCCCATGCTCATGCGGACGCCGTCGTTATCGCCGAATCCACGCCCGAAACCCATTCCGCCGTGCATTCCGCCAGTGCGATTTACCATCGCGGTGACATTTGCAGTCAGGTTGGTCTTCAGAGTGGTTGCCTGTGCAGCAGTGATTCTTCCTGCAGTAACAGCGGCATCGATCTCCTTGGTCATTTCAGCCACGAGTGCAGCAATGAGAGCGCTAGTTTTTGCACCTGCGATTGTTGCAAGTGAGTCACCGGCAGCTAAACGTGTTTGCAAAGTAGCTACTGAGATGCCAATCGTGTCAGCGATCAATTTCTGATGATCAGCATGTTCTGCAATGCCAGCATTTTGATTTGCAGTACGTGCAGCTGTGATCGCTGCATTGATTGCGTCAACCTGTGCTTGAGTGAGGGTTCCCTTTGCCACGAGCCCTTTAAGAACTGTCGCAAGCTCCTCGCCTGCAAAGCCGAATCCACGAATACCCATGTTCATTCCGCTTGGATAACCAACGGAGTTTGAGATGGTGGATCTGACCTTGATAGAACTTCTATTTTGTGATGCCGCAGCGAAACCGACAGTTCCCAGCGTAAGTGCTGCAGTTGTAATCGCTACTGTGACTATCTTCTTTTTAGATGACATTTCCTGCTCCTGCTTTCCGTCCCCTAGAGGATTTCTGCCAACGACCCTTCGTCATCGACTGCTCTTAGATAACTCTCGTACCCTGAAGAAGTTGGTCGGAAATCCTTAAAACGCCGTCAGAGTTTCCCGGCGTGAGAGCCAGCCCCCTGCGCTCTTTTCACGCTCAAATAGGGCGATCCTTAGCCTCTCAGCGAGACATGTCGGGGGATTCCTGATTGTTTGCTGATAACGCTGCGTTAAAAATTGATAACCCTGAGTAAACATTTACGGAGAGCGGCAATTGAGGAAATCAAGAAATCTATTCGCGTGCACTCTCATCTTGGTCATCCTTACCAACGCGTTAACAATTCCGCCTTCTTACGCTGGGCCACGGCGCGCACTCGTCGGACTTTTCATGGCAGGAAGAGTTTCAACAACTGTCCCCAACACGATTTTGAGTGGGACTTCTGCCCCGCGAAATTCAATTGGGGTTAATGGCGATTTCTATATTGATTTGAAAACCCTTGATTTATATGGTCCAAAAAGTAAATCACATTGGCCCAATCCAATTAGTTTGCGAGGTCCCAAAGGTGTGACGGGAGCGAAAGGAATTAACGGAACGGACGGCATTGACGGAAAGAATTCATCGAGTGCGGGTTCGACTGGCCCACAGGGAATGGCGGGTCCAATTGGTCCAAGGGGTGAGGCAGGAATTGCGGGGGCTATGGGGCCCGCCGGTCCACCTGGTGCAATGGGACCTACGGGAGCAGTAGGCGCTCCAGGAGCCAGCGGATCCGCGGGAATCGCGGGAGCCGCAGGGGCACAGGGATCGCCGGGGACAAATGGCGCGCCTGGTTCTGCAGGAGCAACGGGGGGAATTGGTCTTACTGGAGCGACAGGAGCTACAGGCGCGACGGGGCCATCCAACGCATATCAAGGGGGAATAACTTTTGCGGGCAATATTCAGGGCGTATCCGGAACATCGCAAGTTTCTGAAGCATTTGGAACACTCTCCGCTGGAAAGAGTTATATATTTCGAATTCGGGTTCAGTCATTCAACGCCGCGCAGCTGCTATTGACTTACCCCTTGGCTTTAACGGTTTCCGCCCAAGGCGCCAGTCCGACAATTTCGTATTCCTACTCAGTGGCAAACGGGAGCCTATGGGTTAGTGCTGCGAAACGTGAAGAAGTAACAATATTCGCTGACGTCTCGATTGACGGTTCGGCAGTTATTTCGAGTTATTCCTTGACGGTCACTATTACTTGTGGAACCAACACAACTTCGTTTCCTGTGGTGTTGGCAGGAAACTATGTTGGAATACTGGTAGGCCAGGTCAGTTAGCCGCATAAATACATTTCGAAGGGACTCTTACCTGTTCGCGGAGTACTATGGATTCGTACCCGGCACCCAGAAGGAGCGACTAATGATTGGCTACATAATCGGAGCGGTAGTTGTCGCATTCATCGGCGTGCTGGCATATGCGGGACTCTCCGGCAAGGTAAAAATGAATGATGGTTGCTGCGCCCCCAATGATCCAAGCAAAGATTTGAGGATGCGGGACTCCTAAGGGGACTGAATCGCACCGGGAAAGTTGGAGAGAAAATCATGCCAAAATCGTGAAAAATGGTGTTTTTCCATGGATTTTCACGATTATGTTGACAAAACCGTGAAAAGAACTATGCTTATTGTATATGGTAAAGAAACTGGCTGTTTTTAATAGAATCAACGCCTTAAGAGAAAGATATTACAAGGCAGCTATCGGCAAAGATGCCCTGATCAAACTTATCTCTGAAACTGAGGTCGCCGAGCAGGTATATAACTCAAACGCTATTGAGAACAGCACGCTGTCCCTTGAAGAGACGGAGAAAATACTTCTTCAGATTGATCTTGACCGATTTATCAGCGAACGAGAAATATTTGAAGCGAAAAATCTTGCGCGAGTGGTGTCCTACATAGACAAGAGAGCCAAAGAACAAGAGTTGACGCTCGACGGCATACTATCGCTTCACAAAATGCTCATCTCCAATATTCGCGACGATATCGCCGGAAGATTTAGAGTTGGCGATGAATATGTCCGCGTGGGGAGCCACATTGCTCCCGCGCCAAAGGAAATCTTGGAACGACTTGAAAAAATGCTCGCAGAATATAATGCCAGCAGTTACGAGAGTGTTATCAAGCGTATTGCAAGGTTGCATCTTGCGTTTGAATATACGCATCCATTTGTAGACGGTAACGGCCGCATTGGACGCGTACTTAACAATTACTTGCTCATACGGGAAGGTTTTGTGCCGATCAACATTAAATTTGTTGATAGAAAAAAATATTACGATGCGTTCAAAGAATTCGATGAGAAAGGAGAAACTTCTATTATGGAAGAGATCGTCGGCAGAGCATTGACGAATAGTTATCATAAACGGCTGGCATATTTGGAAGGAAAGAAGATTATCACTCTTGCCGAGTATGGAAAGAGCAATAAGATTTCGCACTCAAACCTCATCAACAAGGCTACTCGACAGACGATTGAAGCTTTTTTAGAAAAAAATGTGTGGAAGATCGGGGAAGAGCCTTTGAATGGCCCTGAGAAACTAAAATGAATTATGAAAATAACCGGTACCTTCAAAACAACGCAGCGTCTTAATGAACATCTGGAACTTTCCAACTCAACGATCAAATGTGAATTTACATTCTTCGACGGCATCTCGAGAGAGAGTTTGACTGTAGAGCCCGCTAATTTCCGGAACTGATATTGCCCAATACATGCCAGATTTCTGAATAATTGCCCTATATGTGGTCTTAATCATCTGTTTTACCATTTCACTCCCAACCCTTCAAAAAATGAATTTGGGGAAAGTCGAGCCTGCGAGAGTGGAGCGGGTGACCGGGATCGAACCGGCATGGCCAGCTTGGAAGTTTAGAGCCCGCAAAGTGAAGGTACTTGTCAGAAGTTATAACGTGACTATAGAGTAACGATATGTCAATTGTTCAACTTCCGGTATCGCAATGGGGAATTGGCGACGGCCCACGTGTTCTGCTCATCCACGGCCTGGCCGGGAATCGTGGGACGTGGTGGAATATTGCTGAACAACTTGCGGAGTTCGGCTGCACAGTTGTTGCACCTGATTTGCGTGGACATGGCGATGCACCAAGCGCTTCCTCTTATCGATTCGAGGATTTTTCTTCGGATCTTGCCGTTCTTGGCGGAGATTGGGATTTAGTGATCGGCCATTCGCTCGGTGGACTAATCGCTTGTTCGCTGGCTCATCGGGTTTCTGATGTTGCCGCGCTGTTGCTTCTTGATCCAGTTTTCGAGATTCGTGAATCTGACTTCAAAGCTGTTATGGCGGAGCAAGTGGCCGAAGTTGACTCATTCGCGGAGCCGTTGGCGATTGCCTCGGCCAACCCAAACTGGCATTCGCTCGATGCGTTCCACAAGGCGCGTGCGGTCCGATCGGTTAGTGATTACACCGTGGAGCAGGTGATGTATGGGAACGCGCCCTGGAGCCATCGCTCCCTGGCGTTCGGACTCAATCGGCCGGTACGGATCCTCGGAGGCGACCCGACGATTTTCACTATGTTGCCGCCCAATCTTGGATCAGAAATTGCTGCAACAGAACCCAATGTTCTCTTTGAGGTTATTCGAGGATCTGGTCACTCCATTCACCGTGATGCTCCGCACGCCGTTGTGAATGCCGCTCGTGAGATGCTCGGTATCTGATGACGCGGCCACTTTCTACTGAGGTTCGGTCCGCACTGAATTTGGCGATTGATCATGTGCTATACAAACGTGGTCTCCATGAGGGCACTATCGATGAAATTTGCGTCGAGGCGGGCGTGGGGAAACCGGCCTTGTACCGACATTTTGGTTCGCGCGAGCAACTGTTGGTGGGATATCTCCAACAGCGACGCAAAGAACGAACGGGTTTGATCACAGAAGCAATGAATGCTGCTGGTTTTGATCCTAAAAAGCGAGTTATGGCGTTGGTGAACTGGATTGCGGATTGGATTGAGTCAGACGAATTCGTGGGCTGCGGATTTCATCGAGCCTTACTGCAACGCCCCGATGGTGATGAACAAATATCGGAAATCACTCTGCTTCAAAAAAAATGGCTGCAAAATACTATTGCCAAGGAGTTGGGCCCAACAATCAAAAATTCTGCGGCTATCGCACGCCACTTGTTTCTCCTGATAGAGGGGTCAATGGCGGCTGCCATGTATGAACCTAATCGACGCTCTGGCTCGGACTTGCGTCGGCTCGCACGAACTTTGATTTCACAGTAGACAAGAGAAGTGGCGGGAGGCTGGTGAGTCGGCCTTCGAACTGCCTATCTTTTCATCAGTGGAGCGGGTGACCGGGATCGAACCGGCATGGCCAGCTTGGAAGGCTGGGGCTCTACCATTGAGCTACACCCGCAAATATGTCCAGAAGCCTGGCTGGCTCCCGTTCAGGGGCTAACGATAACGGTAAGCGGAGGTCATTTTCTCCTCTAGACTTCCCACTTACGTCACGGGGCGTAGCGTAGTGGCTAGCGCGCCTGCTTTGGGAGCAGGAGACCGAGAGTTCGAATCTCTCCGCCCCGACCAGAAATTTCGGTCCGTTTACCAATACTTGGCGAAAGCAAGGAGTTCCACGTGAAAAGCACGGTCGAGGCCCTATCTCCTACCCGTGTAAGACTCACGATCGATCTGACCTTTGATGAACTTTCAGGTCACGTCACCGAGGCTTACAAGAAGATTTCATCTCAGGTCAATATTCCTGGCTTTCGCAAGGGCAAAGTTCCGCCCGCAATGATCGATCAGCGCGTGGGTCGCGGAACCGTCTTGGATGAGGCCATCAACATGGCTCTGCCTGACTTCTATTCACAAGCCGCACGTGAACACGCGGTACTGACCCTTGGTCGGCCAGAGGTTGATATTAAGGAATTCGTTGATAAGGAGAAGTTGTCATTCACTGTTGAAGTCAACGTTCGCCCAGAGGTTAAATTGCCGGATTTTTCAGCAATAACAATTAACGTCGATGATGTTGAAGTCACAGAGGCTGATATTGATGAGCAGGTTGAGTCCCTTCGCACTCGCTTTGGAACACTCAATACCGTCGAGCGTTCTGCCGCTGTGGGAGATTTCGTAACCATCGATCTTGTGGCCCGGATTGGTGGAGAAGAAGTCGAGGGAGGTTCCGCCTCTGGAATCTCTTATGAAGTCGGTTCGAATCGAATGATCGATGGACTTGATGAGGCCCTTGTTGGCGTTAAGGCCGGCGACGGAAAAGTTTTCGAGACCCAACTCGTCGGTCAGGCAGAGGGCGAGAAGGGTGAAGTCGAAGTTAGCGTGCAGACAGTGAAAGAACGCGAACTCCCACCTCTGGATGATGCGTTCGCCGCGCTCGCAAGTGAATTCGATACCTTGGTTGAATTGCGCGCAGATTTTGCAGAGCGGCTAGCCAAAGTCAAGAAGATGGAACAAGGTGCACAAGCACGCGACCGCCTCGTTGAGAAGTTGCTCGCTGAGACCGAAATCCCAGTGCCTGAAGAGTTCGTGACGACCGAAGTAAATGATCACCTCCAAGGTGAGGGTCGGATGGAAGATGAGGCTCACCGTGCTGAAGTCACAGAACAGGTGACTTCATCTCTCAAGTCCGACTTTTTGTTGGACGCCGTTGTTAAGGCTGAATCCGTAGAAGTGACCGAGATCGAATTGACCGAGTATTTAATCCGCACATCTCAGCGTTATGGAATGGCCCCTGAGCAATTTGCCCAAGAACTCTCCAAAGCTGGCCAGATTAGCCAACTTGTTGCCGAGGTCGGGCGCGCGAAAGCCCTTGCCACTGTTTTGAGTCGAGTATCGGTGATTGATGCCTCTGGTAATTCTGTCGACTTAGAGGCAATGCGCCCGCAAGCCGACGCACCAGATTCTGAGTAATCAGGGGAGTCACCACTCCGCTATAAGCGAACAACCACGCTCAAAAGGTGGAATCGGGAAGCATTTACTCATCCAGGTTGTTAGGGTCAATACAGGAAGATTCAACTAGGAGGATGTCCGTGGATTTAATTAGCACCCATTTGCCGGCGGCAGAGATTATTGCTCGCGCCCCTCAATCAGGCTCGGGTGGACTTGATGACCAGGTCTATAACCGTTTGCTCAAGGAGCGCATTATTTTCCTTGGCTCTGTTGTAGAAGATTCCATGGCCAACGCCATTTGCGCACAAATCCTTCTCCTTGCTGCCGAGGATGCTGAGAAAGATATCTACCTCTACATCAACTCACCTGGTGGTTCTGTCACCGCCGGTATGGCGATTTACGACACCATGCAATTCGTCAACAATGATGTCGCAACCGTAGGCATGGGACTTGCTGCATCTATGGGTCAGTTCCTGCTCTGTGCAGGCGCCGCCGGAAAGCGTTATGCAACACCACACGCACGCATCATGATGCACCAGCCTTCAAGTGGCATAGGCGGAACAGCAACCGATATTAAAATTCAGGCCGAACAAATTGGTTTCACCAAGAAGAAAATGGCCGAGTTAATTGCCTTCCACACTGGCCAGACATTAGAGACAATCACCGCAGATTCTGATCGTGACCGTTGGTTTAACGCAGATGAAGCCAAGGAATACGGATTTGTCGATCACGTTGTTCGTTCAGCCGTACAAGTTTCGGGTCGTGGAGGCACCGCATGATGAGTCAATTTGACCGAGTAAACGAAATCACCAACCGCTATGTTCTTCCAACGATTGAAGAGCGCACCAGCTACGGTTACAAGCGCCTTGATCCCTATACAAAACTTTTCGAAGAGCGCATCATTTTTCTAGGTCAAGCAATTGATGACACAGTCGCAAACGACGTTATGGCCCAGCTTCTGACTCTTGAGTCGATGGATCCAGACCGCGACATCATGATCTACATCAACTCACCCGGGGGTTCATTTACTGCGCTCACCGCGATCTACGACACTATGCAGTTTGTTCGCCCCGATATTATGACCATCTGTCTCGGGCAAGCTGCTTCTGCTGCAGCAGTATTGCTAGCAGGTGGCGCTAAGGGTAAGCGAATGGCACTCGAACACTCGCGCATATTGATTCACCAACCTTCCAGTGAAGGCGGGGGGCAAGCATCCGATATCGAGATTCAAGCCCGCGAGGTCATGCGCATGCGCGTCCTGCTTGAAGAATTGATCGTTCGTCACTCCACTCGTTCGGCAGAGCAGATCGCTCTAGATATTGAGCGTGACAAGATTCTCACGGCGAGTGAAGCGGTGGAATACGGGCTTATCGATCAAGTGTTGGCTAGTCGTAAGGCAAAGCCCACTCGCTAAATTACGTTCCATTGCTGTAAACGCCACTAATTCGTTACCGTTTAGAGATCGATTGCATTAATCGTGTCTAGTCATGTACTTGCTATTCCTAAGTGATTACCGACACACTGGGCGCTTCCGATTTTCTTGGGCAGGGGTAATTTTTCATGGCTTTAATCACGCCTGGAAGCATATTTTCCTACGCGGGCTATAGAAACCTCTGGATTTCAAATCTATTCGTAACGATAGGTGCATCCGCGTTTCCAATTGCGCTTGCGGTCACGGTTCTTGATGCAGGCGGAACGACAACGACACTCGGACTAATTTTGGCATCACGGGTTTTGTCCTCCGTCATCCTTGCGCCGATCGGAGGAGTGTGGGCAGATCGTCTGCCACGTAAATTTGTGATGATTGGTGCGGATCTTTATCGCGCCGTTCTCATGATTGGTTTAGTTTTTATTTCAACACCGGACGTTCCTCCTTGGGCACTCGCAGCCCTCGTCTTTGCAATGGGAGCGGGCGAAGCTTTTGGTTACCCTGCATCTGGTGCAATTCTTCCGAGTATTTTGCCTCCGGAGAAACTACCTGCAGGAAATGTATTGCGAAGTCTTGGCGTTCGCATTGCACAGGTGGTGGGACCTGGAATCGGCGGATTCTCCGTTGCTATCATCGGCGGGCGAATGACCTTCGCGGTTACCGCCGCTTTTTTCGTCCTCGGTACTTTCTTGCTCTGGAAAATCCAAGAAAATCCACGAACGATGGTGGATGTCCAACCGACTTTTCTAACCGATTTGCGTGAGGGACTCAGGACTGTTTGGGATACGCCGTGGGTAGCCGCATGCATCGCAATGTCGACGTTGCAGTTGATGGTCGTACTTGCAAGCGAGAATGTTCTCTTGCCCGTCATCACACGTCGCGAGTTTCATACCAATACTGTCTTTGCCGTCGCTGCCGCGATGTTTAGTATTGGCGGATCGATCTCGGCGCTGATTGCAATGCGCTACAAGGCCAAGCACCCCGGCCTTGTCGCGGTACTAATTTGGGCACTCTTCGCCTTCGCACCGCTGGTGCTGGCATTTCCAGAGTCGAAGACATTCATCATTGTTGGTTACTTTATTGCGGGAATTTCCATTGGGCCGTGGGAGGCGTATTGGAGTTCGGCAATTCAGCGCGAAATTCCCCAAGAATTGCAAGGTCGAGTTTTTAGCGTGGATTACATGGGATCGGTTGGATTAATGCCCGTTGGGATGGCTCTGGTGGGTCCAGTTACCCGCGTTTTTGGTGAGAGGCCCTTTCTTATTGGGGCGATTGTTTTTCACCTCGTTGTCTGCGGGCTCGTCCTCCTGGTTCCGGGAGTCATCGATCTTCATACCCCAAAGAAGACAGATTCTTCTCAGGGCGAACAATTAAAGGCGTAATCGACAAGCGAACTCAGCCCTCCTGAACCTACCCTTGGCTCGTGTCCAGTTTCCCTGTTTATGGGCATAGAGGAGTGTCATGACCCGTATCGGCGAGACCAGCGATCTGCTCAAGTGTTCATTCTGCGGAAAGACTCAGAAGCAGGTGAAGAAACTCATTGCCGGACCTGGCGTATATATCTGCGATGAATGCATAGACCTCTGTAATGAAATTATTGTTGAGGAATTGTCTGAAGCCAACACACTCGGACTTCAAGAGCTTCCCAAGCCTCTAGAAATATATGACTTCCTTGACCAGTATGTAATCGGTCAAGATCGAGCGAAGAAATCTCTTTCTGTCGCCGTTTACAACCACTATAAGCGCGTTCAAAGTGGCGATACGAAACGCGAAGACTCAGTTGAATTATCTAAGAGCAATATTCTCCTTCTTGGTCCAACTGGATGCGGAAAGACACTTCTTGCGCAGACTCTTGCGCGAATGCTGAATGTGCCGTTTGCAATTGCTGATGCAACTGCTCTTACCGAAGCTGGCTATGTCGGTGAGGATGTTGAAAACATCCTCCTCAAACTCATTCAAGCCGCAGATTATGATGTGAAGAAGGCCGAAACAGGAATTATTTACATAGACGAAATCGACAAGGTTGCACGCAAGGCCGAAAACCCTTCGATCACTCGTGACGTTTCTGGCGAAGGGGTTCAGCAAGCGTTGCTTAAAATTTTGGAAGGAACAGTTGCATCGGTTCCTCCCCAAGGCGGACGAAAGCACCCACATCAGGAATTCATTCAAATTGATACCACTAATGTCCTGTTCATCGTTGGTGGCGCCTTTTCCGGACTTGAAAAAATCATCGAAGGACGTAAAGGCGCTGCAGGGGTTGGCTTTAATGCCGTCTTACAGAGCGGTGCCGATCGCGATCGCCAGGACATTTTTGCCGATGTCATGCCTGAAGATCTCCTTAAGTTCGGCATGATCCCGGAATTCATCGGCCGCCTCCCGATTGTCACCAGCGTTGAAAGACTGGATAAGTCGGCGCTCATGCAGATTTTGACTGAGCCAAAGAATGCGCTGGTCAAGCAGTACGTGCGTCTTTTCGAACTAGATGATGTTGCACTTGAATTTACTCCTGAGGCTCTTGAGGCAATCTCCGAACTCGCCCTTAAGCGAGGCACTGGCGCCCGTGGACTTCGGGCAATTATGGAATCGGTACTCCTCTCGGTCATGTATGACGTTCCAAGTCGTCCTGATGTTGCCCAAGTCATCGTTACCAAGGAATGTATCGAAGGGAGCTCAGCCCCAACATTCGTGAATCGCACGGACGATATCCCGAAACGGATTAGCCGGGCTCCGAAGGGTCAAGAGGAGAAGAGCGCATAATCTAGACTCTCCTCCATGAGTCAGCGCGAATTGCCCTCGGTTTTTACACCTTCGGAGATAGAAGGTCCTCTTTACCAAAAATGGGTGGAGGCTGGGTATTTCACCGCAGATGTGACCTCGGAAAAGCCCGCCTACACAATTGTTATTCCCCCTCCCAATGTCACCGGCGTCCTGCACATCGGCACTGCCCTTGATCACACGCTTCAAGACATCCTCATCCGGATGAAGCGGATGAAGGGATTCACGACGCTCTGGCTCCCTGGCACGGATCACGCGGGAATCGCGACCCAGAATGTTGTAGAGAAGCAGTTGGCGAGTGAGGGATTGTCACGTCATGACCTCGGCCGCGAGGAATTTGTTGAGCGAGTTTGGGATTGGAAGGCAAAGTCAAGCGGTGCGATCCTCCAACAGATGCGCCGTTTCGGTGACAGTGTTGATTGGACCCGCGAGCGATTCACGATGGACGAAGGAATGTCGCGTGCGGTACTCACAATATTTAAGCGACTCTACGACGCAGGACTGATTTACCGTGCCGAGCGAATTATCAACTGGTGTCCGCGGTGCATGACCGCACTGTCGGATATCGAAGTTGAACACAATGATGATGCTGGTGAACTTATTTCTATCCGGTACGGAGATGGTGAAAATTCCATTGTTGTAGCTACCACCCGTGCTGAGACAATGCTTGGCGATACCGCAATTGCCGTGCATCCCGAGGACGAGCGGTACACCCACCTCATTGGAAAAACAATTCTTCTGCCCTTGGTTGGACGCGAGATTCCTGTGATTGCAGATGAGCACGTTGATCCCGAGTTCGGCACGGGTGCAGTCAAAGTGACTCCTGCACATGACCCGAATGACTTTGAGATTGCACAACGCCACAACCTTGAGAGCATTGTTATCTTGAATGCCGAAGGACAAGTTGCCAATTCAGGAACACGATTTGATGGCTTGGATCGATTCGAAGCACGCAAGGCCATCGTCGAAGCACTTAAGGCCGAAGGAAGAATTGTCGCTGAGAAGCGCCCATACATTCACGCAGTTGGACATTGCCAACGTTGTGACACCGTTGTGGAGCCTCGACTTTCCAAACAGTGGTTTGTAAAAGTTGCTCCATTAGCGAAAGCGGCGGGAGACGCAGTTCGCAACGGACAGGTGAAGATTGAACCCGAGTCACTTGCTCCGCGATATTTTGAGTGGGTCGATAACATGCATGATTGGTGCATCTCCCGCCAGCTCTGGTGGGGACATCGCATTCCTGTTTGGTATGGACCCGAAGGGGATCTACTAGTACTTGGACCGGATGAGAATGCGCCGGAAGGGTATGTTCAAGATCCGGATGTCTTGGATACGTGGTTCTCATCGGCTCTCTGGCCATTTTCCACGCTTGGATGGCCCGATACGACTGAAGATTTGAAGAAGTTCTATCCAACCAGCGTTCTGATTACTGGTTACGACATTCTCTTCTTCTGGGTCGTCCGGATGATGCTTTTCGGCCTCTTTGCAATGGATGGAGTGCCGCCGTTCCATGTAATCGCCCTGCATGGACTCGTTCGCGATAAGTTCGGTAAGAAGATGAGCCGCAGTAAGGGAAATGCCATAGACCCCCTTGAATTGATGGATATTTACGGCGCGGATGCCATTCGGTTCACATTGGCTCGCGGCGCAAACCCCGGAGCCGATCAGGCTCTGGCAGAAGAGTGGATTGCAGGCTCGCGAAACTTCGGCACAAAACTTTGGAACGCGACGCGCTTTGCCATGATGAACGGTGCGACTATTGAGGGCGAATTGCCTGCCTTTGATTCCCTCAATGTTATTGATCGCTGGATCTTGGGCCGTCTTAACGAGACGATTACGGAAGTTGACGAATTATTTGAGACCTACGAATTCGCGCGCGCATGTGATCAGATTTATCACTTTGCTTGGGATGACCTATGCGACTGGTACCTTGAACTCTCCAAGGAATCATTTGCCACTGGCACGGCTCATGATTCAAAGCGGGTTCTCGGCCATGTTCTCGATCAACTTCTTCGTCTCATGCACCCGATCATGCCTTTCCTTACAGAAGAATTGTGGACTGCACTTACTGGCGGTGAGTCGGTTGTCATAGCCGAATGGCCCAGGTCGATTGCCGATCACGTCGATCTTGTTGGCGAAAAATTAATTATTCAGGTGCAAGAGATTATTACGGAGGTTCGTCGTTTCAGGAATGATCAGGGAATAAAGGCAAACCAGCGGATTCCTGGTCGCTTCATCGCTCCCAAGGAGTTTGCTCGATACGACGCGGCTATGCGATTTGTCCTGCGAATTGACCATCCCGAGGAGGATGCTCTCTTCATCCCGAGCGCTACTCTTGAAATCCGTACAGTGAAAGTCGAACTAGACCTATCAGGGACCGTTGACGTTGCTGCAGAGAGAAATCGTCTCTCCAAGGATTTGGCTACGGCGCAGAAGGATCGAGAGACTGCCAATGTCAAGCTTACTAATGAGAATTTCATGGCCAAGGCCCCGGCCAATGTTGTGTCTGAGATTCGGGATCGTTTAGCAAAAACGGATGCGGAGATCGCTCGAATAAATGCCCAGCTTGCGACACTCCCAACCGCATGACAATCCCTGAAGATCGAGCTCGCCTTCACGCTATTGAAGCGGCGTTAGAGGCTCGTTGGCCTGAGACGCGGATTGAGCCAACCCTCGAACGTATTTCGGCTCTCGTGGACCATCTTGGCTCACCACAATTGAGTTATCCGACAATTCATGTCGGCGGAACTAATGGGAAAACGACAACGGCCCGCATGATTGATTCCCTAATGGCCGCACATGGCCTTCGCACAGGCCGATTTACAAGCCCGCACTTGGAAAGCTTTCTTGAGCGAATCGCAATTAACGGCGAACCAATCGAATCTAAAGATTTTATCTTTGCCTATAACGATGTCGCGCCCTATATAGATTTGATGGATCAAAAATTCGAACATCCAATTTCATTCTTCGAAGCGATGACCGCCATCGCGTTTGTGGCCTTCGCCGAGTGGCCGGTCGATATCGGTGTTATTGAAGTTGGAATGGGCGGGGAATGGGATGCCACCAATGTGGTGGAGGCCGCCGTTACTGTCATTACCCCGATTGGATTCGATCACACTGCATACTTAGGGAACACACTGACCGAGATTGCAAAGACAAAAGGCGGAATCATCAAACCTGGTTCATCAGTTGTTCTTGCGCGGCAAGAGCCAGAGGCGGCAGTGGAATTGATGCGTCGGGTTGCCGAAGTTGAGGCCTTAGTTGCTCGCGAGGGTATTGAGTATTCGCTTGAAAGTAGGGCGATTGCCGTAGGGGGTCAATTAATTACTATTAATGGCCTAGGCCAGAAATATGAAGATATTTTCCTACCGTTGCATGGCAAGCATCAAGGGGCTAACGCCGCAACCGCATTAGCGGCTGTGGAAGCGTTCTTCGGTGGAGAAGAATTAGTTCTTGAATCGGTGCAAGAAGGGTTCGCTGCAGTCACCTCTCCGGGACGTTGCGAAATTGTTCATAGTGATCCGACGGTTATATTGGACGCTGCACATAATCCACATGGCGCAAAGGCAATCGCCGAAACACTTGAAACAGAATTCACATTTGACGAAATCATCGGAGTCTTCGCCGCTTTCGCGGATAAGGATGTTGAAGGAATACTTACGGAGTTAGAACCCGTGTTGAGTTCAATCATTGTTACTGCGAGTGAATCAACACGTGCAATGCCCGTGAGTGAGGTCGACAGAATCGCGACAAGAATTTTCGGGGCCGATCGAGTGATGAAGGTCGTTCACTTGGAAGAGGCAATCAAGCGAGCCATAGCTGACGCGCGTCGACCACTCAGCGATGACTCAATCGGAATAGTCGTCACAGGGTCAGTTGTAACAGTGGGTCAGGCTCGGACAATTCTCAAGCGACTCTCAAGGGATTGATCGGGACATGAAAGTCCTAGGGTCCGCGGTGCTTGCCATGGAAGTCATGGTGATGGGCTTTGCCATTCTCCTTGCTTCGAAGAGTGAGAGGGGCGGACTTTTAATTCTTGGCGGAGCCATTGCTCTTCTCCTCATTATCGCGGCGGGGATGCTCCGAAAGCGTTCAGGGTGGATTCTTGGCTCGTTTCTCCAAGTGGCCATGTTCGCGTATGGCTTTGTCACACCCCCCTTGTTTTTTCTTGGAGCACTTTTCGGTGGTCTATGGGTGGCGGCAATCGTTGTGGGTCGGAAGGGGGAGGCGGCCAGGGCGGACCTTCTCAAGACAGAGAGCACGGGTCACAAGGGCCAATAGACCGATTAGACTCTCGGGGTGAGCCAAGAGAGAGCGCTAGAGAGAACGTTAGTATTAGTAAAGCCTGATGGCGTGCGTCGTGGCCTGGTTGGCGAAGTTATCGCACGAATCGAAAGCAAGGGCTATTCAATTACTGCTCTGAAAATGATGGATGCAGATCGGACAACACTCGAGCGCCATTATGCCGAACATGCGGGCAAACCATTTTTTGAACCGCTTGTTGAATTCATGCTCTCTGGTCCAATTGTTGCAATCATTGCCGAAGGCAATCGCGTCATCGAAGGCTTTAGATCTCTCGCGGGTGCAACTGATCCAACAGTTGCAGCTGCCGGAACCATTCGCGGAGACCTTGCACGCGATCAAGGTACAAAAGTTGTCCAGAACATTGTTCACGGGTCTGACTCGGTCGAGTCAGCCGAGCGCGAAATAAAGATTTTCTTTGGTGGATCTACAGGAACAGCTGAGAGGAATACATGAGCAACAGAATGTCATTTATTGGTCGCGATATGGCGATCGACCTGGGGACGGCGAATACCCTGGTTTATGTACGTGGGCGCGGCATTGTCCTCAATGAGCCAAGCGTCGTGGCCGTGAATCAAGATACCGGCGCCATTCTCGCTGTTGGCCACGAGGCTAAGAAGATGATTGGGCGCACCCCAGGAAATATTGTCGCAATCCGTCCACTCAAAGATGGTGTTATTGCTGACTTCGACACGACAGAGCGGATGCTCCGTTATTTCATTCAGAAAGTGCATCGCCGACGCTACCTTGCCAAGCCACGTATCGTCGTTTGCGTTCCTTCAGGTATTACAGGCGTTGAACAGCGCGCTGTTAAAGATGCCGGTTATGCAGCCGGTGCTCGCAAGGTTTACATTATTGAAGAGCCAATGGCCGCCGCAATCGGTGCGGGGTTGCCGATTCACGAACCCACTGGGAACATGGTCGTTGATATCGGAGGCGGTACGACTGAGGTTGCCGTTATCTCCCTAGGCGGGATTGTTACTGCACTCTCAATCCGAGTTGGTGGAGACGAGTTGGACCAGGCCATTATTAACTGGGTGAAGCGCGAATTCTCACTTCTACTTGGAGAGCGCACCGCAGAAGAAATTAAGATGGCTATTGGTTCTGCCTACCCAATACAGGGTGAGCCAGATGCAGAAATTCGCGGTCGTGATTTGGCGACTGGATTGCCAAAGACGATCGTTGTTACCGCAGCCGAAATCCGTAAAGCGATTGAAGAGCCCGTTAACGCAATCGTCAACGCAGTTAAGAGCACACTTGATAAGACTCCGCCGGAATTGGCGAGCGATCTCATGGATCGCGGCATTGTTCTTACCGGTGGTGGAGCGCTCCTTCGAGGACTTGATGAGCGCCTTCGACGCGAAACAGGGATGCCCATTCACATCGCAGATCGCCCTCTAGATGCAGTCGTAGAGGGCACCGGAAAATGTATCGAAGAATTTGAGGCTTTAGAGAAAGTCTTGATCTCCGAACCTCGTCGATAGGTAATCTTTCATGCGATACGGCGGCGACAATAGAAGTCGCCTGTTGCTGGTGACTTTGATTGTCACGTCTCTATTTCTAATTACTTTAGATATGAGAGGTGTTCAGCTCATATCCAGTCTGCGTCAGGGAACGCAGACTGTTCTGGGTCCCTTTCAGCGAGCCGCGAGCACTGCCCTCACTCCACTAGGCAATTTTTTCGCTGACGTCGCGCACTTAGGTCGCACGCGTACGCAACTGGCAAGCCTCGTAGATCAGAATGCGAAGCTTCGTAGGAGCCTCATCGATCTTAAAGGTACTGATGCGCAAATAAAGCAACTCAAATCGATTCTAAATCTTGCTGGCACCGGTGGATACAAGATTGTGAGTGCAAAAGTCATCTCTCAAGGAACAAGCGTCTCATTCAGTCAGTCGGTCACGATAGATATTGGTCGCAATGCTCACATTACGAGAGATATGACAGTCATTTGCGGTGATGGTCTTGTTGGCGTGGTCAAGGAAGTGTACGCAACGACCGCACTCGTACTTTTGGAGTCCGACCCGGCGTTCCGAGTTGGTGTGCGAATAGCCGGTAGCCAAGAAATTGGAATTCTCAGCGGGCAAGGAACTGACAGGGCGGTGCTTCAGCTTCTTGATAGTCAATCCTCTGTGAAGAAGGGAGATGTACTCGTTGCTCGAGGAAGCGAAGGTGGCAAGCCATTTGTTCCTGGAGTTCCCGTCGGAGTTGTAACCGCGGTCCCGAATTCGGCCGGCCTCGTCTCACAATTGGCCGAAGTCAAGTTTTTCACTCATTTACACGCACTTTCAATTGTGGCAGTAGTTCTAAAAGCTCCCGTGATAGATCCCCGCGATGCCCTTGTTCCAGCAAAACCAACGCCAACACCTATCCCAACAGTCACCATTTTCGTGACACCTACACCAATGGCTTCAGGCGTCCCATCCGCATCTCCGTCCAACCCCGCAGACGCTAAAAAATAGAAGTCCATGTACACAAGAAGAGGTTCTTATACTGCAATTGTTTTCCTGCTCGTTTATGCGGTGGAATTCCTGATCGTCGATCAAGTCCATCTTCCGTTTGGCGGCTTCTCGCTATTTCTCATCTTTGTTCTTTCGTGGTCTGCGCTCAGTTCGCCAGAGATAGGCGCAATCGGCGGTTTCTTCGGTGGTTTCCTGTTGGACCTGGCTCCCTCTTCAAATGGGCCAATGGGGCAATGGGCTCTCATCTTGTCCGCTGTTGGATTTGGAATCGCATTTCTGAGGTACGGGGATGACAGTCTGCGGGGGAGTCCATTAAGTCTGATTGTCTTTGTGGCAGGTGCGGTGGTCGTTTCCATCTGCGCCTATCTGCTTTTGAATTCACTGTTTGGACTCGAAGTTGGAAATATGCGCCAACTTCTTCGCTCTATCGTCGGCAATGGACTCTGGACTCTGGCGATTGCTCCTTTTGTCCTCCCCGTGGCCTCAAGGCTTCATCGCGCTATTTATGAAACTCGTGAATTTCAGTGAATCAACGTTCTAGATTGAGTTTGATTGTTACCCAAACATTAATTCTTTCGCTCATGCTTGCCCTGATGGGTCGTCTTTTTTACCTGCAAATCGGCGCTGGAGCGAAATACCGTGATGCTGCGTTGAGTATTCAGAGCCGCGACATCGTTACCCCGGCCACACGTGGTCTTATCGTCGATTCATCCGGGGTTCCTTTAGCGCTAAACAGGGTTGGGTTGGCCGTCACGGTGGATAGAAGTGTTTTGGATCGTCAGATCGATGGTGGCAAAGCTGTTCTTGCAAAGACCGCGAAACTTCTTGGACTTAAATATGCCAACGTGTACCGGCAGACTCGACTCTGTGGTGAAATACCCAATTCGGTTCAAGCCGGATGTTGGACGGGCACCCGCTACCAACCGATTCCCATCACGAAGGACGCGGATCCAAATAAGGCACTTCAGATTGTTGAGCGGGCTGATCTCTATCCAGGTATCGACTCCAAGCCAGTGGCTGTACGGAATTACCCCGGTCAGGAGGGGGTTAATGCTGCACATCTCCTCGGGTACGTTGGTCCGCTGACCGAGTCTGATTTATCCAGCCTCGGCGGATCAAATTACTACCGAAGCGAATCCATCGGAAAAGCTGGCTTGGAATATCAGTACGACAAGTATTTGCGTGGAAAACCCGGGATTCGCACAGTAATAGTCGATCGACAAGAATCTGTTACACGTCAAGCGCAGAACGTTCCTCCCATTCCTGGGGATCATCTCGTGACAAGCATCGACGTACGATTGCAGGCGGCTACCGAGAAAGCACTAGCCGAAGCGATTTCACAAGCGCGCGCAAATGGAAATCGCGGCGATTCAGGAGCAGCCGTCGTTATGGATGTAAAGACTGGTCGAATTTTGGCCCTTGCCTCTTACCCAACTTATGATCCAAATATTTGGGAGAAGGGTTTGACGTTTAAGCAAGCCAGAGATCTTTTCAGTGAATCTAATGGGGTGCCGGCACTCTCGCGGGCTTTGCAGGGACTCTTTGCTCCGGCATCAACCTTTAAGTCCGTCTCCGTCCTTGCGGCGGCAAACGCGGGTTACAGTATGAATGCCACCTACAGTTGTCCGGCAAGTGTGAAAGTCGGAAACATCGATTTTCAGAACTTTGAGAGTAAAGCTCAAGGAACGATTACGATGAAGGAAGCGATTGCCATTTCTTGTGACACCATTTGGTACAGAATCGCATACGACGAATGGCTGCGCGATGGCGGACTTTCACCTAAGAAAAACGCTCATGACTATTTCTATTCCGCGGCACGTGGCTTCCAAATTGGCGAGAAGACTGGGATTGATCTTCCAGCGGAGTCTGCGGGCCGTCTTCCAGATCGCCAGTGGCGTAAAGACTGGTACGCGGAGAACAAGGATTACTATTGCAATTACACGAAACGCGCTCCCAAGAGCCAGCAGACAACTTTTCTGGTGGCACTTGCCAAAGAAAATTGCATTGACGGAGACAAGATCCGAGGCGGTGATGCCGTGAACTTTTCAATCGGTCAAGGCGATACCGTCATCACTCCGCTGAAACTCACACAGATGTACGCGGCAATTGCGAATGGCGGAAAAATTTGGCAACCCACTGTTGGCGAAGCCGTTGTGACTACGCAAGGGGAAGTTATCGCTCGTATCGCCCCCAAGGTTCTGGGCAAGCTTCCCGCCAAGAAGACCACCCTAAATTTTCTGCGCGGCGCACTCCGCGAGGTTGTCATTAGCGGTACTGCTGGATATGTCTTCGCGGGTTTCCCAATAGCAATCAGCGGCAAAACTGGTACAGCTGAGGTTTTCGGTCTCAATTCTGATGGAAGCAAGAAGGACAACACCTCCTGGTTTGCGTCCTTTGGACCATCGGAGAAACCGCGCTATGCCGCCGTGATGATGGTGAGCCAGGGCGGATTTGGTTCGGAAGTGAGCGGGCTCGGCGTGCGTAAAATCTATAATTCCATTTTCGGAGTGGTTGGGAACACCGTTGTTCCGGGCAAGGCGCTCTTCCCCTCCGGTCCACCGACCGCGATTCCACGGATATCACCAACTATGAAAGTCTCCTCCAAATGAGCGCAACAGCGACCTCCCGGCGGCGACCACGTCGCGGTTCTTTCATGTCCGGATTCGACCCAATTCTTTCAGTTGCAGTTGCTGGCCTTCTGATTATTGGAACACTTCTTGTCTACTCCGCGACTCGTGCGTGGTATGCCGGCATGGGACTGGACCCGCAGTACTACCTCAAGAGACATATCATCAATATTCTCATTGGCGGCTTTCTTGCAGTGAGTGCGACCCTGGTTGATTACAGATTATTGCGGGCATACACGCCACTGCTCTATGGGGCGAGTGTCCTCGGGCTGATTGCAGTTTTGATTCCCGGTATCGGAAGTACGGTCAATGGTGCGCGCGCATGGATATCTCTACCTGGCGGCTTTCAAATCCAACCTGCGGAACTCGCGAAGATTTCAATCATCGTCGGCATATCGATGGTTCTTTCAGAGCGGATTCATGATCGTGAATCACCCACTCATGAAGATGTCGTGCGGGCGTTGCTGATTGCAGCGCTGCCAATACTTCTGATCTTGATCCAGCCCGATATGGGAACCGTCATTATTATTAGTGCATCGGTGGTGACTATTGTCGCGGTCTCTGGCGCACCATCGCGCTGGGTTGCTGGGCTTCTAATTGTTGCTCTCATGGGCGGATTCACTGCAGTGAAGATTGGAGTCTTAAGCGAATACCAGGTGAAGAGACTGCAGGCTTTCGTTAATCCCTCTGCAGATCCGCAAGAGAGTGGTTATCAATTGCGTCAATCAAGAATCACGGTTGGATCTGGCGGCCTGCTCGGCAAGGGATTATTCAAAGGCCCTCAAACCAATGGACGTTTTGTTCCTGAGCAGCAGACCGACTTCATCTTCACGGTGGCAGGTGAGGAGCTTGGTTTTGTGGGGAGTTCTTTCATCTTGCTCCTCTTCCTCGTAATTCTGCTGCGGGCCTTCCGAATCGCCCGCAGATCTCAAGATCTCTTTGGCAGACTCGTCTGTACAGGTGTGATTGCCTGGTTTGCATTCCAAGCATTTGAAAATATCGGCATGACTATGGGACTGATGCCTATGACGGGCGTTCCACTGCCCTTTATCTCGTATGGGGGATCGAGTATGTTTGCCAATCTCATTGGGATTGGTCTGCTTCAAAATGTCTACGCGCGCCAACGGGGCTAGCCGGTTCAGTCGAGGTAAATAACCCTCTGGAGCGGGGTTTTGAGCGTTGCGTTGGGATTTGACCCCCCTTTCTGCCATACTTAGTTCAAAGTTCAGCGCGGCTCGCGATTTCATCGCGGTCACCGCCAGCGCGAACTCAACAAAGATTTGCTCGGCAGCGAGCATGAGCGCGTTTTTTGAACGCATAGAGGATTTGGTACTAGATATGGCTATTGAGCCAAAAACGCCGCGTAAGCGTGCGGCTAAGAAAGTTGCAGCCGTACTTTCCACCGAGACAGGTGAAAGCGCGCCAAAGAAGACCCCCGTTAAGAAGAGCGCACCGGCGATTCCAGTTCCGATGTTCCAGGCAGCTCCAGTAGCGCAGGCGAAGCCGGCACGAGTCACTCGAGCCAAGGCTGCTGCCGCAGAACCGGGGTCGGAGAGCACCGTCAAGAAGGCCACGTCACGGAAGAAGGCTGTTCCAGCCGTCGCCGCCGTCGCAACTGAGCCGGAGGATTCAGGTTCTTTTGCTGAATCCGAAAGTCGTGGTCGCCGTCGCCGCAGAGGTGGCCGTGGCCGCCGTCGTCCCACCGAGATGGATGTTGAGTCCACCGAATCTGATGCAGGAGAGTCAGAGTCTGAGAAGAGTGCAACCCACCGCCGTCGCCGTCGCCGCTCCTCCGTTGATGGAGTAACCCCAGGTGAGACTGTTGAAGAAGATGGTGTTATTACAGTCGTCAAAGTTCGTGAGCCTCGCGAACCACGTGAGCCTCGCGAACGTCCAGCGCGTGGGGCGGCGCGCGATCGCGCACCTCGTCGTACTCGTGAAGCAAGAAGTGAGTATCGCGAGCCATATCGCAAGCGCGGAACAATTATTACTGAAGGCGAGTTCCTTGCTCGGCGTGAAAATGTTGATCGTGAGATGTTGGTCCGTCAAATTGGAGATCGCACTCAGATCTGTGTAATCGAAGACAAGATCATGGTTGAGCATTACGTCAACCGTCACACCAATGTTTCCTACGTCGGCAATGTTTATCTAGGTCGCGTACAGAATGTTCTTCCCAGCATGGAAGCCGCTTTTGTTGATATTGGAAAGGGTCGTAACGCAGTTCTCTACGCGGCCGAAGTAAATTGGGACGCGGCCGGAATTTCTGAATCACAACCACGCAAAATTGAAATGGTTTTGAAGACGGGGCAGCCAGTGCTCGTCCAAGTGACAAAGGATCCGATTGGACAGAAAGGCGCTCGCCTGACAAGTCAGATTAGCCTTCCAGGTCGCTATCTGGTCTACGTTCCTGGCGGTGGAATGAGCGGTATTAGCCGTCGACTTCCTGAGCCAGAGCGCGCACGTTTGAAAACAATCCTTAAGGCCATCGTTCCTGAAGAAGCGGGCGTCATTGTCCGTACAGCCGCAGAAGGAACCAGCGATGCGGAAATCGAAGCCGATGTGGCGCGACTGAAGTCCCAGTGGGATGACATCGTTGCAAAATCTGAGAACCCGAATTTCCATGCACCGGCACTACTTTATTCAGAGCCTGATCTGGCAGTGAGAGTTATCCGCGATATCTTCAACGAAGATTTCCGCAAACTCACCATTCAAGGTAATGAAGCATGGGAAGAGATCAACAACTACCTCGGCTTCATCGCACCTGAGCTCACCTCAAAGATTGAGAAGTGGACGGGTCCAGGAGACCTCTTCGCCGACTATCGAGTGGATGAGCAATTAGCGAAGGCATTTGATCGTAAGGTTTATCTACCTTCTGGTGGATCTCTGGTTATTGATCGTACTGAAGCGATGATTGTCATCGACGTCAACACCGGAAAATTCATCGGCAAGGGCGGAAGTCTGGAAGAGACTGTTACCAAGAACAACTTGGAAGCAGCCGAAGAGATTTCTCGACAACTGCGTCTGCGCGACCTCGGTGGCATCATTGTCATTGACTTCATCGACATGATTCTCGAATCCAACCGTGAGTTGGTTCTACGTCGTCTTGTCGAGTGTCTGGGTCGCGATCGCACCAAGCATCAGGTGGCTGAAGTGACCTCCCTGGGTCTTGTTCAAATGACTCGTAAGCGAGTTGGTCAAGGTCTCATCGAAGCCTTCTCCACCCCGTGCGAAAGTTGCGGTGGTCGTGGAATTCACATCCAGACTGATCCGGTCAAGGCCCGTCCGTCTCTACCATTTGGGGGACAGAACGGTCTGGGGGATGTGCGCGATGCCATCGAGCATGAAGTCACTGAAATTGAAGAGGTCGAACCCGAGGTGGAGACTGGGGAGGACTATGAGGTCTCCGGAGAGCCAGCCACCTCAGAAATGCCACATGTAGTGACTCCCGAACCAGCAAAGGGACGACGCCGTCGTCGCGCAGCAAGTTCAGGAGTTATTACCCCGGGAGCATGATTCCAGAGCCCAAACTGAGCCTATAAATCGGTCTCAGTTTGACCCAGGGGGTCTTACTTCCGTACCCTAAGCCTCTGCTTAGTGGTCTTTTTCTCCTAGAAGTACCGAATAAGCGTGAAAGCCAAAAGAACTGGAGTTGTTACGTGTACGCAATTGTGAAGGCTGGCGGACGCCAAGAGAAGGTCGCCGTCGGGGATACCGTGACGGTCGATCGCATCGACGCCGTGGCAGGATCCACCGTAACTTTCCCCGCAGTTCTCGTCGTTGATGGGGCAACCGTCACGACCGACCCAAAGGTCCTCTCAGGCGTAAAAGTCACCGCCGAGATTGTGGATGAGACTAAGGGCAAGAAGGTCGACATTCTTCGTTACAAGAACAAGACCGGCTACCGCCGTCGTCAGGGATTTCGTTCAAAGAACACACGCGTACTTATCACTGCCATCAACGGCATGAACTAAGGAGTTGAGAGATGGCAAGTAAAAAAGGCGTTTCATCGACACGAAATGGTCGCGACTCAAACGCGCAATACCTCGGAATTAAGCGCTTCGGCGGTCAGGTAGTCAAGAACGGCGAGATCCTCGTGCGTCAACGTGGCACCCACTTCCACCCTGGCGCAAATGTAGGACGCGGCAAGGACGACACACTTTTTGCAATGGCAGCTGGCGCAGTTGAATTCGGTCGCGCTCGCGGACGCCGCGTTGTGAATGTGGTCCCCGTCGCCTAGTTCTCGGTACTCATAAATGAGCGGGCCGTGCATGCGGACCCGCTCTTTTATTTTCTACGGCAATACTTTTCGGGATTAAAATTTGGAACTACTGAGAGTCGAAGGGAGCAATCATGGCAACATTCGTTGATCGTGTGACGCTCTTTGCCTCTGCCGGAAAGGGCGGCGATGGTTGTGTTTCCGTGCATCGAGAGAAGTTCAAACCTCTCGGTGGGCCAGATGGTGGCAATGGCGGTCGCGGTGGAGATATCAAACTCATAGTCGACCCAAATGTCACAACACTTCTTGACTATCACCACTCACCACATCGCAAGGCAACTTCCGGTCGTGCAGGATACGGCGATCGAAAAGACGGACCTGCAGGTGAAGATCTCACTCTTAAAGTTCCCAACGGCACTGTTGTCTTTGATGACAGAGGCAATCAGCTCGCTGACTTAGTCGGCAACGGCACAGTATTTATTGCTGCGCAGGGCGGACACGGTGGACTCGGTAACTTGGCGCTGGCCTCGTCCAAACGTCGTGCACCCGGATTCGCACTTCTTGGCGAACCAGGTGAAGAGCGCAAACTCATCCTCGAACTCAAGAGCGTTGCGGATATTGCACTCGTGGGTTATCCAAGCGCCGGTAAGTCATCTCTTATTGCGGCAATGTCGAAGGCCCGTCCAAAGATTGCGGACTATCCCTTCACCACCCTTGTCCCCAATTTGGGCGTAGTGGAAGCGGGAGAGACCCGTTTTACTGTTGCAGATGTTCCCGGACTTATTCCTGGTGCCAGCCAAGGGAAAGGTTTAGGTCACGAATTTCTTCGTCATGTCGAACGTTGTGCGGCACTTGTGCAAGTTCTCGATTGCGGCACGCTTGAAACGGACCGTAACCCGATTCAGGATTTAGAAATTATTGAGAACGAACTAGCCGAATATGGCGGTCTGGAAGATCGTCCACGCATAATTGCCCTTAATAAAATCGATCTCCCCGATGGTGCTGCAATGGCCGATATGGTCGCGCAGACTCTGCGCGATCGCGGATACGAGGTGTATCCAGTTTCCGCTGCATCGCATGCGGGACTTCGCGATCTGACTTACGCAATGGCCCGCGTCATTCAGAAGAATCGCGCCGCTGCTGCGACGGAGGAGCGCACTCGCATTGTGCTGCGTCCGGTGTCCGTTGACGATTCAGGATTTGTTGTTATTCCAAATGAAGACGGCTCGTTCACAATTACTGGCGCGAAGATTCTTCGATGGGTCCGTCAGACTAACTTCAAAAATGCCGAAGCAATTGGGTACCTGGCAGATCGCATGGCGATACTTGGTGTCGAACGCGAACTTCTCAAGAAGGGCGCTGTTGCTGGAAGTGAAGTGCGCGTCGGAGAGGGCGATGACGCCGTTATTTTTGATTGGGAACCAACCATTGAATCCGGCGCCGAACTTCTCGGTGCTCGTGGCCAAGATGAGCGTTTTGATTCTGTGTGGCGCGGATATGAGAAGGTGCAAGATCAACTCAGCGATGAAGAACTCGCACGTCAGTGGGAATTTTCCGTTGACGATCCGCGCACTCCAGTACTGAAGTCGGAATTGGAAATGGATGCAGAAGATGTGGCTGAGGCCGCTGAAGACGCTGCTGAAAACGAATTAGAGGTTGAGGAAAGTCAATGAGTCGCGGGCACATTTCGGAGGCTAAGCGGATCGTTATCAAGGTCGGTTCATCTTCGCTGACGGGAAAGGCTGGCTCAGAATTAGACCCAACTGCCGTAGATCGCCTGGTTGATCTCGTGGCAACTTGTCGCGAAAGGGGTGCCGAAGTTGTCCTCGTTTCATCTGGTGCTATTGCTACCGGACTTGCTCCACTGGGGCTCAAGACCAGACCCAGAGACTTAGCAACGCAGCAAGCCGCCGCCGCGGTCGGACAAGGTCTGCTGCTGCACCGCTATACGGAGAGTTTCGCGCGCTACCAAACAACAGCTGCCCAAATCCTTCTGACCACCCAGGATGTCATCCATCGCTCTCATTACAAGAATGCCCAGCGCACTCTTTATCGTTTGCTCGCCCTCGGCGTTGTTCCAATCATCAATGAGAATGACACAGTCGGCACGCAGGAAATTCGCTTCGGAGACAATGATCGACTTGCCGCCCTCGTTTCACTCGTAATAGGGGCCGATCTTCTCGTTCTGATCTCCGACATTGACGCTCTCTATGACGCGCCTCCAACAAAGGTTGGAGCACAACGGATCAGCGAGGTTGAGTCAGTCACCGATATTGACGACGCAACAATAGGCGGAGTCGGCGCCGCCGGAGTCGGAAGCGGGGGAATGGTCACCAAAGTCGAAGCCGCCCGTATTTCGACTAGTGCAGGTATCCCAATGCTCCTCACCTCTCTTGCGCAATCAAAGAGAGCACTCGATGGCGAAGATGTGGGGACTTATTTCCATGCCCAGCCTTCTAAAACAAACTCACGTTTGCTCTGGCTTGCACACGCCTCCACACCCAATGGTCGCCTGACTGTCGATGCTGGAGCAGTCACGGCCTTGATCGAACGGGGCGTCTCACTTCTTCCCGCTGGCGTTACTGGGGTCGAAGGGGAATTCAGTGCGGGTGATGCCGTGGAAATCGCAACCCAAGATGGACGCGTTATTGCACGCGGCCTGGTTGCTTTTGATTCTGCGGAAATTCCTCAGATGCTGGGACGTTCAACCAAGGAACTTGCCAAGGAATTGGGCGCCGAATACGAACGCGAACTCATTCATAGGGATGATCTAGTTCTTCTCTAGCTTTCCAAATGTGGGCTGCCACTCTCATTTCCTTCACTATTCAAATGCGCCGCTTACTAGACTTTTTGCCACGGCAAAGTCGTGTTGAGGAGTGGCAATGGAAAGTTCGCGTCGCCGAAGATTCTCCATATTCGCAATTGTTTTCGTTCTAATCGGGATCAGCGGGGTCAATATCTCTGGCGCTGCTACTGCCAAATACTCGCTTCCATCGGCCCCGACAAATGTCACCGCCGTAGGTGGATTGAATAGCGCGACATTGAAGTGGAAAGCGCCCGCGACGAATGGCGGCAAGCGTATTACTTCGTACAGAATTACCTACAACCCCGGTAAAAAAGTTTACGTTTGTAAGAGTTCGGCCACGACATGCAAAGTTCCTATCGCCAATCCCAACAAGCCAAGCAGCAAACCGGCACCGGTTTGGTTCTATTTCACTGTGGCAGCGGTTAATTCAGTTGGAACCGGGCCGGAATCAATCGTGGGATTTGCCCGGGTACTTGTTCGCTTTCGAGCCAGTATTACTATCCCATGGAGCGTCCCCAACGCCACGCCAAAACCCAGCCCGACGCCGTCACCGACAACCTTCCCGCAACGTCCTGGAATCACAGCATTCGACGGTAAGTACGTAGGTACTGCCATTGTGACGGTGACTCAGAACGACAATGTCATCTCCTTACTCTCCTCAACCCTCAACACCTCTAACACTGTCCTCAATGGCGACATCATTGGAACAGCCGATATCTGGAAGATCAGCGGCTATGTCACCGATGTGTCCGGTGTTGCAACAGTCACTGCATCCAATTCACTGTACGGAGCAATGACCTTTACAGTGACGTTTGTTTCTGATCCAGTTACGCACTTGGTGAAGGGGACTGGAAAGGGAACTAACTCCGTCGAATACCCAGGTTTGGGCACCGTCAAAGTGGTTTTCGATTTCAGTGTCTCCAACGCCGCCTAGGACCAAATACAAGTTTGGGCTTAGTACGCTGCTGTCGCTATATCGTGCAGAACCCCTGCAGTCAGCACTTCATTATTTCCATTATCGGTTGGCTCATCACTCAGTTTCACAATGACCATGTGAGTACTGGGCTGAATAAAAATGTACTGGCCGTGTAGACCCAGCAGCATCGACGTACCCTCGAAGGGATGCCACATCTGTGCGCCATATCCCCAGCCGTGATCTAAAGTTGTTGCGGCAGCACTGAGACGATTCATCCAAGCCGCATTGATCAAGTTGGCATTTCCCACTTTACCTGCGCCGTTATTTAGAACTAGCGCGCCGATACGTGCCCAGTCTCGTGCTGTGGCATTGAAACAGCAGAAGGTCTTCTCTAGACCTCCCACATGGTCCACATTCCAGAACGCACTCTGCTCGGCACCGATGGGCTGCCAGACATGCTGGCTGAAGTAATCGGAGACACTCATACCGGTGACTTTCTTGATGATGAAACCGAGCATTTGCGTATCAACGCTTCGATATTCAGATTGGGTTCCTGGATCCCAATTCATCTTTCGGTTGTGCTCCATGAAGAAATTGAGGTCGGTGGTCGCATACATCTGCGCGATAGCCACACCCCAGCCGGAGGGACCACTTGGATAGTTATCGCTCACGCCGACACCAGATTGCATATCGAGAAGGCTCTGAATAGTTACCGTGTCGAAACTCCCACCAGTTTTGAATTCAGGGAAGTACTGAACAAAGGTGTCAGATTCTTTGATCTTTCCTTCTGCGACAAGTTGGCCGATCATGATCGAAGTCAAAGTTTTGGCCATGGAGTAGGAAGGGAGTTTGCTCAGCGCATTTATCGACTTGCCGTACCACTCATAGGTAATCACGCCATCGCGCACCACTAGAAAAGCCGTAGTTGAGGTTGTTGCCAGGAAGTCCTTGAAAGAAATATTCTCCCCATTCCAATTGACGCTTTCGGGCATTGACCCCTCTGCCGAACTCCACAGAACAGGCTTGGTCGCGGGATCGACTATATGAAATGGCATCAGAGTCGGCGTCTTGGAGGCCGGAGCAATTCCCAATCGAATAGCGGCGATAGGTTCGGGGTAGTGGATGATCCGAGTCGCGCTGAAGAGAAGGATGTAGAAGGCAAGAAGTCCGATTACTAGGTTTCGGACGAAGCGAAATAAGGTGCGCACCTGTGAATCCTAAGCCCGTATAGGCTTACGTTTATGGATGCCGCAACGCTGATCGCCGATCTTGCCGCTCGTGCCCGACTCGCTGCAAGGACTCTCACTACCGCGACCGGCCTAGAGCGAGAGGCAGCCCTTCTCGCGATCGCTGATGAAATTGAAAGTAGAAGTAGAGAAATTCTTACCGCCAATGAAGAAGATGTGGCCCGCGGCCGAGCCGAAGTGATGCACCCACAACTTCTCGACCGTTTGCTCCTCACCCCACAGCGAATCAGGGGAATCGCAAAGGGCGCCCGCCAAGTTGCCAATCTTCCAGACCCTCTCGGAGTAGTCCTTCGCGAATCCACGCTTCCCAACGGACTTCACCTCAAGCAAGTCACAGTTCCATTTGGTGTTGTCGGCATGGTTTATGAAGCTCGCCCCAACGTCACCGTGGACGCCGCTGTAATTCTTCTCATGTCGGGCAACGCTGCACTTCTTAGAGGTTCATCCAGCGCATCCTCCAGCAATGAAACTCTCGTCAAAATCATGCGCGATGCCCTTGCGAAGACAAATATCTCTCCCGATGTCATCCAACTTGTCCCTTCCTACGATCGCGAAACAGTCCACGCCCTCCTGCACGCCCGCGGCAAAGTGGATCTCGTCATTCCTCGGGGAAGTGCCGGCCTCATCCGCATGGTCGTTGATGACTCCACCGTTCCAACTATCGAAACTGGCGCCGGTGTCTGCCATGTTTACGTCGATGAATTTGCGGACCTCGAAAAAGCAATTCCAATCCTTCTCAACTCCAAGACCCATCGCCCAAGTGTCTGCAACGCTGCTGAGACTCTGCTTGTTCATAGCTCAATCGCTGACAAGTTCCTGCCAATGGCACTTATAGCTTTGTCCGAAGCAGGGGTTGTACTTCACTCCGACGAGAAGGCACTAAAGATCGCAGATTCCATTCACGTCGCTTCATCTTTAGCAACGGACGAAAATTGGCAGACTGAGTACGGTGTTCTTGAAATGAACATCGGCGTCGTCGATTCTGTAGATGAAGCCATCGATCACATTGCCAAGTACGGAACCCAACACACCGAAGCGATCGTCACCGAATCAGAAGCAGCCGCCAACCGTTTTATCGCCCTCTCTGATTGTGCAGCCGTCATGGTGAACACTTCGACCAGATTCACGGACGGCGAGCAGATGGGCTTTGGCGCTGAAATCGGAATCTCCAACCAGAAGCTCCACGCCCGCGGTCCGATGGGGCTAGAAGCAATGACGACTACGACATGGATCGTGAAGGGGAGCGGACAGATTCGCAGTTAATGGTTGATGCGATCTTTCAGTTTCTATATATACGAATCAGGCATTTGTCATTGCTAGCGGGAGCGAAAGACCACCGTGGAAACCACAAATTGGCCAACGGGCCTCTTTTCTGCACCCAACCGTTCGCCGCTTTTAACAGAAATTGTCCACAGCACTCGCAAGAGCGGACCAGAGTAGGTTACAGTTATTGCAGATGACAGTTATTACACTTGGAGGTGCTATGGCAAGTCAATCTGCCGTAACTCAGGTTTCGGCCAATAAGAGCGAACGAGAAAATGCCGCGGAATTATTAGCCTTTTTCGCTTTGCATGGGACTAATGTAAAAATTGTCGCAAAGGATGGGTCTTCGCTCAACTTGAGTCGTGCACTGACGGAAGTTTTGGAAAGTGCGGCAGATCTTGTCGAACGTACCGGTCAGGTGCACCTTGATAACGCAGAGTCCCAATGGCTCAGTCCGAATGATGCTGCCGCACTGCTCGGCATCAGTCGCCCGACTGTTCTCAAAATGATCGACGAAGGTCTCATGCAAGCAGAGAATGTGCCGGGTAGTAGCGCTCATCGACGCTTACTCAGATCGAGTGTTGAATCATTTAAGGTTGAAAGCGATGCATTTCACGGACAAATGAATAAGGCGGCTGAACAGGCAAGAAAGACGGGTCTCTTTTCTCGAGCTGCCAGGAAGCGTTGACTCAAGAAGTCCGGCGTGTATATGCCGATAGTAATGCGCTAGTGCCCTATTACCTTTCGGACCTTCTGCTTTATCTGTCATTTTATCGAGTGATCCGACTGTTTTGGTCGGAGTATTTGATTCAAGAAGTATGTGATGTCGCAGGGAGGGGCCGACTCCTAGGGCGAGGCTTGGATCGAAGAACTGTTAAACAACAGTGGAATGCAGTGAAAACTAGTCGCCTATCGCAAGATGAGATCTCAGAGGCGCTATGGAAAACCAAATTGCACTTAGTAAGTGGGCCTGACCCGGACGATTACCCGCACATGGCAACCTCTATAGTGGCGAATGTGAGCGTTCTAGTAACATCTAACACAAAACATTTTGATGCAAAGATGCTCGCTACTCATGGCATTGAATTGCAGACGCCAGACAGATTTCTCGGTCAACTTCTGTTTGGGATGCCAGAGGAAGTAGTTTCGGTGATAAAAAGGCGTCAGGCGGAATTTTCGAACCCACCGTTAGAATTAAATTCTTACGTCATCCAGTTAAGTAAGTCGGTACCCATGTTCTCTTCAGCATTAGGTGTCCACTTAGAACTTCATTAATCAACCAAATAATTTGTTCCTTCATCCATGGAACACACGCTCAGGCACTGTCAGACGGTGCCCTTGAAATCAACGTCGGCGTTTCGGATTACTGTTTGCGAAGAAATGAGTTCTGATGCGGAGATCGGCATCTCCAATTAGGTATTGCACGCTAAAGGTCCTATGGGGCTTGAGACAATGACTGATTGAGGACGAGCCTGGATCGTGACTGGAACGGGTCAAATTCGCAGTTATGCGCCCTTCTAATAGACTCCGCTCATGAGCAACTTGTCGCCTGCTGATCTAGCGAACTTAGCCCGCCTGGCTCGAATAGAGATGACCGACCAGGAACTCGCCCACTTGTCTACGGAGATGGATGTCATTTTGAATGCGGTAGCCCGCGTTCAAGAGGTGGCAACGGCTGATATTCCGCCGACCTCTCACCCTCTCCCTCTGCGCAACGTGACCCGTCCGGATGTGGTTGTTGCGAGCCTCACCCCGGAGCAGGCTCTGTCGGGAGCACCGGCGAAAGAGGATGGTCGCTTTCGAGTGCCGCAGATTCTGGGGGAGGAAGCATGATTACTCGCTCAGCGCATGAGATGGCTGCTGCTATGGCGGCAGGAGAGATTTCTTCTGAGAAATTGACTCAGCAGCATTTTGATCGGATTGCAGAAGTTGATGCTGAAGTTCACGCGTTCCTCCATTTAGATCATGATGGCGCGTTGGCGCAAGCTCGCTCTGTTGATGAAGCACGTGGGCGCGGGGAAAAAGTTGGACCGCTGGCGGGTGTTCCACTTGCTCTGAAAGACATCATTGTGCAGAAGGACGTGCCTACTACTGCTGGATCGAAGATTCTGGAGGGGTGGCGTCCGCCTTACGACGCAACCATCGTTACGAAGATGAAGACTGCAGGAATCGTCATTCTCGGAAAGACCAACTGCGACGAGTTCGCGATGGGTTCTTCCACTGAGAACTCTGCATACGGTCCAACACATAATCCTTGGGATCTCAGTCGTATTCCAGGTGGGTCTGGCGGCGGGTCATCAGCTTCCTTAGCAGCATTCGAAGCTCCATTAGCAATCGGCACAGATACCGGTGGATCTATTCGGCAACCTGCGGCAGTAACTGGAACTGTGGGAGTGAAGCCAACCTATGGTGGAGTTTCGCGTTATGGATTGATCGCGTTCTCATCGAGTTTGGATCAGGCAGGTCCGTGCGCACGTACTGTTTTGGATGCGGCTTTGTTGCATGAGGTGATTGCTGGACATGATCCAAGGGATGCGACGAGTGCCAATGTGCCGGTGCCGCAAGTTGTGAATGCTGCACGAAGTGGTGAAGTGAAGGGCATGAAGATCGGCGTTGTGAAAGAACTCAATGGCGATGGATATCAAGCGGGTGTTCGCTCACGCTTTGAGGAGTCTTTGGAACTTCTTGCTAAGGCTGGCGCAGAGATCGTTGAAGTCTCCTGTCCTAATTTTGAATACGCGCTTGCTGCCTATTATTTGATTGCACCAAGTGAGTGTTCATCTAACCTCGCACGCTTTGACGCCATGCGTTATGGAATGCGAAGGGGTGATGATGACGGAGTTTCAGCCGAACTCGTTATGAATATCACTCGTGAAGTGGGCTTTGGCCGAGAGGTGAAAAGGCGAGTCATTTTGGGCACTTATGCCCTTTCTTCAGGGTATTACGATGCTTATTACGGCAGCGCTCAGAAGGTTCGAACTTTGATTATGCAGGATTTCAATAATGCATTCGCCAAGGCGGATGTTCTCGTCTCTCCTACCGCGCCAACAACAGCGTTCAAGATTGGCGAGAAGGCTGATGATCCACTGGCCATGTACCTCAACGACATTGCGACAATTCCAGTGAATATGGCGGGTATAGCCGGAATGAGTCTGCCTTCCGGATTGGCACCTGAAGATGGACTGCCCACAGGGTTTCAAATTATGGCTCCTGCAATGCAGGATCAGAAGTTGTACTCAGTGGGTGCTGCGTTAGAGGCGGCGCTGCTTTCTAAATGGGGTGCGCCTTTGCTCTCGCGTATTCCAGCTTTGGGAGGTGCGAAGTGAGTCTTTCGTATGACGATGTAATCGCGAAATACGAACCAGTCCTGGGTCTAGAAGTTCACGTGGAACTCAATACCAATTCAAAGATGTTCTGCGGCTGCGCGACTGTCTTTGGTGCTGAGCCAAACACTCAGACCTGTCCGGTCTGCTTGGGTATGCCAGGTGCACTACCCGTCGTAAATGAAAAGGCAATTGAGTCTTCAATTCTTATCGGCCTTGCGCTGCATTGTTCGATTGCCCCGTTTAGCCGTTTCTCACGGAAGAACTATTTCTATCCAGATATGCCAAAGAACTACCAAATCTCGCAGTATGACGAGCCGATCTGTATCAATGGCTATCTGGACGTCGAAATTGATACTGATGAAGGCGTGAAGACCTTCCGCGTTGAGATCGAACGCGTGCACATGGAAGAGGACACGGGAAAGTCTTTACACATGGGTGGAGCCACCGGACGAATCCACGGCGCTGACTATTCATTGCTCGACTTCAACCGTGCCGGTATTCCTTTGGTTGAGATCGTGACCAAGATTGTTCCGGGCACAGGAAAGTACGCACCAGAGGTTGCTAAGGCTTACGTGGCAGAACTTCGCGACATTCTTCGCTCCCTTGGCGTGAGTGATGTTCGTATGGAGCAGGGCTCACTTCGTTGCGATGCCAACGTCTCATTGCGCCTGATTGGTGAGACGACACTCGGAACCCGAAGTGAGACCAAGAACGTCAACTCGCTCCGCTCTGTCGAGCGCGCTGTGCGCGGAGAGATGATCCGCCACGCTGAACTTCTCAATGCGGGTAAGAAGGTCATTCAGGAGACTCGTCACTTCCAAGAGGAGAGCGGACTTACTCGCTCCGGTCGTTCCAAGGAGCAGGCGGAGGATTACCGTTATTTCCCTGAGCCAGATCTTGTTCCTGTAGAGCCAGATGCCGCCTGGATTGAGAAGTTGCGCGCGTCGTTGCCGGAAGAGCCGACGAAGCGACGCAAGAGATTGCAAGCGGAGTGGTCGGTGCCGGATAAAGAGATGGCAGCGATGATCAATGCAGATGTTCTGGATTTAGTCGAAGATACAGTCAATTTAGGTGCAGATCCAACCCGTGCGCGTGGCTGGTGGCTCGGTGAAATTTCACGTATCGCCAACGAAAAAGAAGTATCCATCGTCGAACTGGCAATTTCACCTAAGGATGTTGCAGATATCGTGGCACTCATCGCAGCCGGGGAGTTGACCGACAAGTTGGCCCGCCAAGTAGTAGAGGGCGTTATTAATTCAGAAGGCACGCCCGCTCAGGTAATGGAATCTCGTGGATTGAAAGTCGTCTCAGATGATTCTGCACTGATGGCTGCCATTGAAAAAGCAATTGCCTCTCAACCAGAGACTGCGGAGAAAGTACGCAACGGAAACATTCCCGCGGCGGGCGCACTCATTGGCGCTGTTATGAAGGAGACACAAGGCCAAGCAGATGCTGCTCGAGTTCGAGAACTTCTACTTAGCCATTTGGGTCAATAATTCTCGGATGAACACGTACACCTCCGCTCATGAGCAAATCGCTGCCGTACGAAATGGCAAAAACTCTTCGCGTCAATTGGTCGAAGCATCTCTAGCTCGAATCGAGAGTATTGATTCCACGGGCTACGAACTTAATTCTGTACTGGCTCTTTCAAAAGATGCTCAAGAAAGTGCAGAAGGTATTGATGCCAGTTTGCCGTTGGCGGGGCTGCCGATATTGATTAAGGACAATATTGAGGCGCTCGGTCTGCCTGGAACTGCGGGTTCCCTTGCCCTCGCTAATTACCCAGTAGAGCGAGATTCACCCATCGTTTCTCGGCTACGCGCGGCGGGTGCAAACATCATTGGAGCGACAAATCTTTCCGAGTGGGCAAATATCCGTTCTACTAAATCAACCAGCGGATGGTCGGGCGTGGGCGGTCTGACTGCAAACCCTTGGAAGCACGTGCATAGCGCCGGCGGTTCTTCATCCGGGTCGGGCGCCGCGATCTCTGCTGGTTTGGTTTCACTTGCAGTCGGCACCGAGACCGACGGATCCATCGTATGTCCTGCCTCATTAAATGGTTGCGTCGGAATAAAGCCAACTGTCGGATCGGTGCCACGCATGGGAGTCATTCCCATCAGTGCGAGTCAAGATTCACCCGGCTCAATGGCGAGAACGGTCCAAGATGCTGCCCTTTTGCTTGAGGTGATGATGGGTGCTTCCGGATTGGTGAATGCTGCCCTAGATAGGAGATCACTGAAAATCGGGGTCGTCAAATCCTGGTTAACGGCTCATGAGGGAACGGATGCCATTTTTGATGGAGCGCTCACGCAATTGAGTAAATCCGGCATCACGTTGGTTGAGGTTGATCTCTTCGCACCTGATGAATCGACCGGTGAAGATGAGTTCCACGTTCTACTTCACGAACTAGTAGATGACCTTGCCGCATATTTTTCAATTCGCTGTGATTCGAAGCTCTCATCTCTGGCAGATGTTGTTCGTTTCAACACAGAGAACGCGGACACCGAGCTTCAATACTTTGCGCACGAACTCTTTGAGCAAGCCCTCGAACTAGGTGGGCGGGGGATTGAATATGCTGAAAAGCGCGCCAGAAATCTGAGATGGGCAGAGGAGACTCTGGCATTGGGATTGAACGGTGTTGACGTTCTGATTGGTGCCACTTACTCGCCCGCGTGGGAAAGCCGGCTTGGGGAAGGGGATGATTTTTCACTTTCCAGTTGGATCACAACGGCCCCTGCCATTTCAGGAACACCAATTGGTTGCCTTCCAATGGGAATCACCGATGGGCTCCCGGTTGGGATCGGAGTAGTTTCGCGCAGAAACGATGAGGCGCGATTGATTGCAGCGATGTCGCAGATAGAGAGCTCACTAGCCCTTGGAATATTGGAACCGACTTTTATCAAGTAGATCTATTCCAAGGGTGCTAGCGGCCAATTCTTTCTTTAGTGGGATGCAGCAATCAACTCAGTTTCGACGAGGGACTCTTTTCCGATTCTGATCGTGAGGGCAAGTACTACAGCACCTACCAATAGCAGCCCCGCACCGACCTTAAACGACTCGGTATATCCGTGAGTGAGGGCTGCGAACTGAGCAACTTGTCCTTCGCCACTGTGCGCCGTGATGTACGCAACCGTGGCAGTTGCCGCAATCGTGTTGAGCAGAGCTGTGCCTAACGAGCCACCGATCTGCTGCGCGGTATTGAGCATTGCACTTCCAACCCCAGAATCATGCGAGCCGATTCCATGCAGCGAAGTGGTAGCCATCGGAATGAAGACAAGTGCCATACCAGTGCTCATAACAATGAGTGCTGGAAGCACATGGGTCAGGTAAGAAGTCTCCGGCGTGATGCGCGAAAGCAGTATCAATCCAATCGCAGATTGAACAAGTCCCCAGAGCATCAGCGGACGTGGTCCCATGATTGGGAGCAATTTCGCGGCAATCCCCGCGAAGAGCATGATTCCAACCGAGAACGGCAAGAAGGCAAACCCGGTGTGAAGCGGCGTGTATCCCAAAATAACCTGCAGATAGAGGCCGAGGAAGAGGAACATGGAGAAGAGGCCGGCCGAGACGAAGAGCGAGCCGATGTATGAGCCAGCTCGATTGCGTTCTGCGAGTATTCGCATTGGCAGAAGTGGATTCTTCACACGCTGTTCGATCACAATGAAGACCGTGAGGAAGAATGCGGCGATAAGGAAGAACATAAGCGTGTGATTGTCGAGCCATCCATCTGTTGCCGCCAGAGTGAATGCGTAAACGAGTGAGAAGAGACCAGCAGTTGCTGTGAGCACACCAGGAACGTCGTAACTGCGATCGCCTACTGCTTTGGATTCCTTGATGAATGGTCCAGCAAGTAGTGCGGCAATGATTGCGATGGGGACGTTAACGCCTAGACACCAGCGCCAGTTCGCATACTCGGTAAGAATGCCGCCGAGGATTAGCCCGATCGCTGCGCCACCACCCGAGATTGCGCCGTAAACTCCGAATGCTTTAGCGCGTTCCTTGGGAATCGTGAAGGTGACGTTGAGAAGTGAAAGTGCTGCCGGAGTGAGAAGGGCGCCGAAGGCTCCCTGCAATCCGCGCGATGCGAAAAGTAATCCTTGACTGGAAGCAATTCCACCGAGTGCCGACGCTCCAGCGAAGCCAAGCAGGCCGATGATGAAGCTGCGCTTGCGTCCCACATAATCAGCAATACGGCCACCTAGGAGAAGCAGGCCGCCGAATGCCAATGTATAGGACGTGATGACCCATTGTTGATTTGCGTCGCTAATACCAAGATCGATTTTTGCACTGGGTATTGCGATGTTGACGATTGATGAATCGAGAATGACCATGAGCTGGGCAATCGCAATGACACCGAGTGCTCTCCATCTTTTTGGGTCGAGTCCATCTTCTATGTGCTTTTTGGTCACGCTTTCTCTCCTTGCGAGTGTTTGAGTGTTGGAATAATGACATCATCGACAAAATGCTCAATGAATTTTCGGTTAACGCTCTGGTGGGACATAAAAATGCGAAAACTGATTACTGCGGGAACGAGTTCTAAGACGATCTCCGTTTGTGCCGAAGGTGAAATTTCTCCGCGAGCTTTCGCTCGTTCAAATATTGAGGCATGGGCAGTTCCGGCGTACTCGGTCATGGACGAGGCGAGGACTGCAGCCAGTTCGCCATCCCGGCGTGCCGCCGTCATGAGCCCGCGGATGAGTTGACCATCTTCGCTCTCCATTGCCTTGACCTTCTCGGTAATGATCTCGATGAGGTCGGCGCGCAGGGAGCCGGTGTCAATCGTGGGGGATTTGCAGAACGCGTAGTGGTGGACCGCGCTGGCCATCAATTCGGCCTTGTTCTTCCAACGTCTATAAATCGTGGCTTTGCTAACGCGTGCCCGCAGGGCAACCGCCTCAATGGTGATTTGCTCATAGCCGACCTCACCGAGGAGTTCGATGGCCGCTTTTTCAATCGCGGTATCGCGGGAGTGGTCGCGGGGGCGCCCGATACAGGAAGCAATACCCATCATTCCGGTCACCCCATTTCGATACGGAACCGTACCGTATCGAAATTAGCCTTGCAAATCTAAAGTACGCCTACGATTACCCCATGAGCACGATGAAGCCACGGTCAGGTCTTGTAACAGATGGAATGGAGCGTGCACCTGCGCGTGGAATGCTCCGCGCGGTTGGCATGGATGACGAGGATTGGGTCAAACCCCAGATAGGCATCGTCTCATCCTGGAACGAAATCACCCCCTGCAATTTATCCCTTGACCGCCTAGCAAAGGCGTCGCGCCAGGGTGTTATCGACGCCGGTGGATTCCCGATGCAATTTGGAACCATCTCTGTCTCCGATGGAATTTCCATGGGCCACGAGGGTATGCACTTTTCACTTGTTTCTCGTGAAGTAATTGCCGATTCGGTTGAGACCGTTATGCAAGCAGAGCGGCTTGATGGCATGGTGACTTTCGCAGGATGCGATAAATCATTGCCAGGCATGATGATGGCAGCTGCGCGAATAGATGTTGCGAGTGTTTTTGTTTACGCAGGTTCAACCTTGCCAGGACAAGTGGATGGCAAAGACGTCACGATAATTGATGCATTCGAAGCAGTCGGTGCCTGCGCACGCGGTCTAATTTCCCAGGCACAGTTGGACAAGATTGAGCGTGCGATCTGCCCCGGCGAAGGTGCCTGCGGCGGCATGTACACCGCGAACACAATGGCAACCGTTGGAGAAGCAATTGGGCTTTCGCTGCCGGGTTCTGCCGCGCCTCCCGCGGTGGACCGTCGACGTGACGCGTACTCAGTAAAAGCCGGCGCTGCTGTAGTCGAACTGATCCGGCAAGGAATCACCACTCGAGACATTCTCACGAAGCCGGCATTTGAGAACGCGATCACCGCAGTTATGGCATTGGGTGGTTCGACCAATGCGGTTCTGCATTTACTCGCGATAGCACATGAGGCCGATGTTGATCTCGAGCTAGAAGACTTCCATCGCATTGGTTCGCGCGTTCCACTACTGGGCGATCTCAAGCCATTCGGTCGCTTCGTGATGAGTGACATGGACAAAGTCGGCGGGGTACCGGTGGTCCTTAAAGCATTGCTAGATGCTGGTTTATTGCATGGCGACGTCTTGACCGTGACAGGGAAAACAATGGCGGAGAACTTGGCCGAAATCGCACCTCCAGATGCAGACGGAGAAATCTTGCGCGCCACCAAAAATCCAATGTCACTTGGCGGGGGGATCACTATTCTCCATGGTTCGCTCGCGCCAGAAGGAGCGGTCACCAAAACTGCTGGCGTAGATGTTGAAATTTTTGAAGGCCCAGCTCGTGTTTTCGAACGCGAGCAACAAGCGATGACCGCACTTGAAGATGGAACTATTCAGGCCGGGGACGTTGTAGTAATCCGGTACGAAGGGCCCAAAGGTGGGCCAGGCATGCGCGAAATGCTGATGATCACAGGGGCTATAAAAGGTGCGGGATTGGGAAAATCTGTTTTACTCCTCACCGATGGACGATTCTCCGGTGGCACAACTGGACTTTGCGTTGGGCACGTTGCACCTGAAGCATCTCTAGGTGGTCCGATCGCCTTTGTGCGAGAAGGCGATCGCATTCGCATCAACACCTCGACCCGAAAACTGGATCTCCTGGTGGATGAAGAAGAATTGGCGAAACGCAGAGTTAATTTCTCACCTGTGCCCCATAAATACACACGTGGCGTCCTCGCGAAGTACTCGAAATTAGTTGGATCGGCGAGCAGAGGCGCAGTCTGCGACTAAAAAGGGTGTTTCAGATCATGTCCATATGTTGAGATCACAATCTCAAAGGATTGACGCCTCCGTTTGCTCGTTAGAGAATAGGCCAATGAAGAGATCAGTAGTGATTGAAAAGCGCGCGATCTAGCAAAATCAGATCCCGCGCTACCCTCAGTTATCACTGAGGGTTTTTGCATTTAAAGGGGCATTTTCGATCACGAGGGACGGAAGGGAGTGGCACGTGAGCAAGGAGATGACTGGGGCGAGCAGCTTGGTGAAATCGTTAGAAGCAGCCGGCGTGGACGTGCTCTTCGGAATTCCCGGCGGCGCCATCCTCCCCGCCTACGACCCGATTTTTGACTCAAAAATGCGGCACATCTTGGTCCGTCACGAGCAGGGCGCGGGTCACGCAGCCACCGGATATGCCCAGGCAACCGGACGGGTCGGAACCTGCATCGTAACTTCGGGCCCAGGTGCCACCAACTTGGTCACGCCTATCGCCGACGCGGCTATGGATTCAGTGCCACTTGTTGCAATTACCGGTCAGGTTCCATCGGCTGCCATTGGCACCGATGCTTTTCAGGAGGCTGACATTCGCGGCATCACGATGCCAATCACCAAGCACAACTACTTGATTACCAATCCTGACGATATTCCTCGCGCAATTGCGGAAGCTTTTCATATTGCCAGTACGGGTCGACCTGGACCGGTCCTGGTCGACATCGCCAAGGACGCACTTCAGGCAATGACGACTTTCAAGTACCCAACGAAATTGCGATTTGCCGGGTACAAACCACAGATTGAACCCGATGATGAGGCGATCCGTGATGCAGTCGCGCTCATTGCACAAGCGGTCAGGCCGGTCTTGTTCGTCGGCGGTGGAATTATTAAGTCCAACGCCCATAAGGAATTGAAACGGCTTGCCGAACTCACAGGTGCACCAGTCGTTACCACACTTATGGCACGCGGCGCCTTCCCCGATAGTCACCATCTCCATCTTGGAATGCCAGGGATGCATGGCACTGTTGCGGCTGTCACGGCGCTGCAGAAAGCTGACTTGCTCATCACTCTTGGCGCTCGCTTTGATGATCGAGTCACCGGAAAACTTTCTTCCTTTGCCGTGAACGCAAAAGTAATTCATGCTGATATTGATCCAGCTGAAATCGGCAAGAACCGTTTTGCGGACGTTGCCGTCATTGGCGATCTCACACACACGATAAAGGCATTGCTTCCTGCGCTACAAAATGAGTTCAAGAAATCTAAACCAGATTTGACGCAGTGGTGGAGATTCCTGAATTCGTTGCGTTCTACATACCCGCTTGGCTACACCCAACCTGAAGATGGTTCTGTCTCACCTCAGTACGTTATTGAGCGAATTGGCGCAATTTCCGGACCTGATTCAATTTACGTTGCTGGCGTTGGTCAGCATCAGATGTGGGCATCTCAATTTGTGAAGTACGAAAAGCCGCGCACCTGGTTGAACTCGGGCGGGCTAGGAACAATGGGTTACGCCGTTCCGGCAGCTATGGGCGCAAAAGTCGGCATGCCAGACACCACAGTGTGGGCGATTGATGGGGATGGTTGCTTTCAGATGACCAATCAAGAATTGGTGACTTGTGCGCTCAACAATATTCCTATTAAGGTTGCAATCATCAACAACGAAAGTCTGGGAATGGTTCGCCAGTGGCAGACCATGTTCTACGAAGGCCGCTACTCAAATACCTCACTGCATTCCAAGCGCATTCCCGATTTTGTGAAGTTGGCGGATGCGATGGGTTGCGCAGGTCTTCGATGCGAAAGAACCGAAGATGTCGATGCAGTCATAAAGGAAGCAATGTCCATCAACGATCAACCGGTTGTCGTGGATTTCAGTGTCTTTCGAGACGCAATGGTCTGGCCGATGGTTGCGGCCGGTACCTCTAACGATGAAATTATGATTGCTCGGGGCTTGGCTCCCGACTGGGATTCAGAGGAGTTGTGATGAGTAAACATACGCTCGCAGTTCTCGTAGAAAACAGCCCTGGTGTTCTGGCACGCGTTGCTTCACTCTTCTCTCGGCGTGCTTACAACATCGATTCGTTGGCAGTTGGTCCAACAGAGAATCCAGATATTTCACGTATGACGATCGTCCTAAATCTGGAAGGACACGTACTTGATCAAGTGATGGCGCAGGTTTATAAACTGGTCAATGTCATTGCGGTATCGGAGATGCCGGTCGCATCAAGCGTTCAAAGAGAACTGCTTCTCGTCAAAGTCGAAACCCGAAAAAGGCAGGATGTCCTTGCGCTGGTTGCTCAGTTTGGCGCCACAGTCGTTGACGAAGATCCAGAGGCGATAACTATCGAGGCAACTGCAGAGAGTTCACATATCGAAGGATTATTGAACGCGCTTACCCCGCTGGGCATTAGAGAACTTGTGCAGTCAGGGTTGGTAGCACTCGAGCGTGGCACGGCGGCACTTTCTGACCGTACCCTTAGCGCTCAGGGAATCTCAACGCTTCATGAAATCAGCACACAGGCCGACTACCAGAATTAAAGAACCCAAAGACCTAAAAAAGGAGAACACCGTGGCAACGATGTATCACGATGAGGATGCAGACCTATCCATCATTCAGGGAAGAAAGGTCGCCGTCATCGGCTATGGCTCGCAGGGCCATGCGCATGCGCTGAGCCTTCGTGACAGCGGCGTGGATGTTCGCGTCGGCCTTGCCGAAGGTTCAAAGTCGCGCGAGAAGGCCGAGGCAGAAGGCCTTCGCGTCGTATCCGTTGCTGAAGCGGTCAAAGAAGCCAGCGTCATCATGATCCTTGCACCAGATCCAGTACAACGTCATATTTACAAAGAATCCATCGAACCAAATCTCAAAGATGGCGATGCCATCTTCTTCGGCCACGGATTCAGCATCCGTTTTGGTTACATCAAGCCCTCGGCGAATGTTGACGTGTGCATGGTTGCGCCAAAGGGCCCGGGGCACCTGGTGCGACGTGAATACTCAGCCGGTCGCGGCGTTCCGGTGATCGTTGCGGTGGAACAAGATTCAACCGGAAATGCTTGGGCACTCACACTTTCCTACGCCAAAGCAATCGGCGGTCTCCGCGCAGGCGGAATTCTCACCACCTTTACTGAAGAGACGGAGACAGACCTTTTCGGCGAACAGGCAGTGCTGTGCGGCGGGGCTTCGCAGTTAGTTCAGTATGGGTTTGAAGTGCTGACCGAAGCTGGTTATCAGCCAGAGGTTGCTTACTTCGAATGTCTTCACGAACTTAAATTAATCGTTGACCTCATGTACGAAGGCGGCATTGCAAAGATGCGCTGGTCAATTTCGGACACTGCCGAATATGGTGATTACGTTTCCGGACCTCGCGTGATCGATCCGAGAGTGAAAGAGAACATGAAGGGCGTCCTCGCGGATATCCAAAGCGGTGCTTTCGCAAAACGATTCATTGATGATCAGGATGCTGGCGCTGTCGAATTTAAGACGTTCCGCGAAAAGGGCCAGGCTCACCCAATCGAAGCGGTTGGTCGCAACCTCCGTGCACTGATGTCATGGGTCAAGAATCCCAAGGACGACTACAAAGAGGGCAGCGCTGCGCGTGGCTAAACCAGTCGTCCTTATTGCTGAAGAATTAAGTCCGGCGACACTAGATGCGCTCGGGCCCGATTTCGAAATCCGTCATTGTGACGGAGCCAATCGAGACGAACTTCTACCTGCCTTAGCTGCCGGAGTCGATGCGGTACTCATCCGCTCTGCCACAAAAATGGACGCAGAAGCCATTGATGCGGCGAAGGGACTAAAGGTCATCGCCCGTGCTGGGGTAGGTCTCGATAACGTGGAAATTCCTGCAGCGACGGCCGCGGGGATTATGGTCGTCAACGCACCCACATCCAACATTGTCAGTGCAGCCGAATTAGCAATTGGTCTATTGCTTGCCTCGGCTCGACACATCTCACCTGCTCATGCTGCACTTCGAAATGGAAAGTGGGCCCGATCCAAGTTCACCGGTACCGAACTCTTTGAAAAGACGCTGGGCATTGTGGGATTTGGGCGCATTGGCCAACTCGTCGCAGTCCGTATGCAGGCCTTTGGTATGAAGGTTGTTGCATACGATCCTTATCTTCAGCCCGCTCGTGCGGCTCAACTTGGAGTCCAGTTGGTTGAGCTTGACGACTTACTCTCGCAGAGTGACTTCATAACGATCCATTTGCCTAAGACGAAGGAGACTGCAAATCTCATTGGAGTTGAAGCACTGAAGAGGGTGAAACCAACTGTCCGCATCATTAATGCTGCACGTGGTGGAGTACTCGATGAGTCTGCTCTTTTCGATGCAATCAACGAAGGTCGGGTGAGTGGAGCCGGCCTTGATGTCTTCTCCACCGAACCGTGTACTGATTCGCCGCTCTTCACGTTAGATCGAGTTGTCGCGACACCTCACCTTGGTGCATCGACGGATGAAGCACAGGAACGGGCGGGCATAGCGGTTGCGGTTTCCGTCCGCAAGGCGCTGGCCGGCGAACTCGTCCCTGATGCAGTCAACGTCAAAGGTGGTGTCATTCATAAAGATGTCCGTCCCGCGCTTTCACTTGTTGAAAAACTTGCAGGAGTGCTCATTGGTTTGGCAGGAGAGATCCCTGTAAGCATCGAAGTTGCTGTACATGGTGAGATTGCCCAGCATGATTGCTCTGTTCTTGGAATCAGTGCACTTAAGGGCGCGCTTTCTGGATTAGGTGCAGAGGATGTTACCTACGTGAATGCTCCCGGTATCGCCCAGGAGCGCGGTCTTGTCACCTCTGTGACAACGGATGAGATTTCTCCTGAGTACCGCAACATAGTTACTTTGAATGGAGCTCTCTCACGCGGAGTGAAGATCTCGGTGAGTGGAACCTTGATGGGAATTCGTCAGGTGCAGAAGATCGTTGCAATCGATTCGTATGACCTCGATCTTGCCCCAACGGAGAACATCATTTTCCTACGCTACGCCGATCGTCCTGGTGTTGTCGGTACCGTTGGAAACATCCTTGGGAAAGAGTCAATCAATATCGCCGGCATGCAGGTTGCTCGTGATCATCTGGGAGGCAACGCCCTCATGGCAATCACTGTCGATTCTCCCGTGGAGCGATCTGTGCTTGATGAATTATCGCGTGAAACTGGTGCAAACCTCGTCCGTACCGTCACTTTAGGAGTATAGAAATGGATACAAGTTCATTTAATGTTGCTGTTATAGCAGGTGATGGAATTGGTCCTGAGGTTGTTGGCGAAGGATTAAAGATTCTTGATGTTGTCGGGGCAAAGCACGGCGTCTCTTTCGTGAAAACTTCTTACGAACTCGGCGCGGGGTTTTGGCACCGCACCGGCGAGGTCCTGCCCGAATCGGTGCTGAATGAGCTCAGGAAGTCCGATGTCATTTTATTGGGTGCAGTCGGTGATCCCTCTGTTCCAAGTGGTGTTCTCGAAAGAGGGCTACTTCTCAAATTGCGCTTTGAATTTGATCAGTACGTCAACTTGCGCCCGGCACGCCTGTATGAAGGTGTTACATCTCCGCTATCAACGAAAGATGAAATCGATTTTGTGGTTGTCCGCGAAGGAACCGAAGGGCCCTATTCCGGGGCAGGCGGATTCCTTGGATTTGGTAGTGAGAGTGAAGTTGCGATTGAGGAGAGTATCAACAGTCGAAAGGGAGTTGAGCGTGTCATTCGCGATGCATTTGATCGCACCATGCTTCGCTCGCGTAAGAAGTTGACCATGGTTCACAAGAACAATGTTCTGGTTCATGCTGGCGATCTCTGGACGCGTACCTTCAATGAAGTAGCCAAGGAGTATCCAGCAGTTGCGACTGAGTACTTACATGCGGATGCGGCGGCGATGTTCTTCATAACCAATCCGGGGCGCTTTGATGTGGTTGTCACCGATAACTTATTCGGAGACCTACTGACTGATATCGCTGCAGCCATTTGTGGTGGAATCGGCTTAGCGGCATCGGCAAACATAAATCCAACTCGAAAGTATCCATCTATGTTCGAGCCTGTACATGGATCAGCACCGGATATTGCCGGTAAGAATCTGGCAGATCCAACTGCCACCGTCCTCTCTATTGCGATGATGCTCGACCACTTGGGTCTGACGGAGGCCGCCCGCGATATTGAACGAGTCGTTGCGCAGGATCTTCGCAATCGAGGTACGACCAAACGAAGCACAACTGAAATCGGAAGCGCGTTAGTGTCCGCGCTGAAGGGATAACCATGACGGTCAAAATAACACCATCCACTCATCCATCCACGGCGGAGGAGCGCGCTGAGAAATTGGCAAATCCTGGCTTTGGCAAGTACTACACGGATCACATGGTCGTGGCCGAATGGAGTGAAGAGGGTGGCTGGTCCACTCCTGAATTAAAGCCATATGCGCCGATTTCACTGGATCCGGCCACGATGGTTTTCCATTACGGTCAAGAAATCTTTGAAGGATTGAAGGCATATCGCCAACCAGATGGAGGCGTTGCGCTCTTTCGACCAGAAGCAAACGCGGCTCGTTTTGCGCGAAGTGCGAAACGACTGGCACTGCCAGAAATGCCCATCGAACTCTTTGTCGAAACTATTGATGCGCTCGTCAAGCAAGATGCAAATTGGGTTCCGGACAAAGTGGGAGAGTCTCTCTACCTTCGGCCATTTATGTTTGCGACCGAAGTTGGACTTGGAGTGCGCCCATCTAACCGTGCGCTCTACATGTTGATCGCAACTCCTGCCGGTGCCTACTTCAAACCGGAAAATGCGGTGACGGTCTGGATCTCAACTGAATATGTTCGTGCGGCACGAGGTGGAACAGGTGAGGCAAAATGCGGCGGAAATTACGCAGCCTCCTTAGTTGCGCAGAAGGTTGCCGCCGAGCAGGGATGCGATCAGGTTGTGTGGATCGACGCGATCGAGCGTAAGTGGGTCGAAGAGATGGGCGGGATGAATCTCTATTTTGTGAAAGGCACGGGGGCCGATGCCCGAGTGATTACTCCGAAATTGACTGGCACCCTTTTGCCTGGAATCACGCGCGATTCAATCCTAAGTGTTGCCGCAGATCTCGGTTACAAAGTCGAAGAATCGATGATTAGTGTTGATGATTGGCGCAGCGGGATTGAAAGCGGAGAGATCACCGAAATATTTGCGTGCGGAACCGCCGCGGTTGTTTCTCCTGTCGGTACCGCAAAGAGTGCTATGGGCACATGGGTGACTGGCGATGGCAATCCAGGTCCCATCACGATGCAGATTCGTAATACTCTCCTGGGAATTCAGCATGGCACGGTGGAGGATTCACATCATTGGTTGAGAAAAGTCCTCTAGTGAAGATGTCAGACGCATTTCATATCTACGATACGACGCTTCGTGACGGGGCGCAGCAAGAAGGTCTGAATCTATCGGTCCACGACAAATTCGCAATTGCCCGTCACTTAGATGACCTAGGCGTTGGATTTATTGAAGGCGGCTGGCCGGGAGCAAATCCAAAGGACACCGAGTTCTTTGCCCGCGCAAAGGAAGAGCTGCAGTTGAAGAATGCGACTTTCGTTGCCTTTGGGGCCACTCGCCGTCCGCATGTGAATGCAGCCGACGATGTGCTTCTGGGGGCACTACGTGATTCGGGTGCCGCTGCGGTCACACTCGTCGCGAAAGCTCATGACCGCCACGTTGATTTGGCACTGCGCACCACCCTTGACGAGAACCTGGAGATGATCGCGGATTCGATCAGGCATCTTCGAGGAGAGGGGCAGAGGGTCTTTCTTGATGCTGAGCATTTCTTCGATGGCTATCGCTCGAATCGCGCCTACTCACTCGAGGTGATTCGCGTGGCAGTTGAGGCGGGTGCAGATGTAGTTGCACTATGCGACACCAATGGCGGCATGTTGCCGGATGAGCTTTCGGATATTGTTCATGACGTAATTCAAAATACTTCTGCTCGCGTTGGAATTCATTGTCACAACGACACAGGCTGTGCCGTTGCAAACTCGATGGCTGCGGTTGCCGCGGGTGCAACACATGTACAAGGAACTCTCAACGGCTATGGCGAACGTACAGGCAATGCAGATCTCGTAACCATTATTGCAAATCTTCAGTTAAAGAATGGGCAGCAAGTTCTCCCTGAGGGGACTCTTCAAGAGGCTTTCCGTATTTCCCATGCCGTGGCGGAAGTGACCAATGTAGCGCCGAGCGCGCGCCAACCTTATGTGGGAGTTTCGGCGTTTGCCCATAAGGCGGGTCTGCACGCGAGTGCAATCAAAGTGGATCCATTCTTGTACCAGCATGAAGATCCGGCGAGCGTTGGAAATGACATGCGGATGCTTGTTTCGGAAATGGCGGGACGAGCTTCGGTTGAACTCAAGTCTCAGGAGTTAGGTTTTGATCTGGGGGGAGACCGCGAAGTAATTGGGCGGGTTGTCGAACGGGTCAAGGAGATGGAATCTCGCGGGTTCACTTTTGAGGCCGCTGATGCTTCCTTCGAACTGTTGCTTCGCGAAGAAGCAACTGGAGTGCGACCGAGTTTCTTCTCGATTGACCACTGGTTGACGACTGTCGAGCGGCTTGCGGACCAGAGCATCATCACTAAGGCCGAGGTCTCGATTACTGCGCAAGGAGAGAAGATCTCCTGTGTCGGACGAGGCAATGGTCCCGTCAATGCTCTTGATAACGCACTCCGCTTAGGTTTGCAGCGCTTCTACCCAGAATTGGCAGTACTCGAACTAATCGATTACAAAGTGCGAATCCTCGAAGGGCGTTTAGGAACTGGTGCTATCACGCGCGTGCTTGTGGAAACCAGTGACGGCAAGGGCGAGTGGAACACCGTGGGTGTTCATGAAAACGTCATCGCGGCATCGGCAATGGCGCTCGAGGACGCGGTGACCTATGGACTTCTCAGACAAGGCAGAATTCCAGAGTAATCTGGCTACGTGAGTGATCTTGATTCGGTAAGCGCATCTTTTGAAAGCCACTTGCGACACGAACGCAATCTTTCAACTCACACAATTCGTGCATATCTCGGGGACTTAGAGAGCCTTTTCCGACAGCTCCGCATCCTTCAGGTTGAGAGGATTGAAGAGTTGGAACTCTCACATATTCGGTCCTGGCTCGCCACCATGCAAGTCAAGGGGGGCGCTCGAACCTCTATATCGAGGCGAGCGGTATCGATACGTCTTTTTACTCAATGGGCATTCAAGGCGGGATTAATCGCCTCAGACGTTGGCCTTAATTTGGTAATTCCGAAAGCACATCGCACGCTGCCCGAGGTTCTTAACATTCCAAATGCTCTGCTGGCGATGGAAGCGCTCTCAGCCAGGGTCGGAGAGGAAGAGGGACCACTTGCCCTGCGCGATTGCGCGATGGTCGAAGTGCTCTACGCCAGCGGAGCGCGCGTGGCCGAATTGTGTGGACTCAATCTCCTGGATGTTGACTACGAACGGCAGACTCTGCGAGTTCTTGGTAAGGGAAATAAAGAACGGACCATTCCTATCGGCAATCCGGCGATGGTGGCGTTGAAAGCCTGGCTCAAGGAAGGGCGCGCTTCCTTGGCGAATTCGGTTTCGGGCGACGCAGTTTTTCTCGGCGCCCGCGGAAAGCGAATTGATCAGCGAACAGTGAGGACCGTTGTTTATGAAGCACTTTCTGCTCTAGAGGGAGTTGGAAGACTCGGCCCGCATGCTCTCCGCCATTCGGCGGCAACCCACTTGCTCGAAGGCGGTGCGGATCTAAGGACGGTACAGGAAATACTGGGTCACGCATCACTTGCGACGACGCAGATCTACACCCACGTTTCAACTGAGAGGCTACAAAAGGCTTTCAAACAAGCACACCCGCGGGCTTGAATTCATCTTTTGCACTTGCATTGTGGCTCATATCTCAGCTCGCAAAGTTTGTTTGGAGCGCACTCTCAGAAATCTCCCAATTAGGCGGAATATTTTTTAGATGCGTCAGACAGACGCAGCCTCACAGATGAGGAAGGAAGAGCGAAAATGAAAAGAAAATTGATTTCAAGTGTTCTCTTGGGTGTGATTCTCGTTTGGGGCTCGGGTCTAACAGCGAGCGCGGCAGTTCCCTACGCCTCTCCCACGCTGAAAGCCCAACTCCGGTACATAGTTGAAGAAGAGAAGTTGGCTCGGGATGTTTATACAATTCTGGCGGCCCAGGCATATAACCCGCGCTTAGCCAATATTGCCCGCGCCGAACAGATCCATATGAATGAAGCCGCCGCCGTGCTGAAAACGTACGGGATATGGAATCCCACTCTTAATCGGGCGGCGGGTGTCTTCTATTACAAGGACCTGGCGGCCCTTTATAAGAGTCTGGTTGCCAAGGGCACCCAATCGATAACTGATGCATATGCGGTCGGAGTACTCATAGAGGAGCGCGATATTGCCGACCTGGTGAAAATGGCGGAGGGAGTGACCCAGACCGACATCCTCTTCATGATCAATTCCCTGCGGGCCGGATCTATGAACCACCTCAATGCTTTCAAGCGCTACTAACGTGGAATAGGGGCATTGGGAAGGCATTGTTGGGCTTGAAGAGGGTCCCGGGTGGGGCCCTCTTTTCATGCGCAAAACAATGCGGAACTTGGACCCAATTGCGTCAGGTAGGATTGCCCCTGCATCACAGAGCATCGTGATGACTTCACGCGCCTAGTAAGTACCACCTCGGTCCAGTTCGCTGGTCGGTGTCTTGGCGCTAGAGGGCCAGCAGATAGTTGGCCCAATAACCGAGAGCGAACTTCAATAGAAGTGCGCAAGAAGGAGTGTGCCGCCATGGCGGTTGTAACAATGCGAGAACTTCTCGACAGCGGAGTCCACTTTGGACACCAGACTCGTCGATGGAACCCAAAGATGAAGCGCTTCATTTTCACAGAGCGCAATGGCATCTACATCATCGATATCCAGCAATCGCTTGGACTCATCGATAGCGCCTACGAATTCGTTAAGGATGTTGTCGCCAAAGGCGGACACGTTCTTTATGTAGGCACAAAAAAGCAAGCACAAGAGCCAATCATTCAGCAGTCCGCTCGGGTAGGCATGCCTTACGTCACCGAGCGTTGGCTGGGCGGAATGCTTACCAACTTTCCAACTGTCTATAAGCGAATTCAGCGCCTCAAGGAACTTGAAGCACTAGAAAGCGCCAATGATCAGTTGCTGACCAAGAAGGAACTCCTTGTGCTCCGTCGCGAGCGCGAGAAGCTCAACAAGAACCTCAATGGAATTCGCAACATGACCAAGTTGCCGAGCGCAATCTGGGTTGTTGATACTAAGAAGGAGCACCTCGCAGTTGCAGAAGCCAAGAAGCTTGGTATTCCAGTTATTGCAATCTTGGATACCAACTGCGACCCAGACGAAGTTGACTTCAAGATCCCCGGAAACGATGACGCAATTCGCTCCATCGGACTCCTCACTAGGGTGATCACAGATGCGGTTGCTGCCGGACTTCAAGCGCGCGCTGCTGCGAGCGTTAAAGAAGAAGTTAAGTCCGATACTGAGACTGTTGCTGCTGGTGAACCACTTGCCGATTGGGAGAAAGAAATCCTCTCCGGTACCGCTACTCCAGTGGCAGCCACAGAAGCTGTTGAAGTTCGTCCAGAGGTAGAAGTTCCGATGGTCGTCGAAACCAGTGCAGTAACGGAGGGTTAAATTGAATTACTCAGCTGCCGATGTAAAAAAACTTCGCGAGGCAACCGCGGCCGGAATGCTAGATTGCAAGAAAGCGCTAGATGAGGCGGATGGTGATTTCGACAAAGCTGTCGAAATTATCCGAGTCAAAGGCTTAAAGGGCATCACCAAGCGCGAAGGTCGTACTGCTTCCAACGGGCTTGTTATTGCAAAAGTTCAAAACAACTACGGCGTCATGCTCGAACTCAACTGCGAGACTGACTTCGTAGCTAAGGGTGAGCGCTTTCAGGCGCTCGCAGACGAACTTTTAGAACACTTACTTGAGTCAAACATTGCAGAGCTTGCAACGTATCTGGCTTCAGAAATTAAGCCTGGTCGCACAGTCCAAAATGTCATTGACGAAGCAAATGCGATGTTGGGCGAGAAGATCGAGGTACGGCGTATTGCAGTTCTTGATGGCCCTGCCGCGGTATACCTTCACCGCACCAGTCCTGACCTGCCTCCACAGCTAGGCGTTCTCGTTCAGTTGTCCAAAGATGCACTTGAGGTGGGCAAGGACATTGCTCAGCACATCGCCGCTTTTGCTCCTTCATACGTCAATCGCGAGGATGTTCCCGCCGAACTCATCGAGAACGAGCGCCGTCTTGCCGAGGAAACAGCCCGTAATGAGGGTAAGCCAGAAGCCGCCCTCATTAAGATCGTCGAAGGTCGGGTAACCGGCTTTGTAAAAGAAGTCAGTTTGATTGAGCAGGCATTCGCCAAGGATGCCAAGAAAACGGTCAAGCAGATCCTTGACGAGGCTGGTACGGCAGTAAAGGCTTTCCAACGCTTCCGCGTGGGTCAATAACCTTAAGGACCTGACCTTTAGACTCTAGTGATTAAGTGAAAGGAGCACTCATGCCCGGTAGTAGAGGTAATTACGGGCGGGTGCTCCTTAAACTTTCGGGCGAGGTATTCGGTGGGCAAAAGGGAATCGGAGTGGATCCCGACGTTGTCCAAGATGTCGCCAAGCAGATTGCTGAAGTCGTTCGCAGCGGAGTTCAAATTGCTATCGTTGTTGGCGGAGGAAATTATTTCCGCGGAGCTGAATTACAACAGCGCGGCATGGACCGTGCACGTGCGGACTACATGGGAATGCTCGGAACCGTGATGAACTGCCTGGCCCTGCAAGATTTTCTTGAGAAGCAGGGGATAGATACCCGAGTCCAAACCGCGATTACGATGGGTCAAGTTGCCGAGCCGTATATTCCTCGTCGCGCAATCCGACATTTGGAGAAGGGACGGGTGGTAATTTTTGGAGCAGGTGCGGGAATGCCCTTCTTCACTACCGACACCGTTTCGGCACAACGCGCACTTGAAATCGGAGCGGAGGCATTGCTTCTAGCCAAGAGCGGAGTCGATGGTGTCTACTCCGATGATCCTCGAAAGAATCCAAAAGCGGTTAAGTACGAACATATTTCCTACGATGAAGTGATATCGAAATCGTTGGCGGTGGCAGATGCAGCAGCTTTTAGTATCTGCCGTGAGAATGGGCTTCCAATAATAGTTTTTGATCTTAAATCAAACGGGAATATTGGTCGCGCCGTCCGCGGTGAAGTTATCGGTACGCTGGTCGCATAGTTGCAAAAGTCATAGAAGCGATGAGAATGAGGAGTAGTAATGAGTGATGTTGCTGGCGCCCTGAAGGATGCCGAGACAAAGATGGACAAAGCCGTTGAGGTTGCGAAAGAGGATTTCGCCACCATCCGAACTGGTCGCGCGCATCCTTCGCTCTTCAACAAGATTATGGTCGATTACTACGGTACGTTCACTTCGCTTTCGCAGTTGGCTTCGATCCAGGTACCCGAAGCCCGTATGGCGATTGTCTCCCCTTTTGATAAAGGAGCAATGGCTGCAATCGAGAAAGCTATTCGTGAGTCAGATCTTGGTGTTAATCCAGGTAACGACGGAGTGGTTATTCGGGTTGGGTTTCCCCAACTCACCGAAGAGCGTCGCAAGGAGTACATCAAGGTCGTGCGCACCAAGAGCGAGGATGCCAAGATCTCGATACGTAATATTCGACGAAGCGCAAAAGAAGGTATCGAGAAGCTAGAAAAAGATGCCTTGATCGGAAAAGATGATCTCACCCGCGGCGAGAAGGAATTAGAGAAGATCACATCTGATCACGTCGCAAAAATTGATGATCTGCTCAAGCATAAGGAGATCGAGCTTCTCGAGGTCTGAGAGCTTCACCGCCGAATGAATGACTTACATGCGATCAATGAAGCGATAAATCGAAAGGCGGGGCGGAGACTCTTTCCATCGATCGCCGTGAGCGCTTCCATAGTCGCTCTCGTTTGGTTTGCACTTGCCTACCAACGCGAACTTTTTGCAGTATTGATCGGCGTCGCAGTCGTCCTTGGAATCCGGGAAATTACCCAAGCATTTGGCGCGGGTAAGACCTACCTTTCTTTACCGGCGTTAATAATCGCGACGGTAGTTCTCACAGCGGCCACCTGGCGGGGAAGTCTCACTGGTTTGGCGATCTCTACCGCATTCTGCCTACCGATACTTCTCGTCGATTTGCTCCGCCGTGGACCTGATGGGTTCATAAAGAGTGCGACGGCAACGACACTTGTACTCATTTATTTACCGTTTCTTGCTGGTTTCATTATTCTTCTCGCGCGTCCCTACGATGGTTTCCATCGCGTAATGACCTTTGTGGTTCTCATCGCATGCAACGACACTTTTGGCTACTTGGTGGGAGTTCTCCTTGGAAAGCACCCACTGGCTCCGCGGATCAGTCCAAAGAAGACATGGGAAGGATTAATCGGGTCTTTGATTTTTACAGTCCTCGGCGGGGCACTGACATTTCATTACCTGATGCATCAGCATTGGTGGATCGGTGCACTGGTCGGTCTCATGGTCGTTTTTACTGCCACGAGTGGCGATCTGATCGAAAGTGCGATGAAACGTGATCTTTCGCTGAAAGATATGGGCAATATTCTCCCGGGACATGGCGGAATGCTTGATCGATTGGATTCCGCGCTCCTTTCAGGTCCCGCGGTTTGGCTCGCTTTTGAAATTGTGAAGCGCTATTTATGACTCGTTCCGAGAAAACTACGGAAATCAAATTAGTCTTTGACGAACCTAAGTTGAAGAAGAAGACACCTCGACATCTGGCGGATTACTCCCCTCCGCAGCGACGCGAACTTGCTATAGAACTCGGACTCCCAGCATTTCGCGCCAATCAAGTGGCAAATCACTATTTCACGCATCTATCTTCGGATTCTGAGAGCTGGAGTGACATCCCCGCGAATTTGCGGGAGACAATTTCTGAGTTATTGACGCCCAAACTTATTGAGTTAGTACGTTCGGTTACTTGCGATAATGGGATGACGCGTAAGGATTTGTGGCGTTTACATGATGGCGTACTAGTTGAGAGCGTTTTAATGCGTTATACCGATCGCACCACGGTCTGTATTTCATCCCAAGCCGGATGTGGAATGAATTGTCCGTTCTGTGCAACGGGTCAGGCAGGACTCACGCGCAATTTAACGGCGGGTGAAATTACCGAGCAGATTGTCGCTGCAGCCAGATCATGTGCGGAGGGTGAACTGCCCGGCGGACCTACCCGTCTTTCAAATATAGTCTTCATGGGAATGGGCGAGCCGATGGCGAACTACAACGCCGTCATGCGAACTCTTCGCAATATCACCGATCCCAATCCACATGGTCTGGGAATTAGTGCCAGGTCGGTGACAGTTTCTACGGTCGGTCTAGTTAATGGAATTGAAAAGTTGATGGGTGAGAATCTCCCAGTGACATTGGCCGTATCCCTTCACTGTCCCGACGATGATCTGCGAAACACGTTAGTTCCAATAAATTCACGTTGGAAAGTCAAAGAAGTCCTCCAAGCGGCAGATGCTTACGCAGAGAAGACTGGTCGTAGATATTCAATTGAGTACGCACTCATCCGAGACATCAACGACCAAACATGGCGGGCGGATCTCTTGGGCCGTTTACTAAAAAATAGAAATGCCCATGTGAATCTCATTCCTTTGAATCCGACGCCTGGCTCCAAATGGACTGCCTCTCGACCCCAAGACGAAGCCGAATTCGTGCGGATTCTGGAAAGTTACGGTGTCCCGACGACGGTTCGTGACACGCGTGGGCGCGAGATTGAAGGTGCCTGCGGGCAACTGGCAGCTGCGGAGAATCTAAAGTAAAACGAACCTCATTCCACTGCAGATCAGTTTGTTGCTTTCACAAAGACCGGCATATCAAGCACAGAGACATCCACCGAAGCTCCCGCAACTAAGCCAACGCTCTCCGAACTTGGCATCTGCGCAGTAATACGAGTGCCATCGTTCAAAGTGACCATGAGGCGACATGATGCACCGAGGAAAGAAGCAGAAAAAATTCTGGCATTACCGGCTGAATTGGCCTCAACTTGAATGCTTTCTGGGCGAACCAGTGCGATTCCAACGCCAGATGTAATTGAGCCCGGAAGTACTTTCAGTGAGCCACCCAGAATTTCGATGGATCCACCGTTGACTTTTCCCTGCATCGGATTGGTCAATCCGACAAATTCGGCAACAAAGGCGGTGCTGGGACGGTCATAGAGCTCGGCCGGAGCCGCGATTTGCTCTAGTTGGCCGTTACGCATCACCCCAACCCGATCGGCAATGCTGAGCGCTTCTTCCTGATCATGCGTGACAAATAGTGTGGTCGTGCCAAGTTCTAATTGGATGCGTCGAATTTCCTCACGCAATTGGGTGCGCACCTTCGCGTCAAGGGCAGAGAGTGGTTCATCGAGAAGTAGAACTTTTGGCGATATCGCTAGAGCGCGAGCTAGTGCAACTCTCTGCTGTTGACCACCAGAGAGTTGGTGGGGGTAGTGGTTTCTATGCGTGGAGAGTCCAACGATTTCCAGAAGCTCGCTAGATCGCTGTTTCCGTTTTTCGGCGCTCGTCTTGTGAGCGCGCAATTTCAACCCGTATTCCACATTCTCCCCGGCGCTCATATGCGGGAAGAGAGAATAGGCCTGGAAGACCATTCCCATGCCGCGCTTGTTGGCACTCTGGAAAGTGACATCTTTGCCGTCAACAATCATTTTCCCGCGATCTAGTTCTTGCAGGCCAGCTAATGATCGAAGTGCCGTTGTCTTGCCACAGCCCGAGGGGCCAAGCAGTGCGACGAGTTCGCCTTGGGCGATATCAAGGCTCAATCCATCGAGGGCTTTTACCTTACCGAAGTGCTTAGCAAGGTCAAGCAACTGTACGTACGGCGAGGAGCTCAACGTATGGATCCTTTCGGTCAGGCGAGGTCAACGTCGAGAACTGCTTGGCGACGTTTAGTGGCAGGGACGAGTAAGAGCAAAACCAAGACGAAAATAATTGACGCGAGCGAAACGGAGACGGCGACATTCCCGCTCGTTCGACCAATTTGAGCAATTACTACTTGGAAAGTTTTGAAATTGAGAATATTCGAAATAGTAAATTCGCCCAGAACCAAGGCGATCGCAATGAATGAGCCATTAATAATGCCGGTGCGAATGGTCGGCATAATGATTCCAGATATCATCCGGAAGGTTGATGCTCCCAAAGTTTGTGCTGCCTCAGCAAGTGTATGTATGTCTACCGCGTCCAGCGCCGCCGATAGGGAGCGGTATGTATAGGGCAAAATCAACATTGAGTAGACGCCGGCCAGTGTTATGGGGGACTCAGATAAATTAATTGATATCCAGCGGTATAAAGGTGCAATTCCGACGACTATAACGATGGCTGGGATTGCCAGTGGGAGCAGACATAGTAATTCGAGGGGTCGGACTAATTTCGGCAATTTCAATTGGACCCATATAACAGTGGGTACGATCATAAAGAGGATAAGCATCATCACAATTCCGGCAGTGATCATGGATCGCAAAACTGCAATCCCTAGATCGGGTTGGCTCGGGATTATTCTCCACGAGCGAAGGTTTCTTCCGCTGTCGGCAATCAGAAAAGGCTTAGTCGAGAAGTCAAACATTGAATAGAGCGGCACCATTAAATACAGACCGACAAATCCGATTATGACTCTACGCCAGGTTTGAAGTTTCCACGTGCGCTTCATCTGTTCGCCTCCCATTTGGTGACGCGGCGACGGAGAAGAGCGTAGAGAGCCATGACGAAAGTTACGAGAACGATCATAAAGAAGGAGAGCGCTTTTGCCTCTGCCGGGTTGGCACCGCCGACTTCGCTACTGAGCGAAGTGGCAATTTGAAGCGGCGTCAAGAAACTAGTCAAATTGATAAGGGTGGCAGCCGTTGCGTAGGCGGAGAATGAATTGACAAAAAGTAATAAGGCCGCACCCGCAAAGGAAGGGGTGAGGACTGGTATGCCGATCTTCGTCCAATATTCACGCGAGTTACCGCCCAGAGAATCAGAGGCTTCCCTCCACTGTGGACGCAGATTTTCGATTGTAGGCAGAAAGACCAGAACCATCAAAGGAATTTGGAAGAAGGTGTAGACGACTATGAGGCCGTTCAATTCGTACAACCAAGCGGAGTCGGCCAAGAAAGAGCCCGGCATAAATTTCAAGGCCAGCGTGGATATGACGCCGTTAAAACCAAAAGTTGCGAGAAAGGCGAAAGTGAGCATTACGCCACCAAATTGCGCGAGTACCGAACTCAGCGCAACTGAGAAGCGGTAGAAGAAGCCCTTCTTCTTTCCTGTGACCAACGCCCAGGCGAAGAGTCCACCTAATATTGAACCGGCAAGGGCGGTCCAAAAAGAGAGGACAAGGGAATTTTTAAGCGCATGACGCGTGATGGTTGAGTTGAATGCTTCGGTAATTGGCGCAGCGCTGAATTTGTTTTCATTGTTCTTGAATGCGCCCAGGATGACGTTATAGGTCGGATAGAGCAGGAATAGACCGGAGAAGAGTAGAAATGGCAGAACACCAAGATAGGCGCTCTTACCACGCCAATGCCGAGAGCCGGCGCTGCCTGTGGCAGTACCGGCTCTCGGATTAGTGACCTGAGTCATTGGGCGACTATATCCCCTTAGCTACCAACCGCTGCTGGCCAGGCTTTTGCGAGATATACGCGCGCCGCACTGGACTGGTCGGCTGAGGCCTTGGTTGCGGCAATCTTGCTCTTGCCAATCGCGGCAATTCCTTCAGCAGGTGCACGACCGGTCTTTACCAGCCATACCCATAGTGCTGGGGTTGCTCCACCGATTGCGAAGATCTTCGCGCCGGTCTCGCCAAGTGCGTATTCCAACCATAGGCGTGCACATGCAGGATGTGGTGCCCAAGCAGAAATTGCTTGGTTGTACGTCGAGCCGACGAGTGCTGGGGTGAACATCTTCCAGCTCTTTCCAGCCGCCGCCATCTGCTTCTGAACTCCGGCTTGCACGTAGCCATTGTCAATTACAACCGGGGTTTGACCCGATGCAATGGTTGCCTCAGTTGGGTTGACGTTGATGAAGTTGCCGGCGTCCTTCAACTTCTTGAAGAAGGCAACTGCCTTTGAAACATCGTCAAATGTTCCACCGAGTGCCTTGTTGATCATGAAAACGCCATTGAGAGCGGTGGATGAACCCATTGGATCGCCATTCAACGCAATCTTGCCCTTGAACTTTGGAAGCAAGAGATCGTCCAGCTTGGTGATTGTTCCAAGTGTTCCGTCGTATCCGATTGTCAATGTTCCGGTGTAGTCAGGGGTGAATTCGCCCGTTGGGGACAAAGCGGCTGCACCAGTGAGGTAATTCCACAACTTAACTTTGTAAGGTGCGAAAGTTCCGGTGCCGGCATACTTATCGGCTACTGCAATTCCAATATCGAAAACGTCTGGCGAACGGCTGGTGCCCTTGTTGGTATTAGCGGCATCAATTTCGTCCTGTGAAGATCCTTCTGGGTTTGCTTCGTCTACCTTCACTCCGTAGGTATCTTTGAAGCCTTGGATCATGTCGCCATAGTTAGCCCAGTAGTGAGGCAGAGCAATGACGTTGAGTTGGCCTTCCTTCTGACAGGCAGCAACAAGCTTGTTGATTCCGCCTGCGGCAGCTAGATTCTTAACGGTGCCATAATTGACCGCACCTGAAGCTGACGTGATGCTTAGCGCAGGGATCACAAGGGCTACAGCAAGAACTGCACCCACCGATCCCCGAGTGAATTTCGAGAACGTCACTATCTTCCTCCTCATTGGTTATGTTGTTTCAATCAACCCGTTCGCTGCGGTACGTAGAATGACCACTGACGAACGGCTATTCGCACTGAATAATGCGTACTTTGCTCCTTCTCTCGCCCATGACTAACCCTAGGCGAGGCTTAGTTCGCACAAACTTAGTCTTTTGGACGTAGTTCGTCTAGGAAAATCTGACCGACAAGATAACTATTACATAACGGTGTGACGAGACTTCGTCGGCGAAGAAGCCAATGGGCGAACCTCTAGTGGACTTTTCATGAACACCTCGGCCGGATCAGGGGCAGACCAACGTTAAGCGCTCTTCTGTATTCGCAGGACGACATTTTGGGCCTGTGGTAAACCTTGCGCCCAATCAAAAGCATGTTTGGCTCCCAATTCCGCGCGCTTCTGCCAGACATTGGCGCTGAGGGTACGAGAAAGTCCGGCGATTTCCAATGGAGTCGTTGCCAGCCCATAATCCCGTGCACCTTGGTGGTCAATAACAGTGAGCCCTATGTAAACGTCGCCATTTTCATCCCTGACGATTTCGACGGTGCGACTTTGCTGAGGCCAGTCAATGTGAGAAGCGGTTTCGACGAGCCAGAATCCATCCGTGCCTGCTTGGCTATCCGCCTTGCCTATCCATTCCACGTGGTGGCGGTGTTCATGGCCAGCCAGCCAGAGAATTACTTGGGGATACCGCAACAACATAGTGGCGATTTCCTCACGGCAGACTCTGCGAGAACTGTTGGACTCTGGTGAATAGTCATTGAACATCAGCATGAGTGGGTGATGAGAGGCGAGCACCACGGGCCTGTCTGCAATGGAAATTTCGTGTTCCAGCCACTCAAATTGCTCCTCGCCGAGAGAGCCTTGCCACCCTCCGAATTCGTTGACGGAGTCGATGACTAGGAGCTTCACGGCTCCTACTTCAACCGCGTAATACATCTTTCGCTCACGAACATTCGCGTCTGTAAAGCCATGACCCTTGGGCAATCCGGGAGACGTCAGGTGCATGGCCGCAAATTGGCCACGTTCAACTGCTTTTCGTTCGATATCGGGAGTGACAATCACGTAGGGAGCATCACTGGATGTTGGAAAATCCGCCGGACCAATTTCATTGAAGGCGCCCAAAGTTTCTTCGAGGGTTAATGTCGATGGCAGAGTTTCGTATCTTCGGTCCGAAGCCATCTCTGCTCGCATTGCTTCGTTCGGGGTGACAGTGCCCTGCAGGAGCGCATCGTGATTTCCATGAATTGCAAACCAGGGGAAGTTGAGGCCCGTGGCATTGAATGGTTGGCGGCAGGAATCTAGAAGACCTGGAACGAGAGGAAAACCGTACTTAGCCCGCGCATCATCATCGCGGTGACCCACGGGTGTGCCATGCGGATGCCAATACTTCACGTCGTAATGTGCGGCTCCGTCATCTATGACACCTTCGTATTTCTCGTGCGATCCAGAATCTGGACGCAAAGGTTGTCCGTCGAGAAGGGCTAAATACCAATTAACTTCGTTTATTTGCGCGTTATCCGTGGTATCACCCGACACAATCGCCCCATCAATCGGGTGTCCGGAGAGTGGACCGGCCGTTACCTGGTTGAGAGATTGGACCATCGCTTCCACGACATGTGCTGAGAGCATGGCATGCGGCCGATAAGTGCCGATGGTCCCCACCTCTTCACGGATGGGGCTATCCGGGTCTGCCCAACGGTCAAGAAATTCCGGCCGAGTGGGGGACTGGGCATCACAGATGTGTAAGTCGGAGAGATGATGCAGTATCAATAATGGCTGGCTCTCTTTGGGGAAATTCTCACCTAGATAAGGCGGATCCAGAACCTCATCGAGGTTGCGCCATCCTTTTTCATTGGGCTCTCCGCGCCTGTAAGCCATGGGGGCTAGCCTAAGTGACGAGGTTAATTTTTACCCGCGTTCTTATGTATCTATCTGTTCGATACTGATATATCATCCCTTACGTGAGCCTGACCTCCATCTCGACAAGTGCCAAAGGGCCGGTCCAACCGACTGGATCCCTGTCGGAGGAGGCGTATAACCAGATTCGTTCCATGATCGTTTCTCTCGAACTTGAACCGGGTTCGCTGATCAATGAAGCCGAGCTCATGTCACGTCTGGGATTTGGTCGCACTCCGATCCGAGAGGCACTTCGCACTCTGGCCAGCGAGAAATTGGTGGACGTCTATCCCCGGCGCGGAATGTTTGTCGCAAGTGTCGATGTTCAAAATCTTTCATCGATTTCGGAAGTCCGTGGGGTTCTTGAAATCAAAGCTGCAAGTTTGGCGGCAGAGCGTTCGACTCCCCGCGATAGAGCAATCACAATCGCATTGATTGCAGAGATTGATTCCATCAAGGATGACCCGAATATGACCAAGCTTATTCAGTTGGACCAACGTATTCATCGGCATATTTATCAGTGCACCCACAATCAATTCTTAGAAACGACTCTGGAGCAGTATTACGGTCATGCGCTTCGTATCTGGTTCCTTGCGTTAGATCACGTAGACAATCTTTCGGAAGCAGTAATCGAACATCGTGCGCTTCTCGAGGCGATCAGCAATCACGACTCAGAAGCTGCAGCAAAAGCAATGCAAGATCACGTTGAAGGGTTTGAGGGCAATATCCGACGCAATCTTTAGCACCTGAAGTTCAACCGATAGAGAAAAGGATCGAGTCATGAGCACAGTTCCAGTGAAGGCGAAGGCTGTAGTTATCGGTGCGGGCATTGTTGGAAACAGCATTGCGTACCATCTGGCCCGTTTGGGGTGGCGCGATATTGTGCAGATCGACAAAGGTCCGCTTCCAAATCCTGGAGGCTCGACGGGACACGCCTCCAACTTCATCTTCCCTGTCGATCACTCAAAAGAAATGACGGCAATCACCAGCGATAGCGTGCGTCAATACCGAGAACTAGGCACGTTCACCGAATGCGGCGGAATTGAAGTAGCGCGTACTCCGGAGCGGATGCAGGAGTTACAACGTCGCATTTCTTCGGCAAAATCTTGGGGGATAGAAGGTTCACGAATTGTGACCCCTGCTGAAGTGAAAGAGCTCGTCCCGTACATTGACGAAACTGTAATTCTCGGTGGTTTTTACACGCCCAGTGTCGGAGTGGTTGACTCGCTTCGCGCTGGAACTCTGATGCGCGAAAAGGCCGTCGAAATGGGCGCTTTGCAGAGTTTTGCGAATATTGAAGTACTTGGCATGGATGTTGAGGAGGGGCGGATCAAGCGAGTACGGACTGATCACGGCGATATTGAAGCAGAGTATGTTGTTATCGCAACTGGTTGCTGGAGTCCGAAGTTGGCCAAGATGGCCGGTGCGTCGATTCCGCTTACACCTGCTGTTCATCAGATGAAAGACATCGGACCTGTGCCATTTTTCGCAGATTCGCGCGGTGATATTGAATGGCCAATTGTGCGTGATATGGATACAAATATGTACGAGCGCCAGCACGGCACTGGGCTTGAAGTAGGTTCGTATGCGCACCGTCCAATTCTTTACACACCGGAAGACATTCCATCCAATGCGACAGCGGCACTTTCACCTACTGAATTCCCGTTCACGCAGGATGATTTTGATATTCAAGATGAGCACTCTCTCGAACTCATGCCTTCGATCATCGGTGATGAGAATGTGCGCGAGAAATACGCCATTAACGGAATTCTCTCTCTCACGCCAGATGGGATGCCAATTCTTGGCGAGACTCCTGAAGTTAAAGGACTCTGGTCTGCGGCTGCGGTCTGGGTAAAAGAAGGCCCAGGAACTGGCAAGAGCGTCGCGGAGTGGATGGTTCTTGGACAGTCCGAAATTGATCTGCACTCATCTGATATCGCACGTTTCCACGAACACCAGAAGACCACTTTTCATGTGAAGGCACGTACCGCTGAAGGGTTCAATAAGACATACGGCATAGTCCATCCATCCGAGCAGTGGGAGAGCAATCGCAATGTTCGACTCTCGCCTTTTTATGACCGAGAGAAAGCATTGGGCGCAGTCTTCTTTGAGACTGCCGGATGGGAGCGGCCTTTCTGGTATGAGTCCAACTCAAATTTGCTCGCAAAATTCGGCGATCAAGTTATGCCACGCACATCTGAGTGGGAGTCTCGTTGGTGGTCGCCCATCATCAACGCGGAGCACCTGCAGATGCGCGAGAGTGCTGGTGTTGTTGACCTGAGTGCCTTTGCGATTTTCGATGTCACTGGTCCGTCCGCGCTGGCTCATGTTCAGGCAATGGTCGTGCGACAGATGGATGTCGCAGTGGGACGTGTTGTTTATACGCCAGTGCTCGGCGAAAACGGCGGGTTTAAATCAGACCTCACGATTATGCGTTTGGCACATGATCACTTCCGAGTGGTCACCGGCGGCGCGCACGGAATGGCTGATAAGAAGTGGTTTGCCGATCACCTTCCAAGCAACGGATCGGCGCAGATCACTGACCTCACTTCTGCATTCACAACGATTGGCGTGTGGGGTCCAAAGGCTCGGGAGATCCTTTCTGCAATTACCAAAGATGACCTTGCGAAGGATGGTTTCAAATTCAGCACGTGCAGAGTGATAGAGACGGGACCTCTCCGCGTACTTGCTTCACGAATCTCCTATGTCGGTGAACTCGGTTGGGAGCTATACGTTCCAATCGAGCAAGGCGCAAAACTCTGGGACATGATCTGGGAAGCGGGCAAAGCACATTCAATGATTCCCGTCGGAATCGGCGTCTATGGAACAACGGGACGCTTGGAGAAGAGTTATCGCGCTTACGGCGCAGAACTTGAGACTGAGTACAACGCCGCAGAAGCGGGAATGACGACTCCTAAAATCAAAGAGCAAGATTTCATCGGAAAGGCCGCACATCTTCGGCATCGCGATGAAACGCCAGTCACCACTCTCTGCTCGCTGACCGTGGATGATCACACATCATCTACGGGAGAGAAGCGTTACATGCTGGGTAAAGAACCAATCCTTACCCTTGCCGGTGGCCCGATAACGGACTCCCACGGTCGTCGCTCTTATGTGACAACTGCTGGTTCTGCCCCATCTTTGGGTAAGCACGTCTTAATGGCCTATTTGCCAACTGACCTTGCGCTCATCGGCGCGAAGTTCTTAGTGGAGTATCTCGGTGAGCATTATCCGGTGACCATTGCTGGTGTCGGAGCAGCGCCACTCTTTGATCCGAAGAATGAAAGGGTTCTTGCATAATGGATGTACTTGTCTGTCTAAAGCGCGTGCCTCTTGCAGGCAGCACTTTTCTCCTCACTCCTGATTCTCGTGATATTGATACCAAGCACCTGGGATTTGGTATCAGCCCCCATGAAGAGAACGCGGTGGAAGCTGGTATCCAATTGGTAGAGCAGATGGGCGGCTCACTCACTCTCCTAACCCTGGGACCGACCGATGCAGAAGAACAACTCCGCTCACAGTTGGCAATTGGCGCATCGCGGGCGATCCTTCTGGAGACTGAAGGCGAGGACTGGGACCCGCAAGGCACTGCAGCGGCTCTGGTCGAAGCGATCAAAGCTGAAGAGACAAATTTCGATCTTCTGCTCTTTGGGGCAGAGTCCGCGGACAGCGCTGGCTATCAGATTCATATTCGTGTTGCTCATGCCCTTGGTCGTCCGATAGTTACAAATGTTAAGAGTATGACTATCGAAAATGGCATCGCGCATTGCGAAAGAGTTGTCGGAACGGTGCGCGAACTTTACGAAGTCTCACTTCCCGCCGTCATTACTGTTCGTGATGGCCTCAATATTCCACGTTATCCATCTGTACCTGGTCGGATCCAAGCGCGCAAGAAGCCGATTGACCATAAGAAACCAACCCCACGAGTGCCAAAGTTAGAGAAAGTTTCCCTGAGCGTCGTACCTTCAAACTCCGCGGGTGCGCAGGTCCTCGGCAACGGTGTTGAAGCAGTGCCTGCCTTGGTGGACGTACTTCGAACGATTGGAATACTCGCATGATTTTGGTATTAGTCGATCACGATATGGGCGAATTGGATCCCTTATCTCTCCGAGCGCTCACGAGTGCACGTTCTCTTTCGGGTGATGTTCAAGCAGTTGTCATTGGCGAAGTAGGTGCAGGATTGGCTGGAGTGGTTGGCGAATATGGCGCCAGCGTTCTTCACGTCGCTACTCATGATGGGCTTACGGATTACACACCTGCCGCAAGTGGTCGTGCTCTTGCACAATTGGTTGAAAAATTGAAACCAGCGGCAGTTTTATCTGCGGGCAGTCCGCGCGGAAATGAGCAACTTGCCCACCTTGCCACAATTGTGGATCTTCCGATGGCGGCCGAGTGCAGTGCAATTACATTGAGTACTTCGCCAGGGGTTCCGCATTCCGTAACCCGGGCACGTTGGGCAGGAAATCTCATGGAGGATGCCTACGTCCACTCAGACTTGCTTATTGCTTCGGTGCTCGCTTTCTCTGTCGAAGCGCAACCCGTAGCGGGCTCAACTCCCGCAAAAATTGAGAATTTTGAGCCGTCCCTTGAACCCTCCGATCTTCTGGTTCGTGTCATGGGCCGTGGCGGTGACACGTCAAAAGGCGGAGTCACGTTAGCCGATGCAAAAGTTATTGTTTCTGGCGGCCGAGGGGTCGGAGGTCCGGCAGGTTTTGCCCAACTCGAAGAGCTTGCCGCACTTCTGGAAGGCACTGTCGGATGTTCTCGCGTCGTCACTAGTGCTGGATGGCGGCCACACGCCGAACAAGTTGGGCAGACTGGAACAAAGGTAGCGCCCGACCTCTATATCGCCGCTGGCATCAGTGGTGCGATGCAACACATTGCCGGCTGTAAAAACAGCAAGACCATTATTGTTATCAATACAGATCCTGAAGCACCGATCATGGCGTATGCAGATTACGCAATCATCGGCGATCTTCATCAAGTAATTCCCGCACTTACTGCCGCAATCAAAGCAATCAAAAACTAACAAGAGACCACAAGAGATAAGAAGGGTAATAAAAGTGTCAGATATCGAAATTGCACAATCGGCCACGATGAAACCAATTGCGGAGATTGGAGCGGTGCTTGGAATAGATCCGACACAGCTTGAACCCTATGGTCACTACAAAGCAAAGGTCTCACTTAAATATTTGGATTCACTTCCCAAGCGCGCAAATAGCAAGTTGATTCTTGTCACGGCCATCAGTCCCACACCGGCAGGGGAGGGAAAGACGACGACCACAGTCGGGTTGGGCGATGCACTCCGCCATATTGGCAAGGACGCGATGATTTGCCTGCGCGAGCCATCCCTTGGACCAGTCTTTGGAATGAAGGGTGGAGCAGCAGGTGGCGGCTACGCGCAGGTTGTTCCCATGGAAGATATTAATCTTCACTTCACAGGCGATTTCAACGCGATTGCGTTGGCCAATAATCTCCTGGCCGCTCTGCTGGACAATCACATTCATCATGGAAACATTTTGAACATTGATGTCAGGAGGGTTGTATGGAAGCGCGTCGTTGACATGAATGACAGAGCCCTGCGCGACATTGTGGTTTCACTCGGTGGAGTGGGCAATGGCTATCCACGCCAGGACGGATTCGACATTGTTGTGGCATCCGAGATCATGGCGATCTTCTGCCTGGCTACCTCAATCGAGGATTTAAAGGAGCGGATCGGCAAAATAGTGGTGGCGTATAGCCGTGATAAGAAGCCGATACTGGCAAGTGATCTCAATGCCCAAGGGGCGATGACGGTCATTCTCAAGGATGCGTTCCAACCAAACCTGGTTCAGACCCTCGAAAACACACCAGCATTTGTTCACGGCGGTCCATTTGCAAACATTGCCCACGGTTGCAACTCAGTTGTTGCTACCACCTCCGCTCTCAAGCTGGCAGATTATGTGATCACTGAGGCTGGATTTGGCGCTGATCTCGGGGCTGAGAAGTTCATAGATATCAAGTGCCGCAAGTCTGGGCTACGACCATCGGCTTGCGTGCTGGTCGCAACTATCCGCGCCCTCAAATACCATGGCGGGGCAGATTTGAAAACTATTACGGATGAGAACTTGAAGGCACTTGATGCTGGCATTGTGAACTTGGAGAAGCACGTGTCCAACATAAAGGATGTCTATGGAATGCCGGTTGTGGTTTCGATAAACCACTTCACAAGTGATACTGACGCCGAAGTTGAACTTCTCCGAAAGAGGGTCGAAGCTCTCGGTGTGAAAATAGTCCTTGCCACTCATTGGGCGGACGGGGGCAAAGGTGCCGCCGACCTGGCACAAGCAGTAGTAGAAATGTGCGAAGAAGCGAGCGAAGTCACCTTCGTTTACCCAGATGAGGCAACGCTCTGGGAGAAAGTGAACGCCGTCGCAACGCGAGTTTATGGTGCAGCAGAAGTCACTGCAGATTCGAAAGTTCGGTCCAAGATTAAGGAATTACAAGAATCTGGATATGGTCATTTCCCAATTTGTGTTGCCAAGACACAGTACTCATTCTCTACTGATGCAGCACTGCGCGGCGCACCACAAGGCCATTCAATCAACATCAGAGAAGTGCGGCTTTCCGCCGGCGCTGAATTCATTGTGATGGTCTGTGGTGAGATTATGACAATGCCCGGCCTGCCGAAGGTTCCCTCAAGTGAGCGCATTGACTATGTGGACGGAAAAGTGGTGGGGTTGTTCTAATGACATTCACGCCTTGGTCAAAGGAGGCGGCTTCGGCCGTTCTGGATACCACCCGCTTTGAACCTGGACCGGTCTTGATTTCGCTGCAAGCATTGCAGGAGGAGTTTGGCTACGTCCATGCGGAGGCGGTGTCCTTGGTGGCCGAGGCGTGCAATGTTTCCCGCGCCGATGTACATGGAGTACTTACTTACTATCACGACCTGCGAAAGACCCCTCCGCCAGAAAATATCGTGAGTATTTGCGGCGCGGAGGCATGTCAATCGGTGGGTGCCCGAGAACTCATTGAGGGCGCCAAGAAATCACTTCCGAGTGAGGTCGAGGTGAAGGAAGTCTTCTGTTTTGGAAATTGCGCATTAGGTCCAGCGGCCGCCGTCAACGGCAAACTCATCGGTCGCGCAAGAATGCAGGATTTACTTGCAAACCTGAAGTTGGGCAGTGGGAAATGAGTCAAGTACGCATCTTTATACCCAAGGACTCCGCCGCACGTTCGGTCGGCGCTGATGAAGTCGCGGAAGCGATTGAGCGCGAGTCGGTCAAGCGGGGAATTGCAGTCACGATTGTGCGGAATGGGTCACGCGGGGCTCTCTGGTTGGAACCATTGGTAGAAGTCGAAACAAGTGAGGGGCGTGTGGCTTATGGTCCCGTCCAAGTCGCGGATGTTCCGTCTCTCTTTGATGCCGGATTCGCGTTGGGTCACCAACACTTGCTTTCGCGTGGACTGACCGAGGATATTGCCTGGCTTGCCAGACAGGATCGTTTCACTTTCGAAAGAGTTGGACTCATTGATCCGTTGTCCATTTCTGATTATCAAAATAACGGCGGATTGGTGGGTCTTAGAAGAGCACTGGAGATGGTTTCAGAAGCGATCGTAACTGAAGTAACTGACTCAGGGTTACGCGGTCGTGGCGGAGCAGGTTTCCCCGCGGGCATTAAATGGAGAACGGTGCTTGCAACACCAGGTGAGCAGAAATTTATTTGTTGCAATGCGGATGAGGGAGACAGCGGAACTTTTGCCGACCGGATGTTGATGGAGGGCGATCCATTTACTCTCCTTGAAGGCATGACAATTGCGGCAATCGCAGTGGGAGCAGCCGAAGGAGTTATTTATATTCGTTCCGAGTATCCAGATGCAATCGCGACGATGCAGCAAGCAATTATTTTTGCGCGAGAGTTTGGTTGGTTGGGAAGCAGCGTTTTAGGAAGTGCTCATTCATTTGATATCCGCGTACGCAGTGGTGGCGGATCATATGTTTGTGGCGAAGAGACCGCGATGTTGGAGAGTATTGAAGGAAAACGGGGAGTAGTTCGTTCGAAGCCTCCTCTTCCCGCGATTTCGGGACTTTTTGGAAAACCAACCGTTATAAATAACGTCCTCACCCTTGCTACAGTGCCATCGATTCTTGCCAAGGGTCCTGCTGTGTACGCCGAAAGAGGAGTCGGTCGCTCAATGGGTACGCAGGTTTTTCAGCTCGCCGGAAATATCGCCCAAGGGGGAATTGTCGAAACAGCCTTTGGAGTCACTCTAGAAACTTTGGTCAACGATTTCGGTGGCGGAACACTAAGCAGGCGTCCAGTGAGGGCCGTGCAAATCGGTGGTCCGCTCGGTGCGTACCTACCTGTTTCGGCCTTCGACGTATCAATGGATTACGAATCACTTATTGCTGCGGGCGGAATGTTGGGTCATGGCGGGATTGTGGTCTTTGACGAGAGCGTGGATATGGCTGTGCAGGCGAAATTCGCCATGGAGTTCTGCGCCATCGAATCATGCGGCAAGTGCACGCCTTGCCGCCTCGGTTCTACGCGGGGGGCGGAGACCATTGAGAAGATCATGCGTGGAGAGGACGTAGCGGGGAATAAGCGGCTGCTCTTAGATCTCTGCGAAGTGATGACCGATGGCTCTCTTTGTGCGATGGGGGGGCTTACGCCTCTGCCTGTGAAGAGCGCGATGCTACATTTTGAGGAAGACTTCGCGGTACGGAGAGAGGTCAAGCAGTGACGCTAATAATGGAGCCTGATTACGGCACTCCTGCCAGCAAGAGAGCCGAACGTGTCCACGTTGAAATTGACGGGATTGCCGTTGAGATTCCTGCCGAGACCTCAATCATGCGAGCCGCCGCGATTGCTGGAATATCTATTCCTAAACTTTGTGCGACAGATAATCTCAAGGCTTTTGGTTCATGTCGTTTGTGCGTCGTAGAAATCGAAGGGCGGAACGGGACGCCATCTTCTTGCACTACGCCGGTTGTCGAAGGAATGAGAATCTCGACAAATAGCCAACGCATTGATCGAATTCGCCAGGGAGTGATGGAGCTCTACCTGTCCGATCACCCCGCGGTTTGTGCGTCGGGTGATGAATGCGAAGTGCACGGGATGGCTAAACGAGTGGGCTTGAATGAAGTCCGATATTCCGGAAGCACACATTTGGAACTTCCTAAAGATGAATCCAATCCGTATTTCACCTTTGATTCAACAGAGTGCATCGTTTGCAATCGCTGTGTACGTGCCTGCGATGAAGTTCAAGGAACCTTCGCGCTCACCATAGAGAACCGCGGATTTGAAGCCCGGGTTTCTTCGTCCGGTACCTCATTTATCGAAAGCGAGTGCGTCTCTTGCGGCGCCTGCGTGCAGGCTTGTCCCACTGGTGCTCTGACGGAGAAAACTCTGTACACGATTGGCACTCCGACTCGTTCGGTCATTACGACCTGTGCGTACTGCGGTGTCGGCTGCTCATTCAAAGCGGAGATGCGCGGAGATGAATTGGTCCGGATGGTTCCTTACAAGGAAGGTGGCGCAAACGAAGGTCACTCCTGCGTGAAGGGTCGTTTTGCCTGGGGATATGCGACCCACGAAGACCGCATAACCAAACCAATGATCCGCGAGAAAATCACCGACCCATGGAAAACCGTGAGTTGGCAAGAGGCCATTGGATATGCCGCCTCCCGCTTGAAGGCAATTCAAAGTGAATATGGCAACGAGAGCATTGGCGGAATTACTTCCTCTAGATGTACCAATGAAGAAGTGTACGTCGTGCAGAAAATGATCCGGGCGGCCATGGGCAATAACAATGTTGATACCTGCGCGCGGGTCTGCCACTCTCCGACTGGTTATGGCCTCAGTCAGACTTTTGGCACTTCAGCCGGAACTCAAGATTTCGAATCTGTAGAACATTCAGATGTCATCATGCTGATTGGTGCCAATCCAACCGCGGCGCATCCGGTTTTTGCGGCGCGAATGAAGCAGGCCCTGCGAAAAGGTGCACAGCTCATTGTGGTAGATCCCCGAACCATCGAATTGGTTCGCACGCCTCATGTCGAAGCTACCCACCACCTGCAACTGATGCCTGGAACAAACGTTGCAATCATCAACGCTCTGGCGCATGTGATTGCGGAAGAAGGTCTCATAGATCGAGCCTTCGTCAATGAACGATGTGATCTTGAGTCATTTGCCAGGTGGGAGGAATTCATCAGCCTGCCAGAGAACAGTCCAGAAGCAGTTGAAAGTGCCACGCGAGTTCCTGCCGAACAAATTCGCGCTGCGGCACGGTTATTTGCTTCAGCTCCGAATGGCGCGATCTATTATGGACTTGGCGTTACAGAGCATAGCCAAGGCTCAACGATGGTGATGGGTATTGCAAATCTAGCAATGGCGACTGGAAATATTGGTCGTCCCGGTGTGGGAGTCAATCCACTTCGCGGCCAGAACAATGTGCAAGGTTCATGCGACATGGGATCCTTCCCGCACGAACTGCCTGGGTACCGTCACATTTCAAATCCGAAGACTCGTGAAATTTTTGAAAAAATCTGGGGCCGCAAAATCAAGGCAGAGCCGGGACTTCGAATCCCCAATATGTTTGATGCAGCCATCTCAGGTGAGTTCAAGGGCCTATACGTGCAAGGCGAAGATATTGCTCAGTCGGACCCAAATACTTCTCATGTACATGCGGCACTTCGTGCGATGGAATTGATTATCGTTCAAGATCTCTTCCTTAATGAGACTGCAAAATTTGCCCACGTATTTTTGCCCGGAACATCATTTTTAGAAAAAGACGGAACCTTCACAAATGCGGAGCGTCGGATCAACCGAGTCCGTCCGGTCATGCCATCCAAGACGGGCAAGTCAGAGTGGGAAGTGACCTGTGATCTAGCGAAGGCGCTTGGCTTTGACATGGAGTACAGGAATAGCGCCGAGATCATGGACGAGATCGCCGCCACGACTCCGACGTTTAGCGGAGTCTCTTTTGCCAGACTTGATGAATTGGGAAGCATCCAGTGGCCTTGCAATGAAGCAAATCCAATTGGCACGCCGGTTATGCACGTAAATCACTTTGTCCGTGGCGAAGGCCGTTTCATGGAGACGCCATTTGTCCCGACGGACGAGCGGGCATCGCGGAAATTCCCACTGCTACTCACTACGGGCCGCATTCTGAGCCAATACAACGTGGGCGCGCAGACGCGGCGCACTGCCAACGTCATCTGGCATTCTGAGGACATGCTTGATATTCACGAGTCAGATGCGATGCTGCGCGGAATCAGTGATGGGGGATGGGTACGTCTTTCAAGCAGAGTTGGTGAGACCATTTTGCGGGCGCGAATTACCGACGAAGTTCCCGCCGGCGTGGTCTACACGACCTTCCACTTTCCAGAGAGCGGAGCCAACGTCATCACCACTGACTACTCGGATTGGGCGACGAATTGTCCTGAGTACAAGGTGACTGCCGTGGAAATCGCTCCAAGTCTGCGTGGACCGGGAGAAATTTCAGAACACGCTGCGCATGGCGATACCGAGCTCGGCTCAATTATCCGTATGGCTAATCAGATTGCCGCCAATGTTCCTGCCAATGCAGCACCAGAGTTGGCGGTCGCTCACCATATTGTTCAGTTCTGGACGCCCATGATGAAAGAGCGACTGATCAACGAAGTTGATCGATCAGAACTTTCACCAATTGTCCTGCGGGCCCTAGAACTCGAACTTAATCCGCAACCAGCCTGAGAATTTCTTTTGCCAATTTTTCGTCCCCCACGATCTTGATCGTAAGTGGATGCCCAATCAGCTGTGCGGCTGCGCGTGCCTCTTTTTCAAGTTCTTCCGTCGGGTCTTGGGCAAGCCAGACGACACTCTGATAGTTCTTAAAGTAGTCATCCCTCAACTCGGGACGCGTATCTAATCCAAGTTCGACGACAACACTTCGGTGGAAGGACTTCACGAGAAAATCTGTCAGGAAGTAGGTCCCCGGGGTCGCGGCAATGATCTCTTCAATCTCCTTTTTCCCCGCAAAAACGTCATAGCAGTGGTTGCCACCAAGTCGGGACACTTTGTGTCGCAGTATCACCTCGTCGAGTGCACCGTATGTTCCACAATCGGCGTAGGCAACTGCGCACTTTTCATGTTTTGATTTAATCTCGACCAGAACCGAAGCGACTTCGCCAGCAATCTTTTTTGGTGAATTGTGCAGCAACGGCGGCAGCGGATAGATAGTGATATCCAATCCGTATCTCTCTTGGATGGAGCTGATATGGGTTGCGATCGCTCCACAAGCGACAATTCCTACGCTCATGTCGGGAAAGCAAGACGTTCGACGAATTTATCATTGAAATCGGCGCGATCTGAAAGTTCGACGTAGTCAATCTCTTGTAGTAGAGCGTTTGCACCATGGCGCTCTTGCGCGGAGAGCAAAGTCATTTTCGCTCCCTCGCCCGCCACATTTCCGGCGGAAACAATTCGCAGGACGGAGAGTTTTGGTACCAGTCCGATTTTGATTGCCGACGCGGGCGAGAGGTATGAGCCAAAAGAACCCGCCAGAAGAACCTGCTGAATCTCAGTGGGTTCGACTCTAAACTCTTCGAGGAGTAGTGCCCATCCAGTAGCGATAGCCGCCTTCGCGAACTGGAGTTCGCGTACATCGCGCTGTGTGAGGTAGACACAGTCATCGAGATCGCCAACAGCGCCGTTCCATGTCAGAACAAAGACTCGCTCACCTTCACGTTGCAGCAGGCGGGGCGCCAATTTCGGAGCCACTTTGGCTGCAACTTCATCTGTGACAAAACGGCCCGAATGATCCAACAATCCGACTTGAACAAGACTGGCGCACGCATCGACAAGTCCCGAACCGCAAATTCCGATGGGGCGCGCATCTTCAATAGTGCCTATTACCAGCTCGCCATCCGCGACTTTTATCGTTTCAATGGCGCCAGATGCGGCGCGCACACCGCAACGGATCGATGCCGCTTCAAATGCTGGACCAGCTGGTGCCGCAGTCGCCAGGATTTTCTCGCCATTGCCGAGAATGATTTCGCAATTCGTGCCAACATCAATGAAGAGTCGAAGCCGCTTGTCGCGATCCATGCCAGATGCAAGCGCTCCCGCGATAATGTCTCCTCCGACGTAGGCGCCCAGGGATGGCAAAATGACGGCCTTCGCGCGCGGATGAATTGATATACCCAGTTCAGTTGCTTCAATATCCGGATAGTCCGCACTGGCCATAATGAATGGGGCAACTCCAATCGGTTCTGGGTCTATCCCCAAGATCAATTGAGTCATGGTTGCGTTTCCGGCAAGGGCAACCTCGTATACGTGGAGTGGATTGATGCCCGCCTCCTCGCAGACTTCATTCGTGAGTTCGGAGAGAGTCGCCTGCGCCAACCCGCGGAGTCGGTCTAGTGCGAGTGGATCGAGCATCGTGGCACTTATTCGACTGATGACATCTGCGCCGAATGGCTGCTGCTTGTTTAGCATTGATTTAACGGCGAGCGGGCTACCTGTATTCAAATCCAAGAGCGTAGCGACGACGGTCGTGGTTCCAAGATCGTATGCAACTCCGTAGCGGATGCTTGTGGTATCTCCCGGTTCGACATCTATTAGCGCTTGATCAATGAACACTGCCGTGACTTTAAAATTGGATGATCGAAGCGTCTGTGGCAGCGATCTAATCGAAGCCAACGACACGGTGGCTTCGATGTCATCAATAGCATCAAGGAGCCGGACGATATCTGTGCGTTGATCGTGCAGGGTTGGTTCTTGCAATTCGACGTAACGCTTCTGTACTGCCGGTCGGAGAATTACTTGTCGTCCCACCCCTACCGTTGCTGCTTTTGGACGGGTTGTCAGTGGCGGAACATCAATGGAGACATTTCCAACGGTGCGAACGAGGCAGGCCAGACGCCATCCCTGCGCCAGTTCGGTGGCGGAAAAAGCGCGATTATCGAGAGGAGAAATAGGAACGTCGCCGTCGGTGATTTTGACCTTGCATTTTTTGCACGTGCCGTAGCCACCGCACGTGGAGTCGATCGCAATTCCGTTCCACGACGCTGCGTCGAAAGCGCTGACGCCAGTCGGTACGGTGACGGTTCGCTCGCTCGAGCTGGTGCCATCTTTTTCAAGTGTGCGAAATGCGAGTTTGACGCGCCCGGTGCCATCATGTTCTGGCAGGGTTGATTTGGGGAGTTCTTTCTTAGCGATTATTAGACTCCTGATGCCGATGCAGTTTTTGCCGCTTCAATTGCGCGGAATCGGCTGATCCAATTTCCGCCCCAAGGGTCTAATCCTAGGAGTAGATCAGCAGCCCGAACCGCCTCAACAATCAAGGGAGTGCGAGCGTCCATGACAGCGCTCGTCAATCCATGAGACATGGCAGCGGGTAGAAATGCTGCATTAACGGCATGGCGGTAGGGGAGTCCGAATGAGACATTGGATGCACCTAAAGTCATATTCAATCCCCACTTATCGCGGATGGCATGGATAGTTTCCAGGGTGATCTTGACGGAATCCGGATCCGCGCCGACCGGCATTGCAAGTGGGTCGATCACCAAGTCCTCCAGTGGAATCCCATACTTTTCGACAGTTCGCACAATTTTCTCGGTGATCGTAAGGCGCTCTTCTACAGTTGCAGGGATCCCGGTTGCATCATTTGGCAGTGCGATGATGACGGCACCGTGTCGTTTGATTAGCGGAAGAATGAGATCCATTCGATCTTCTTCTCCCGTCATGCTGTTGACCAGTGCTTTTCCTTGGTAAGTTTCAAGTCCCACTTGGAGGGCCTCGATGATTGAAGAATCGATGCAGATCGGCAGATCCGTGAGAGTTTGGATCATCTTTATCGCTCGCCCAAGGAGAGCTGGTTCATCGGTCAGCGGAACGCCCATGTTGACGTCGAGTACATCGGCTCCACCCTCAACTTGTTGCTGCACATCTATTTCCAGACGAGAAAGGTCGTCAGCCCGGAGTTGAAGCTGAAATTGCTTGCGCCCGGTCGGATTTATTCGCTCGCCGATGATGCAGAAGGGTTGGTCATGACCGATGGTGATGGTCTTCGATGCTGACCTAAGAACTGTGTGCATGGCGGCTCCTATAGTTGTTCTTGCAGTTGTTTACTGATTGCGCGAGGGGTTCTTCCAAGGTCGGTCATTAATCGTGCCAGGGTCTCATCGTGACGGAAGTCGGCAATGTGGACCCCCCGAACGCCTGGCAGCGACAGGGCGTGCCGTGCCTGTTCCAGAGCCAACTCGTAAGTGGCCTCTGACGGATCTGCGTTCTTTTCGACTCTTCGGATTACATCAAGGGGGACATCAATTCCCGCCACCTTTTCATTCATGAAATTGAGCTGCTTTGCTCCCTTGAGAAGCACAATGGTCGGCAGCAGATGGAGTTTAGGAGCCACGCTTGCTACACCTGCGCAGAAGTTCTCCAGGCGATCTGGGTGATAGCAAATTTGAAGTTGGAGGAAACGAGCACCGGCCCGGTGCTTTTTCAGCGCCCTTTGAACTCGATAATCAAAGGGGGGTGCGGCGGCGTTTTCAACCGCACCAATGTAGAAATCCGTCGGCGGCTTAACGTTTCGACCCGAAAGATACTTTCCACCATTGAGCGAGTGGGCGATGCTAATTGCTTGGGAAGAGTCAAGATCGAATACGCGTCGCGTTTCTGGTTCGTCGCCTGCGGTGACATCATCGCCGGTCATGAGTGAAAGATTTGCGATTCCGTGAAGAGAGGCACCCATCATGTCTGCCTGAATGGCAAGTCGATTCTTATCCCGACAAGCAATCTGCATGATTGGCTCAATGCCCTGTGATTTCAAGGCAATCGCCACAGAAGTATTTGAGGCATGTGCGTGTGCCGCCGGATTGTCAGTTGCATTGATGGCGTCAAACCAAGGGGAGAGTCGCATTGCCAAAGTAACCAGGCGCGGCATTCCAGCGCCGTCGATTGTGGGGAACTCAGAGGTAAATATTTTCTCAGAGGAGTTCTCCAATAGATCGCGCAAGGTTGACATCAAATCCCGCGCTTACATTCCGAATCAGTATTCCATCCAGCTGGAACTTTCTGGTCTCGCTTGGTGATGAGGTTGATCCACGAGGACGTGCCTTGCAGTTGCATATCTACGGGTGGGCGCAAATCATTGAAGTGATTTCGCCATGTTTGTGGAAGAGGAAGTCGTTCCTTTCTTTCAAAGGCTTTAGCCCATATGCACTGCATTGTTGGATCCACTTCGCAGTTCCCGTCTTCTCTCACGCCGCCGCAGGGACCGTTTCGTAGTGTTTTTGGGCATGTCATAGGACATGTCATCCCTGTCGAGTGAAGGACGCACTGTCCGCACATGCGACAGTCCCAGATCGGCTTTTTGATCGCGTGCTCGATTAAGGGAAGAAATTTTGGCATGGCCGGGTATCTAACTACCGGCTCCAACTAGGACTTTGTCGCGGCGCCGCTGAATGAGTTCTTTGGCCAGCCGCACGGCAGTGGATGCATCCGCCGCGTAGCCGTCTGCCCCGACTGCATCTGCGTACTCCTGCGTTACGGGTGCGCCGCCCACCATAATGATGACCTGATCGCGCAAGCCCGCTTTGGAAATTTCATGGATGTTGACCTTGAACATAGGCATTGTTGTGGTGAGAAATGCTGACATTCCGACTATGTCCGGCTTGTGCTCTTGAATCGCCGCGATGAATTTTTCGGGCGGTGTTTGAACACCGAGATCGATTACCGTGAATCCCGCGCCTTCCAACATAATGTTGACTAGATTCTTTCCAATGTCGTGTACATCGCCTTTCACAGTACCCATGACATAAGTACCAACGGATTCTGCTCCCGTTTCCGCGAGTAGTGGACGCAGGACGTTGAGGGCTCCCGACATCGCCTTTCCTGCAATCAACATTTCTGGAACGAAGTAGTCGCCGCGTTCGAATCGCGCGCCCACTTCTTCCAGAGATGGAATAAGCGCATCAAAAAGAATGCTGTCTGGCCCGATACCCATACCCAGCGCTTGCTGAGTGAGCTCAAGTACTACCGGTGCGTTTCCCATGAGTGTCTGGTCGTAGAGCGCTTTGATGATCTCTTCGTTGTTCATGCTGCTCCTACTTTCCCTGTCGCTTTCAATTGGTCTTCGAGTTGAGTGGTTGCGATTTCAGCAATTATTAATTCGCCCAAACTCGCGAGTTGCTTATCTGTAAAACGTGGCGCTGGTCCAGAAATCGAAATTGCTCCAACGACGCTTCCATCATTTTCACGAACAGGCGCAGCGACGGCTACGAGCCCCTCTTCGAGTTCATCTTTAATTGTTGCGAATCCTTGCCGGCGTACAGATTCGAGTTCGGCTAAGAGTCTGGTACGGGTAGTAATCGAACGTGGGCCGCGCTTCTCCAATCTTCCAGTAGGGAGTTTCACAACCCCGTAGGCCAGAAGAACTTTTCCGAGGGCAGAGCAGTGGTAGGGGACATTGACGCCAATCCAATTAGTTGCACCCAGTAAATATCGTCCATCAACCTGATCAATCATTTCCACATATCCATTGCCCGCCGTTGCGAGGTTGGCCGTCTCGCCACTCTTCTCGGCGAGGTGTTTGAGGACTGGTCGCATCCGAGTCACCAGGTCTAATTCGAGGTCTCTCTGCCGGGCAAAACGGGTCAGGACAGTGCCGGGCAAATACGCACCGGAACGGTCTCTCTGAATCAAACCCTGCCGTTCCAGAGCTGCCAATATCCGTGAGGAAGTGCTCTTAGGCAGTTCGTGAGCCGAGGAGAGTTCTCCTAAAAGAGGGGGTTTTGACGCTTCAATAATGTGAATAAGGAGGGCGCTGGCGCGATCGATTGCTTGCGTGCCCGAGATTTCTGGTTTGGCCATCTCCGCCTCCTCCCACAGGAAGGTTTCACAATATGGAACGCTTGTTCCATATTCATAGCGTATTGTCGTATCCGTTCTAGGTCAACCCACCGCGCGATATTTAATTATTTGGAGGCCAAGTGTTCAAGAATCGAATGCCTCGATACGAAATCCTCAGTCAAGAGTCGATGGCAGTACTTGATGCGGGATGGCGTCGAATCGTTTCTGAAATTGGCATTGAGTTTATGAGTCCCTGGGCGGTGGAGATGCTGCGCGAAGCAGGGCAGATCGTAGAAGGCGAAAATGTGAAGTTCGATCCGGATTGGATCCTCTCACAGGTAGCGAAATCGCCAAGTGAGTTTGATCTTCGCGCACGTAATCCAAAGAACAGTGTGCATATTGGCGGGGATTCAATGGTGTTCGGTGGCGTGTACGGGCCCCCCTTCGTTCGTGAAGGTGATGTGCGCCGAGATGCGACATTTAAGGATTTTGAGAATTTCTGCAAACTTGCTCAGTCTTTCGACGCTCTCGATAGCGTGGGCGGAGTTGTTTGCGAGCCAAATGATCTCTCCCTCGATTCGCGCCATCTTGATATGGCGTTTGCGGCAGCCACGCTCACGGACAAGTTCTTTATGGGCAATGTCGTTACTGCGCAGAATGCGATAGATGTCATTCGCATGGCGGAGATTATCCACGGTGGTCGCAAGGCGATTGAAGAGACGCCTGCGCTCATCTCGCTCATTAACTGCAACTCGCCACTTCGCTGGGACGATCGCATGCTTGATTCGCTCCGTGAGTATGCTCTTGCTGGCCAGCCTGTCGTCGTCACACCATTCTTATTGATGGGCGCAATGAGTCCGGTGACCATTCCTGCCACGCTGGCGCAACAGATAGCGGAGGCGCTTTCTGGAATTGCCTTGGTGCAGTTGATACGTCCCGGCGTGCCAGTCGTCTTTGGTTCATTCTTATCCAATATTGATATGCAATCTGGATCCCCGCAATTTGGTACACCAGAATCTGGAATTGGACTCCTGTGTACTGGGCAAATCGCACGACACTTCAACCTCCCGTTCCGCGGCGGCGGTGGCCTTAATTCTTCGCAATCTGTCGACGCGCAATCTGCCTACCAAACAATGATGACGATGATGCCAACTTTCCTGGCTGGCACTAACTGGGTCATGCATACTGCCGGATGGCTAGAAGGTGGTCTCGTCTCGTCCTATGACAAGTTCATTGTGGACATTGAGATTCTTCAATCTCTGATGGCTGAATTCACTCCCTTGGAATTCACTGAGTCATCTTTGGCTTTTGATGCCCACCTGGAAGTTGGACATGGTGGGCACTTTCTTGGGGCGGCGCATACCATGGACCGTTTCCGTGACTGTTTTTACCGTCCGTTCCTGACAAACAGCGATAATTACGAGCGTTGGAACCGACTGGGGGCGCGGGACACTCGTGCCCGAGCTGCGGAGATCTGGCAGAAGAAGCTAGATGATTATGTAATGCCTGAGATGGATTCCGCTGTCCTACTTGAGTTGACTGATTTCGTTGCAGAGCGAAAAAGTCAACTCGATAGTTGAGCTTCGGAGAATCTGTGTCCTCTCTTAATGCAACGGAACAATCTCTGTGTGTTGATGGCGTCTGGCGTGCCGCCTCGGATGGATCAACTCGAGAGATACGAAGTCCTCATGACGGCTCACTTGTCAAAACCGTCGCGGAGGCAACCGTGGAAGATTCGCTTGCGGCAATTTCAGCGGCGCGGGCATCTTTCGATTCAGGAGTTTTCGCATCGTGGAGTTGGACACAGCGGTGTGAGTTAGTGGCACGAGTCGCCGATCTTCTTGAGCGAGACGCAGATGAGATTGCTCATGAAGAAAGCGCAGATACTGGCAAAAGACTTATTGAGGCGCAGTACGACGTCGCAGATGTGATTTCAGTTTTTCGATACTACGCACGTATAGGTCTCGAAGTATCAGATCGACGAGTTGATGTCGGAGACGATCGGATTCAGAGCCGCATTACGCACGAGCCAGTGGGCGTGTGCGCACTGATAGGTCCCTGGAATTATCCGTTGCTGCAGGCGTCTTGGAAGGTGGCGCCCGCGTTGGTGGCTGGGTGCTCTTTTATTCTCAAGCCAAGTGAGCTGACTCCATCGACCGCAATTCATCTCATAAAGATTATTCACGAAGCGGGAGCGCCGCATGGAGTTGCCAATCTCATTCTTGGCGCCGGCGCGGTGGCGGGGGCTCCGCTCACGCTGGACCCACGAGTCGATCTTGTCTCCTTTACCGGCGGTTTGGTGACGGGCAAACGCATTATGGCGGCGGCTTCAGAGACGGTAAAGAAGATTGCCTTAGAACTCGGCGGAAAAAACCCACACGTTATTTTCGCCGACGCCGATCTAGATGCGGCAATCGACAATGCAGTCACCGCGGTATTCCTGCACTCGGGCCAAGTCTGTTCCGCCGGCACGAGATTGCTGGTCGAACGGTCTATCCATGATCGAGTTGTATCTGAAATTGTGCGACGAGCCAAGGAGATTCATCTGGGCGGTCCGGCTGATCCCGCTGCAGAAACGGGACCGCTAATTAGCAAGGCACACCTGGAAAAAGTTGGAAGATACGTCGATTCCGCCCTTGCGGAGGGGGCCAAACTTCTTACTGGAGGCAAGCGAAGCACTGATCCCGCTCACGCTTCTGGTTGGTACTTTGAACCTACGGTTTTGGATGGCTGCACAACAAAGATGACTTGTGTTCAAGAGGAATCATTTGGTCCAGTCCTCACGGTAGAAATCTTTGATACCGAAGCGGAGGCCATTTCTCTTGGTAATGACACCATTTATGGCCTGGCGGGGGCTATTTGGAGCGCAGATCGTGCGAAAGCCGATCGAGTGGCCAGAGCGCTTCGTCACGGAACAATCTGGGTCAACGATTTTGGGCCCTATCGCCCGCAAGCTGAATGGGGAGGTTTCAAAGCTTCTGGTATCGGCCGTGAACTTGGTCCAAGTGGGTTACACGAGTACCTTGAAATTAAACACATTTGGACGAACACTTCTCCTGCACCTTCAGGTTGGTTTAGACAGCAAGGGGAAAATACATGAGCGCACCGATGATATCCGTCCGTCATTTGTGGAAGGTATTCGGACCAAATGCCGAGAAGATCATCGGAACCCCAACTGCAGATCTCTCTCGCTCGGATTTACGAGCACAAACCGGCAATACCATCGCGGTAAGGGATGTTTCATTTGATGTGGCGCCGGGCGAGGTCTTCGTCGTCATGGGGCTTTCGGGTTCAGGAAAGTCCACACTCGTCCGATGCATGACACGACTCATCGAACCAACTCAAGGCGAAGTCGAATTGGCCGGCGAAGATATTCTCAAGGCGGATGCAAAGAGATTGCGCGAACTGCGTCGTTCGAGTTTCTCCATGGTCTTCCAACACTTCGGTTTGCTGCCCCACCGAAAAGTCATAGATAACATCGCCTACAGCCTTGAGATCAACGGCGCAGACAAGGCGACGCGGCATAAACGCGCCAATGAAGTCATTGAATTGGTCGGTTTGCATGGGTACGGAAATGCATATCCCGAACAGTTATCGGGAGGCATGCAGCAGCGCGTTGGGCTAGCGCGGGCGCTCGCCGTAGATCCCAAAGTGCTTTTCCTGGACGAACCTTTCAGCGCACTAGATCCGCTGATTCGAAGAGATATGCAAGCAGAGGTCATACGCCTGCACCACGAACTTGGTAAGACTCTTGTCTTCATTACCCACGATCTAGCTGAAGCCGTAAAATTGGGAGATCGAATTGCCATCATGAAAGATGGCGCAATAGTTCAAATAGGAACTCCTGAAGAACTCGTGGCGGCACCGGCAGATGAGTATGTAGAGAATTTCGTGCGAGACTTTCCGAAATCACATGTTCTTACGTTGCGCTGGATCGCACGACCAGCAAAAGAGGATGAAGATCTTTCCGGTTCTATTCTTCCTCCAACGATTTCAGTTCGTGATGCTTCGCGACGAGTGCTTGAGGCAGGTCGCCCTGTCAGGGTTATGGAAGATGGAAACCTGCTTGGCGTGGTGGATTCCAATGACATCCTCTCCGTGATTGCCGGAATTGACGCCTGATGGCGACTCAACTTCTTTCCCGTCCAACACCGAAAGTGCTGGTTGAATCGAAGTCGTATGTCGCACGCAATGTTTCAGTCCTCATGGTCGCCTTTGTCGCCTTTGCGCTGATTTTCCGCGGTAAGGCAACTCTGCACCTTGACCGATCGAGTCTGACTCCGCTCCACGATTGGCTTAACAATTTAGGGGACTGGATTGATCGAAGTCGCAATTCAAATCCTTTTTTCACTTACGTCGTAAACGGGATACGGGCGTTCATTAATGGTTTAGTTTCAATGCTTCGCGACGGTATTAGCGTCGGGAGTTCATTTCGTCCAGTGCCTCAGGTGGGTTGGTTGGGAATTGTCGCGATCATTGGCTTGGTTGTTTACCTGATATCCAATATTCGTGTCGCACTGTTGGCGGTTACCGGATTCGTATTTTTAGGCCTCTTAGGGCTTTGGACCGAATCAATGGACACGCTCGCCCTCACTTTGGCGGCGGTAGTCCTTTCTTTAATCGTAGGAATTCCACTCGGAATCTGCGCTGGACTCTTTCCAAGGTTTGAAAAGATGCTCACGCCGATTCTCGACTTTGCCCAAGTAATGCCGACTTTTGTCTATCTCACTCCAGTCACCCTTTTCTTTCTGATCGGTCCTGCATCCGCCACCATTGTCACGCTCATATATGCCATCCCCCCCGCGCTTCGCATTACTGCCGTGGCAATCAAAGAGGTTCCCTGGTCAAGCGTTGAAGCATCGACTTCCATGGGGTCTACCCGAATGCAGGCGCTGCGGAAGGTTCAATTGCCACAGGCAAAGCGCACAATTGTGGTTGGAATAAATCAGACGATTATGGCCGCCCTCGCCATGGTGACAATTGCCGCCCTGATTGACGCTCCCGGGTTGGGAAAAGTAGTCGTTCGAGCCTTGACCTCACTAGATGTTGGACGTTCATTCCAAGCTGGGTTGGCTATCGTGATTCTGGCGGTAGTTCTTGATCGAAGTACGACCGCTGCTGCTGCAAAGGTAAGTTTAGATCCGACGATTGATAGACCATCCAAATACCGCAGACTCATATTGATCGGTGCAGGAGTCATCACTGCGCTCTTGGTTTACCTCTCACGGACCTATGTTTGGGCATCAACCTTTCCAGGAACGGGAGCCATGGGTCGGATGGTAGCGTCGGTTGCGGACAACTTCACCAATTGGATTCAACTTCATTTTGTCACAGTAACGAATGGGATAACGGATAGCGTTTCTTATGGCCTCATTAATCCGATGCAGTCACTCCTCGTTGAGAGCCCATGGTTCATTACGGGAGCGATGCTCACTGGGTTGGGTGTGATCTTTGGTGGAATTCGGCTGGGTTTGGTGAGCGCTCTATGTGTACTGGCTCTCTTCGGCACCGGGTTATGGTCGGATGCGATGATTACGCTGGCATCGACTTTAGTAGCTGCGGTAATCACAGTCGTTTTAGGAATCTTTGTGGGAGTCTGGATTGGAAGGAATCGGAGTGCGGATCGGTGGATCCGCCCACTCTTGGATGCCGGTCAAGTTCTTCCGGCATTCGTCTATCTCGTTCCGTTCCTTGGGCTTTTTGGTCCTACTCGGTTTACGGCGATCATGGCGGCGGTTGTCTATGCAGCACCTGCTTCAATTAAATTGATGGCGGATGGAATCCGTGGGGTACCTGCCACAATCACAGAAGCGGCGACGGCTGCAGGTTCGAGCCCTTGGCAAATGATTGTGAAAGTTCAGTTGCCAACTGCGCGTCGTGCCTTAGCTCTTGCTACCAATCAGGGACTTATCTATGTTTTAGCGATGATCGTTGTAGGTGGCTTAGTTGGCGCGGGCGGACTTGGTTATCTCGTGGTCGCCGGTTTCTCTCAAGAGAATCTCAAGGGCAAGGGGTTGGCCGCCGGATTAGCGATTGTCATTCTCGGAATACTTATAGACCGGATCACTCAAGCCGTAGCACATAGGCGCGATTCGGTATCGCAGGCTCGTACATGACGAATGGGCTAGCGAGCGCGAGCATCTAGGTTCCGTCATTCATCCGAATGGCGGGTAAGAACGACTTCGGTCGTTGGATCAGGAGGAAGCACAATGTTTGTAGAGCATCGTGCAAGACGGGGTGCGACCTTCGCACTCATTTTGGGGGCAGCAGCTCTAGTTCTCAGCGCATGCAGTAGCACAAAGGTTGCTAGCAGTTCTGATACCCCAGCGGAATCGACGGAATGCGGAACAGTCAATCTAGCCTCTAATGCCTGGGTAGGTTATGAAGCAAACTTGGCAGTAGTCGCATACGTTGCCAAGAACGAGTTGGGATGCAACGTTGTTATAAAGAACATCAGCGAAGAAATTTCATGGCAGGGATTTGAGACTGGTGAAGTTGATGCCATCCTCGAAAACTGGGGTCATGATGATCTCGCAACGAAGTACATCACTGAAAAGGGAGTTGCCGTTGATCTCGGACCAACCGGAAACGAAGGCATCATTGGTTGGTACGTGCCACCCTTCCTTGCAGAAAAGTACCCAGACATCCTCGATTACAAGAACTTGAACAAGTATGCAGATCTGTTTAAGACTAGTGAGTCTGGTTCACAGGGTGCATTCCTTGACGGAGACCCTTCATACGTGACAAACGATGAAGCACTTATGAAGAACTTGAAACTCAATTTCAAGGTCATCTACAGCGGAAGTGAAGCAGCTCTTATCACCGCATTCCGCAACGCAGAGACTCAGAAGAAGCCAGTCATTGGCTACTTCTACGAGCCACAGTGGTTCCTCTCTGAGGTTCCGCTCAAGCACATCGCACTTCCTGCTTACACTGCTGGTTGCGATGCTGACCCTGCGACCGTTGCCTGCGATTATCCGCCGTACATTCTTAACAAGATCGCGAGCAAGAAGTTCATGGACTCGGGTTCCCCTGCCGCGAGCCTCCTTAAGAACTTCAACTGGACAAACGACGACCAGAACTCTGTGGCTAAATCGATCACGGTTGACAAGATGACCGACGATCAGGCTGCTCAGAAGTGGGTCGATGCAAACCAAGATAAAGTCAATGCTTGGCTTGGAAAGTAAGTTCAGCATTACGAGTTGTTAGTTCTCTCCTGAACTGACCGATGTGCGGGGCGTGTTTGCCAAGCGAGCAATCAATTGGCAAACACGCCCAGGCATGGAATGAGTGAAAAGGGAAGGTGGGATAGATGAAATACGACTACCTCATAGTTGGGGGCGGATCTGCGGGAAGTGCATTAGGTAATCGATTGAGTGCTAATCCGGAGAATAAGGTCCTCGTGCTTGAGGCTGGTCGAAAAGATTACATATGGGACGTTTTCATCCATATGCCTGCTGCTTTAGCATTTCCAATCGGAAATAAGCATTACGACTGGATGTATGAATCCGAAGCCGAGCCATTTATGAATAACCGGCGGATTTACCATGCTCGCGGAAAAGTACTTGGTGGCTCAAGCAGCATTAACGGAATGATTTGGCAGCGCGGAAATCCTCTGGATTACGAGCGCTGGTCTAAAGATCAGGGAATGGAAACATGGGATTATGCCCACTGTCTTCCGTATTTTAAGCGGATGGAGAACTGCTTAGCCGATCCTAAGAATCCCTTCCGAGGCGACAGCGGCCCTCTTCAACTCGAACGTGGGCCAGTCAAGAATCCATTGTTCAATGCATTTTTTAAGGCAACGGTAGAAGCTGGTTATCCGCGAACGGATGACGTCAATGGGTTTCGGCAGGAAGGGTTTGCGGCTTTCGATCGCAATGTTCGGCGCGGTCGTCGACTCAGTGCGGCGCGCGCGTATCTCTACCCAGTTCTCAAGCGTCCCAACCTAACCGTGAAAACCAAGGCGATGGTGACGAAAGTGATTTTTGAAGGCACCCGCGCGGTTGGTGTTGAAGTGAGTATTAAGGGGAGAAAGCAGACCATCTATTCGCAAGAAGTGATTCTCTGCGGCGGCGCCATCAATACGCCGCAAATTCTGCAACTCTCGGGCGTAGGAAACGCCTCCGAATTGAAAGCACTTGGTATCCCAGTTGTGAAGGATCTTCCAGGAGTGGGTGCCAACCTGCAAGATCATTTGGAGGTCTACGTCCAATATTCCTGCAAGAAACCAGTATCCATGCAACCAATGTTGAAATTCTGGCGACGTCCCTTCATTGGTGCCCAATGGCTCTTCCTACGGAAAGGCCCCGGAGCCACCAATCATTTTGAGGCGGGCGGGTTTGCTCGGAGCAATTCCACGGTCAAGTACCCCAATTTGATGTTTCATTTTCTGCCTCTGGCAATTCGTTATGACGGAACCGCACCTTCATCCGGACATGGATACCAAGTTCATATCGGTCCGATGTACTCGGATGCGCGTGGCACTATCAAAATTAAGAGCAAAAATCCCTTAGAAAAACCTGCCCTCCGATTTAATTATTTGTCGACGGAGCAGGACAAGCAGGAGTGGATTGAAGCAATTCATGTGGCCCGAAACATCCTCACCCAGCCGGCTATGGATGAATTCAATGCTGGGGAAACCTCACCTGGACCATCGGTAAGCACGGACGAAGAAATATTGGACTGGGTCCGTAGAGATGGTGAAACTGCGCTACATCCTTCCTGTACTGCCAAGATGGGCACTGACTCCATGTCAGTGGTGGACCCAATGACTATGAAGGTGCACGGCGTTGAAGGTTTGAGAGTGGTAGACGCATCTGTCTTTCCCTATGTCACCAATGGCAATATCTACGCGCCGGTGATGATGGTGGCAGAGAAAGCGGCAGATCTAATTCTTGGCACTCAACCATTGCCACCTGAGAATCTTGAGTTCTACCGACACCAGCAGGCCTAAGATGCTTGATGATTCTGCTCCGTCTTCGATCGCTCGAGTAAAGGTTCAAGCGACCGATTCGGGAGAGATCTCCACAGACAGCGTCGTGGTTGAGGAGCCGTTGGAAATCCGCATAAATCGTAAGGGTGTTGAAGAGCAACTGGGCATAACAATGCGAACCCCGGGTTCTGATCTAGAACTTACCGCCGGCTTCTTGTGGGGAGAGGGATTCCTCAATTCGCCAGAACAACTATTGAGTGTGAAGTCGTGCGGAGATAAAACTCTGACACCTCGACAGAGGGCAAATATCACGATCGCCCAAGTAAGTGATGACGCCCCGATTCATCCGCGCTCGATGGATCGTCGTTTCACGATGACATCTGCTTGTGGTGTTTGTGGTTCGACAAGCTTGGTTGATCTTCATAAGCGCGGCGTGAAGCCTGTAATGAAGAGTTCGCACGATGTTAAAGCGCTCGCGAGCATGACGGCTCTCCTGGAGGGTCGCCAGAGTGTCTTTGAAAAGACCGGCGGATTACATGCGGCACTCCTAGTTGATTCCAACGGCGAACCAAAGTGGATTCGTGAAGATGTGGGGCGACACAATGCCGTCGATAAGGTGAATGGCGCGGCGCTTATGGCTGGCCAACTTCCTCTGCATGATTGGACCCTGGTTGTTTCGGGACGCGTTGGATACGAAATTGTTCAGAAGGCAATTGTTGCCGGAATTTCCGCTCTCGTTGGCGTTTCGGCTCCGACTTCATTGGCTGTTGATCTTGCTTTTGAATTCAATCTCACCCTGCTGGCCTTCGCTCGCACCGGGAAGGCTAAGGTGTATTTGCCGTTGCTAGGATGAGGAAGTGAAGCGCCGACTAGCGGTATTAGTTCTGTCCGCAACCATTTTGATCGGCGGTGTCGTTGCCATTAACGCTTTTGCCACAGAGGAACAGGGGAAAAGAACACTCACCGTTTTTGCGGCGTCCAGTTTGAACCAGACATTTCTCCAACTGGGCAGGCAGTTCGAGCGACTGCATCCTGGTGTCACAATTCGCTTTTCCTTCCTCTCTTCTTCGACTCTGGCAACGCAAATTATTGCCGGGGCACCCGCGGATGTATTTGCATCCGCCTCTGAAGTCGATATGGCGACGGCCCAGACTCAAGTTCCCAATCCGAAAATATTTGCCTCCAACCGAATTGTGCTGGCTACGCCTAAGAAGAATGCCTTCCAGATAAGGAAAGTCGCGGATTTGGAGAAGCCTGGCGTGAAGTGGATCCAATGTGCTCACTCAGCACCGTGCGGTGTTGTCGCCGATTCTGCCCTTTCATCCGCAGGACCGATCCACTCTAAGCCTGTCTCATTGGAACAGAAGGTTGCCAGTGTTGTCTCGAAATTGATCAGCGGGGAGGTTGATGCCGCACTTGTTTACCATACGGATTACCTAGCCCATGCAACGATTCTCAGGGAGATCGCATTTAAAGACTCCAAGAACGCCACTACTTTATATCTCGTGGGCGTGGTGAAATCGAGTTCAGAGAAGGCACTTGCCAATTCCTTCGTAGAGCTACTGCTTTCCACTGCGGGTCGAGAGGCGCTGGCAAGCGCCGGATTTACGAACACTGCTAAGAGCGAATCATGAGTAGGCGGAAACTAGATTCGTTCAACTGGATTGTCGCGACTTTGGCGACTCTGCTCTTAGTGCTGCCTTTGGTCGCGCTCTTCACTAAAGTACCTTGGACTTCACTCCTCACTCGTCTTTCCGAACCGAATTCGCTCAGTGCAATTCGTCTCTCGCTCTGGAGTTCGCTAGTTGCTGCCGCTCTTTGCGTCGTCCTGGGAGTACCGCTTGCCTGGGTTTTAGCAAAGGGAAATGCTCGAGTAACAAATATCCTGCGACCCATTGTTCTTGCTCCCATGGTTCTGCCTCCCACCGTGGCTGGTATGTCACTTCTTGCTCTCCTTGGTCGCGAAGGGTTATTGGGTCGCTACATTTATCAGGCGACGGGATGGTCCATGCCTTTTACAACTACTGCCGTGGTCGTGACAGGCGTATTCGTTGGGATGCCATTTCTTGCCCTCGTAGTGGAATCTACTTTCCGACACCTTCCCATGGATCAAGTTGATGCCGCGGAGATTGATAGGGCTACTCCTTTTATTCTTTTTTGGAGAATTGCATTGCCCCAAGCAAGGAACGGCATTGCCACCGGCGCCGTATTAGCATGGGCGCGGGCGCTTGGTGAATTTGGTGCGACGATGATGTTTGCCGGATCTCTTCCCGGTTTAACACAGACCTGGCCCATGCAGGTTTACTTTGCCGCCGATCAAGATATGTCGACTGCTTATGCGCTAAGCGCAGTAATGGCGTTTGTAGCATTTGGCGTTGTCTATAGCCTTCGCAAACAACTTCGGCACGCTTTTTCGAGCTAGGGTGACCAAAATGGAGAAAGTAATTGTCCGCTTCTATGCTGCCGCGCGAGATGCGGCTGGTAGTGCCGAAATAACAGTCAGTCCCAGTTCTCTTACTAATTTGCTCCACGATATTTCTAAAGACAATTCTCGACTCTCACAGGTTTTGCAGCGCTGTAGTTTCTTGCTTGACGGGGCGATATGCCACGATCGTGAAGTTGTGATTCAGGCGGGAAGTACCGTGGATGTCTTACCCCCTTTCGCTGGGGGATAAGTGCTTCCTAGCCGCCGATTGCAGACATCGGCCTGATTGGTTGGATGAAACTGGGATCGTTGATTCCATGCCCGGCGAGCTTGCCAAGAACCGTCTTTTGCAATCTACGGGAAATTTCTGATCTGATATCCAAGATCGAAAGTTCGCGGTTTCGGAGCACCTTACGAAGATCAGTTTCATCTTGCGAGAATAGGCACGAGCGAAGTTGACCATCGGATGTCAGACGGAGTCGATCGCAGGCACCGCAGAACGGTTGTGTGACGCTGGCGATGATTCCTACTTTCAGAGTGCCGTCATTGATATAGAACTCTTCGGCGGGCGCAGATCCCCTTGCTGGGACAGGAGTTAGCTTGAAATGAGGCGAGAGGGATGCAAGGATTTGTTCGGCGCTCACCATTGTCGCTCGGTTCCAGATGCCCCCTGCATCCAAGGGCATCTGTTCGATAAAGCGCAGAGTTAGTCCCTCTTCCAACGCCCACCGAAGCAGTGCCGGCGCCTCGTCATCATTGATGCCTGGCATCAAGACACTGTTGATTTTGATGGGGGTCAGCCCGGCTGCGCGGGCAGCTTGAATTCCTTTGAACACGTCGCCAATGCGGTCACGGAAGGTGAGTGTCTTAAATCGATCGCGATCGAGCGTGTCCAGGCTTACGTTTACCCGCACCAACCCGGCAGCAAAGAGTGGTGCCGCAAGATCAGCAAGTCGAAGTCCGTTTGTAGTGAGGGAAAGTTCTGGTGGATTCGGTAGCGCATTAATTCGCGCCACAATGTCGACTATGTCAGGTCGCAGAAGCGGTTCGCCCCCTGTGAGTCGAACTTGATTGATGCCGTGTTCTGTCGCAACGTCAATCACTGTTACTAATTCATCGGTAGTCAGAAGTTCGTGCGACGGGAGCCATTTATCAAAGTCTTGGGGCATGCAATATGTGCAGCGCAATGAACAGCGATCTGTGAGCGAGACTCTAAGATCACGGTGAGTCCGATTGAATGTATCGACTAATTGGCTCATGCGCTGTTGACCCATTCGTCGGTGCCGTCAGTAAACACCTGGTGTTTCCAAATCGGAAGCTTTGCCTTGACTTCATCAACTAGCTCGGTGCATGCGGCAAATGCTGCGCCACGGTGCGCAGCGGCCACGGCGACTGCAAAGGCCGTCGCACCGATGGGAATCTCTCCATAACGATGCGTGACTGCAACTGCGTTGAGATCGTGCCGTAAAGCGACCTCCTTCACAGTCTCGGCAAGTACTAGGGATGTGGAGGGATGAATTTCGTATCGAAGGCTCTCAACCGATTTTCCGTGGTCGTGATCCCTAACATTTCCGCTGAATGTCACCACCGCACCCGAGTCATGGGACGCGATCTCCTCGACAAGGAGGGATGTGGAAATTGGGTCATGAGTCAGCGAAGTCGTCACTTGGATATCCGTGCTCATCTGCGCGTCGATTCTGCGTGATCTTCGCCCCGCAGTTGGCTGATAATGTGCTCGGCCAAGCGCTCAATGATGACGAGTCCATCTCGAACACCTCCTGGTGATCCAGGCAGGTTGACGATAAGGGAACGACCATTTATGCCTGCCAGCCCTCGAGTTAGATCGGCTGTCGGGACTTTTTCTCGAGAGTATGCACGGAGGGCTTCATTGAAACCCGGAAGTAATTTTTCAATGTGCGGCGCGGTTGCTTCGGGAGTTACATCCGTCGGAGAAATCCCGGTTCCGCCGGTAGTCACGATGAGGTCGATTTTCGCATCAATCGCATTCGCGATTTCACGGCCGATACGTACCATGTCATCTGGCACAATTACTTTGGGGAGAACGCTAAAGCCCAAATTGGCAAGACCTGCGACAAGTATTTCTCCGCTGGAGTCTTCATAAAATCCTTGTGATGCTCGACTGCTTGCGGTTATGACGATTGCGCTAGAGACAGTCACGATCTTTTCCAGGAACCATTGCGTCCGCCATCCTTGCTTTCGACGCGCACATCGGTAATCACTGCGCCCGGATCCAGGGATTTCACCATGTCGATGATGGTGAGAGCTGCGATTGAAACCGAAGTCAGCGCTTCCATTTCAACACCGGTGCGATCGGCAGTTCTAACTTCAACTCTGATCGCAACGCCATCCTCCTGGATTTCCAAATCAACATTCACTCCATGCAGCGCAATGGGATGGCATAAGGGAATGAGATCAGGAGTTCTCTTCGCTCCCATAATTCCGGCAATACGTGCTGTTGCTAAAACATCCCCTTTGGGAACTCCACCTTCCCGAAGCAGTTCGATAACACTCTCCGACAGAAGTACTTTTCCCGAGGCTGAAGCGGTGCGTACTGTGACATCTCGGTCGCTCACATCAACCATGTGGGCATTGCCCTCCTCGGTAATGTGAGAAAACGAGTGCGAAGATGTGCTCATAAGAGCCAATGGTAGTCGCGATATCTATGGGAGAGGCAGCCAGCGGACGGTGCCGCCAACCTGCGTGGAGCCCGCATCGGCCACGGCAAATCCGCTGGAAAGAGCCAGTCCGCGCAGCATCGCCGAGCCCAGGTGCTCTCCTATCTCGAAGTGGCCATCACGTAGATTTCCCAATACGAGTCGGGTGAAATCAGCTGGTGCCGATATTTCGCTGGTGGTTCTGACCTGTTCGAGTGGGGTGTCGTTTTCGCCGAGCAGATTCTTAATGACGCGAACTCCTAAAGTCATAAGACCCACAATTGCGGATTGCGGATTTCCCGGTAATCCAAGTAGCGGCACCGTGCGATTTTCGTGGGTAATTGTGGCAAGCAACATGGGGTGACCCGGACGAGAACGGACTCTATCCACTATAAAAGTTCCATTTAGTGCTCCGAGCGCTGCGTGAATATGATCTCGCGGTCCGTCGGCAGTTCCGCCAGTCGTAATTACCAGGTCGGCATGTTGGGATGCAAAATCGATTGCCTTAATTACCTTCTCGAGTTCATCGGTGACGTATTCGTGAGAAATGACTTCGGCACCGAGCCGCTCCAACCAGCCCGGCAACTGCGGGCCGAGTGAATCTCTCACCTTTCCATCATGTGGAATTCCGGAGAGTTGGAGTTCATCGCCTAAGAGAAGGAGGGCAATTTTCGGTTTTGCAGTGACTTCAATTTCGTCATACCCGCTTGCTGCCAGCAGACCAATGTGTGCGGGCGAAAGTTTTGTACCACCGGACACCAAAACTTGCCCCTGCGGGCACTCTTCACCGGCGGGGCGGACATCAAGATCTGGCGTGACGATGCCACTTACATAATTGTCGATTGACTCTGCTCTTTCCCACCGAATAACTCCGAGAGTTCCGCGCGGAATGACCGCACCTGTGGCTATTCGCACCGCGGTGCCGTCGGTTAATTCGTGGGGGAAAGGTGTGCCGGCTTTCACGTCGCCGATGATTTTCCAGGGACCCTCTCCGCAGACAGCCCAGCCGTCCATTGATGAAGTTGTGTAGGTAGGCAAATCAACCAGGGCTAAGCAGTCACTTGTTAGAGTTCTATTCAAACTTTGCGCGAGGGCAACTTTCTCAGAATGAAGTCGGGAGGCGACGAGAGCGGCCTTCTCTCTTGCCTCATCCCAACTTAGTTCCTTCGGATCACTCACTTATCTGAAGGCCAGTTCTTTGCCAATTCCGCGATCTTCTGCGTTGCAGTTGCGAGGTCGGCTCCGTTAGCAACTGCGTAGCCAAGTAGAAAGGTAGTGACGGGCGCAGCTTTGCGTTCGACGGAATGGGCCGCGTCTCTGGCAGTGTCAAGAATTGAATCAGTGTCAAAATCGATAGTGAGACCCAGTTCTTTCTTTACTTGCTCAATCCACTCGTTCATGGTGTCGGCCTCTCTATCTAGCAATTGTTGCTAATGGTCTTTGTTGATTTCGGCTTCCTTTGCCGTGGTGGCTCGCTGCAACTCTTCCCGAGTATCAATATCGAGAAGCCTACTCTGGAGGGCGGGAGTGAGTTCAATTTCTTTCAAGTGCAAGAGCGCCGTCAAGGAGCGCATCGAACATCCTTGCGGGCTCCCCAGTCGCTCGATTGCCTGCTTGAGGGCATCTGTTCGATAGATCGCGCACAATGTTTGGGGAATGCCTTCCGCATCAAGTGGAACCAGCCCGTCTCTGGATGCTTCAAGCGAATTTGCCAATTCATGGATCACTGCCGCCGCGAACGGCATATCGGTAGCAATCAGTGCGACAAATTCTGTATTTATCATTGCAAGACCCGCATTCACCGCCGCGACAGGGCCACCTCCTGCAGGATTTTCTTGGACGAATTTCAGGGATCGCAATTGGGATTCGAAAATCGGCCCGACAATGACTACCTCGATATTCGCTGCGAGGTCAGTCAGTAAGTGGGTGAGAAGCGTCTTGCCTTCCAGCATTGCCAGGGATTTGTCTGATCCGAACCTGCGGCTGCTACCACCTGTCAGAATAATCGCCGACAACTTCTCGCTCATCGGCTACTGCCCCGTCAGAGGCGCAAGGAGTTTCATAATTCGACTTGGACGATGGGTAATTCTTTCTTCCTTGTCGGCCAGAGCTGAGAGCTTTATCGCTCCATTGACCGCCAACCAGCGAAGTGGTTCGCGTTCCCAGCGCGGATTTCTCCAGTGAACAAAGGGAAGTGAGGTGCGCACAGATTTCTCTTTGGTGATCAGATCTGCCATGGCTCCTGCGGCGAGATAGGAGATTGTTACGCCGTCACCGGCGTACCCACCCATCTCACCAAAACCTCTCCGTGTTCGAACATAGGGAGCCCAGTCGCGGGTTACTCCCACTGCGCCGCCCCAGGAATGAGTGAATTCAAAATTTTTAAGAATCGGGAACCATTCCCTAGCCAACGTTCGCAGTCTCTCATGATCCTTCTCATGGGATTCACTTCTATCGTTCCGCTGCGAGCCCCAGGTGTAGGGAGCTCCGCGACCGCCGATTGCCAGCCGATTGTCGGCCGTGCGTTGCGCGTAAGTCACCAGGTGAGAGGCTTCGGCAAATGTCTCACGATTTCGAATTCCAATCACATCGAAGACTTCCTCTGGAAGAGGCTCGGTGGCGATCATTAGTGAGTAGATTGGAATTTGGTCACGTGTTCTTTCGTGATACGCCTCAATCGCACGGATAACAAATTTTGCTTTGATAGCCTGGCCATTGACGGATATTTTTCTTCGCTTGGAAATCTCGGCAAGACTATTCTCAAAGATTGCAACTCCACGGGCCTCGAGAGTTTTCGCCAAACCAACGACGAGAGCAGCTGGGTTGAGGGCCGCGCAATCGGGTGTGAATGAGGCAGCCAAAGCACCCGACATTCCAATTCGTGAACGTGTCTCCTCTTGGCTGAGCAAGGGGGACTGGCTCTCGATCTGAAGACGGCGCAATTGACCGCCGTTGCGCGCAACAATCAAAGTTCCGCTTTTGCGAAATCCACAATCGATCTTGCTTTTCTCGATGAATTCCCCCATCTCGTCAATAGCGGCTTTCAGAGACTTGTGAAGTTGATCGACTTGCGACTGTGAACACCGCGTGAGCAAAGTTTCGTCGGACACGGGGTATAGGGCTGAAGCCCAGCCGCCGTTTCTGCCGCTTGCCCCAGATCCCACCTGATCCTTCTCGACAATCGCGATTTTCAAAGATGGATCATTGGTGATCAGACGGTGCGCGCTCCACAGGCCGCTAAATCCGCCCCCGACAATGAGCACATCCCAGCGGCGATCGATATCGCCCGGTGAAAATTCCGGGCGGTTGATGTCAGACCACCAAAGACTCATATTCGATTCTTTGGCCAGCGCGAAATATATGCGGGAACATCGATACCGGATTTTAAATCGTCCGCAGGTATCGGCCGCTCGTAGAGACTTGAAATGGGAACGATTCCTGCCCAAATATTTGTATCGGGTTCAGTTTTCGCATCGTGAACGACCGACTTCGAAACTTTGATACTAATTTCCGAAAGGGGAAAGGCCAGAATCGATGTCGCTTTGATTTCCTGCTCGTCGGATTGGCGCAACTCGATTGCTCGCTCGGGGAATAGGTGATCAGTAAGTGCCTCAAGTGCGCTGACTTTCTCCTCTCCTTCAACTAGCCGGGCCTTTCCAAAGGCCATGAGGGAGTGATACCGCATGGATGAATCAAATGAAGTGCGGGCCAGGACAAGTGCGTCAACGAGTGTGATGCTCACGCACGCTGGGGCTCCTGCTGCGAGGGCTTTGAAGAGACGAGATGCCGTGGATCCATGCAGAAGCAACTCATCTTTATAAGGTGCGCAGGCAACCGGAAGCACGAAGGGCTGATCATCAATCGAAATTGCCACGTGAGCGATGATCGCTCGCGCGAGAATCGCTCTCAAAATTTCAGGGTCGTCTACCTGCTTTTCAGGAGAGCGACGAACTTTGGTGCGCTCGGTTCCCATTACAGAATAATAGAGGCAGCTTCAGTCAGAACGGTCCGAAGAATTGATTCAATCTCATCAAAATGACTCTGGTCGCTAATCAGTGGAGGTGCAATTTGAATTACAGGATCTCCGCGATCGTCTGCGCGACAGTAGAGCCCATTATCAAAGAGAGCCTTTGACAAGAAGCCACGTAATAATTTCTCGCTCTCATCAGCGGTGAAAGTCTCGCGGGTTGCTTTGTCCTTCACCATTTCAATACCAAAGAAATATCCAGCGCCGCGCACGTCGCCGACGATTGGTAGATCGTAGAGTTTCTCCAGCGTGGCTCGCAGGCCATCTTCGTTGGCCCGAACATTCTCGTTGATTTTTTCTTCTTCGAAAATTTTCAGATTTGCCAGCGCTACTGCCGCTCCGGCGGGATGCCCACCGAAAGTAAATCCATGCAGGAATGAGTTTGTGCCCTTTCGGAAAGGTTCGTACATTCGCTCGTTGGCGATCATCGCCCCCATTGGGAAATATCCGGAAGTCATACCCTTTCCGCAAGTAATAATGTCAGGGACCACGTCATAGCGAGAAGATGCAAAGTAATCACCAATTCGACCAAAAGCCGTGATGGTCTCGTCGCAGACCATAATGACGTCGTACTGATCGCAGATGGCGCGTACGCGTTGTAAATAGCCGGGGGGAGGCGGGAAGCATCCACCGGAGTTCTGGACTGGCTCAATGAACACCGCCGCGACAGTATCCGCGCCTTCAAAGAGGATGGCTTCTTCAATTCGATTTGCAGCCCATTGTCCGAACTCTTCAAATGAATCTCGGTGATTTAATGGGGCACGGTAGAAGTTTGTGTTCGGAACTTTGTGATGGCCCGCAATGAGTGGTTCAAAAAATTGCTTTGCGGCAGGAATGCCGGTGATAGAAAGAGCGCCCTGGGTTGTGCCATGGTAGGCAACGTGTCGGCTGATGATCTTGTGCTTCATTGGTTTGCCTGTGAGCTTGAAATACTGCTTGATTAATTTTGCGGCAGTTTCAACAGACTCGCCACCTGACGAACTAAAGAAGACGTGATTGAGGTCTCCCGGGGTCAGATCGGTGAGTCGCTCAGCCAATTCAATCGCGCGAGGGTGCGCGTAAGACCAGATAGGAAAATATGCGATTTCCTTGATCTGCTTCGCGTATGCCTCTGCGAGTTCTTCTCTGCCGTGACCTATTTGAACGGTAAAGAGAGAGGAGATTCCATCGAAATACTTTTTGCCACGGTCGTCATAGACGTAGGTGCCTTCACCTTTGACGATGATAGGAATTGAGCCGCCGTCCTCATAGGCACCCATGCGCGAGAAGTGCATCCATAGATGCTCTTTTGCGCGATTGGACCAATTGGATTCAAGATCCGATTCAAAGAATTGGACATTGTCGAACGTGCTTGTTGTTGCCATTTTTAGGTTCCCCAGTTATAGAGTTGCTTGCGCAACTTCAGATAGATAAAACTTTCAGTACTTCGCACCTGTGGAATTGCACGGATACGCTGTAATAATTCGAGAAGGTGTTCGTCGTCGTTGCAGATCACCTCTGCCATCACATCAAAGCCACCTGAGGTGACCAGGATGTAATCGACCTCCTTGTAGTGGGAGAGTTGGTCTGCCACCGCGACAAGATCGCCTTCGACCTTGATCCCGATCATGGCCATCCGGAAGGATCCAACTGTGAGCGGATCTGTGACGGCCACCACTTGCATGACTCCCGAGTCAATGAGCTTGGCAATGCGCTGGCGAACTGCCGCCTCCGAAAGCCCCACTGCCAGGCCAATTGCGGCGTATGGCTTACGCCCATCAATCTGGAGCTGCTCAATGATCGCCCGCGAAATATCGTCTAGAACCGGGCGGGCCTTGGTAGTCATGGGCTAACTCTCTCGTACCTTTGAGGGAAAAGCAAAGGAATTCGTAGATTTTGGGGCATTTGACAACGATATCCGCAGATTACAGCCCTCAAAATGGGAATATTCGTGGTGGGGGCTGTTCAGAGGGCGAATCTGGGCGTACCCTCGCCCTGACTACCGATAGGGGATTTTTACATGGAGACGTTATCCAGTTTTATCAACGGCAAAGAGGTTGCAAGTCTGTCTGGAGCGACCACGCCAATCACCAACCCGGCCACGGGCGAGGTTTACGCCCAGGCGCCTAAGTCCAACCAGGCCGACGTGGAGCTCGCGATGAAAGCCGCGGCAACGGCCTTTGAGGGGTGGCGCGATTCGACCCCTAGCGAACGGCAACGCGCACTGTTGAAGATTGCGGATGCGCTTGAGTCACGCGCAGAAGAGATCGTTGAGATTGAAAGTCGAAATACCGGTAAGCCAATTGCAGTCACCATGTCCGAAGAGATTCCACCGATGATCGATCAGATCAGATTCTTTGCTGGTGCTGCTCGCAATCTTGAAGGCAAGTCAGCCGGTGAGTATATGCATGGCATGACTTCCTTTGTCCGCCGCGAACCAATCGGTGTTTGCGCGCAGATCACACCGTGGAACTACCCAATGATGATGGCTGTCTGGAAATGGGCGCCGGCGATTGCAGCGGGCAATACTGTTGTTCTCAAGCCAAGTCATACGACGCCTGCTAGTACTGCATTTATGGCAAAAGTAATGTCAGAGTTCCTACCTAACGGCGTATTCAATGTGGTCTGCGGTGAAAGAGAAACCGGCAAAGCACTTGTTGAACATCAAACACCCGCCATGGTTTCAATTACTGGTTCGGTACGTGCAGGAATGGATGTCGCAGAGAATGCGGCCAAACAGGTAAAGCGGGTTCACCTCGAACTGGGCGGCAAGGCTCCAGTAGTTGTATTTGATGATGCAAATCTCGAGAACGCAGCCGAAGGAATTGCGCTGGCTGGCTACTTCAACGCGGGTCAGGACTGCACTGCGGCAACACGTGTCATTGTGCAGGCTGGCGTCTATGACGAGATGGTTGCCCTCCTCACCGATCAAGCAAAAAATAAGATCGCCATCGGGATGCCGACAGAGGATGTTCTCGTTGGGCCTCTCAATAACATCAATCAGATGGCCAGCGTGAGCGGATTCTTGGATCGCGCTCCATCGCATGCCAGGGTTACGGTCGGCGGAACGAAGTTGACTCGCGCCGGCTTCTTCTTCCCACCCACAGTCGTGGCCGACCTTCGCCAGGACGACGAAATGATTCAGAACGAGATCTTCGGCCCAGTTATCACTATTCAGAAGTTCAATACAGAGGAAGAAGCAATCGCGATGGCCAATGGGGTTGAGTATGGACTTGCCTCAAGTGTTTGGACCCGAGACCACAGCCGTGCCATGAGATTAGCTAAGGCCTTTGACTTCGGTTGCGTATGGATCAACACTCATATTCCGGTTGTGGCTGAAATGCCCCATGGCGGTTACAAGAAATCTGGATATGGCAAGGATCTTTCAGGTTACGGATTTGAAGATTACACACGGATAAAGCACGTAATGACCAATCTAAACGGTTAGAATCCCCGCTTAAGAACCACTGCTCAATCCCTTGAATCCCCGCAGGGACATCTAAAAAATGATTGCTGAAAGCGAAAGAGGATCTGATAATTTCTATGAGTACTAACTACTAGACCAACAGGAGCCGCAATGCCACTTAATAACCCACTATCTCCAGAAATGCGCGAACTTGTGCGTGCACAGTTGTCCCGTCGTGGTGTTATCGCGGGGGTGGGAGGACTTGGTGCTGTCGGACTTCTTGCTGCTTGCGGTACCAGCTCTGACACAGACGCGACTCCCACTGCTCCAACTAGTGGTGGACCTGTTCGCTGGGCCAACTGGACTCTGTACTTAGATTATGACTCAGATGCCAAGAACTACCCAACGCTGGATGCTTTCACAGCGGAATCGGGCATCAAGGTCAAATACCAAGAAGATGTCGATGACAATGATTCTTTCTATGGCAAAGTTCAGGGACAACTCAAGCTCGGACAAGACATTGGGTATGACATTGTCACCTTGACCGACTGGATGGCTGGTCGTTGGATTCGCTTGGGATACACCCAGCAACTAGATGCTGCGAATATTCCAAACAAAGCCAACATCTTGGACAAGTTGGCTACTGTCGGATTCGACAACGGACGAAACAACTCTCTGACCTGGCAGTCCGGATTCGCGGGATTCGGTTGGAACAAGGAGAAGCTCCCCAACGGGATTAAGACTGTAGAACAACTTTTTGCACCTGCGAACAAGGGAAAGATCGAAGTCCTTTCCGAGATGCGCGACACGATGGGAATCATTCTGCAGTACCAGGGCGTCGACATCGAGAGCAATTTCACCGAAGCAGACTTCATGAACGGCGTGGATTACCTGCAGAAGATGATTTCAGACGGATTTATCCGCAAGGTAGTCGGCAACAGTTACAAGGAAGATCTCATTTCCGGTGATGCGGTTGCCGTTATTGGTTGGTCAGGGGACATGTTCCAACTCGCCACCGAAAATGAAGGAAAGTTTGACTTCGCAATTCCAGATAGCGGCGGAACTCTGTGGAGCGACAACATGATGGTTCCTTCGACATCCACGAATAAAGCCAATGCCGAGAAGCTCATGAATTACTACTACGAACCAGCCGTGGCTGCGCAAGTCGCTGCCTACGTCAACTACATCTGCCCAGTGAAGGGCGCGCAGGCCGAGATGGAGAAGATTGATGCGACCTTGGCTGCTAGCCCGTACATCTTCCCAACTCCAGAGACTCTGCTGACGACGAAGGTCTTCCGCACGCTCACGCCGGCAGAAGAGACCACCTTTACTACCGCGTTCCAGCAAGCCACCGGGAACTAGTGGCAGACGCATCCACTTCATCGCATGGGGATCTAAGACTCACGCGTGTAACGAAGACCTTCGGCGACTTCACTGCTGTCGATGATCTGACTCTCACCATCCCGCAAGGGTCCTTCTTCGCACTCCTGGGTCCATCTGGATGCGGAAAGACGACGACACTTCGGATGATCGCCGGTTTGGAGGAGCCGACCGTCGGCTCCATCCATATCGGTGATACCGATATCACGACGAAGAAGCCGTACCAGCGTCCGGTCAACACGGTCTTTCAAAATTACGCTCTCTTCCCGCACTTGAGTATTTTTGAGAACGTCGCCTTCGGACTGCGGCGCCGCGGCATAAAAGATGTGAAAGAGCGGGTTGAGAAAGTTCTCACCCTTGTCGAACTGCCACATTTTGCAGATCGCAAGCCAACCCAACTCTCAGGTGGACAGCAACAACGTATTGCGCTCGCACGAGCGATCGTCAATCGCCCTGCTCTACTTCTTCTTGACGAGCCGCTTGGTGCACTCGATTTGAAATTGCGCCGTCAGATGCAGATCGAATTGAAGTGGATTCAGACTGAAGTTGGTCTGACTTTCGTGCACGTAACTCATGACCAAGAAGAAGCCATGACTATGGCTGACACGATTGCCGTTATGAATGAAGGAAAAATTGAGCAGATGGGCTCTCCTGCCGAGCTTTATGAATCTCCTTCTACCGCCTTTGTCGCAAACTTCCTGGGACAGTCCAATCTCATCCGTGGCAAGATCGAATCATCTGATGGTGACTCATCAGTAGTACTTGTGCACGGTCAGAAGATTTCACTAGTGAAATCCCGCAACCGCTCACAAGGTGCTTCTGTGCTGGTGGGAATCCGCCCGGAAAAGATTCGTATCGGACTTCCTGAAGATCGCACCACGGGAAACTCCCTTACAGGCGGAATAGTCTCTGACGTCTCATTCGTCGGAGTCAGTACGCAATACGTGGTTGAAATGCCGTGGAAGCAAGATCTCATGGTCTTTGAGCAGAACGACGGCGGTACACCGACACTTCGTCCCGGGGATCCAGTTTCACTCTCCTGGAACGAACCTTTCACTTTCGGGTTGGATGGCTCAGAAGACGTGAACGCTGGAGCAGAAGTGGATGATGAGGCGTAATGGCCTACATGCAAGCAATTGCAACTCGTGCTGGTTCGTTCACGGGTAAGAAAGGCCGACTGCCGTACCTGCTTCTGGCTCCTGGATTGTTCTGGTTGTTTACTTTTTTCGTCCTTCCGATCATCAATCTGGCAGCAACCTCCACCCAGACTCCAGTCGTAGGAGGAGATACTGGGCAGTTTGTTCAGACTTTCCGTTTTGCCAACTACATCGACGCGTTCAATGCGAGTCGTGAGCAATTTGGTCGATCATTCCTTTACGCCACCTTGGCGACCTTGCTCGCCTTGGCTATTTCGTATCCTCTCGCATACGCCATCGCGTTCCGTTCTGGAAAGTACAAGAACATGCTTCTGGTACTTGTGGTGGCGCCCTTCTTCACATCCTTTCTCCTCCGAACTATCGCGTGGAAACAAATTCTGGGGGAGGAGGGGTTTGTCGTACCTACGTTGAGGGCACTCCATGTCATCGGTCCGCAGACGTCACTTACTGCAAGCTCTCTGGCAGTAGTCACAGGTATGACTTACAACTTCTTGCCCTTCATGACACTGCCACTCTACGCATCTCTCGAGCGGATTGATCCGCGAACGCTGGAAGCGTCCAACGATCTCTACGCAAATGCTTTTACAACTTTTCGTAAAGTCACCTTGCCACTTTCGATGCCAGGAGTGGTCGCGGGGACGCTACTCACATTTATTCCAGCCGCGGGCGATTATGTGAACGCGGCAATTTTGGGTAATCCGAATACCACGATGTTAGGAAACGTCATTGACTCTCGATTCTTCAGGATCGTTGATTACCCAACTGCCGCCTCACTCTCTTTCATGTTGATGGCGGCGATATTGATTCTCGTCACCATCTACATACGCAAAGCCGGAACGGATGAATTGGTATGAGCCAAGCACCGATTCCAACTCTGCCACTGGGGCGCCGTATCTCGCGCTGGTTCGGGCGAAATCTCATCCGAATTTATGCGCTCTTCGCTTTTGCGTATCTATTCATCCCAATCGTTTATACATTCGCCTTCTCGTTTAATGATGCAGACAAGAGCAATCTGGTCTGGCGTGGTTTTACTTTCCACAACTGGACCAACCCTTGTGGGGCACCAGAAGTGTGTTCTGCCCTAGGCAATTCGATCAAGATCGGACTTATCGCGACGACCTTGGCAACAATATTGGGTACGTTAATTGCCTTCGCGATTGGACGTCACCGCTTTAAGGGACGCTCAGCGACAAATCTCCTCATATTCCTCCCCATGGCTACTCCAGAAGTTGTTTTAGGTGCGTCGTTACTCGCCATGTTTTTGGCTTTTAGAATCAATCCCGGCTTCTGGCCAACCGTTATCGCGCACGTAATGTTCTGCATTTCCTTCGTGGTGGTGACGGTGAAGGCGCGTATTGCAAGTCTTGATCCACGCTTAGAACAGGCAGCAATGGATCTGTATGCCAATGAATTTGAAACCTTCCGACGAGTGACATTGCCGCTTGTTATGCCTGGAATCGCTGGTGCAGCGCTACTTTCTTTCAGTCTTTCATTTGATGATTTCATTATCACCAACTTCAATTCAGGCACCTTGACCACCTTTCCCAAGTTTGTTTACACCGCTTCTGCACGCGGAATTCCAGCTCAAGCAAATGTGATTGGTTCTTCAATGTTCTTCATCGCACTATTCATTGTTATTGCGGGGCAACTGGTCAACCGCAAAAAGGTGCGCTAACCTACACACGTTGCCAAGGAGAACGACAGGTTGATGGAAGCCTGCGCCTTGGGGTAGGACTCCGGAGGACCCGGGCCAACTGTGAAATAGGTTAAGGGGTGAGTCCGGCGGTTGCCGGAACGCGATGTCAGACATCGACCCCTTTGTTCTGCGCCATTTAAAAGATGTACAGCCTGTTCTCTACTGGCTGGATGAAGACCCCCTCGAACCCGAATCTCATTCTGCATTGATTGGCGATGTCACGACGGATCTGTGCATTGTCGGCGCTGGATACACCGGATTGTGGACCGCCCTCTTAGCCAAGGAGAGAGACCCGCATCGGGAAGTAATCATTGTTGAACAGCGCGAAACCGGTGCTGGCGCCTCCGGCCGTAACGGCGGCTTCTGCAACTCTTCCCTCACGCACGGCTTTCTCAATGGCTACAGTCGTTTTCGAAAAGAGATTGCCACCATTGAAAGACTGGGACGCGAAAATCTCGACGCCATTGAAGAGACGATCAAGAGATACCAGATCGATTGCGATTGGGAGCGCACTGGGGAACTGCGGGTAGCAGTGGCCCCATGGCAGATCGAAGGCATGCGCGAGGAAGCTGAGCTCCGAAATAAGTTTGGCGACAATGTTGAATTTCTGAATAAGGAAGAGATTCAATCGCGCGTTAAGTCACCCATTTATGAGGGCGCACTTTTTGATCATGACGGAACCGCCCTAGTTGATCCTGCTCGTCTCGTATGGGGACTGGAGCGGGCATGCGTGTCACTTGGTGTGAAAATTTATGAGAACTCAAAGGTCGATTGGCTGGAGGAGTCGGATGAGAGTGTCATTCTCCATACCGCCTATGGGACAGTCACTGCTGCCAAAGTAGCTCTCGCGACAAATGTTTTTAGATCACTCGTGCGAAGTGCTCGTAAATATGTGATCCCGGTGTATGACTATCAGCTGGTTACCGAACCACTCACTCCTGCACAGCGCGAGAGCATTGGATGGGCAAATCGCGAAGGCATTTCAGATGCCGGCAATCAATTCCACTATTACAGATTGACCAGTGACGGCGGCATTCTCTGGGGTGGCTATGACGCCATCTACAATTTCCGCGGAAAAGTAAGACAAGAATATGAATTCAGTCCCGATACGTATGCGACACTCGCATCCCACTTCCTCAAGACATTCCCGCAACTTGAAGGTATTCAGTTCACGCATAGTTGGGGCGGCGCGATAGATACATGCACCAGATTCTCGCCATTCTGGGGTCATAAAGGTCGCATCGCCTATGTCATGGGATATACAGGTCTTGGTGTCGCTGCCACTCGTTTCGGAGCGGCAACCATGTTGGACTTATTAGACGGCCAGAAGACTGAGCGAACAGCACTCAAGATGGTGAGACGGAAGCCTTTGCCATTCCCACCAGAGCCCTTCCGCTACTTGTTCATTCGCGTCACGCAGTGGTCGATCAACAGAGCAGACCAGAAGAGCGGGCGACGAAATATCTGGCTGAAAATCCTTGACCGATTGGGTCTGGGCTTCGATTCATAAGGGATGCGTTACCCTTTTAGGGTGACCAACATCGGAAATATGTACGGACCAAATTTCACCTTCCTTGGAATTCCTGCATGCGACCTGGATAAACCAGAAACCTTCGCTGATGCCGATGTCATCATCATTGGCGCACCCATAGATAGCGGCACATCGCACCGCTCTGGTACCAAATTCGGTCCACAAGCCATTCGTGGAGGCGACTACCTGCCTCATGACGGCGAGCGTCCTCACCTCACGCTTCGAGTTGATGCACTTAAAGAATTGAATGTAAAAGATGCCGGCGACCTTCTCATGCCTGGGGGAGATCTCGTCGCTTCACTTGCAGTACTTGCTGATGCAACCGAGAAGATTTCTCGAGCAGGAAAAATCCCCGTAATTCTCGGGGGAGACCACTCCATCGCCTCCGCTGATGTTGCCGGTATTGCGCGACACCGAGGCTTAGGCAAGATCTCAATGATTCACTTCGATGCCCATGCCGATACGGGGGATACGCAATTTGGCGCACTCGTCGGACACGGAACACCAATGCGCCGACTGATTGAATCGGGTGCGGTGCGAGGTGACCGATTCCTTCAGGTCGGACTTCGCGGTTATTGGCCCGAACCCGAGACACTTGATTGGATGCGCGACCAAGGAATGCGCTCATATGAGATGACAGAGATACACAATCGCGGAATGAACACAGTTTTGGATGAGTCTTTTGATCGTCTTCTAGACGAGTGCGACGGAGTATTTCTCTCTATCGATATAGATGTCGTTGATCCTGGTATGGCACCTGGCACTGGAACACCGGAACCCGGCGGAATGACAAGTCGCGAATTGCTGGAAGCAGTGCGTCGCATCTGTCTCGAACTTCCAATAGTTGGCATCGACATTGTCGAAGTCTCTCCACCATATGACAGCGCAGATATCACAGCAATACTGGCCAATCGCGTCGTCCTTGAAGCACTCAGCGGCATTGCAAAACGCAAAAAGGGTGAGGGTTATTCGCCTTCCCAGAATGTTCTCGACAGGTAGCACCTAAGCCGTCTTCCCGGCTTGGATTTCCATAGCAAGCAATCTCAGCCAACAAATGCAGAGATCTTGCATCCCTGTTATCGATAGATTGCAATTGGATGGATGACTACTCCTGGATGTGCAATATTTATATCCTGATCAGAAATCGTTATTCCAAGGGCTTCGGCGCTTTCCTTGAATCCTTCCATGCCTTCCTGAATTACTTTGATTTCAGCAATAGTTGGCGGAGTGTCTTTGAATACTCTTAATGCGGGAACAGATTTATTCGCGCTGATTAATTCTTCCACCTGACCGATGATTGTGTATCTACCTTGGACAGCCTGTGTTCCTCGAACGAGATACGGATCTTCCAGGCGCGCAACGATTCTTGGATCTGTCACTCCGTTTGGCGCCAGATAAACCAGTAGAGAAATCTCTTCGCTCTTCGTTCCCATCCAGTCCGACATCATCTTTGCGACATTTTTGGTGGCGACGAGTTCGGTTCCAGACTGCTTAAATGGTGAATTGGATTTAGCCGCCTCTTTAGCGAATGCAATATATGTCAGAAAATTATGCTGAATCGGAGAAATTTCCACGTCCGCAGTAAAAAGAATCGTGTCACCAATGCCTAAATCATTTCTCGTTTCCAAATCCCAGTGAGTCAAATGGCCGATCGCGTCTGCTTTATTTAGGAATTCTAACCATGCGTCAAAGGCCGAAAATCTTGTCCTCCTTTTCGTCCATTCCTCTTCGACATTTGCCTCGCTCTTCTTTCCCCCTTTGACACCGACGCCTTTGATGCCCACCCCTGCTTCGAATCCCCTTTCGCGCGTATCAAAAGATTTCTGAAGAATCTCATCAATCTTTCCGGCTTCAAGTGCTGACAACGAATTTATGATGGTGTCATCGTTGAGATAGACGAATTCCTTGTGTAATCCGATCTTTGGCTTTTGGTATCCTGACATCCCCGTAGGCTACCGATTATTAACCTTACCTACACGATTAGGTACTAATTTATTGACTAAGGAGGCGGATTGCCTTTTCTTGAGGCAAAAAAGGAGACTGGGACGATTCATAAATGATCCTAGGAGCGCGAAGTGACGACGCTTCATATCACCAAAATGGGGGTCTCTTACATTCATGCCACGGAATCAAAACCAGGGGATCCTTCAAACCATGGGTGTACCTGAGGGTGTATTAACGATTAGTGGGGTTGCCAATTGGGATCCCTATTTCAAGTTACGCCATGCCGTGCCAAGATCTGCTATGCCAGTCGCTAGAAGGCCATCAAATCAATACCTAATCGCAACCCCTGGGCACATGGTACGACCGTCTCTAGTCTATTCGGAGCCCGCCAGCCCCAAAATAGTGTGGCTAGCGCTTCGAGAATTTACAGATATCCCTGCTCGAGGGAAACAAATGTTTAGTAGTTCAGGGCCAAATTGGAAAAACTTGCATCGGCAATTCGGGAGTTATATAAGGCAAAGTCAGACTTACTGGGAGGCAGGCACGCATATAAATGGATCTGCCGCCGCTTTGCCGTATTACTACAGCGCTCTTAACCTTGCTAAAGCAGAACTTCTTCAAACAAAACCCACTGAAATCTTAGGGCTGAAAATCGGACACGGTCTTACTTACAAGACAACAACTACAACGTCAATCAAGAGCGATTATCTTGAAGTTACTTCTGGTCTATTTCCACTGCTCTACGAGAAACGCACGGGACTGAAGATCCCAGTCGGGACTCGATTGCCCATTTCAAATTTGCTTGCCTTGATACCTGAAATTGGTCTAGAAGTTAATGTGATTGGTCGGACGAGGCCAAACACCAATCGCGGTTTTCACACACTCCAAGGCGACAGCAACCAAGCCTGGTCGAATATCGCAGTCCCTTTTGATACCTTCCAAAATCAACGTGAACAAATGACTCGACTATTCAATCGTGAATACGAAGAGGTCGATATCACGCAGTGGCATGATTGGAGGTCTTTTTTCGCAATTAGTAACCGGATGCCCTTAAGTCTTCTCAAGTTGTATCAGTCAAAAAATACGCACTCAATGACGTTGGCCAACGGCACGGTGGCACCAGATTTTGTAACGGCGGGCATGCAATTTGAAAAGCTATTAAGGCCATACCTCAGCGAACCAATCGCGTATCCTGCCGAATTCATGATTACGCAATCTATCTACAAGTCAAAATCACTCACGATTCCACTCTCTCTCATCCGTTACGCCGCACTCTTTTACTTGTCTTCACTGGTTCGATATAAACCTGCCGCCATTGATTCCCTTTATGAGCCTGAACAAGCTTGGCTTATGGATTCGATGTCACGTGAAATTCCGCTCAATATCATTATTGGTTTGCTTATGGGCATTCGCGGAGGCTCCGTACAATTTGAGTCGGTGGACTATCGAATCTAGAATCTTCTCTGTTTTGGAAATCGCGTCGGCCAGCGGCCAGTGTGGACAAAATTCTGAAAACCTCCCGACGGGGCTTTGGTTTCCCATGCGAAATCGCCAAGATAAGGGGAGAACGCGTAGACGAGGCTCCGCCTCTTTGAGGTTGTATTAACAATTAGTCGGGTTGTTGATTTACCTTGCATATTCAAACCCAGAGTGGGAGTCTCAACTCCTCTGACGATGGAGGGTGCACCGAGATGACATTAACTCAGGGTGAAGCGTTCTTCGATCCATGGCAAGGGGAATTGATAACTAATTGGGATTTAGCACTTAGCCAAATCAACAGAGTCATCAGTTTGGCGACGGGGAACAAAAAACGTGATTTGGCATGGAGAGGCGTAGTCGATGCGAGATTTTCTCTCCATAGCTCTCTTTACCGGCGGTTTATCGAAAAGAATGGAACTGCGCCTTATGAAGTCGCATTGGTGGAATTTGAACAAAAGATTTTGGAACAGAGCAGAGGAAATTGGCGATTTGATAACTTATCAGCACTGGAAACGCTTGCGCATATTCAGCATTATGGAGGACCGACACGTTTGCTAGACGTCACATTCAATCCACTGATTGCACTCTGGTTTGCAGTCGAGCAGCAGTTTCACAAAAGTGGTAAGCCCAAAGGCGGACATCGACGGTCGCTTGTTTGCATTTGATGTGACAGAGCGTCAGATTGAACTGGATGGGAAATGGGGGGAGCGGGCGCTACCTTGGGCTTCGTTCAAAGGAAGTGACAAGAAAAGTTGGCAGGTGGAACTTCCAAAGGTTTGGCGTCCACCAAGTTATAACGAGCGAATACCTGCACAAAACTCCGCCTCACTACTCGGTGGCGTACCAATAGTCAGGAGTGGTGGCAATGCAAAGTACAGAAAAGGTCCAGGCGATGGTTCTGTAATGGGCAATTGGAACATCGAGGAGGTGCGCGAATCGACATCCATAACGGTCTCCATGAATTCGTTGGCACAACGACCTCAACAAAGATCTACCCCTACCTACACGCTGAGGATCAAAGCGGCATGTAAGTCTGAAATAAGAACCATCCTTGAAGATAGTTTTGGCTATAACTCTTCGACGGTCTATCCAGATCTTTTTGGCTTGGCAACCCACGCCGCAAACCGAATTACGATTTAGTCCAATAAAACATCGATTCCAGAAAGGGCAACGCTCCCAATTCGGCCGTTCTGGGCCGGTAGAGCCACTCGGTTTTGCAAGACGTTTGACTGACGGGATGGAAGTGTATTAATGATTGGCGGGGTTTTCGGGGAACTCATACCCCGCACCGACCTATCTGGAAATCTCAAATGAGGTTGTATTAACGATTAGTGGGGTTGGCGATTCTGTTGCGAATTCAAAACGAGGATTGAGATTCATTCTTCAATGTCAGGGCCTTCTGCATGTATGCCTCGGCAATCGCCGCATGATGTGACACATGCGCAGTGGCAGCCGCGTGCCCGGCAGATCTAGCCGCTGCGATGGCCGCTGGATTTGAGCACTCCCGCGCCGCCGCGTGCGCAGCGAAGGCAGCCTTCCTTGCATCGGCGACCGACAGTTCCCCAGTCGCCCAGTGACGGGCCGCCTCAATCGCAGCCTTCGGGCGGAAGTCATCTGGACGTTCTTGAGTGAAAAAAGCAAGAACCGTCTCGGCACACCGTGCTGCTTGAAGCGCCAACTCTTTGTGCTCTGCACTCGCAACGCTTGCCATCACGCCTCCCTTCCTGCATCAACAGTAGCTAGTGCGCTACATGAAACAGAAGATTGGCCGGGTTGCAGAAAACTGGAGAGGTTGCATTAGTGACTGGTTAGGTTGGTAGGGATGCTTCCATAAGCGATAAAAAGGACACTTACATGAATCAATATGGGGCTGTTAGCCTTTCCATGTGGTCAACCGTTCGAAACGAAAAGTTATTGGTTTGGCGGTCGTATTTGTTTCTGCCACAATGCTTCTAGGGCTGCCCAATGGAGCATTCGCTGCCGCAAAATTGGGTGGTGCCTGCACAAAGCCTGGAGCTACAACTAAGGTCGCTGGTAAGACATTTGTCTGTGACAAAAAGAATAGAAAATTGGTCTGGGTCGCGGCAAAGGTGAAACCGAAAACGACTCCGTCGGTGCCTACGAATTCGGCAGGGAAGTCAGATCCGAAAAAAGTTCCGGATTTAGGAAAACTCCCTGAATGGCCGAGTCCCGATGCCAAATATATTTCTACACTCCCGGTTGACCTCACGCAAATAATGAGCATTTCGAAATATCGAAGTTGCTCAGGTCATAATCGTGATGGTTACACGTTTGATCAAGTGTTGGAGACGAATAGATCGCTCAAGCACTACTTCTATCCCATTGCCCAATTTCAAGGCACCCTGGACAAGGTAAAAATGTTTGCGCCATTTGACGGAACTGTTGCGAGCATTAATTTAGAGGCTAACAAGGTGGGTGGTCGACCGATGAATGGCAATGGGATTGGCCTTTCAACGCTCATGGATAAGGCCGTCTTGTTTCAATTTGGACATATATATTTTGCCAGATCATTCAAAATCGGCGATTCCGTAAAAGCTGGAGAACTCATCGGTTACGCAGCCCTAGGAGACAAGGGGTTCGATTTCGATCTGGACCTACTTGGAATCCGGCCGACAATAGATGGAAAGGAAATACTGGGTAGCGTCTTTGATCACATGACGCCTTCAGTTTTGGCGGCCTTTGCGGATGTTGGAATAACTCCATTGAATACCAAAGAAACTAAGGCTTTCCGCGATCAGAATCCTTGCGATTTCAGTGGCCAGGGGCAAAGAGATGATCGAACTTCAACGGTTAATTGGGTGCAACTGACGCGCTAATCAAACCTCTACAGTCACCGGGCTGGTCGGAAGTCCATTCTCAAAGAGGTCTCTTAGTAGAGCTGCCAGATCGCGCGGTGTGAGCACATCGGTTGTGGATTCGAGTTCGGGAAGCGTCCACCAACGGTGTTCTTGCAGAATCTCTTTTTCTTGGTCGGTGAATCCGGAGATGTCGATACTAAAAGTTGGGACGCGCGCAAAGAACCAGGTTTCCCGCACGTCTTGATGTGTTCCATAAAAGGTGAAGACGTGGCGCCTATTCCAGATGTGAGGACCGAGTTCGACATCGACCAATCCTGTCTCTTCCCTCACTTCACGTCTGGCAGCATCTTCAACGCTTTCACCTGGCTCAATGCCTCCGCCTGGAGGAAACCAGAAACGAGTGGTGGGTTGATGGGGGTCCTGACCGCGGAAAAGAAGAACGCGGTCTTGATCATCCAGCATCAGCACGCGAACCGTGGGACGTATACGAGGCTCCTCTTTCACTTATCGGGCCCCGCCGTCTCTCTTTGCTTTCACTTCTTTTAACCGAGTTTTGACAAGTTTATTTACTAAGGTCGCTGGAATGCATTTGTCGACAGCAAAATGCAACGAACCCTTCGTGGTCACGTATTTGCTTACTTCGGCACTCAATGTTGTGAGTGTGCGTCCGCTAAAAGGGTAGTAACTGCAGTGATTCCTGGCTGAGGCGAAACCTGCAATTACCTGACCTTCCACTTTGAAGGCAGGCATATTGTATGAAAGACACTCCTCAGCATTCGGAAGAGCTGCACGGATGAGTTTTCGGAGATCTTTCAAGGTACTTCGTTGCGGTTCGGGCACTGCGGAAAGATAGGTATCGACTTCCTTCTTGGTCATTGCGCACCTCAACTCGGGAGAGAGCCTTTCAGCATGAAAAGTGTACTTATTTGATTGCTAATGCCAACGTGCGCTTCTAATCCATCTCGATTGAGCCATACTCCATGAAGTCCGGCGCGGGTGGCCGCCACGGCATCCACCTGCGGGTCATCTCCTACATAGACGACTTCTTCAGGTTCGCATTCTAAAGAGGCGCACATTTGCAGAAAGGCGCGTGCATCGGGTTTGGGATGAGTAACCCTCCCAATTGCTAGGACCGATGTGAAGAAATGACTTAACCCCATTTTTGCTAGTTTGCGCTCTTGCTGGTCTTGCTGGCCGTTAGTGAGGACTGCGAGCGCATAACCTGATTCTCGGAGTGCCTCAAGCGCAGGAAGCGCATCCGAATAGGCGGTCCATGAATTGGAATACTCCTTAAGATAATCGTCGAAAAGCCCGTTCAGGTCAGCACCAGCTGCATGAATATTTGCCATTGAAAGGAATTCGCGCATACGTTCGCGCCTGTGTTCTGCCAGTGTCAAATTTCCGGTTACATACTCGGAGAAATATTTCTGCTCAATTTGTTGCCAGATGGTTTCAAGATCAAACTCACCTTCGTAGACCCAACCTCGTTTGTGCAAGAGGGCAGACATTCCTGCCGCTGCTGCACCACGGTGGTCAAAGAGAGTGTTATCTAAATCAAAACCAATTCCTCGGATCACAGCGGAGCACGTGACTTCTCTACTGGAGATCCGCTTCGGTCCTAAACCGCCGCAATCGCCTCATCAAGAATGCCGAGTGCCTCACGTAGAAGATTCTCAGGCATGACTAGGGGAGGGAGAAGTCGAATGACGTTGCCATAGGTGCCTGCGGAAAGAATGAGTACACCTTTTTGTTGGCAGTACTTAACAATTGAGCCGAGCGCAGCTGGATTTGGCTCGATGCCACCGGGGATGACGAGTTCGATTGCTTGCATTGCGCCGCGACCACGTACTTCACCGATGATTGGGTACTTCTTCTTCATTTCATTTAGAGAATCGGAAATGATCTTTCCCATTTCAAGAGCACGTTTGCAGAGGTCCTCTTCTTCAATGGTCGCAATTGCGCCGATTGCGGCCGCGCAGGCAACGGGGGATCCGCCATAGGTTCCGCCGAGGCCGCTTCCGTGTACCGAGTCCATTATCTCTGCTCGGCCCGTAACACCTGCCAACGGAAGTCCACCGGCAATTCCCTTTGCAGTTGCAATGAGGTCAGGAACTACGCCTTCGTCCTCTGATGCAAACATCTGCCCCGTGCGAGCAAAACCAGTTTGAACCTCGTCGGCAATGAAGACGATCCCATTCTCGGATGCAAATTTAGAGAGTCCTGGTAGGAAGCCCTTAGGCGGAACGATGAAACCGCCTTCACCTTGGATCGGTTCGATGACGATGGCAGCGATATTTTTGGCACCGAGTTCTTTCTCCATTTTGTGAATCACGAAGTCGAGTGCTTCCTCCGCGCATTTCTCGGCTCCACCTGGCCAACGCATTGGGTAGGCCATGGGCATCCGATAGATCTCAGGAGTAAATGGACCGAATCCCTCCTTGTAAGGCATGTTCTTCGCGGTCATAGCCATGGTGAGGTTGGTTCGACCGTGATAGCTATGTTCGAAGACGACAATGGCTTGGCGCTTTGTATAACTACGGGCAATCTTCACCGCATTCTCAATCGCCTCGGCACCGGAATTGAGGAGAATTGATTTCTTCTTGTGAGTACCCGGAGTGAGACGGTTGAGGGCTTCGCAAACTTCGATGTAACCCAGGTATGGAGCAACCATAAAGCAGGTATGCGTGAATGCTGCGACCTGTGCTTGCACATTGGCCACGACTCTTTCGGCACTATTTCCGACATTGACCACGGCAATGCCCGCCCCCATGTCAATAATGGAATTCCCATCCACGTCGACAATTACTCCGCCACCGGCACGTTCGACAACAATGGGGATTGCCATTCCCAGCGCGGCGGAGACTGCCTCTGAACGCCGCATGAGAATTTCTTGAGACTTTGGACCTGGGATAGCCGTCACCAATGAACGAATTTGAGGGATTGTTGTCATGGCGGGAATTCTACTACTTGCGCCAAGTTCCCACTTGTCAGCCTGACCTGCCAAGATAGCGCAATGCAATTACTAGGGATTCTGGCTTTTGTCGTTGCGCTCCTTTTTTCAGTGATGGTCCATGAATTCGGACACTTCATTACTGCAAAGCATTTTGGTATGCGGGTGAGCGAGTTCTTCCTCGGATTTGGAACGAAAATCTGGTCGACGGTCCGGGGCGAGACTGAATTCGGGATTAAGGCCATTCCGGCGGGAGGGTACTGCCGGATTGAGGGTATGTCGCCGAGTGAAGGTCTTATCGGGGGAGAGCGGGATTTCTACCGCGCAAAAGGAAGTCGAAAGTTAATAGTTCTCGGAGCCGGCTCCTTTTTACATTTTGTCCTTGGCTTCGTGCTGCTGCTGATTCTCTTTATAGGTATTGGTACTTCCCAAGCGACCTCCACTATCGCGCAAATTAGCCCATGCGTTCCACCCTCAACTGGAAATCAAGCATGCACTGCGACTTCTCCGGTTTCCCCGGCCAAGTTGGCAGGTTTAAAGGCAGGTGACACGATTGTTTCGATCAACGGCAAGAGAATTACCAAGTGGTCCACCGATGTTGAGATTATTCGCAACTCCGCTGGCGTTCCACTTCTCTTTGGAATAGACCGCGGAAGCGAAATCGTCACGGATGCCAATTCCGTGCGGTCACCCGATCTGGAATTAACAATTACCCCGCATGCCAGAGTCGTCGGCGGCCGGACAATTGGCTTTATCGGAATCTTCAATGAATATTCTTTAGTGCGTAGCGACCCGATTGCCGCTGTAAAAGAATCGGCAAGTCTGACTGGAAATTTCATCTCCGCTTCAGTCAAATCCCTCATCTCCCTTCCAGCCAAGGTCCCCGAACTCTGGTCCCAGACCGTTGGTGGAAAAGAGCGGGACCCCGAAGGCCTGGTGGGAGTTGTGGGTGTGGCTCGGGTATCGGGCGAGGCGGTGGGAAGTTCAAAACTTTCTACCGGTGAACGGATCGCCACCTTCATCCTCATTATTGCCAGCCTCAATTTCTTTGTGGGCATCTTCAATCTCCTGCCACTCCTGCCACTTGACGGAGGTCATATGGCTGTGGCGATCGCTGATGAATTGCGTGCCTTTATTGCCAGGCTGCGTGGTCGTTCACGACCGCCTGCCATTGATGTCGCGGTGCTGACTCCGATCACCATGGTCGTCTTTGTCCTGCTCGTCGGACTGACTCTCCTTCTTCTGGTAGCAGATATCGTCAATCCAATAACCATCAACCTTTAAGCGTCTGCAGCAGTCATAAGGTGAAGCGAGTCGCCAAGTAGGGCAGAATGCATACATGGTTGATTTAGGAATTCCTGCGGCGCCTCCGCCTACTCTGGCACCGCGCCGAAAGACCCGCCAACTTCGGGTGGGAAGCGTGATGGTCGGAAGTGATTCACCGGTAAGTGTCCAGTCGATGTGCACCACTTTAACTTCAGATGTCAACGCAACCCTGCAGCAGATTGCCGAACTCACGGCCGCTGGATGTCAGATCGTCCGGGTTGCAGTCCCGAGCCAGGATGATGCGGATGCACTTGCTCAGATCGCCAAGCACTCACAAATTCCAGTAATTGCAGATATTCACTTTCAACCCAAATATATTTTTGCCGCCATTGATGCCGGATGCGCTGCCGTGCGCGTCAACCCGGGAAATATCAAGCAGTTCGATGACAAAGTAAAGGAAGTTGCCCAGGCGGCGGGAGATGCGGGGATTCCAATCCGCATCGGCGTAAATGCCGGCTCCCTCGATCCGCGACTTCTCGCCAAATATGGAAAGGCGACCCCAGAGGCACTAGTGGAATCCGCGCTCTGGGAGTGCTCGTTATTTGAAGAGCATGGTTTTCGCGATATAAAGATCTCAGTCAAACACCATGACCCCGTGACGATGGTAAGTGCCTACCGATTGCTGGCTCAAAAGTGCGACTATCCACTTCACCTGGGCGTTACCGAAGCCGGCCCGCTTTTCCAAGGGACCATTAAGTCAGCTACCGCGTTCGGAATTCTGCTCGCCGAAGGCATTGGGGACACGATCCGAGTTTCACTCTCAGCTCCACCAGTGGAGGAAGTGAAAGTTGGCATCTCGATTCTGGAATCCCTTAATTTGCGTCAACGTAAATTGGAAATTGTCTCTTGCCCATCCTGCGGACGAGCCCAAGTCGATGTTTATTCCCTGGCCGAGAAAGTCCAAGCCGGCCTGGAAGGGATGACGGTTCCACTACGAGTCGCCGTCATGGGGTGTGTCGTCAACGGACCGGGCGAAGCGAGGGAAGCCGATCTCGGTGTCGCTTCCGGAAATGGGAAAGGGCAGATTTTCGTCAAGGGCGTTGTGATCAAGACGGTACCCGAAGCCGAAATCGTCGAGACGCTGATTGAAGAGGCGATGCGCCTTGCCGATGAGATGGAAGCCGCAGGAGTTGCTGCAGGAAAGCCGTCAGTCAACGTTCGCTGATACCTATTTAGTACGACATCCAGACGTACTCAGGTAGGCTCGCGTTCATGTTGCGAATGTCTACTCTCTTCTTACGCACCCTGCGCGATGATCCCGCCGATGCGGAAGTTGCCAGCCATCGCCTGCTCGTGCGGGCCGGCTATATCCGCCGAATTGCCGCTGGAATTTATTCCTGGTTGCCACTTGGCTACCTCACTTTTCGGAATATCGAACGGGTCATACGCGAGGAGATGGATGCGGCAGGCTTCCAGGAAGTTCATTTTCCGGCCCTTCTGCCCCGCGAAGCATATGAAGAGACAAACCGTTGGACCGAGTACGGCCCGGACCTTTTCAGACTCAAGGATCGGCGCGGTGCGGACTACCTCTTAGGTCCAACGCACGAGGAGATGTTTACTTTAATGGTGAAGGGGGAGTATTCCTCGTACAAGGATCTACCGCTCTCGCTGTACCAAATCCAGACCAAGTATCGGGACGAGCCACGGCCACGCAGTGGAATCATTCGCGGTCGAGAGTTTGTGATGAAAGATTCGTACTCTTTTGACCTTACTGATGAGGGTCTCAACGAGTCATACAACAAACATCGCGCTGCCTACATCAAGACTTTTGATCGCTTAGGAATGCGATACAACATTGTGAGTGCGATGTCGGGAGCCATGGGAGGTTCTCGCTCGGAAGAGTTCTTAGCTCCATGCCCAACTGGCGAAGACACCTACGTGCTCTGCGAAAAGTGCGGGTACGCAGCAAACGTTGAAGCGATGAAGACGGTGATCGCGGCGGAGGATCCAACAGGTGTGCCTGCGATGGAAGTGGTTGACACGCCGAATACACCAACCATTGATTCTTTGGTGGCTGTCCTAAACGAGAGATATGGTGGCGGTTTTACGGGAGCCGATACTCTGAAGAATGTACTTCTCGTGGCGGATGGAGAAAATATATCCGTGCTGGTTCCGGGGGACAGGGAGGTAGACCTTAAGCGTCTACAAGCAAATCTTTCGGGAGTACAAGACTTGCGCCTCTTTGAAGATGCAGATTTCGCTAAGAACTCAGCATTGGTTAAGGGATATGTTGGACCGCAGAATGCAAAGAGTTTCGGTCTGACTCTTTATGCAGATCCGCGCATTGCTCCAGGTACCAAATGGGTAACAGGTGCAAACAAAGCCGGCTTCCATGCACTCAACGTGGTGAACGGACGGGATTTTGAAGTTGACGAGTACGTCGAATCAGCCGAAGTTCGTAAAGGCGATGCCTGTCCAGAGTGTTCTGAACCAGTTGTGATTGATCGCGCCATCGAAATCGGCCACATTTTCCAGCTTGGTCGAAAGTACGCTGAAGCACTCGACTTGACTGTGCTTGATAGCGATGGAAAATCGCGCGTTGTGACAATGGGCTCATATGGCATTGGTGTTTCGCGTGCGGTTGCCGCAATTGCTGAGCAGACTCACGACGAACTTGGGCTGAACTGGCCCGCAGAGATTGCTCCTGCGCAGGTCCACATCGTCGCAACCGGGAAAGAGGATCGCCCCTTTGATGTGGCCGAAGAACTGGCCAAGGAACTCGAGCGCGCCGGTTACAAGGTAATGCTTGATGATCGACGCGATGCGAGTCCGGGCGTTAAATTCAAGGATGCTGAATTGATTGGGAATCCAATCATTGTCGTTGTCGGCAAAGCCCTCGTTGAAGGCAAAGTCGAAATTCGCATTCGCCGAACTGGCGAACGTTCCGAAGTCCTGGTCGCAGATGCCGCGAAGGAAATTGAAGCGCAGCTTTCATAGCCAGGTGGTGAGATGAATTTCTTTGGAGAGATCCCCACTTTAACAATGGCCTTCATGGGGCTTGCTGCGCTGGGTGCAGGATTCATTGACGCAATCGCCGGTGGTGGAGGTTTGATTCAACTTCCTGCTCTACTCATCGGATTTCCACAATCTCCAACTGTGCAAGTTCTCGGCACGAATAAACTTTCCTCGGTATTTGGAACAACTGCCGCAGCGATTCTGTACCGACGGCGAGTCAAACCCGACTTCACTTTCACACTTTTCATGGCGTTGCCCGCTTTCATCGGATCAATGTGTGGTGCTTTGCTCGCCTCTTATATTCCGACTCATGCGCTACGACCTATCGTTTTCTCTCTCCTCCTTGCGGTTGGTATTTACACATGGAGCCATCCCACCTTGGGCCACATTGAAGAGCTTCGCCACACTCATAAGCGCCGTCGCTGGATCGCGATTGCGGCAGGAGCGGGCATTGGCTTCTATGATGGAATCTTCGGACCAGGGACCGGAACTTTCCTGATGTTGGTCCTTGTTGTTACCCTCGGCTTTGCTTTTCTTTCCGCTTCTTCCATGGCGAAGGTCGTCAACGTTGCTACCAACTTCGGCGCGATAATTATTTTCGGTTTTCATGGGGTCATTCTCTGGAAGGTGGGTCTGCTTTTAGGAATGGCAAATATCGCAGGGGGACTCCTGGGTGCTCGTATGGCGATTCGCGGAGGATCCGCCTTCGTGCGCAAAATATTCTTGTTGGTGACAGCACTTCTGATCTTTAAAGTAGGTGTCGACACTCTCACGCATTGGTAGTCGGTTGCCTTCTAGGTTATGCTCGCAATTACAACTTCATAGAAAGTGAAATCCAATGGATCTGGCTCAAGAAATAACGATCGCCATTACTTCTGCCGTGGAATCGCACGGCCTAATAGTCGAAGAAGTCACGGTTGCGTCCCCCGGAAATCGGCGCCTCATTACCTGTGTGGTTGACAGTCTCGAAAGTATCAACCTTGATGATGTGACAGTTGCCTCTAAGGAAATTTCCGCAATTCTCGATGCCGCCGATTTTCTCGGCGAGACTCCCTTTACGCTGGAAGTAACTTCACCTGGCGTGGATCGTCCTCTTACCCAACCTCGGCATTGGCAGAAGAATTTGAATCGGTTGGTCCGGTCGGTAATGGTCAATGGTGAAGTCGTGACTGGGCGTGTTGATGTAGTTCATGATGAGTCTGTCTGCGTGATAGTCCCTGGCAAAATAGCCAAGAAGATTGAACTTCCTTTTGTGGAAATCAAACGAGCTCAAGTCGAAATTGAATTCAATCGCAAAGGTGAGGACATCTGATGCATGTAGATATGAAGGCACTTGCATCCCTCACTATTGAACGCGACATTCCCTTTGATCGTCTGATTGGTGCAATTGAGGCCGCAGTTCTCACCGCATATGCCCATATGCCAGAGGCGCGACCTCACGCGTATGCACACCTCGACCGGGAGAGCGGGGAGATCCAAATAAAGGTCCCCATCTTTGGGGAGGACGGCGAAAAAATAGAAGAAGTGGTCGACAGTCCGGAGGGCTTCAGCCGAATCGCGACATCGACGGCGCGCCAACTAATTAAACAGAAGATGCGCGAAGCAAATGATGCAGAGATCGTTGGAGAGTTCACTGCATCGGTTGGAGATGTTGTCTCCGGAGTCGTTCAGCAAGGACGAGATCCACGCACCGTGTATGTGAACCTGGGACGAGTAGAGGGCAAAGTTCCGCCGCAAGAACAAGTCCCGGGCGAGATTTACGCCCATGGCGAGCGGATCAAATGTTTTGTCGTCGAGGTAAAGCAAGGACTTAAAGGTCCGGAAGTGACGCTCTCCCGCAGTCACCCGGCCCTTGTGAAACAGTTATTTGCCCTCGAAGTTCCCGAAATTGCCGACCGAATTGTTGAGATTATGGCCGTTGCTCGTGAAGCTGGCCATCGAACCAAGATTGCGGTCCGAACCCACCGCGCCGGCGTGAGTCCCAAAGGTTCGCTCATCGGTCCCATGGGTGCTCGTGCTCGAGCCGTGATGGATGAGTTGCACGGCGAGAAGATTGACATCGTGGACTGGTCCGAGGACCCCGCTATTTTCGTAGGTCACGCTCTGGCCCCTGCCCGCGTCGAAAAGGTGGAGATCGTTGATTTGGCTACTCGCTCAGCAAAAGTGACGGTCCCGGACTATCAACTCTCACTGGCCATTGGCAAAGACGGACAGAATGCACGCCTGGCCGCACGATTGACCGGATGGCGCATTGATATTCACTCCGATGCCCCAAATCCCCCTCGGGTGGAGCAATAAAACCGCCATTTTTAGGACCGTTTAGCATATCCCGCCTCTGGCAGGTAAGGTTGGCACGTTGAATTTGAGCGGACGGTGGTCATGAGCACCTCCTCTAGCAGGAGTAAAACCTTGCGGAGTTGTATCGACTGTCGTAAACGTGAAAATCCTTCGGAGCTACTTCGTGTGGTGTGTATCGATGGAAAAGTGATTCCAGATCCGCGTCGCACCTTCCCAGGTCGGGGAGCGTGGGTACACCTCTTATGTGCAGTACGAGCAGTCGAACGCGGATCTTTTCGTCGGGCATTTAGACGAGAACAGAACGTGGACGGCAGCGAACTACTTGCTTACATAAGTTTGGTTGATTCAGGCAAGTAGCACCTCATAACCAAATCAATGGCAACTATGAAACGGATGCGAAAGATATGACACTCACATGAGTTCGAACCGATCATGAGGTCAGGCAACTAAGGCTCGCATCTAAGAAATTGCGGGCCAAGACAGGAGAACTGTGGCAAAGGTCCGCGTACATGAGTTAGCAAAACAACTCGGTATGGAGAGCAAGGTCGTCCTTGCGAAACTCCAGGAGATAGGCGAATTCGTCAAATCTCCATCATCAACAGTAGAAGCACCCGTTGTACGGAAGATGCTTGAGCTATACCCAAATGCAAAACCGGCCGAAGAGACCAAGCCGGTGAAGAAGGCTGCCGCAAAGAAGGCTGCCGCAAAACCTGCCAAAGCGGAGATCACGCCAGAGGCAGCAACCGAACTTTTGGCCGAACTCGCACCTGGTCTGGTTGAACAGACCACGGCTCAGCATGCACGAGAGGCCGCCGCTGAAGCGCGACCAGTAACACCAGCGCCGACTGCGCCATCCGCGGCAATGCCCGCAGCGCCAACTCCAACTGCATCACCAGCAGCTGGTGGCACCGCGATTCCGCGACCGGCAGCTCCGCGCCCAGGTAACAATCCTTTTGGAACACCACGACCACCAGTACCGCGACCGGCAGCTCCCCGCCCAGGTAACAATCCTTTTGGAACACCGCGACCACCGCAGCGACCCGCTGGCACAGGCGCGCCACGACCACCGATGTCAGGTCCGCGTCCAGGATCAGTCCGCCCCGGTTTTGCCGCACGTCCATCTTCTCCCCGTCCAGCGGGAACCGGATTTCCGCCTCGCGCTGGTGGTCCATCCACTGGCTCTGCCGGAAGTCCGTACCGCACGCCGAGTGCGGGAGGCGCCGCCGGAGCACCATCACGTCCGGCCGCCGGTCGACCACAACGTGGAAGTACTGGTGGCGCATTCGGAAAGAATGCGAGCAAGAGCAGTAAGCGAAAGCCCAAGAGCAGGAAGGCGTTGCGCGACGAATTCGACAATATGCAGGCGCCCCAATTGGGTGGAGCGGTAGTTCCACACGGCGACGGAAAGACACCTATCCGTATGCGTCGCGGCGCATCCCTTGCAGACTTTGCAGAGAAAATCAATGCAGATCCAGCCGCTTTAGTTGCCGCCCTCTTCCACCTTGGTGAGATGGTCACGGCTACTCAATCTGTTGATGAAGATACTTTTGCGCTACTCGGCGCTGAATTGGGTTATGTCATCCAAATCGTCAGCCCCGAGGACGAAGATCGCGAACTGCTGCAAGGTTTCGACATCGACCTCGATGGCGAACTAGCCTCGCTTGATCCATCCCGCTTGGTCACGCGACCACCCGTTGTTACGGTCATGGGCCACGTTGATCACGGTAAGACTCGGATGCTCGATGCGATCCGTAAGACTGAAGTGGTAAAGAGTGAAGCGGGTGGAATTACGCAGCACATTGGCGCCTACCAGATTCACCATAATCACAATGATCTAGACCGCGCGATTACTTTCATCGATACGCCTGGTCACGAGGCATTTACTGCAATGCGCGCTCGCGGTGCCAAAGTCACCGATATCGCAGTTCTTGTGGTTGCTGCCGATGATGGAGTAATGCCTCAGACCATCGAGGCACTCAACCATGCGCAGGCCGCTGATGTGCCAATCGTTGTTGCTGTCAACAAGATTGACAAGGAAGGTGCAAACCCAGAGAAGGTTCGCCAACAACTTACTGAGTACAACTTGGTAGCGGAGGAGTACGGCGGAGACACAATATTTGTAAACGTCTCTGCCAAAACGGGCGATGGAATTAAAGAACTTATTGATTCCATTCTTCTTACGGCAGATGCCACCATCGATCTGCAAGCAGTTGCCGATGACGATGCTCGAGGTGTTGCGATTGAAGCCCACCTCGATCGGGGTCGGGGACCGGTTGCGACCGTATTGATTCAGCGCGGAACACTTAAAGTCGGAGATGCCATTGTCGCGGGCGGTTCTTTCGGCCGAGTCCGTGCAATGTTAGATGAGCATGGCAATAACGTTGACACCGCTGGACCGTCGCGACCAGTGCAGGTACTCGGCTTTACTTCCGTGCCAAATGCGGGCGACACATTCCTCGTTGCCGATGAGGATCGCACTGCCCGTCAAATTGCTGAGAAGCGTCAGGCTGCTGAGCGAAATGCGCAACTCGCTAAGGCACGTAAGAAGGTCTCACTTGAAGACTTCATGGAGCAGTCGAAGATCACCACACTCAACCTCATCCTCAAGGGTGACGTGAGCGGATCGGTCGAAGCCCTGGAAGATGCATTGATGCAACTTGACGTTGGAGCAGAAGTTGATCTCCGCGTTATTCACCGTGGCGTCGGCGCAATCACCAAGAGCGATATCACTCTTGCCTCGGCATCCACCGCAGTTGTTATCGGATATAACGTCAAACCCGAGCCTCAGACTGCGATTTTCGCGGATCAAGAGGGTGTGGATGTCCGGTTCTACTCGGTCATTTATCAAGCAATCGAAGAGGTCGAACTCGCACTTAAGGGGCTGCTCAAGCCAGAGTTCGAAGAGGTTGTGCTGGGAAATGCGGAAATTCGCGAGATCTTCAAGTCAAGCAAGTTCGGAAACATCGCTGGCTCCATCGTTCTGGATGGAATCATCCGTCGAAATGCGAAAGCCCGTTTGCTGCGTAAAGAAGAGGTAGTCACGGATGGTCTGACAATCGAATCTCTCAAGCGGTTTAAGGACGATGCAACTGAAGTCCGCGAAGGCTTCGAGTGCGGTATCGGCGTTGGAAACTATAAGGATGTGCAGATCGGTGACGTTGTTCAGGTCTACGAGATGCGCGAGAAGAAGCGGGTATAACAATGGGCCAGTCACATCGTTCGCAGAAGGTTGCCGATCGGATTAAGGTCGTTGTGGCAGGACTCCTTGAGGGGAAGATTAAAGATCCTCGCTTGGGGTTCGTCACAATTACAGATACGCGAATGACTGGTGACTTGCAGCATGCATCTGTTTTCTACACCGTTCTTGGCGATGAGGAGCAGCGCGCTGCTACGGCGGCTGCCCTGGACAGCGCTAAAGGAGTCATTCGTGCCGCGCTGGGCAAAGATCTTGGAATGCGCATTACGCCTTCTATAGATTTCTTTTCTGATGCGCTCCCTGAAAGTGCAAAGGCACTTGAATCACTTCTGGAAACAGTCCATCAGCGGGATGCAGAAGTCATCGCCCTTCGTGCGAATGCAAAGTACGCCGGCGAGCCAGATCCGTACAAGACTCCTCGTGAACGAGCGGATGAAGATTGATCACTGACGGATTTCTCGTTGTAGACAAGTCCGCTGCAATGACCAGTCACGACGTCGTGGCCATAGCTCGTCGTGCCCTGGGAACCAAGAAGGTAGGACATGCAGGAACGCTGGATCCAATGGCGACTGGTGTCTTGGTTCTTGGCTTTGGAAATGGCACGCGGCTGCTTCAGTACATTACCGAAGGCGAGAAGGGGTACGTCGCCACAATTGTCCTTGGTGCCAGCACAGTCACCGATGATTCTGAGGGTCAAGTGGTGAAAGTGGCCGCTGTCGAAGAAATCGCCCAGATAGCCGATGAGCAAATTCATAGTGAGTTGGGGAAGATGGTTGGAATCATTTCTCAACGTCCAAGTTCGGTTTCTGCAGTCAAAGTTGCTGGAGAGAGAGCACATGCGCGTGTCCGCGCGGGCGAGACTTTTGAGCTTCCGGCCCGTGAAGTCCATATTTCGTCGCTAGTTGTTAAGGCAATACGTAGACTAGGCCATTCCATTGAGGTGGATATTGAAGTTGTTTGCGGAGCGGGGACTTTTATTCGTGCGATCGCGCGCGATTGTGGTCAGGACCTCAAAGTTGGCGGGCACCTCAACGCCCTGCGTCGGACTCGAGTGGCAACATTCGGAGTGCAGGAGGCGATATCCGTTGAATCCCTAAAATCTGGGGATTTCACACCTCTTCACATTGGGGAAGTGGCCGCTAAGACTTTCGCCATCCGCGAATTGAGTTCAGATGAGACTCGCGAACTTTCATTCGGGCGAGTGATTTCGCCCAATGCGCAGGACCAAATCACAGCTGGCATGGAGCAGGATCGCCTGATCGCCTTATTATCAAATGAAGAGGATCACGCCCGGCCTATTGCAGTCTTTGCGCCAAAATCTTAAGCGCTCATACATTCTCTGGAGATGGCAGAATACTCATATGAATAGAGTGCAATGGCGCGGTGAGCAGATCTCCGGCGCAACTGTCGCTATTGGAATATTTGATGGGGTGCACCTAGGGCATCAAGCGATCTTGTCGCGGGCCAAAGAGATTAGCAATGGCCGAGGAGTGGTCGCGCTTACCTTTGATCCTCATCCAACCCAGGTTTTTGCTCCGGAGCGTGCGCCAACCATGTTGGTCTCATTGGAACGACGTGTCGAACTACTCAAGCAACACGGAGCCGACGCTGTTGTCGTTATTGACTTCGACCGAAGTTTCGCCTCAAAATCACCAGAGGAATTTGTCAGTGAAGTTCTTGTGAAGCAGCTGCAGATTTCCGGAGTCGTAGTCGGCCAGAATTTCACTTACGGTCATAAGGCTGCCGGAAAAGTGGCGGACTTAATCGCCGCCGGGAGACTTTACGGATTCGCCGCGGAGGAAGTTGAATTGGAAATTGCCAACGGCGATCCAATTTCATCAACTCGCATCCGTGAGGCCGTGACACATGGGGATGTCGCTACTGCTTCGCGATTGCTGACTCGTCCGCACCGACTTGAGGGAATAGTTGTGCACGGTGAAAAACGAGGTCGTGAGATCGGCTACCCCACCGCCAATCTCGGCTATTCCACTGCGAGTAACACCGTGCCTGCCGATGGTGTCTACGCGGGATGGCTTGAAGTGGCGGGGCAGCGCTGGCCGTCTGCAATTTCCATCGGCACAAACCCAACTTTTGTGGGGGAGCGGTCCAGTCAGGTCGAGGCTTATGCACTGGATCGAGAAGGGCTGGAATTGTACGATCAAGGGGCCATTATTGATTTTGGGTGGCGCTTGCGGGATACCCATAAATTTGACGGACTCGAGCCACTGCTAGTTCAAATGAAGAAGGACTGTGATCAGGCTCGTATTTTGACGCATATGTGAGGCAGTTATTGCCCCCAGATCTTCGATTTCGCTTGAGCGTGTGACCGCTGATACCCTAGGGCGTCCACCGAGAAAGCGAGTTTCCGTGAGGCAAACCGGAAGCCCTCGTGAACAGTAGAAGGAGTACCACACATGGCACTATCGACAGAAGCAAAAAAAGAGATTATTGCGAAGTACGGAAATTCTCCTACTGACACGGGAAGTCCTGAGACCCAGGTCGCTTTGCTCTCCAAGCGTATTGAAGAGATCACCGAGCATTTAAAGACCAACAAGCATGACCACCACAACCGTCGTGGCTTGCTCCTTTTGGTTGGTCAGCGTCGCCGAATTCTTCAGTACCTCGCCAGGACAGACATTGAACGTTATAGAGCGATTATCGAAAAACTCGGTATTCGCCGCTAATACCAACGATCAACCGGGAGCAATGGTCCTCGGTAGTGGTTTACGGAACTGCCCAACCAGTTAACTGGCTGGTGCTAGAAGTCCGTGGGCTTCGATCGAAGATTCATTCACTCCCGTGGTTTGATCGAGAACAGGAGTGACCCATGGAGGGTCAAGAAATTCATTCATCCGTTGCAGTTATAGATAACGGAAAATTCGGAAAAAGAGAAATTCGTTTTGAAACTGGCCGCATTGCGCGCCAAGCAGGTGGAAGTGCAACCGTCTATCTAGATGACGAGACGATGCTTCTCTCAGCAACAACGGCTTCCAAGACACCAAAAGATCAGTTCGACTTCTTCCCGCTTACGGTGGATGTTGAAGAGCGCATGTACGCACTTGGTCGCATCCCAGGATCGTTCTTCCGTCGCGAAGGCCGTCCATCTGAGGATGCAATCCTTACTTGCCGACTTATTGATCGACCATTGCGTCCGTCATTCGTCAAGGGTTTGCGAAATGAAGTGCAAGTTGTCGTCACTGTTATGGCACTTAACCCGGATCACATGTACGACGTAGTCGCAATTAATGCTGCTTCGATCTCGACACAACTCGCAGGATTGCCATTCTCTGGTCCGATTGGCGGAGTTCGCGTTGCATTGATCTCAGGTCAATGGGTCGCTTTCCCAAATCATTCGCAACTGGAGGAAGCAGTCTTCGACATGGTTGTTGCGGGCCGCGTTGTCGACAATGACGTCGCGATCATGATGGTGGAAGCAGAAGCTACATCTCGTACGATCGATCTCATCAAGGGTGGCGCAGTCACTCCGACAGAAGAGGTCGTCGGGCAAGGTCTTGAGGCTGCCAAGCCGTTCATCCGCACGCTTTGCGATGCGCAGCTTGAACTTGCAAAATTGGCGGCAAAGCCGACTGGCGAATTCCCTGTCTTCTTGGATTACCAGAGCGATGCATACGAAGCCGTTGCCGCTATTGCCAACGATGACCTTGCCAAGGCCCTCACGATTGCTGGAAAGCAAGATCGTGAGACCGAGACAGATCGTCTTAGCGCAATGGTTAAGGGCTCACTCGCTGAACAATTTGTGGGGCGCGAAAAGGAAATCCCGGCGGCGTTTCGCTCACTTACCAAGAAGTTGGTTCGTCAGCGTGTTCTCCGTGACAAAATTCGTATCGATGGCCGCGGTCTGCGCGATATCCGTCCACTCTCTGCTGAAGTTGAGGTTATTCCTCGCGTGCACGGGTCTGCGATATTCGAGCGTGGAGAGACTCAGATTGTCGGAGTAACAACTCTCAATATGCTGAAAATGGAACAGCAGCTCGACACCCTGAATCCTGAAAATCATAAGCGTTACATGCACAACTATAATTTCCCGCCATATTCAGTGGGTGAGACTGGTCGAGTTGGCTCACCAAAGCGCCGCGAAATTGGTCACGGAGCGCTAGCGGAACGTGCGTTGATTCCAGTTCTTCCAACCCGTGAAGAATTCCCCTATGCAATCCGACAGGTGTCTGAAGCACTGGGTTCAAACGGCTCGACTTCCATGGGATCTGTTTGTGCATCGACACTCGCACTTCTCAATGCAGGCGTCCCTCTGAAGTCACCTGTTGCTGGAATCGCAATGGGTCTTATTTCTGATGATGTCGATGGCAAAGTTGAGTACGTAGCGCTCACCGACATTCTTGGCGCGGAAGATGCATTCGGCGATATGGACTTCAAGGTCGCTGGTACCCGTGATTTCATCACGGCTCTTCAGCTTGATACCAAGTTGGATGGAATTCCTGCTTCGGTTCTTGCGAGCGCTCTGCACCAAGCAAAGGAAGCGCGTCTGGCAATTCTTGATGTTATGGCTGAGGCAATCGATACTCCAGATGAGATGAGTCCATTTGCCCCACGAATCATCTCGATCAGGATTCCGGTCGATCAGATCGGTGCGGTAATCGGGCCTAAGGGCAAGATTATTAATCAAATTCAGGATGAGACTGGCGCTGAGATCTCAATCGAGGATGACGGCACGATTTATATCGGTGCAACTGATGGACCGAAGGCGGAAGCCGCTCGTGCTCAAATCAACGCCATCGCAAACCCACAGATGCCGGAAGTTGGCGAACGTTACCTTGGTACCGTCGTGAAACTTGCTGCATTCGGGGCATTCATCTCACTCCTTCCCGGAAAAGATGGCTTGCTTCACGTCTCGCAAATCCGCAAGATGCATGGTGGCAAGCGCATAGAAAATCTTGAAGAAGTACTCAAGGTTGGTGACAAAATTCAGGTTGAAATCGGTGAAATCGATCCAAAGGGAAAACTTTCACTTATTCCAGTTCTCGAAGACGCTCCAGCCGTAGCGGCTGAGTAACTAAGAGACCCTATAAATAGTGAGCGTAAAGCGCACAGTATTATCTAGCGGGCTGCGGATCGTTACCGAGGAAGTATCCTCGGTCCGCAGTGCCGCAATAGGTATCTGGGTCAATGTTGGTTCACGTGATGAAACCCCAGCAGTCGCTGGGGCTTCTCACTTTTTAGAGCATTTGCTCTTCAAGGGCACTAAGACTCGGACTGCACTGGAGATTTCTTCTTCAATCGAGTCCCTCGGTGGAGAGATGAATGCCTTTACCGGCAAGGAGTACACCTGCTTCTACGCGCGCGTCATCGATACTGATCTTCCAATCGCAGTTGATGTCATTTCTGATCTCATTACATCCTCGCTGGTCACTGCAGCTGATGTCGATGGCGAGCGGAAAGTAGTCCTTGAAGAAATCGCAATGCGAGATGATGATCCAAGTGATCTCGTGCATGATCTCTTTGCCGATACCTACTACGGCGATACACAACTCGGTCGATCAATTCTTGGCACAGTTGAGTCCATCACTGAGATGCCTCGTAAGAATGTCTACAATTATTACAAGAAGCGCTACGTGCCACAGGATCTTGTCGTCGCAGTAGCTGGAAACATAAAACATAAGACAGCAGTCGAAATGGTGGAAAAAGCACTTTCGCGCGATGGATTCCTTGATGTAAAGGGAACGCCTCAAATTCGTCCAAACAAGGCAATAAAGGTGCGCGAGCAGCAATCCGTCGGGTTGATCAAGCGCAAAACAGAGCAGGCTCATATGTTCTACGGGGTCGCCGGCGTCTCCCGCGAAGATGATCGCCGTTTCACCATGGGAATCCTCTCCGCAGCTCTCGGCGGTGGGATGTCATCCCGGCTCTTCCAAGAGATTCGAGAAAAGCGCGGTCTTGCCTACTCCGTTTATGCCTATGCCCAGCAATTTGCAGGATCTGGGCTCCTCGGTTTTTATGCCGGATGCCACCCAACAAAGGCAGTTGAAGTTGTGGAGATCATCCGTGAGGTCCTCAATGACGTGGCAGAAAACGGAATGTCTCACGAAGAGATCGAAAGAGCTAAAGGCGCCGTAAAGGGCTCGCTCGTACTAAGCCAGGAAGACTCGGGTTCCCGTATGAGCCACATTGGCAAGAGTGAGATTGTCTATGGTGAAGTCATGAGCTTTGACGAGATTTTGAAGCGGATTTCCGCGGTCACTCCCGAAGATCTTAGGAAAGTCGCTGGCGAGATACTCATTCAAAGACCTACCCTTGCACTCGTGGGCCCGTATAAGGATGCGGGCAAGTTCGAGAAGATATTAGGAGCATAAGTTGAGTATCAAGGTCGCGGTTCTTGGAGCGAAAGGCAGGATGGGCGGAGAAGTTGTAAACGCCGTCAATGCTTCTGACATGACCTTGGTCGCTCAATTGGATTTGGGCGACTCGCTCGACCAACTCGTATCTGTCGGAGCAGAAGTCGTAGTTGATTTCACTACCCCAGATTCGGTCATGGGAAATCTAGAGTTCCTTATCAACCATGGAATTAACGCAGTTGTCGGAACTACCGGGTTCGATGAAAGTCGCCTTAAGCGGGTTGAATCACTTCTCGCGAGTAACCCGAATGTGGGGGTCTTGATTGCTCCCAACTTTGCTCTCGGAGCAGTTCTTATGATGGAATTTTCTAAAAAAGCTGCTCGCTATTTTGAGTCCGCCGAGATTATCGAACTGCATCATCCGGCCAAGGTGGACGCACCAAGTGGAACATCTACCCGAACCGCCGAGCTTATTTCGAAAGCGCGCGCTGCCGCAGAATCTGGCCCAATGCCCGATGCAACCAAGGTCGGACTTGACGGTGCACGCGGTGCCAAGGTAGGAGATGTGCCGATTCACTCGGTTCGTCTGCGCGGGTTGATCGCTCACCAGGAAGTTCTCTTCGGGGGACCAGGAGAGACACTGACGATCCGCCACGATTCTCTAGACCGAGCGAGTTTTATGCCAGGTATCCTGATCGGTGTGCGTGAAATCGGAAAGCACCCCGGACTTACTTACGGTTTAGAGGGATACCTATCGTTATGACTTCAAAGATTGTTATGTACTCCGGCGATCACTGTGGAGACTGCCGGCGTTCGAAGCGCCTGCTGGATTCCCTAGGCGTAGCATATGAGGTGATTGAAGTCGACGGCAATCCGCAAGCTCTTGCGAAAGTCATGGAAATCAACAATGGCTTCCGTTCGATCCCGGTGATTCTCTTTGGAGACGGCACTCATCTGACCGAACCGTCGGATAAGGCCCTGGAAACAAAGTTGAAGGAACTCTCAATTATCTGACATGTCGTAAGATTTTGGCAAAGAATTGAGGAATCCGATGCCAGGCGGCAAAAAAATATTGGTCGGTTTTCTAGCCACCCTCGCATGGCCGCTTCTTTTGGTTGCGCTACTCGTCACTTCAGCAAATCTTCTCGTCAATAACCTGAACCAGGTGGGCGACCTCGCGGCGACGGTCGTCAAGGAGGTCTCCACAAATCCGCACACCTTGGATTCGCTCATTGATGAGTTTGCGAAGGGTGCAGAACCGAAACTGGCGAAGGAGATCGAGAAGAATCGCGCGAAAATTGAGGCCACCATTTCCTCTCTAGGCGCGTCATCTGAATTCCATAAGGCGATCTCCTCGACTTTGAATCAGATATCTCAGGCCGTACTAAGCGGCGCGTCATCGTTGGAGGTGGATTTAGCGCCGCTTGCCAAATTGATTGCCGAGAAAGTTAATGAGACTGCGGAAAGTACGGTGATCAGCAAGAAGATTCTTGCTGATATCAAGCCCATATCTGTCGACTTGAGCAATCAGTCGAAAACGATTACAAAGGTCAAAGACTTATTGCATCAAGCATTGCTCATATGGGTTCTCTGGTTCTTCCTCTTGATTGGACTATTTCTCCTAGTCGGTAGAAGGGTCCTGCGAATTTTTGGAGCGCATCTCATCTCTATCGCAATAATCGGACTTGCTCTCAGGTTCATAACTCCATTTCTTGCTCAAAAAGCGATTACCTCATCCGACGGTACCGTATATGCAGAACAGATTGCTCCGAAGATTCTCGAGACTCTCCTCTCACCAGTCTTGACTTTGTCTATAGTCGCCCTCGTCCTAGGAACGGCATTGATTGCTGCTGGACGAGTTAGTAAAGGCAATCCCGCATTAGAGACAAGTGGAGTTTAGTTCTTGCCGCTCGCCAGTCTTGAAATGTGAAATTTAGCAGTCTCTTGTGGGCGAGATAATCCCATTCCTGGTGGCGTATTCGGCCGCCTCGAAGCGGTCGGAGACCCCGAGAGCTTCGAAAATTCTCATCGTTTCGTGTCGAATCGTACTCACGCTGTAACCTAAATCTTTGGCAATCATGTTGTTTGTCTTTTTCAACCTTATACCTGTGAGGACTTCCAGTTGTCTGGGCGACAATTCTGAGTGCCCGTTATGACTTATTCGTGTACCCGTACCATTTTCAAGGGCATCAAGAAAGCGCAGTGCGATGTAGAGGGATATGCCCGCCGAAATATTTTCGATCTCTGCGTCAATCGCGACAGTATTTTCGACAGGTATTGAAAAGCGGATAGTGATAAATCCGATGAGCAAATTCTGTGCATACAAGTTTATGACAGCCAGTTGATTAGTATCGGACCACGTGACCGATTTCTTGAAAGCCGGTTGGTCGGCGAGTCGATCCGCTTCGTGCATTGTGCGCCATTCACGCCCGGACAAGGATTTTCCAAGGAGCGATTCATTGCCCCCGAAAGCGGCCAAGCAGGTTAGGGCGTCGTTTCTGTTGAGATGCCAAATAACGGATTGTGTCGCTTGATACTGAGAGAAATGGTCCAGAACCAGTGCCCGGGTGACTTTTTCAAGGTTGGGTTTGTAAGAGAGCCACGAGAGCATTCGCAGCACGCCTTCTTGCCGTTCCATGTACCGTCCGATCTTGAGAATCGATGAGAAGAAGTGCCGACAAGGTATCCCTCTTTACCAGAAATTTTCCATACATACGTGCAGGTGACTGGTCATTTGTTACTTTCTTGGTTTGTTTCAGGAAAGATTTCCATCCACGTTTGCTAAATGAGCACCACGATCTGGGTTCCCGATTGATCTCAATTGACACAATATGAACATTAAATGCATGCAATATGGACGTAATATGGCCGCTATATAAGATGGTATAAAAGTGCCGAGGTCAATGCCGATGATATGACGACGATCGGAAAGGGCGCGCGTAACGCAAGTGCAATGACTGCCACTCCCACGCCGGCGGCACGGTGATCAATGAGGAGCCGATTCTTTTCAGCGAAAGTTTGGGTTGCGACCAGTGCACTCAACAATGCCACTGGAATGAGGGCATTGACCCGCTGGACCAATGGGCGAGCTAAGTATTTCTCAGGGATGGAATGTCCAAGGTATTTGAGGATGAAGGCAATGGCGCTCGTACCAAGCACACCCCACCATGTCACGCTCATTTTCGTACCAATCCAAAAGCGAGGGCAAGGAATGCGGTGGCGATGATGGGAAGTCCGGCAGGCAGAAATGGAGTTGAGGCGATCGAGAGGAGAATAGCTGCCAGGCAAAGGATGCGAGTTCGGTGGGAATCCAGTCGTGGCCAGACCAACCCCAAGAACGCGGCCGGGACCGCCGCATCTAATCCCCAAGCTGCAGGATTTCCCATGGCTTCTGCGCCAAGTGCGCCGGCTAGCGTGAATAGATTCCAGAAGAGAAAGACCCCCCATCCAGTCGCCCAGAAACCTTTTCGCATAGCCGCTTCGCCCTGCGGTTCCTGCATTAGTGCGACTCCAGTTGATTCATCAATGGTGATGTGGGCGGCAAGGAGACGCCTTATGCCTTTCACTTTGAGGATTGGAGCCATTCGAAGTCCGTAAAGTCCGTTTCGAATCCCAAGGAGCGAGGCAGCTGCAATTCCAGTCAAAGCGCTGCCACCTGATCCGATGACTCCGATGATTGCAAATTGCGAAGCGCCGGAGAAGGTAAGCAGGGATAGGAGGCAACTTTGCAGAACTGAAAATCCTGCTGCCACGCTAGCCGCACCAAAGGCAATTCCGTAAGTGCCCACTGTCAGAGAGACACTGAGGGAATCTCGAAGGGTGGAATTGGCTGCGTCAGACACGACTCGCATTCTGCCCTATCAATACAAAGTTGGGCACCTTTGGCTGGATAGGGTCTCAATATGTCTGAAGAAACTGATCATCTGAGCAAATCTGCTGAATCGCACGTTCCGACTTTTAGAAGTGATATGTCGGTGGAGCTGGTGAAATCGAGTGCGAGCGATGCCGACATTATTTGGGCGGCGCGCGTTTCCACGGCTGGGGAACAATCGCTGGAGGAGGTTAGTAAAGATCCCGAGCGTTCTGCCGGTCTCATCAACTATCTGGCTCGCGAAAGACATGGATCACCATTCGAGCATACTTCGATGACCTTTTTTATCTCAGCTCCGATTTTTGTATTCCGCGAATTTATGCGGCATCGCATCGCTTCTTACAATGAGGAGAGTGGTCGATATCGCGAATTGCGCCCTGTCTTCTATGTGCCTGCCCCAGAGCGCAAGTTGATTCAAATCGGAAAGACTGGCGCGTACTCATTTATTGACGGAACGCCAGAGCAGTACAAAATTACAGTCGAAGCGATGAAAGAGAGTTACGTCTACTCCTATGATCGATATCAGCGGATGCTCGAAGCCGGGATCGCCCGCGAAGTGGCTCGGGCGGTTCTTCCCGTGGGCCTGTACTCCTCGATGTACGTAACAATGAACGCCCGGGCACTCATGAATTTCCTCTCACTTCGTACCTCTAGAGAAGGCTCGCATTTTCCAAGCTATCCTCAGCGAGAGATCGAGATGGTGGCAGAGAAAATGGAAGATATTTTTGCCGAATTGATGCCACTGACTCACGGAGCATTTGAAAAGTCTGGTCGCATCGCTCCTTAAACCGCCTTCCTTGTGAAAGGGTCATTGGGGCGTTGAATTGGATCCTAGAAATGTAGGAGAGCGACCTCTCACCCGTAGTAGCCTTAGCGCATGACAATTCTGGCGCCATTCGGGCGATTAGCAACGGCCATGGTGACTCCCTTCAAGCAGGATTTGTCGATTGACTGGGATGGTGTCTCAACGCTGGCAACTCATCTTCTCGCCACCGGCCACGATGCGATTGTCGTCAATGGAACTACCGGAGAGGCTCCCACGACTAGCGATGATGAGAAGGATCAGATTATTCGTGTAGTACTTGAGGCAGTTGGTACAAAGGCGAAAGTCATTGCCGGTGCGGGCAATAATGAGACGACGCACTCTGTCGAGCAGGCATTGCGGGCAGAAAAAGCAGGAGCCCACGCCTTGTTAGTGGTCACCCCTTATTACAACAAACCTCCCCAAGCGGGCATTGAGGCCCATTTTCGGGCGATCGCAGATTCCACCGACCTGCCCATCATGCTCTATGACATTCCGGGGCGAACTGGAATGGCGATTGAACCTGACACGATTGTGCGTCTTGCCGAGCATCCAAAGATCGTGGCCCTGAAAGATGCCAAAGGCGATGTTGCATCCACTTCTTGGGTTATCAAACGAAGCGGAATACCCGTCTATTCTGGCGATGACATTCTGAACCTCCCGCTTCTCTCTGTCGGAGCGGTTGGATTTGTTTCTGTCTGCGGACACACGGTCGGCACTCAGCTTCGAGAAATGCTTGATGCATGGTTTGCGGGAAATTCTGCTCGTGCCCTTGAGATACACCAGCAGATTCTGCCGGTCTTCACCGGAACATTCCGAACGCAAGGTGCAATCCTGACCAAGGCGGCTTTGACTTTGATGGGGCTGCCAGGCGGTCACACTCGGTTGCCCTTAGTAGATGCAACCCCAGCGCAGATTTCACAGTTGCGTGAAGATCTTCTGGCTGGTGGAGTGACTCTTACTAAATGACACATCCTCATCCTGGCTTAGGCATTCCCGCCACTCTGGTGGCAGGTGGATTGCGCATAGTGGCTCTCGGCGGACTCGGCGAAATTGGTCGAAACATGACGGTTTTCGAAACCGCCGGGAAATTGCTTATCGTTGACGTGGGCGTGCTCTTTCCAGAAGAAACTCAACCGGGAATTGATTTAATCCTTCCTGATTTTTCATATATTCGCGATCGGCTCAGCGATGTCATCGGCATAGTCCTAACGCACGGACACGAGGACCATATTGGCGCAGTTCCATATCTTTTACGCGAGCGCGGGGACATCGCCATCTATGGCTCTGCACTCACCTTAGCTTTTGTAAATGCCAAATTGAAAGAGCATCGCATAACGCCGTTAAGTCGAGAAGTTTCGGCTGGAATGACTGAAGATATCGGACCCTTCACTGTCGAATTCGTCGCCGTTAATCACTCGATTCCCGATGCGCTCGCGGTCGCAATCCACACTCCTGCCGGATCCGTACTCCACACCGGAGACTTCAAGATGGATCAACTTCCACTTGATGGACGCATCACCGACTTGCGAGCATTTGCGGCTTTGGGTGAGAGGGGAGTGGATCTATTTCTAGTTGATTCAACGAACGCTGATGTTCCTGGGTTTACACCTTCCGAAAGAGAGATTATGCCCGCTCTAGATCGGGTTTTTAGGGCTACCCGACGCAGAGTAATCGTTGCATCATTCGCATCACATGTGCATCGCGTTCAACAGATTATCGACACGGCACTTGCTCACGATCGAAAAGTGGCATTTGTCGGTAGGTCAATGGTGCGCAATATGAAGATTTCTAAAGATATGGGATACCTGACAATTCCAGACAACTTGATTATCGATGCCAAAGATATTGATAATTATGGGGATAACGTTGTCTTGATTTGCACTGGATCGCAGGGCGAACCATTGGCGGCACTCTCGCGGATGGCAAACGGGGATCACTCGATTCGGGTTGGGGAAGGAGACACGGTTGTTCTTGCGTCTTCCCTCATTCCAGGTAACGAGAACCCCGTATACCGCGTAATCAACGAACTCACACGTTTCGGCGCAAAGGTTGTACATAAAGGCAATGCTCTCGTCCATGTTTCGGGACATGCCGCTGCTGGCGAACTTCTCTATTGCTACAACGTGGTCAAACCTAAATATGTGATGCCAGTCCACGGTGAGTGGCGACATCTCACTGCTAATGCCGAATTGGCGGTTCAATCTGGTGTGTCACGAGATAACACCATCATTGTTGAAAATGGAATAGTCGTGGATCTCATTGACCACGAAGCATCAATCGTTGGAAGCGTGCCGGTCGGATTTGTTTATGTTGATGGTCAGAGTATCGGCGACATTACAGAATCCTCGCTCAAAGATCGCCGGATACTAGGGGAGGAAGGATTCATTTCCGTAGTGGTAGTAGTAGATTCCCAAAGCGGAAAAATTGTGGCAGGTCCTGACATACATGCACGTGGATTCGCGGAGGATCAGGCATTGCTGGACGAAGTGAAATTGCGAATTGAAAAGGCTCTGGCAGTGGCAGTGGCAGATGGCATTAACGGAACCCACCAACTTTCGCAAGTTGTGCGAAAAACAGTTGGTTCTTGGGTTGGCGGAGAACATCGCCGTCGGCCCATGATTCTTCCGCTGGTTATTGAGGTATAGCCGTAAATTACGGCGCGCCTAAGGGCATTGATTTTATTTAGGAAATACGCTCACGTATGTGGCGGCAAAGAAAAAAAACGCAAAGAGAAATTCGAGCAAGGGTTCACCCATTGGGCGAGGACTTGCTGGGCTTTGGCGTCTCGTAGCTAAGAGTATTGGAAGCGCGGTGCGATACCTAGCACGTGGCGCACGTGATTTGGATCCGGTTCATCAGAGAGATGGAGTCGCATTTCTCTTCCTTATTTTCTCACTCATCGCGGCTGCGGGCACGTGGTTTCATTCTGACAATCTTGTAGGTCGTTCCCTCTTTGCTTTCTTTTACGGGATTTTTGGCAGGATTGGTTTTTTCACGCCATTTGTTCTTATTTACTTTGCACTTCGACTTTTTCGAGTTCCTGACGAGAAGGCAGCCACTGGACGCATCGTTGTTGGCACATTCGCGCTCCTTGTGAGCACAACGGGCATAGCCCACATGGTTAATGGATCGATTGGTACAAGTGAGTCTGCTCTCCATGGCGGGGGAGGTTGGATTGGTTACGGCGTTTCCCGACCTCTCGTTTTGCTTGTCACCTCCCTTCTTGCTTATCCAATTTTGATCTTTCTTTTCATTTTCGGTGTGCTTGTCATTACTGCAACACCCGTCTCTCAGGTTTGGATAAGGACTAAGACTCTCGCAGCATGGATCGCGGCAAAAGTAAGCGGCAGAATTGGAAGAGAAGCCGAGGATTTCGAAATATCTGAATCGCCGCCGTTTGAGACTCCCTTAGTCGCCGACTGGAAGCATCAGATCAACCAGGAGATGGACGACGAGCTAGATGAAGAGAGTTTTGACGAAGAGTTCACCGCTCCCTTACCAGTTGAGGTCAAGCATGCGCAGGAGCAAGAGCGCGTTAGTGGGAAGCGACCAGTCCAACTTCTGCTGACCAATGACGCAAAGTATGAACTGCCCTCTCCTGAAGTGCTTCGCAGCGGCCCTCCCGCCAAAGCAAAGAGCAAAGCAAACGATGCGGTCGTGGCTGCACTTACCGAGGTATTTCTTCAATTTGAAATCGATGCCACGGTCACTGGATTTATGCGGGGACCAACTGTTACCCGTTATGAGGTCGAACTTGGGAATGCAGTCAAAGTCGAACGAATTACCGCGTTAGCAAAGAACATTTCCTACGCTGTTGCAAGCAGTGAAGTTCGAATTCTTTCGCCAATTCCAGGGAAATCAGCAGTTGGAATCGAAATTCCTAATTCCGATCGTGAAATCGTTTCTTTGGGCGATGTATTGAGATCTTCAGTTGCGGGGCAGGATCATCACCCAATGTTGGTCGCCCTTGGTAAAGATGTAGAAGGCAATTTCGTATGTGCAAATTTGGCGAAGATGCCTCACCTTTTGGTGGCAGGCGCAACTGGTGCCGGGAAATCTTCAATGATCAATGCCATGATCATATCCATTCTTATGCGCTCGACTCCAGATGATGTGCGTCTAATTCTCATCGATCCTAAGCGAGTCGAACTGACGGCGTACGACGGTATTCCGCACTTGATCACACCAATCATCACCCATCCAAAGAAGGCGGCCGATGCACTGCAGTGGGTAGTGCGCGAGATGGATTTAAGGTATGAAGATTTATCAACCTTCGGTTACCGTCATATTGATGATTTCAACAAGGCTGTCCGTGCTGGCAAGGCGGTTGCCCCTCCAGGTAGCGATCGGGTTCTCGAGCCGTATCCGTACTTGCTGATTGTGATTGACGAACTTGCAGATCTGATGATGATTGCGGCGAAGGAAGTCGAAGAGTGCGTTGTCCGTATCACGCAACTCGCTCGATCGGCTGGAATTCACTTGGTACTCGCGACTCAGCGCCCCAGCGTCGATGTGGTCACCGGCCTTATCAAGGCAAACGTTCCTTCGAGACTTTCGTTTGCAACTAGTAGCTTGGCGGACAGTCGAGTTATCTTGGATAGCGCCGGCGCGGAAAAGCTGATTGGTCAGGGTGATGCGCTTTTCATTCCCATGGGGGCGAGTCGCGCAGTGCGCATTCAAGGTGCCTATGTTTCAGAGCGAGAGATAGAAGCTGTTGTTAATCATGTGAAGAGTCAACTCACTCCGCGTTATCGAAGTGACGTGACAGTTTCTCAAGTTAAACACGTTGTGAACGAAACGGAAATAGGAGATGATCTTGAATTGCTTCTTCAAGCAGTTCACTTGGTCGTAACCACACAGTTCGGCTCCACATCAATGCTCCAACGTAAACTCAGAGTTGGATTCGCAAAGGCAGGACGTCTGATGGACCTAATGGAATCGCGGGGCATTGTGGGGCCATCAGAGGGTTCTAAGGCACGGGTAGTCCTAGTTAAGGTCGAAGATCTGGATGATGTATTGGGCACGCTCCAGGAGTATTAAGCGTGTTTGGTGGGCTCCAAAATTAGGACTATGAAGATGGGGCCCTAGAGCGTTACCCTTGCCTATTGGATCCCCACCAACAGATGGATATAGGTTTTATGTCATTAGGTTCGATCTTGAAACAAGCGCGTCAAAGTGCCGGCGTGAGTATCGACTCACTTGCCGAACGCACAAGTGTTCGCGCCACATTGTTGCGGGATTTCGAATTAGACGATTTTTCTAAGTGTGGCGGAGATACGTACGCGCGGGGTCATGTTCGCAATCTTGCAAACGCACTTGGAGTTGAACCCAAAGTATTCCTTGAACGATACGACGCAGAGCAATCTACCGCGAGTCGCCCCATGCATGAATTGTTGTCCGAAACAAAAGTGACTCCGCCTAAACAACAGAAATCTCGTATCTCCATCAAAACACTCTCGATGATTTCAGCAAGTGCGGTGGTACTTGTCGTTGGAGGGCAGATCGTCTATACGAATGTCCAGCCCGCGCAGGGAAACGCGACAAATACGGTAATCGCCGCGACAACGCCGACGCCTTCAATTTCTGCTAGTGCTCCCACCGCCTCATCTGCACCGACGAGCACACCATCTGGCGAGTCAACTCCAACGGATGCTGGTTTAGCCTCAGATGCCCAGCTGGTTCCAACATCAGGTTCTGGCGAAATCACAGTTTTGGTCACTGCCGGTCGTGGATCTTCCTGGTTATCGGTCAGCGATCAGATTGGGCAGAGTATTTATGTTGGTCGCTTGAATAGAGGAACGGCAAGGACCTTTGCGGGAAATGGAGCGGTTAATATCCGATTCGGCAATGCCGGGGCCGTTGACGTGCTTGTCAATGGAGCCAGTGTTCCAACCCCGGGCGCGATCGGTGAAGTGGTCGATCGAAGTTACGGATCGAATTCCTCCAATTAATTCTGTATCATTACCGCAATGAGTCGAACAGTCGCATTAGTAACTTTGGGTTGCGCCCGAAATGACGTGGACTCTGAAGAGTTGGCAGGCCGACTGGCAGCGGATGGTTGGACTGTGGTTGATGATGTTGAGACTGCCGAAGTGGCTCTGGTAAATACGTGTGGATTCATTGAGTCGGCCAAAAAAGATTCTATCGACGCACTCTTAGAGGCGAATTCACTCAAGGGACATGGCGTAACAAAAGCCGTCGTTGCTGTCGGGTGTATGGCCGAACGCTATGGTGAAGAACTGGCGAATTCGCTCCCGGAGGCCGATGCCATATTGGGATTCGACGACTACCGAGAAATAAGCGCTCGACTCCAGTCGATTGTTGCCGGCGAAAAACACGTGCCGCACATTCCCAGAGACCGTCGCTCCCTCCTTCCAATCACTCCCATAGAGCGAATTGCAGTCAAGGAAGCCGAATTTGCCCCCTCTCGTTTGGGTGGAGCTCTGCTGCGCAAACGACTTGGTACGACACCTTGGGCGCCGCTTAAAATCGCCTCCGGATGTGATCGTCGCTGTTCCTTCTGCCCCATCCCTTACTTCCGAGGGTCTTTTGTATCACGTCGACCGACGGAAATAATTGATGAGGCTCATTGGTTGGCCGATCAAGGTGTCAGCGAACTATTTTTGGTGAGCGAGAACACCACTTCGTACGGGAAGGATCTAGGTGACCTTCGCCTAATGGAGAAGGTTCTCCCCGAATTGTCGCAGATCGATGCCGTTAAGCGCATCCGTCTGTCTTACCTCCAACCTGCTGAAATGCGTCCAACTTTGCTGCAAGCAATGATTTCAACACCAAAGGTTGCGCCATATTTTGATCTTTCCTTCCAGCATGCAAGCGCGAGTGTCTTGCGCCGTATGCGTCGATTTGGTGACAGTGAGAAGTTCCTCCACCTTATCGCCCAAATTCGTGCCCTTGCTCCAGAGGCAGGGATCCGCTCCAATTTCATTGTCGGATTTCCAGGTGAGACTGAAGAGGACTACCAAGAACTGGTTGATTTCATCTCACGAGCAAGACTTGATGCAGTTGGAATCTTTGGATACTCAGATGAGGACAATACCGAGGCGTTGGACCTTGGAGACAAAATTGATGCCAACGTTATCCATGATCGCGTGGAGAATCTTTCATCCCTTGCCGATGATTTAGTAAGCGAACGTGCAAGTGGGCGAGTGGGGGAACAGATATTGGTTCTTATCGAAGATGCCGAGTTGCAGGAGGGTCGCGCCGCTCATCAGGGACCGGAGGTCGATGGCACTACATCGTTTATGGGTACAAGTTTCGCAGTGGGGGAGTATGTGCGTGGACGTGTTGTTGATTCATTCGGTGCTGATTTGATAGCTGCACCGGAATGATCCGCCGCTCGGAGATGAATCTTCCGAACTCAATCACGATTACACGAATCTTGCTCTTGCCACTATGCGCTTATACATTATTTAAGAATGGTGGCGATGATACTTCCTGGCGAATAATTTCTTTTCTGCTCTTTTTCTTCGTAGGAATGACGGATCTTTTGGACGGTCAGTTGGCTAGAAGTAGAAATACTGTTACCGAATTTGGGAAGTTACTTGACCCGATTGCCGATAAGGCACTGATCGGAACAGCCTTAGTGGGACTTTCTATTCTTGAAATTCTTCCTTGGTGGGTCACAATCGTGATTCTTTCGCGCGAAATTGGAATTACGATATTCCGCTTTGCGGTGATTACGAATGGCGTCATACCTGCCAATCGCGGAGGAAAGATAAAAACCACGGTTCAGAATCTTGCGGCCGGTTTTTACATTCTCCCGCTGGGTCCATCACTTTATTGGTTCCGAGAGACTTTCATGGGATTGGCGCTCATTCTCACAGTGGTTACTGGCATCTGGTACGTCGTCGAGTCGCGGAGAAGATAGCTTGTTCTCGTGACGACTTTTCAAGGTGCTAAAGCTGTTGTCGAACTCCTAAAGGCAAAGAATCAATCAGTTGCCGTTGCTGAGTCACTTACTGGTGGTGGGCTCGGAGCGGCAATCACTGCGGTCGGTGGAGCCTCTGATGTCTTTCTCGGTGGGGTCATTGCCTATAGCCCAACTGTGAAAGAGTCACTTCTCAAGGTGAAAAAAGAAGCGATCGCTACGTTTGGAGTTGTGAGCGAAGAGATTGCTGTGGCTATGGCAGATGGAATCCGAGAACTGCTCGGGAGCACGTGGGGGATTTCAACGACAGGGGTGGCGGGTCCGGGAGATGCCTTCGGTGTCGCCGCTGGCACCGTATGGATTGCCATAAGTGGTCCGATCAACCAGAGCATCCAACTTGAGGTGGAAGGTGAGCGGGAAGTAGTCCGAAACGCGAGTGTATCCAGCGCGATATCCGCTTTTGAGCGTATCCTTATCTCCTTGAAGGCGTAATCCTTACCGAAAGGGGATGATCGATGGAATTACTACGTGCGCACATCGGGACGTCCCTTCGTTCGGCTCGAACCGCTCAGAATCGAACTTTGCGAGATGTTGCACGTCAGGCGCGCGTTTCTCTGGGGTATCTCTCCGAAGTCGAACGCGGCCAGAAGGAAGCATCATCTGAATTGCTCAATGCAATCTGTCAGGCATTGGGTCTTTCGCTAGCCTCTGTGATTACCGACGTAGCCCACGAAATCAGAGCCGCTGAGGGCGTCAAGCTCGTGGTTGTTGACGCTGCATAAATAGCGTGACCATCTCCGAGGATCCCGTACTTCTGAAAGATGAGCCCTACCAGCGACAGATGACGTCATATCGACGTACTCGAAGCGCAATTCTTGATGGTGCAAAGGCGCTTGTCGCTGCACGTGGGTTGCAACGGGCAAATATGGTGGACATTGCCGACACGGCGGAGATATCTCGCGCGACTTTATACAATCATTTTAGAGATAAACCAAGCGTCATGAGAGCCGTTCTGGAAAGCGAAGTAGCGCGCCTACTCCAAATTATTGACACTGATCTTTCTCAGGAGGCGGCACTCGCTCAGATCTCAATCGAAATATCGTCTGATCTGGCCTTTGCAACTATGCGAAAGACGGACGCTGGAATAATCACGGCACTGCTTACAAATATGCAGGATCCGCTATGGGTACAGATTCGAATCGGACTCCAGCAGTTACTTGGAGATGAGATCAGGACGCAAATCGCACAGCGCTGGTTGGTCGCGCAGGTTCTACAACCTCTGAGCGCGGCTCAGAGTGTTGAACAAGCGCGGAGGATCGCTATTTCTCAATGAGTTGTAACTCTCATTTATTCATGCCTAACTGCAAGATTGTTCACACTGGTGCGGCCACTTCTCATCTTGAAACAGCATATCCGCAGAGTTAATGTTGAGAGCGACAGATCTCCTTTTGGAGACGTCGCGACTAAGGAAAAAAAATGGCTACAAAAGAGTTAACTATCCACAAACCATCATCCGTTCGAACATTTTTGGATTTTCCAAGGCTGGAATTTCCTCGAATGATGGATTGGTTTGATGATTTTCTCCCAATATCCCAAATGAAATGCAATGGGGAAGCGCATCTTATTCGAATCGAAGAGAGCGTTAACGAGAACGAGATCGTTGTGAGGGCCGAAATGCCTGGCGTAGACCCCGATAAAGATATCGAGGTCAGTTTTGACGACGGTCTACTTACGATCATGGGTGAGAAGCGGATGGAGAAGAAAGAAGCAGATCGGTCGGAATTCCACTACGGAAACTTCTCTCGTTCAATCACGCTGCCTCATGGTGTCAAAGAGGGAGACGTTCACGCCACATACAAGGACGGAATCCTTGAAGTGAAGGTCTCTATCCCTAAAGCCGTTGCGAAATCTAAGAAAGTATCAATTTCACGCGCCTAGGAAATGAAGCGACGCTGTGTCAGCGCGGCATGGCGTCGCTTCGCACATGCAGGTGTTGTGGTGCATCAGATCTGATGAAGACCGGGATTTGGTTAATGGGTGTTGCCACGTCAATCCACTGCTTTCCTGTCAACTTCTTGCCATCCCAGAAATCTATCCAATCGCCTTCGGGAAGGTAGACGCGAATACTTCTCGCGCCTTCCTCAATAACGGGAGCAACCAGCAGATATCGACCGAGCATGTACTGGTATGGTGCCGCCCAGATGGAGTCGTCTTGCGCATAATCAAAGAAGAGTCCAGCCATGAGGGGTCTTCCAGTTTCGATAGCTAACTCACCTTCTTCGGATAGATAGGGGATGAGACGCTTTCTCACTTCCGCGAATTCGCGGAAGACGGTGATCACCTCCGGATTACCGGTTTGTTCGGCTATATTCCACGGCGTTCGGTCGTTGGATGGCCTGCGATGGTGGTTAAATTCAGAATGGAACTGCATGATGGGACAGAAGGTCGCCATGGCCGTTCCGCGAAGGTAGAGTTCGGCGCTGGGAAGTTCTCCGCTAAATCCGCCGATATCCCATCCCCAGAAAAATATTCCGCTAGCTGATGCAGATATTCCTGCGCGTACAGAGGCGCGGTATGCATCCCAGGTCGAATCTTCATCGCCCGCCCAAGAAGTCGGATACGAACTGCTTCCGGCAAAACCCGCCCGCGAAAAAGTCACGCCTTCTTTTTTTGCATCTTCGAAAAGTTCATGGAAAGTCTGTGCGTACGCGACTGGCAGCAGATTGTTCTTTTCAAGGCCTGAACGCCCATCTAAGTAACGCAGATCGGTTCCCCAGGCATGTTCGCCGCCATCGGTTTTAAAGCCGTCCACGCCCATGTCGGTGACGAGATACTTGTGCAGATCAGCCCACCAAGCACGAACACGTCTATCCGTTAGATCTGGAAGCAGACCGTCGTGGAACCAGAAACCGCGAACGCGATAGGGATCTCCGGTGCCATCTTTGATGACCAGGTCGTTCCTTATCGCATATTCCCAGATGGCTCGGAGTTGTGAATTAGGTTCGCCTTGATCCTTAATTACCGGGATTTGCCAGAGAACTAACTTGATGTTCTGTCCGTGCATCTCATCGATCATCATTTGAGGATCTGGCCAGGCGCCACCGACAGGGTACTTTATTTCTCTTGCATGGAGACCCCGCGACCCATCTGTTGGCTCATATTTAGCGTCTCTAAAGACTGCGAATGTGGATTCATCGGACCACGCTTCAATAACCACGACACCAAGATCTATTCCCGATTCGGTACTTTTTCTAATTTCATCTTCGACCCGGGCTTGCGTATTCCATTCGTTGCTACTGCCCCATAGCCTATAAATCCATTCAGGGGGATTTTTGGGTTGCGGGAACTCTGATAAGTACTGGCGCAAGATGGAGGTTGGAGTTCCACTGTAGGCCTTGATTTCACAGTAGTTTTGAGAAGGGTCTATATCTATTTCAAAGGCGATCCGGTCCTCGTGGGTGACTCCAACGTCGAATCGACTTGGATTACCCGTATTGAGATAGAAACCATAATTGCTGCCAATCACCATTCCGAAAGGAGCAGGCAAGTAGGTTCGATGCCCCTGTCCTTTGTATTCCTCATAGACAACGGCATCTACGAGTTCGCCGCGCTGATCTACGCTGTGGAATCTTTCTCCGAAACCGACAACATGATCCGCAGGGGATAGCGGAAGGGAGGCTCTCACCCCATAAACCCGCTGCTGAGAGTCCTTTAGCACTTTTGGCTCCATGAGAGATATTCCATCTGGAAAATGCCCGTTCTGCTTTAAGAATCCATCGTCGCTGCTCCACACAAGTGCACAGAATGAGAAAGTCTCGGTTGTCTCGGTTGTGTCACTCTCGAGCCAGTAGGAGACCTCTTGGAAATCTTCCAGAACCGGCAAAACGACTTCCCATGCAAGTTCATTGGGGTATTCACCCGAACGTGCAGCTGCATCTGCCAAGTGGGTATTTGTTCCTGTGAATTTGGCGGTCTTGCCATAAGGGCCGTAGTCATCTGAGTGGGCTTCGCCGATGCATGTGAGTTCAAATGCCTGCACTTCATTTTCATCGGCAAGATGTAAAGTAACTTTCTTTATCGACTCGTCGGTTCGTGCACGGACTGTCCAGACATCTCCCGACCGAGGGCGAACTGGAATTCTCTGATCTGGCTCACGTCGATAGGGATGTCCAAGACCCAATGGTGAGTGGATTAACATCGCCTTATTCCTTTCCTGAGTCCATTTTAAGTGCGCTAGCGAGGGACAAATACATGGCGTGACTCCAGAGGAGCGGGACAGCCGGTTCGCCCCAACGGGCAATCCATTCCGCTCTCATTTCTGGGAATAGAAGTGGACTTTCCAATTGTTCGGGAAGCTCGAGATCCTCATTTGCGAGAGTCTCAATCCAGTTCAGTATTTCTGACGCCTTTACGGGATCTCCGGTTTCAATTAATGCCAAACCTAGGAAGCAGGAAAGTAAGGGCCAACGTCCCCCACCAAAGTATCCGTCATCCTTGTGGCGATAGGTGCCGAAAGTTCCCAATTCCGATGCGACCGCTGCGATAGTTGATTTTGCGACTGAACTACTTCCATCTATCAGGCGAAATGGCGCAATAAGTGAGAGCAGGCTTGAATCCAACCCGTTACCGTTTATCCACTTTGCAAGGCGTCCATCAACTATTCCCTTTTCACTTATTAGGTCAAGAATTGCCTGGGCAGATTGGCCCGCGATATTTCTAGATTCTGTCGATACTTCTTCCCAAGTGCTGCATGCCTTCAGACCCGCCGCAATACTTCCAAGATTTGCGACGTGTTGGTGCCCGAAACTTTCTTCCCACCAATCGTAGGAGTCAATATCCCAGAAAGTCGAAAGATAACCGATTAGTGTTTCAACAGCGCGATACGTTGCAATAGGAAGGACATTTCCGCGTGAACGGAATTTGCCAAGAGACCATATCCAGGTCCCAAATCCATCAAGTTGAAGGTTGGTCCAGTACTCTTCCGATTCCTTTCCGTCAATTTTATAACGGCAATGGAGATGTTCCTCTGCGGCGATTTCTTCATGCTGCCGCTTCCTTCGAATCAGTGAAGCCACTTTCTCCTCACGATCTAGAATCACGCGAGTAGCCCACTTGTGGAAGTTAAGGGCGCTTTCTGACTCTCCAGACACACTCATTGCCTCGGCGATGAAGGCGCCGTCGCGGAACCAGCTGTAGTTGTAAACCCGAAAATTTGGTGAAGCGATGTATGCACCGGAGTCAGCTTGATTCGCCTTGATAATACGAATACTTGCGTCTCTTAACTTGGAGTGCGTATTAATTGTAATTCTCTCTACCATCGATTCTTTAGGCACACTAATTTTAAGGTCGGAGATTAGTTCTGTAATTGAATTGGAATGACGTTGCGACTTTTCAGGGTCGCAACGTCATTCCATGTACTACTTATTCCTTTGCGAGGATCGCGTTTACGTCCTTGGCAGCACTGTTAAGTGCTTCTGTGACTGAGACCGACCCGCTGAGTGCTTTTTCAAGCCATGCATTTACCGTGTCTTGCATTTCATTCTGCTGGCGAATTACCGGCGGAGTGACGGGGAATTTCAGCGCCTCGAAAACCGCTTCGCGGTTGGCGGGTACTGGCTGCGAGAGGTAGATGGAAAGAGCCTTCTTATCTGAGATTGCTGGGATTTCCCATCCAGCAGTAAGACGGATCTTCACGGCAGCAGGATCGCTAGTCATGAATCTAGCCCATTTCCAAGCTGCATCTGGGTTCTTGGTCGTAGCAGATGCAACTACCGCGTTGGCGAAGAAATGGTTACCGGGCGTTACTCCGCCTGGTTGAACGACGATATCCCAACCGAATGGAACATCTTTATAGGCGTCGAACATCCAGATTCCGGTGTGGTGCATGGCAAGCTTGCCTGCCTTAAACATTGCACCGTCATCCATTGTTCCCATTTGCGCCTTGGTTGGCGTGTAGCCGTTCTGCGTCTTGCTTACGAGCCAAGTGAGAGCATTGATTCCAGGTTGCTTGTTGAACAAGGCTGTTTTCTTATCGGCACTCAAGAACTTTCCGCCAGCTTGTCCTAGAACCTTATAGAACTCCCAGAACTGTGTTGGTTGGAAATCCGCATATGTACCCTCTGGCAACTTGGCCTTGAGTTGTGCGGCCGCTGCGGCCTCGTCACTCCAATCCCACTTTGAAGTTGGGAATGCTACGCCTGCTGCCTTGAAAAGATCCTTGTTGTAGTACATAACAACTGTGGAGAATGACGATGGAACGCCTAGTTGCTTTCCTTTGAGATTGAAGACGTCATATGCCTTGCCGTAGTACGTGGCCTTCTTGAAAGTCTTGTCCTTGGCGGATGCCTTTTTCAAGTCGAGCAGAGTTCCTGCAGCTGCATAAGTTACGAAGTTTTCGTAGTTGAGTTCGAAAGTATCTGGAGTCTGTCTTCCTGCAACGCGAGTTTTCAACTTTGTGAAGTAGTCGTCATAGGCAGCAGATTGAATATTGATGTGAATTGTTGGGTTTTTCTTTTCGAAGGCCGCGACCATGGCTTTAAGTTCAGTCATGTGATCTGGAACGGCTGTAAAGGTGAAGAAGTTAACGGTGGTCTTTGAAGCAGCAACCGTCGGATTGCTGACTAGCCCAACACCCGCAACCAATAAACCGGCAATGCCGGTGGCCCACAGCTTTCTTGTAATGCCTTTCATTTATTTCCCCCCTAGTAAGTGGTGTGCTAGCCCGCGAAGGCCTTTCTCATATCCGACGAATTACTCAGAGAACAACTTCATCCTTTGAGACCGGCTGTGAGAAAACTTTGTGAAATCTGCTTCTGCAGAATGAGATAGACGATTGCGATCGGAAGAGCCGCAATTGTTGTTGCGGCCATAACCATTGGCCAATCCGTCAGATTTTCGCCGTGAAGATTGGAAAGCGCCAACGGAAGAGTCATTTTCTCGGGGCTGAAGATGATTACTAACGGCCAGAGATAGGCATTCCAAACTGACATGAATGAGAGAATTCCAAGTGCCGCCAAAGTTGGGATGCATAGTGGTAAGGCGACGGAGAAGAAGAGCCTAAAGTGATTGGCACCATCCAAAATAGCGGCTTCTTCCAACTCGCGGGGAATGGCTAGCATGGCCTGGCGCATGAGAAAGACCCCGAAGGCAGATGCGATCATGGGTAATCCCAGGCCTAGATAGGTATCTATCAAACCAAATTGACGCATCCCAATGAAGAGCGGAACGATAATAACTTGGAACGGAATCATCATGGTCGCCAAGTAGACGAGAAAAATGGCGTTTTTGGCTCTGAATTTGAGCCTTGCAAAGGCGTACCCGGCCAGCGCGGAAGTAGCGAGTTGTAGGAAAACGCACACGACTGATACAACAATGCTATTGAGAAAGAGGCGAGGCATATCGAGCAGGCGAAACACATTCCGGTAGTTCTCAAGAGTAGGTTCTTTTGGAAGTAACGTAGGCGGTGTAGCAAATGCTTCAACACTATTCTTAAGCGATGAGCTGATCATCCATAGGAAAGGAAAAAGCATAAGAAGTCCAAAAAAGGTGGTGAAGAACTTCGGGCGTGTACTTTTCGCTAACATCCCTTTCTTACTCATACTTCACCCACCGTTTCTGAAGGCCAATTTGTACAGCGGTAATAATCATGATGATGAGAAACAGGACCATGCTCAGAGCAGAGGCGTATCCCATGTGTCCGTATTCAAAGGAATTCTTAACGATCTGTTGGACGACCACAGAGGTCGACCCCTCTGGTCCGCCTTCTGTCATAACCCAAATTTGATCGAATACTTGAAAATTGTTGATAAGGCTTATCACTAGAACGAAGAAGGTCGCAGGCGTTAGAAGTGGAAGGGTGATACGAAAGAGAATCTGCCGCTTGGATGCTCCATCAATAGATGCGGCCTCTTTGTATTCTGGAGGGATTGCTTGAAGTCCAGCTAAGAGGATGAGCATTACATAGCCAAGATCTTTCCAGGCTGAAGGAACAATGACCGAGATCATTGACCACTCCTTGCTTGCCCACCAACCTGGGCCTTCTATTCCGATTGCTGCCAGCCCTGAGTTAACGAGTCCGCCGTTCGGATTAAGGATCCATTTCCAAAGTAAAGCGACGATCACCCAACTCGTTACCACTGGTAAGAAGTACGCCGCTCTCAAACTTGAAGAGCCTTTGAATTTGCGATTGAGCGCTAGCGCTGCTGCAAGTCCGAGGAAATAGACCAACGGCAAGTACCCAGCAATGAAAAGCAGAGTATTTCTTAAAGAGAGTAGAAAGTCCTGATCGACAATCAATTCTTTGAAGTTGGTGAAGCCAATCCACTTGGGCGGCGTAAGCAGATCCCAACTAGTGAAACTCAAAACTCCGGCGGCCAGCATCGGCAGAATGAAGAATGCGACTAGGGGGAGAAAACTCGGCGCGATAAAGAGTGCCGCAGTGCGACCGTGTTTGCTTTTTATCAAGAGACACGTCCGAACTTGGATGCTACAGAGAGTCGGTGTTTTACTTCAGTCAAGCTCGCATTTGCCCGTTGATTTCTACTCAAAGATGCTTGCAGAACAATGGCAGTGGCACCGAGTGCCCACTTGGCGTCATCCCATGGATCCACTTCGATATCGAATTTGTTCATGGTCGAAACAACGTGCTCTTCGAGCGCGGCTCTAAAAGGTTTCTCCCAGAGATCCCAACCTTCTACGCCTTCACCGCTGATAAGAATGAGTTCGGGACCAAAGACGTTTAAGACATTTGCCAGCGCAATACCGAGCAATTCAGCTGGTCTCTTGAAGAGATGTTCTGCGATCTTCTCATCGTCGCGCGCGAGATCCCATATTCTTGACATAGGCGCAGACTTGGCGACGTACCCAGCCGCAACTGCCGCGGCGTGAATTGCTGGACCAGAGGCGATGGTTTCCAGGCACCCATATTTTCCGCACTCGCAGAGAGAGCCTCCACTGACCGCGTTGACGTGTCCGAATTCGCCAGCGCCATATGAGCCTGCGTACAGCTCACCATGGATGACAAGTCCCATTCCGATACCGCGTCCTAGCGTGATAGTGATGAAATTGCTGACATCACGACCATGTCCGTAGAGGCTCTCTGCGACAGCAAGAGTGTTTACATCGTTCTCCAGAAGTACGGGGGTATCGAGAGCATCGGAAATTTGCTTGCCGACGTTCTCGCTACTCCAGCCCAACATTGCAGAATCCGCTGTTCCTGAATCCAGGGGAGATACAACTCCTGGGATTCCAATTCCAATGCCTAGGAGCTGTCCTTTGACCTTCCGAGTGTGCTTCTTTAAGAGCGCGACTAACTCCCTCACCGCGTCATCGCCCCTAGAACTAAATGGCTCTTCAAATTCCCAGAGGACTTCGGACTGAAGATTGACGCAGACACCCACCGCGTGGTTGTCTGCCAGCTTCACTCCCAGAACCTGCCCGGCATTGGCAACCAATCCCAGCAAGGTGGCCGGCCGACCACCCGTGGAAGGGGATTGCTTTACTTCCGTGATGAGCCCCTTGTCGAAGAGGTATTTGGTCGCCTGGGTCAGAGTCGGACCACTGAGTCCCAAATCTCGAGCGAGTTGGGCCCGCGAAACTGGCCCATACGTGGCGATAGCCCGGAGGACTTCATTCGTACTATCTCTCACTTCTGCTCCTCCCCAATCCACTTGACTTACTTTCTTTAGTAACTTTAGTAAGTGAATGAGTGGAGAGTAGATTGAACCGGCAAAGAAATGCAAGGGTTTTGAGACATCTTTTTTTAAATCTGCCGCATTGGACTTCACTCTGGGCGTGTCGCACCGTTCGAACAGGTGTTCGTATACGCTTCTTCTACCCAACCAGAGCGGTTTCCACGGCGCAGGCAGACAGCCTGTTCCCACGTCAGTGGCCTTCCGTACCTTCTGGACCGTACCTTCGTCAGGCATGGATACATGTAATGACGTTTAGTTGAAAGGAAGAAGAGTGGCTACAGAGAAGCAGAACAATGATCGTTCTAAAGCCCTAGATACAGCCCTTGCCCAGATTGAACGTCAATTCGGAAAAGGCGCGGTCATGAAGATGGGAGAGCGGGGGACAGTTACTGTCGAAGTAATCCCTACCGGCTCTATCAGTTTGGATATTGCCCTCGGAATCGGTGGCCTACCACGCGGTCGAATCGTAGAAATTTACGGACCTGAGTCATCAGGTAAAACGACACTTGCACTTCATGCCATTGCCAATGCCCAAAAAGCAGGCGGAATCGCCGCATTTATTGATGCAGAACATGCCTTTGATGCGGAGTATGCCAAGAAACTTGGCGTAGATATTGACGCACTCCTTGTCTCACAGCCAGATACTGGCGAGCAAGCACTTGAAATTATGGACATGTTGATCCGCTCCGGTGCTCTAGACATTGTTGTCGTTGACTCGGTTGCAGCACTTGTGCCACGTGCTGAAATTGAAGGCGAAATGGGCGATTCTCATATGGGGCTGCAGGCGCGATTGATGTCGCAGGCGCTGCGTAAAATTACTGGTGCACTTCACCAGTCAAAGACAACTGCGATTTTCATCAACCAATTACGGGAAAAAATCGGCGTTTTCTTCGGTTCTCCAGAGACGACCACTGGTGGAAAAGCACTGAAGTTTTATGCGTCAATTCGCCTGGATATTCGACGGATTGAGACTCTTAAGGACGGACAAGAAGCTGTTGGCAACCGTACGCGAGTGAAGGTTGTCAAAAACAAAATGGCCCCGCCATTTAAGCAGGCGGAGTTCGACATTCTTTATGGGGTTGGAATTTCACGGGAAGGTTCACTCCTCGATATTGGCGTTGATATTGGGCTGGTTAAGAAGTCTGGCTCTTGGTACACCTACGAAGGTGATCAACTCGGTCAAGGTAAAGAGAATTCGCGTAATTTCCTTCTCGATAACCCAGATCTAGCCAACGATATTGAGACCAAGATCCGAACTCACTTTGCGCCGACTCCCGTAGACCCCGATCTTGTGGCCGCGGTCAACGAAGCCACTGCAGAGGTTGATTTCTAATTTCTCTCATTACTCAGAAAACTAACCCAGAAGTGATGCAAGGCTCGGACCCTTACTCATTGGCTCAGACGATTGCCCTAGTGGCACTTGCCCCGCGAGCCAAGAGTAGGGGCGAGCTCTTCGCCCACTTAAAAAAGCGTGGCATCGCCGACGACATTGCCAACGCGGTTCTATATAGATTGCAAGAGCAGGGTCTGGTCAATGACGAGGAGTTCGCGCGAGCGTGGGTCGAGTCACGACAGAGAACTAAGAAACTCTCGAGGCGCGTCATCGCCAGCGAGTTGCGTGGTAAAGGTGTTGAGGATGAAATCATTAAGACGGTCACCTCCGAAATCGATGATCGTCTTGAATACTCCATCGCTCTAGATCTGGCGCTGCGAAAATTCAGGTCGATTTCTCATTTAGATTCAGAGCTCATTCGTCGCCGCATTCATAGTGCCTTAGCCCGAAGAGGGTTCTCCATGGGGCTCATCAGCGAGGTTTTGCGCGAAATCGGGATATAAAGAGCACCAGTACGATTGGCACATGATCCGCACATACAGCGTTGAGACATACGGCTGTCAGATGAACGTGCATGATTCAGAGCGGATTTCCGGTCTTCTGGATGAAGCCGGTTACATCCCTGCCACTCCGGGCGTGCAGGCCGATGTGGTGGTATTTAACACCTGTGCAGTCCGCGAGAATGCTGACAATAAACTTTATGGGAATCTTAGTTTTCTCGCCCCCATCAAAAAGGCCAATCCAGCAATGCAAATTGCGGTGGGAGGATGCCTGGCTCAGAAAGACCAGGCAACAATCTTAAAGAGAGCACCGTATGTCGATGTTGTTTTCGGCACTCATAATGTGGGATCTCTGCCAGTGTTGCTGGAGCGCGCCAGAATAGAAGAAGAATCGCAGATTGAGATATTGGAAGCGCTAGAACATTTCCCTTCTACGTTGCCTGCGCGCAGGTTCTCTGCATTTTCAGCGTGGGTTTCTGTATCCGTTGGCTGCAATAACACTTGCACATTTTGTATCGTTCCAACCCTTCGCGGAATTGAGAAGGACCGCGAGCCCGGTGACATCATGAAGGAAGTGCGCGCTCTCGTCGACGCCGGAGTTATGGAAATTACCCTTCTGGGCCAGAACGTCAACGCATATGGCGTCGATTTCGGCGACCGGGCAGCTTTCGCCAAATTAATCTATGAGTGTGGGCGAGTCGACGGACTAGAGCGAGTCCGTTTCATGTCGCCTCATCCCCGCGACTTTACCGACGATGTCATTGAAGCCATGGCGAATACCCCGAATGCTATGCCCCACCTGCACATGCCCTTGCAATCAGGTTCCAACCGAATCCTGGCGCAGATGCGACGTTCATACCGAACTGATAGATATTTGGGCATTATCGAACGGGTACGAGAGGCGATTCCGCACTCACAAATTACGACGGACATAATTGTCGGCTTCCCGGGGGAGAGTGAAGCAGATTTCCAGGCGACATTGGATCTATGTACGGAAGCTCGATTTAGTGCGGCATATACCTATCAATACTCGAAGCGCCCAGGAACTCCGGCTGCGACAATGCCGGATCAAGTGGCACCGGAGGTCGTAAGTGAGCGCTATACGAGATTGCACGCACATCAAGAGGCGATCTCGCTCTCGGTAAATAAGGAGTCAATAGGTAGGACCATGCAGGTTTTGGTGACCGAACATGAGGGACGGCGAGACGCGGAGCGGGCACGGATGTCAGGTCGAACGGAGGACTTCCGATTGGCCCACTTCAGTTTCGACGTTGAGAATATTGCTCGCCCAGGTGATGTTGTCACGGTAAAAATTGCTGATGCGGCACCACATTTTCTCTCGGGAGAGGGCGGTGAAGTGCGGCGCACTCGTGGGGGTGATGCGCACCAACTCCGTACCGAAGAGCGTGCTCGAGATCCTCTTCTTCTAGGAATGCCTCAATTGCGGCCATGAGTCTGGTAGTAATTTGTGGTGCCACAGCGACCGGTAAGAGCGATTTAGCAATCTCGCTGGCACGGGAGATCAACGCCGAGATAATTAATGCCGACTCGATGCAACTCTATCGAGGAATGGATATTGGCACGGCCAAGCTATCCTTGAAAGAGCGCAAGAACATCCCGCATCATTTGCTTGACGTTCTTGATGTGCGCGAAGATGCGAGCGTTGCCTGGTACCAAGGCAAAGCTCGCGAAATTATTGAAGAAGTCGAATCACGAGGGAAGAACGTCGTCGTCGTTGGCGGAACTGGGCTCTACATCAAAGCCATTCTCGATGAATTGATTTTCCCCGATACCGATCCAGAAGTTCGTGCCTCCCTTAATACACTGGCAAAGCAAATTGGTGAACGCGCGATGCATGAACGACTTCAAGCGCTTGATCCGGCTGCCGCTCTGGCAATCGATTCTCAGAATTTGCGAAGGGTGATTAGAGCACTGGAAGTTATTGAAATTACGGGCAAGCCTTTCACTGCGAACCTGCCTCGAAAAGAGAGCACTCGTTATCCCGATGCTCTGCAGTTCGGATTGGTCATGGACCGAGAGAAACTGGACGAACGAATCAGCCAGCGGGTCGATCTGATGTGGGAACGAGGCTTGGTCGAGGAGACCGACCGCCTCGTAGAACAAGGGATAAGAGAAGGGCGCACTGCTCAGCTGGCTTTGGGATACGCCCAAATTCTCAAATTTCGTGATGGCATTTTCTCTGAAGCAGAAGCGCAAGAAGATACGAAGCGTGCGACGCGCCAATACGCCCGGCGCCAGGAGACCTGGTTTTCAAGGGATGCGCGCATTAATTGGATTTCACCCACGGAGTCACGTTTGGAGCGAATTATCGGGCAATTTAGCGGCAATTGAATGGGATTTGAAAGGATTTAAGAGGCAAATTGAGGCCGCAAGGGGCCGATACAAACGGTTAAACTTCTGGGTAGAGATGAGTACACCAATGAAAGTTTTAGCCACTTACGGCCATGGCACTGAAAATGATTTCGTCATAATTTTCGATCCGCAAGAGAAGATCGCGATTACTCCTGAGATCACAGCCGCTCTCTGCAATCGAGATAGTGGTATTGGTGCCGATGGATTGATCCGCATCGCGAAACGCAATGGCAAATGGTTTATGGATTATCGAAATGCAGACGGCTCTGTAGCGGAGATGTGCGGCAATGGCATTCGCGTGATGGCGCGTTATCTAGTAGTAAATGGCCACCAGAAAGAAGGAATTTTTCCGATTGACACTCGCGACGGACTTAAGCATCTTAAGGTGCCGCTGAGCGGGGATATCACCGTTAATATGGGACAACTCACCATCGAGGACGAAGAAGTATTCGTCACGGTTGGAAACCAAACGTGGGATGGCTACGACATAAGTATTGGAAATCCACACGCGGTGGTCTTTGTTGAATCCGTTGCAGATGCGGGTGACTTGAAACTTGCCCCACAAGTTTCTCCCGCCGATGCATACCCAGAAGGCGTAAATGTGGAATTTGTCGAGTTCGGTGGCGAGCGCGAACTTAAGATGCGGGTCTTTGAACGCGGAGTAGGTGAAACGAAGTCCTGCGGTACTGGAACATGTGCGGTTGCTCTGGCAGCAAGTCTCAAGCGAGGCGAAAGGCTGCCGGCCAAATGGGTTATCTATCCGCCGGGGGGCCGACTTGAAGTAGAGATCGACGGGCATTCAAATGCGACGTTGACGGGTCCGGCAGTGCTGCTCGGCGAGCACGACATCTCTAAGTACTTTGCGGGTACTCCTTTGCAGGTCAGCAATGAGTAAGCGCGAGTTGGATTCGCAGGACGAGTTTGAAGCACTCCTTCGAGAGAGTGCTCGTACCGCTGCTGAATATGATTCTGCCGAAGAGGCCTCACAACCCGAACTAGAGCAACGTCAAGCCCTACGGCGCGTCGCCGGTTTCTCGACCGAACTGCAAGATATTTCCGAGGCAGAGTATCGCCAACTTCAATTGGAGCGAGTTGTACTGGTAGGTGTCTGGACTGAGGGAACCGCGCAGATGGCTGAGAATTCGCTTGCTGAATTAAAAGCGTTAGCCGAGACCGCAGGTTCGGAAGTGCTTGAGGGATTGATTCAGAGACGCGATAAGCCAGATCCTGCAACATACATTGGTTCAGGAAAAGTGACTGAGCTTCGTCAAGTAGTAGTAGCGACAGGTGCAGACACGGTCATCTGTGACGGAGAACTTTCGCCATCCCAACTGAGGCAGTTGGAAGAGAAGTTGAAAGTCAAAGTCGTGGATAGAACTGCGCTTATTCTCGATATTTTCGCTCAGCATGCAAAGAGCAAAGAGGGTAAGGCGCAAGTGGAGTTGGCACAGATGTCTTATCTTCTTCCCCGACTTCGTGGTTGGGGCGGCTCACTTTCCCGCCAGGTGGGTGGTCGTGCAGCCAGTGGTGCTGGAATCGGTGGTCGCGGTCCTGGTGAGACAAAGATTGAAACAGACCGTCGACGAATTCGCGACAAGATGTCGAAGTTGCGTGGAGAACTCAAGGAGATGAAAGTCTCTCGGGATACGAAGCGTCAAGAACGAAAGCGTCACCGCGTTCCTTCCGTTGCCATCGCGGGTTATACCAACGCCGGAAAATCCTCGCTTCTAAATGCGCTCACCAACGCGGGAGTACTGGTGGAGAACGCACTTTTCGCGACATTGGATCCAACTGTTCGCCAATCCAAGACCAGCGACGGAAGAATTTACACACTGACCGATACGGTTGGTTTTGTTCGCCACTTGCCCCACCAACTAATTGATGCATTCAAATCCACACTCGAGGAAGTAGAAGACGCAGATCTCATTGTGCATGTCGTTGATGGATCTCACCCTGATCCGTTTGAGCAGATACGCGCGGTGCGTCAGGTCATCTCGGAGATTGGCGCGTCAGACATTCCTGAGATCATCGCAATCAACAAGGTTGATGCAGCAGACCCATCGGTTGTCATGCAAATTCTTAGAACCGAACCTAATAGTTATGCCTTTTCGGCGCGTAGCGGATTCGGTCTACCAGGCTTGCTCCTTGCGATCGAAAAATCCCTGCCAATCCTTAGTGTGGAGATCAATGCTGTCGTCCCGTATGGCAGGGGGGATTTAATTAGCGCGGTTCATTTGCGAGGTGAGATTTTGAGTGAGGAGTATCTGCCTGAGGGGACGGCGATTCATGCTCGGGTGGACGCGGGTTTAGCCAAGGAGATTAACGAAGCCTCTTAGTTAGCCATCCCAATGGGGGATTGCCTTCTGGAGATGCGGGATTTACCTGGCAGGAGTTGGTGATACGCCATTTTCGCTCTATCTTTACCCACTTGAGACTAATCTCCCAGGGAATAACCACGACACGCCGATGGTTATACCAGCGAATTAGTGTTTAATGCGCGAATATGCGCGCGCTGGGATTTACCAGTCCGAAGAACTTCTAAAAGGAAGCGAGGGAAAGTAGTGGCAACTGACTACGACACCCCCAGAAAAACTGACGAAGAACTTCATGAAGAATCTCTTGAAGAGCTCAAAGCGCGCCGCGTCGACGCTCAATCTGGACAGGTCGATGTCGATGAGGCTGAAGCAGCTGAGACTTTGGAATTACCGGGCGCAGATCTATCCGGTGAAGAGTTGTCAGTCCGCGTCGTACCTAGACAGGTAGACGAATTTGCTTGCTCTCGATGTTTCTTGGTCCACCACATCACTCAGTTGGCTAAGGGCGAGGGCCCTACCGCTGTTTGTAAAGAGTGCGCTTAGTTTTTTTACTTAATTTCTTTACTGGTTTTCAAAGCCTCTACTAAACCTTTAGCGTTTTTCGCGCTTATCAACCAGTATGGAGTCGGGTCTCTAGGGTCATCTACCGTGATTTTGACTCCGTGTGGTTCCCAGAAACGTATCGAAAGAAATGCCGCAGGATCTGCGTCTCGTCCGCGCGCCAGTCGCATCTCTTCGATCGTGAGTTCCTTGACCTCACCCAGGTAAGAACGATCTATATGTGCCGAACCGATCCTCAATTCGTGCGAAGTCAGGTCAATTCTCATGATCAGTGCATTTCTCACAAAAAAAAGGAGCACGATGCCGATGGCGAGGGTGACCAGGCCTGCCGGATTAGCGAAGGCGGCCCAGATCGAGAGGGCGACGGAGGCAAGAAGGAAGAAAATAAAGGCAAGTAGCCATAAGGGAGGCTTAACAACTTCGGTATGCTGGTGATTCTCTAGATTTCTGGTGTCCACGGGTCTGACGGTATCGGATTTTCAAGTAGCCTTAAGCGTATGAGCAAAATTGCCAGCACTATTCCACCCGCGGGAGCGCAGATTCCGCAACGTCACGCTCAAGCGCCAGGGATCGGCTCGCGGATTCCTTCTCATTTCGGCCATTGTTTTGGTTGCGGTGAACTCCATCCTACCGGGCTCCATCTGGTTGCTCATGCTGGCGAAGGTGCGGATCTCACTGCCCAATTCACGGTGACCCAAGATCACCAAGGCGCTCCCGGGCTGGCCCATGGCGGAATACTTTCCCTCGCATTTGATGAGGCCCTGGGAAAATTGATGTGGCTTATCCGCTCTCCGGGGGTCACGGCACGACTAGAAACAGATTTCCTACTTCCAGTGCCGATCGGGTCCACCCTGTACATCCGTGCGGAAATTACGGGTCAGATCAATCGCAAGGTTTATACAAGTGCGGAGGGAAGACTTGGTTCGATTGAAGGTCCGCTGGCAGTTAAAGCTTCCGCCCTCTATGTAGTCGTGGGCATGAACCATTTTATGACTAATGCCCCAAAGGAATATCTGGAATATGTTTCAAAGCATCCAGAATTATTAGCCTTTATTGATCCCAATTTTGAGATCAATCCTTGATGCCTTTATGAGTGTCAAGGTACTTATTGTCCGTTTGGATAAAGGGGTTCCGCTTCCGTCATATTCAAAAGGGGGCGATGCCGGTGCAGATCTCGTGACGTGCGTGGATGTCAGCCTTGCTCCGGGGGAGCGCAAGTTAATTCCTACCGGAGTTTCCATCGCGCTTCCCGATGGATATGCGGCCTTCGTTCACCCCCGCTCCGGTCTGGCAATTAAGCATGGGGTCACCATGGTTAACGCACCGGGCACTGTTGATGCTGGTTTCCGCGGAGAACTCCAGATAATTCTCATAAATCACGATCCGGAATCAACGGTGACATTTTCTCGTGGAGAGAGAATCGCCCAACTGGTGATTCAAAAAGTAGAACGCGCAGAATTTATTGAAGTTGAAGAATTGCCTGGATCAGGACGTGGCACAAATGGTTTTGGATCAACGGGGAGAAAATAATGGATAACGATAAATCTAAGATCATCAACGCACTCGGTGGTAAGCGCGGCATCCTTGATTCGGGACTGCCTTCCTTGGTCTTTCTGATTGCTTTCAACGTTCTTCACGATCTACGGGGCGCCCTTTATGCAGCAGTAATAACTTCTGCACTTCTCACATTGATCCGACTGATGCGTAAGGACACATTGCAGCACGTACTTTCCGGGTTTGTCGGAGTGGCCTTCTGTGCCCTGCTTGCGCGAAAAACCGGTCAAGCAGTGGACTTCTACCTTCCCGGGTTAGTAATCAACGTTATTTACGGAACCGTTTATGCGGTCTTTAATCTGGTCGGTTTACCGGTGCTCGGTTTGCTTCTCGGCCCCATACTCGGTGAAAATCTAGCGTGGCGGAAAGTTCCAGAGAGAAAACGTGCCTATACCCGCGCGGGTTGGCTCTGGGTCGCACTATTTGCTTCACGTCTGATCGTTCAGTATCCGCTCTACAAGAGTGGAAATATCAATGCACTGGGCACTGCGCGATTGGTCATGGGTTACCCATTCTTCCTCTTGGCGGCATGGGGATCATGGATGCTGTTACGCGCTGTTCCAAGCGTCAAGGCGGAAGTGAAAGAAGAGTAGAAGTGAAATTCCCGTCGCAACATGGAGCATGGGCATTTCTCATTGTCCCAACTGTTATGGCGTTATTTCTTGGTGCGGGAAACTGGCTGGGCTGGATCTTCATGTTGACGTGGATCGGCGCCTATCCGTTTGTTTATTTCGCTAGCAGGGCGATCGTTGCGCGATCACGTAGAGGCTCCTGGACATCCAAAGCCACGAGAGAAATGCGCAACGCTATGGAGTGGAGCTTCATCGCCGTCGCTGGCTCGGTAATCTTGATTGCAAATCGTCCGTGGCTTGTTCTTTCTGGGGCAGTCGTATTTCTCATTTGGGGGTTGAGCACCTACCTATCGTGGGCTGGCCACGAACGCGGCATCACCAATGACATATTGTTGATTGCCCTTGCCTCTGCCGCGCCAGTTCTGATGTACCAAGTTGCGAATGATGTCCGGAGATTCAATGACGTGCCCCATGCCATTTGGATTGCGTCACTGGTATCTCTATTGTTCTTTGTCGGCTCTGTTCTTCACGTCAAAGCTCTTATCCGTGAAGCGAATAATCCTCTCTGGCATTGGGGGAGTGTCCTATTTCATTTACTCGCCGTAGTAGGTCTGCTTTTTTCTTCCCAATCCACGTGGCTGGTCTTGCCCTTTCTGCTGGGATTCGCTCGAACCGCCGTGATGAAACCAGGCTTACGGCCGGGACGGATCGGAATTGTCGAAGGTATTGTGGCCTTGACGCTGGTACTTTCCGTCATATTAGTTGAGGCGTGAATTGCCGATTATTTAGGATTAATGAAGCAACTCTTAATCTCGGTTTCGGCTTTGGCGGAAGCGATAAATAGGAGTTCATCGCCTGCACTAAATACATCGTGAGGCTTCGCCGCAATAACACGTCCATCGCGGACAATTGCAGAGAGCACTGATTGCTCTGGAAGAGGGACTTCTTCTACTGTCTTTCCGACACATGATGAATCATCTGGCAATGTGAGTTCGACTAAGTTTGCTTGACCATTTTGGAAGGAGAAGAGGCGAACGACATCGCCGACGCTGACAGCCTCTTCAACCAAGGCCGAGATGATCCGCGGGGTGGACACGGCCACGTCGACTCCCCAAGCAGCATCAAAGAGCCACTCATTCTTTGGATGATTGACGCGGGCTACGACACGAGGTACTCCGTACTCGGTTTTGCCAAGAAGCGAAGCGACGAGATTGACTTTGTCATCCCCTGTTGCAGCAATAAGGACTTGGCACGAAGTGAGTTTTGCGTTGTCGAGTGAGGAAATCTCGCAAGCATCGGCCATTAACCATTCGGCTTCCGGGACACTTTCCAACTTAAGTGCTTTGGGATCTTTATCAATTAGAAGGACTTGGTGACCATTGTCGAGAAGTTCACGCGCAATTGCTCGTCCCACATTTCCAGCTCCGGCGATGGCGACTCTCATGATGCCTCCTCAGGAGAGTGTGCGAGTGCGGCTTCAACAAGTGCAACATCTTTTTCGTAGACCATCACGTGGACTAAATCTCCATCTTGTAAGACGGTATTTTCGTCCGGAATTAATCCCTCTCCGAGTCGCGTAATAAATGCAACGCGGGCAGGTGTGATATTTTCGATGCGACTCACCGGGTTTCCGTACCAAGTTGCATCAACATGCATTTCACAAAGTTGGATCGTTCCGCTGGCATCGCGCCATTCCGACCGCGATCCTTCTGGGAGCAGTCTTCGCAGGATCTGATCGGATGTCCAAAGAACGGTGGCCACGGTGGGGATGCCCAGACGCTGGTAAATCTCTGCGCGGCCAGGATCATAAATACGTGCCACTACATTTTTGACGCCGTAAGTCTCGCGAGCTACCCGAGCTGCCAAGATATTTGAATTATCGCCGTTGCTGACTGCCGCAAATGCATCGGCTTTCTCAATACCAGCCTCTAGGAGAGTGTCGCGGTCAAAGCCGATGCCGGCAATTGTGAGCCCGTTGAAATTGGCGCCCAGACGCCGGAAGGCTTCACGGGACTGATCGATGATTGCGACGGAATGACCCATTGCCTCGAGTTCGGTCGCAAGCGATGAACCGACGCGACCGCATCCCATGATTACGACGTGCACGGGGGAAAACCTACACCTAGGAAGGGCAATAGGCTTGCTACCTATGAAGAGTCCAAGGTCCCAATTCCAAGTGGGTCAACATTTGACTGTTTCTATTGAGAAAGTCGCCCACGGAGGGCATTTTATTGCCCGATACGAGGGTCAAGTCTTCTTTATTCGCCACGCGATCCCTGGCGAACGAGTCACGATTGAAGTTACCAGTACTGGATCAAGTTTTCTGCGAGCCGATGTTGTCGAAGTTCTAGAGCCTTCTCCCGATCGAGTCTCTCCACCTTGCGCTTATTCGCATGCCGGTGGATGTGGAGGTTGCGATTTTCAACATATTTCAATGCAGCGCCAGCGCCAACTAAAAGCTGATGTTATCCGCGAGCAATTTAGCCGAATCGCAAAAATGGACATAGAAGTTGAAGTAGAGGAAGTGGGCGATCCACTGCATTGGAGAACCAGAATTTCATCGGCCACCAATAGCGCAGGTGAGATTGGCTTCTACGTCTCTCGTTCTCACTCAGTGATTCCAGTGAAAGATTGCCTGATCGCTGCAGAATCGATCAAATTTTCCGAACTGGCCAAGCGAACCTGGCCGAAAGAATCAAGGATCGAAATCTCCTCTAGTTCAGAAGGCATCCGCTCCATCGCAATTGCACCAGCCGGGCGAGGATCTACATCGCGTTTATCGGAAGGTCCTCAAATTCTTACCGAAGTGATCGACGGTCATAGCCTTGAGGTGAGTCAGAGAAGTTTCTGGCAGAGTCACGATTCTGCCCCGGAAATATTGACGGCAGCGGTGCGCGAATATGTCAGGGAAGGCGACTATCTCCTGGATCTGTATGGGGGAGTCGGACTCTTCACGGCCGCCCTTCTCGACCGCGTGGGTCCGAGCGGTCACATAGATCTCGTCGAATCGAGCCGACCTGCCACTGCGGATGCAAAGCGCAATTTTGCAGATTTTCCGAATGTCTCGGTCTTCACAGGTGATGTTCTGAAGGAACTCGGCAGGATCGATCGAGCAGATGTAGTGCTGCTTGATCCACCGCGGGAGGGCGCGGGCAAGGAGACCATTGCCGCCATCGTGGGGTTGAGTCCACGCTCGATTCTCTATGCGGCCTGCGATCCGGCCGCGCTAGCCCGTGACAGCGCCTATTTAGCCGAGTCTGGTTATGAGATGGTCGGCTTACGTGCGTTCGATCTGTTTCCTATGACCCATCACGTTGAGTGTGTCGCGCGCTTCGAGCCTTTCCAAAAGTGAGCAAGTAAGGTATCTTGATATCAAGATAAATGAGCGAGGTGGGATATGAGCAAGAATTCATTTAATTCCAAAGGCCAACTCGATGTATCGGGTGAGAGTTACGAATTTTTCGATATTTCCAAGATAGCTGGGGCAGCCAGCCTGCCCTTTAGTTTGAAGATCCTTCTAGAAAACCTGCTGCGGACTGAAGACGGGGCAAACATCACCGCAGCGCAGATTTCGGCGCTCGCCAACTGGGATCCATCTATAGAGCCTGATACTGAAATTCAATTCACTCCTGCTCGCGTCGTTATGCAGGACTTCACTGGTGTTCCATGCATTGTCGATCTTGCGACCATGCGTGAAGCACTCGTCGATCTGGGTGGAGATCCGGCGAAGGTGAATCCACTAGCACCAGCAGAGTTGGTCATTGATCACTCCGTTATCGCAGATGTTTTCGGAACGAAGGATTCTTTCGAGAAGAACACTGATATTGAATACGAACGAAATCGCGAGCGTTATCGTTTTCTTCGCTGGGGACAGGGCGCCTTTGATGAATTCAAGGTTGTTCCTCCGGGGACCGGAATTGTCCACCAAGTAAATATCGAATATCTCGCACGCGTTGTTATGACGCGAAATGTTGGTGGAGTATTGCAGGCTTACCCTGACACCGTCGTAGGCACTGATTCACACACCACCATGGTGAATGGACTTGGCGTACTTGGGTGGGGTGTCGGCGGCATTGAGGCTGAAGCTGCTCTGCTCGGACAACCAGTTTCGATGCTGATCCCTCGAGTCGTCGGATTCAAATTGAGTGGACAGTTGCCCATCGGAACAACTGCGACTGACTTGGCCCTCACGATTACCGAGATGCTGCGCAAACACGGAGTGGTAGGAAAATTCGTCGAGTTCTATGGTCCAGGTGTCGTCGCAGTGCCCATGGCAAATCGAGCCACTATCGGGAATATGAGTCCCGAGTACGGGTCCACCTGTGCGATCTTCCCAATCGACGAAGAGACTCTGCGCTACCTGACACTCACCGGTCGCGCCGCCGAACAAGTGGCCCTTGTCGAGCAATATGCAAAGCGGCAAGGCCTCTGGCACGATCCTTCATTGTCGCCAAGATTCTCAGAGCACATCGAATTGGATCTATCAACGGTGGTTCCTTCAATCGCTGGACCGAAGCGGCCGCAAGATCGCATCTCTCTTTCGAGTTCCAAAGATGCATTCGAAAAGATTCTTCCTGCTTATCTTTCTGAAAAGAGCGAAACGAAGGCAATAGATGTGCACGTCAATGGCAAAGCGACCACCGTCAAGAACGGTTACGTCGCCATTGCATCAATTACTTCGTGCACGAATACATCGAATCCATCAGTCATGATTGGCGCCGCACTGCTTGCGAAGAAAGCGGTCGAGAAAGGCCTTACTTCCAAACCCTGGGTGAAGACCACATTGGCGCCAGGATCTAAGGTGGTCACTGACTATTACGACAAGGCAGATCTGACTCAGTACATGGAGAAGCTCGGCTTCAACCTTGTCGGGTATGGATGTGTGACGTGTATTGGCAACTCAGGTCCACTTCCGGTTGAGATTAGTAAAGCCATCAATGAGCACGATTTGGCGGTCACTGCGGTGCTCTCAGGAAATAGAAACTTCGAAGGGCGCATAAGTCCAGATGTGAAGATGAACTATCTTGCTTCGCCACCGCTAGTGGTGGCTTACGCCATCGCGGGCACTATGGATCACGATTTTGCAACGGATCCGCTTGGGAACGATAAAGACGGAAATCCCGTCTTCCTCAAAGATATCTGGCCCACGTCGGAGGAGATTGCTACCGTAATCGGAGATTCGATTTCATCGGCAATGTTTACCAAAGACTATGCCAGTGTCTTCGATGGTGACTTCCGCTGGAAGTCGCTGGATACACCGACTGGCAAGACTTTTGAATGGGACGCAGATTCGACTTACGTCCGCAAACCCCCTTACTTTGATGGGATGCCGGCGCAACCAAATCCAGTTGCGGATATTTCAGGTGCTCGCGTTCTGGCAGTTTTGGGAGACTCGGTCACAACGGACCACATATCTCCGGCCGGCAATATTCGAGTGGATTCTCCGGCCGGTAAATATCTGGTCGAACACGGTGTAGACCGAAAGGATTTCAACTCTTATGGTTCTCGCCGTGGAAATCATGAAGTAATGATTCGCGGAACATTTGCCAATATTCGATTGAAGAATTTACTTCTTGATGGAGTCGAAGGCGGATTCACCCGCAACTTCCTCGACAATGGCGATCAGAGCACGATCTATGATGCCGCTGTCGCATACCAGGAAGCGGGAATCCCGTTGGTGATCCTGGCGGGCAGAGAGTATGGGTCTGGATCATCAAGAGACTGGGCCGCCAAAGGGACAGCGCTATTGGGAGTCCGTGCTGTGATTGCCGAATCATTTGAGCGAATTCATCGATCTAACTTGATCGGAATGGGCGTTCTTCCTCTCCAATTCAATGAGGCAGAGACGGCGAAGTCACTTGGTCTGGACGGAACTGAGGTCTTCGCTATCTCAGGCATCGAAGCCCTTAATACTGGGGGAGTTCCGAAGGAAGTAACTGTCACGGCCAATGGCAAGAGTTTCCGCGCCAAAGTCCGCATCGATACGCCTGGCGAAGCTGAGTACTACCGACACGGCGGCATCATGCAATACGTGCTGCGCTCGCTCAATTCGGATTGAGAATCTCGCGCGCCGACCTAGACTAGGGCGGTGCTCGACTCCATCAATTCTCCGCGAGACCTAGAATCCCTCTCTTTCGAGGAGATGGCGGCTCTGGCAGAGGAGATTCGTGCCTTTCTCATCGAGAAGGTTTCCAAAAGCGGCGGGCATTTAGGTCCTAATCTTGGAGTAGTCGAACTCACCTTAGCCATTCACCGGGTCTTTCAATCGCCTAAAGATGTCATCCTCTTTGATACCGGCCACCAGAGTTATGTCCACAAGATTCTGACAGGCCGCGTCGCAGGTTTCGATCTTTTGCGGCAGCGGGGCGGTTTAGCTGGCTATCCGTCTCGCGCGGAGAGTCCGCACGATGTCATTGAGAATTCTCATGCCTCAACTTCGCTCTCCTGGGGCGACGGAATATCACGCGGTTTTGCGCTGCTTGGTAAAAATGATCGAAGCGTTGTCGTCGTCGTAGGGGATGGCGCCCTTACTGGCGGAATGGCCTGGGAGGCATTGAACAACATTGCGACATCCAAAGATCAGCGACTTGTGATCGTAGTTAATGACAACGAACGGTCTTATTCGCCCACTATAGGTGGACTCGCTTCCCATCTTTCGACTCTTCGTGTGACTCGTGGCTATGAGAAGTTCTTGGATTGGGGAAAGGAATTCCTGCAACGCACGCCGGTGGTTGGCAATTCAATCTATGGGACTTTGCACGGCATTAAGAAGGGAATCAAAGACATTGTTGCGCCGCAAGGCATGTTTGAAGATCTAGGACTTAAGTACATGGGTCCCATAGATGGGCACGACATAGCCGCCATGGAAAATGCGTTAGCCAAGGCGAAACACTTTGGCGCACCAGTGATAGTGCATGCGCTCACCAAAAAGGGACAAGGATATTCACCCGCGATTGCGGATGAAGCGGAAAAGTTTCACGCCATTGGAATCCTTGATCCAGAGACTGGCCAGCCACTTTCCAAGAGCAGTATCAGTTGGACAAATGTTTTCTCGAATGAACTGGCCGAAATTGGTGCCGAGCGGAAAGAAGTTGTTGCGATCACTGCAGCAATGCTTGGTCCGACTGGGCTAGATGAATTTCAACGTCGTTATCCGGAACGGACTGTAGATGTCGGAATTGCCGAGCAGCATGCACTTACTAGTGCGGCGGGCCTTGCCTTCACCGGCATGCATCCGGTTGTAGCCCTATATTCGACATTCCTCAATCGTGCTTTCGATCAACTCCTACTCGATCTCTCTCTGCACAATGCCGGTGTGACCCTTGTGCTTGATCGGGCGGGCATAACAGGGGACGACGGGCCATCCCACCATGGAATTTGGGATCTTGCCCTCACTGGGATAATTCCAAATCTGCGAGTAGCCGCACCGCGCGATGGAACTCGCTTAAAGGAAAGCCTGAGAGAGGCACTTGACATTAACGACGCCCCAACCTTGATTCGCTTTCCAAAGGGCGCATTGCCGCAAGATCTTGGGACTATCGAACGTGTTGACGGGATTGATTTCCTGTATCGCTCCGAGAGTGATGATGTCCTTCTGGTAAGTGTGGGTGCATTTGCGCATTTATCGCTGGAGGTGGCAGCGCAGACACAGCGAGAGGGCGTTGGAATCACTGTTATTGACCTACGTTGGGTGAAGCCACTCCCACTTTCCTTGTTGGATATTGCGCAGAAGTATTCGCGAATTGTGGTTATTGAAGATGGAATCCGACATGGGGGAATTGCAAGTTCGCTCTCTGAAATGTTCCGCGATGCGCAGAGCGCAATTCCGATTCACTCAGTCGGTGTGCCGCTTGAATTTATTGAGCACTCAAAGCGCGCGGAAATACTGCATGATCTGGGTATTACCGTGCAGGATATTTCGCGTTCAATCGTGGAGTGGCATAGTTCTCCTTTAGGGAACAATTTCTTTAAGCCAGAGATGCAACCCCAGGTGCATGAAAACGAGACCCGCAAACCGATTCGCTAACACCGACTCGATCCAAGTACGGCAAAATTCCACCCAATGTAAGTGGCCATCCCGCGCCTAGCAGCATGCAGAGATCTATTTCGGCAGGGGTCGAGACAACGCCTTCATCCAGCATCATGCGGGCTTCTTCAGCAAGTGCATTGAGCGCGCGCATCCGCACTTGCTCGGCAGTCGAAGGCCGATCGCCCTTCTCTACGAGCGCCAGTGCGTCAGGATTCGGATGGATCTTTCCATCCTCTCCCTTCACGTAGAAGGTTTTTACCCCTTCTTTCACCAGTCGACCCATAGTCGGTGAGATTTGGTAGCGGGGTCCAAGATTCTTATTCAGTATCTCGGCAACATGGAGGGCAACACCCGGGCCAACGAGTCCGAGTAACTCGAAGGGGGTCATTGGGAAGCCAATACTGCGCATTGAATTGTCTGCGATCTCTACTGGTGTTCCCTCGTCTATTGCGGCGGTGATCTCGCCCATGAAGCGAATCAGGAGTCTGTTGACTACAAAGCCAGGGGAGTCTTTAGTGATGACCATTGTCTTCTTAAGTTCTTTGCCAATGTTGACCGCTGTCGCTGTTGTGGCGTCATCAGTCAAGTTGGTTCGCGCGATCTCAAGCAGCGGCATGACGGCAACTGGATTGAAGAAGTGGAATCCGATAACTCTCTCTGGATGCTCCAGCCCCTGCGTCATTGCCTCCACGCTGAGAGAGGAAGTGTTGGTGGCAAGTACGCACTCCGCAGAAACAATCTTCTCCAATTTTTTAAAAAGTTCTTGTTTGAGCGCAAGTTCCTCGAAGATTGCTTCGATGACGAAGTCTGCGCCAGCAAAGGCACTTTGATCCACCGATCCCGATACGAGAGAGGTCAATCGACGTGCTGACTCTTCAGTCAGTCGCTTCTTCTCCACCATTTTATTGATCTCTGAATGGACCCAAGCCACACCCTTATCCACTCGGACCTGATCGAGATCAGTCATCACCACCGGGCATTTCAGATTACGAACCAGGATAAAAGCAAGCTGAGATGCCATAAGACCGGCGCCAACGACCCCGACTTTCGCAACCTTCCGTGCCAATGCAGCTTTTGGTGCGCCCTCTACTTTCTTCCGTTTCTTCTGAATGAGATTGAAGGCGTAGAGGGATGCACGGAGAGCATCGCTCATTGTTAGATCAGCAAGTGCTTGATCTTCGGCATCAAAACCTTCGCTACGCGTTGCAGTGCGAGCGCCTGCGATGAGTTGGAGTGCACGTTGTGGCGCATCAATCTCAGCGCCGCCGTACTTCTTGAGCGCAGCAACTTGCCCAGTTGCAATAGCCTTGTCCCAATTGGGATCTTGGGTGTAGTCGGCTCTTTCAATCTTCTTCTTCCCGCTCAGTATGTCTGCAACAAAACCGACAGAGTGCTCGAGGTAGTCAGCAGGTTCGTACACGGCATCGACAACTCCGAGAGCAAGCGCATCTTTGGCTTTCAACATAGTGTTGTTGTTGAGGGGATTGAGAACGATTACCTGTACTGCACGTTCTGGTCCAATGAGCTTGGGGAGCAAGGTTGCGCCGCCCCATCCGGGTATTAAGCCAAGAAAGACCTCAGGTAATCCAGTCAGTGCTGTCGTTGCAAGGGTTCGATAATTGCAGTGCAGGCCCAGTTCGAGCCCACCGCCGAGTGCCAGACCGTTGATAAATCCAAATGTCGGGATCCCGCATTCGCCAAGTCGGCGGAAAACATCGTGACCGAGTTTGCCAATTCCTAGTGACTCCGATCGTTCACTGATGAATCCGAGTCCGCGCAAATCTGCACCCGCTGCAAAGATGAATGGTTTACCAGTAATGGCTATCGCATCAGGCTTACGCGAGATGGCATCAGATATCGCGGCATCGAGGGCGAGAAGTGATTGAACGCCAAAAGTATTTGGCCGATTGAAGTCTTCTCCATTGTCAATCGTGATGAGAGCAAGATTGCCTTTGAATCCAAAGGCCGCGAGTTCAACATTCCGGACAAATGCCTTTGTAACAACTTCATCTGGTGCGCCGGCGGGAACTTGTTGGTCCGTCATTTTATTTGGCTCCATTCCAGTGTGGGTTCTCCCAGATGACCGTGCCACCCATTCCCAGTCCAATGCACATCGTGGTGATTCCATAGCGAACTTCGGGATGCTCTTCGAATCCGCGTGCCAGGTTGAGCATGAGGCGCACGCCTGATGATGCAAGGGGATGGCCCACTGCTATTGCACCTCCATATTGATTTACTCGAGGATCGTCATCGGCAATTCCGAAATGGTCAAGGAAGGAGAGAACCTGGATTGCGAATGCTTCATTAATTTCAAAAAGACCGATATCCGAAATGCTCAGTCCGGCTTTTGCTAAGGCTTTCTTGGTTGAAGGAACTGGCCCGTAACCCATGACTTCGGGTTCCACTCCCGCAAAGGCAAAAGTCACCAACCGTGCCTTGATGCTTAGGCCTAATTCGAGTGCCTTCTCTTCACTTGCCATGATTGCCGCTGTTGCCCCGTCATTGAGACCTGCCGCATTTCCCGCCGTGACGCGACCTGCTGGGCGAAAGGGAGTTTTCAAACCTGCTAGTCCCTCGAGAGTTGTGCTGGGCCGGGGCGGTTCATCCACCGTCGCAATGCCCCAACCAAGTTCGGCGCTGCGAACAGCCATCGGAATGAGATCGCGTTGGATTTTGCCTGCCTCATAGGCATTTGCGGTTTTCATCTGTGAATTCAGTGAATACTTGTCGGCGCGCTCGCGTGTGAGATGAGGGAATCTGTCATGTAAACGTTCGGCAGTATTGCCCATTGCCAGCGCGTCGCTATCAACGATTTTCTCGGCGAGGTAGCGCGGATTGGGATCCATTAGCTCCCCAATCGGGTGATTTCCCATATGTTCAACGCCGCCCGCAATTGCGATGTCGTATGCCCCAATACCGATCGCTCCCGAGATTGTGGTGACCGCAGTCATCGCACCGGCACACCAGCGGTCAATTGAGTAACCCGGAACAGAATTGGGAAGTCCTGCCAGCAAAGAAACGCTACGACCGATATTCATTCCCTGGTCGCCGGTCTGCGTTGCGGCAGCAATGGCGACGTCGTCAATCTGGTCGAGGGAGACTTTCGGGTTTCGCTCAAGCAATCCGCGAAGAACTCGGACCATTAGGTCGTCGGCACGCGTTCCAGCGTAAAGGCTGCCGGCCTTCCCAAAAGGGGTTCGAACTGCATCTACAAGGACTACTGATCTCGACATAAGCATTCCCTCTACTCAGACTGGTTCAGGATCACGGTGATAGAAGGTTACTCGTCGGTACGTAAAAAGGGTACCCACGGCTTTTCTCACTGCAACTGCGAGAGTATTGCTTGCGCCTCTATAACTCGGGTGTTACCCCGGACTATTTTTTAGATGCTGTCCTTGGGAGTGACTTTGAGAAAGCCGGCGCCAGGTAGGTCGACAAAATGGTGACCAGGTAGAGGAACCAGATGCCCACTTGCAGCCAAGTCGTTGTCGTCGAGAAACCAATCGAACCCGAAAGAATACTCGCGATGAACGAATCGGGGTTTAGTCGCGAATCGAGATTCCATGCCACAGATTCCGAGCCAGGCAGCCAGCCGGTCTCTTGCAGATCGCCGATTCCGTGGGCGAGAACACCCGCAGCAACCACGATCAACGCGATGCCGGTGATTTTGAAGAACTGAGATATGTCAAAGTGAACGGTTTGCCGGTACATCAGATACCCGAGGCCAATGGCTGCCGCAAGTCCCAGGACTAGTCCCACTGATGGCCCAAAAGAAGATTTAACGGTTGTGAAATTGGTGTAGATGAAGAGGGAGGTTTCAATTCCCTCCCGGCCGACGGCGACAAACGCGGTGATTGCCATCGCCACCGAACCCATGGTGACTGCGCTCTCGACTTTCCTTTCAAGTTCACGTTTGAGATTTTGGGCGGTGCGCTTCATCCAGAAAACCATCCAGGTCACTAAGGCCACGGCGACCACCGAGAGAGTTCCGGCGAATGCTTCTTCGGCCTCTGACGTCAATTCACTGGAAGTAAAGCTCAAAATTGCGCCCAGTCCCAGACTCAAGACAATGGCGACAACGACACCAATCCAGAGGGGCGTGCGCAGGTGGGATCTATTGGTTTTGACCACGTAGGCCAGGAGGATGCCGATGATGAGGGCTGCTTCGAGGCCCTCGCGCAGTGCGATTATGAATGTACTCAACATGGGAGCAATTTAACCATCAATCTCGAATTACACAACTCAAATGTTGCGTAATTAATCTCACTCCTTCGTATCTGGAGTCTCAGCGGAATTGGGCGGTTGTTCAGGCTGTGGCACTGGTTCACGTTCCAGTAGGGCTTGTGCCAGGAGCGGAGCGACGATGGAGACCTGCCAGGAACGGGCACCTCGCTCCAGCAGAGCTTCCCGGACCAGTTCTGTGTGAAGGGATGTGGTCGAACCCGCCGGAGGTGACCAGCAGATGCGCCGGATGAGATCTGGGGAGATGAGATTCTCGGGCGGTATGGAGAGAGCATCCGCCTCCTTCTCAATGCTGGCCCGCGCGTGCGATAAGGGCGCAAATTTAAGGGGGTACTTCTCTCGCCAAATTTTTATCGGTGGCATGGAATCGGAATCGACTCTTACCGGTGGCCAGTGACTTTCCGGGGTTGCCTTACCCTCCTCAATCGCATTGAGCCAGTTGGGCGCATGCTCAAACCAGCGTGCTCGGGCGCCAAGTGGTCGCAGCGCCTTCTCCATCTCCGTGCGACTCTGCGGGGTACGAAGAGAGAGTTCAATCAATGCGGCATCAGAGAGCAACTTTCCGGGAGCAATGTCCAAGTGTCGAGCGAGAGTGTCTCGCTCGTGCCAAATTGATTTTATGATGGCCAACCGTTCTCGTTCTTTGATCTTGTGAATTCCAGAAGCCCTTCGCCAAGGATCTTTCCTTGGTTCGGGTACTGGTGCATTAAGGATGGCTGCAAACTCTTGCTCTGCCCAATCTGATTTTCCTTGCTCTCGCAATAGCTCGCCCACCGATTCGCGCAATTCAATAAGCAATTCCACATCGAGGGCCGCGTAATTCAGCCACTCATGAGGTAACGGCCTAGTAGACCAATCCACCGAACTGTGTTCCTTCGCAAGTGATATTCCAAGGAGATTCTCAACGAGCGCCCCTAATCCAACGCGCGGGAGTCCAGCGATCCGTCCTCCCAATTCTGTGTCAAATAGTTTTGATGGGATAAGGCCGACATCTCGTAGACAAGGCAGATCTTGAGTGCTCGCATGGAGAATTACTTCGTCGCTATTGATGAGTTCATGGAGGGCTTCAAAAAGTGGATGCACATTCTCCGGTGCATTTGATTCAAAGGGGATTGGATCGATGAGATGTAATCCACCGTCGGCTCGTTTTATTTGAATGAGGTAGGCGCGCGAGCTGTATTTGTATCCGGAGGCCCGTTCAGCATCAATAGCGAACGGTCCCGAACCGGTCGACAAGGTGGCGATTGCACGTTCGAGTTCGAACTCTGTCGTTATTGCAGGGGGTGTTCCATCGGCGGGCACTAGAAGCGGAATTGCACCTTCTGTGTTGAGCGGAGATGTCATCTATTAGCGCGGCCCATGCGACGGCGGCTTGATGACTGAAACGCCCGCGGGGATTGGAGTGAGTCCGGCAACTTCAGCCAGGAGTGTGCACCAGCCAGCAATGTGAGCTCCGATCTCCTCACTTTTGGTGAGCACCGGTGTCCATGATGCACGGATCTCTATTTCTGCTTCGTCACTTCGTAGCGATAATTTTCCGAAAGACGAACTCGCCACTCGCGTTACTGTTCCGCTTGCTGCAACATACTGGCATCCGGCGAGAGTGAGAGATTCAAGCAACCAGTTCCAGCCTACTTCTGGCAGAAGGGGATCTTCCTGCATCATCATGTCCACATCAGCACGCACATAGGTGACGCATCTGTAGTCACCCTCCCAAGCATCTTGCCCGCCTGGTTCGTGCAAGAGTACAAAACGACCGGACGCAATCTCATCTTCTTCATCACCTGAAAGGCCATTACTGACATCGGCAGAGAAGGCAAATGCATACGTTGCCAGTTTTTGTGGTGCCGGAACTTCTTCAAGAATTATTTCGGCGCGTGGGGTAAATGATCGTAATGTCTTTACGACGGCATCAAAATCTCGCGAATCCACTACCTCAATGTAAGGAAAATTATCGCAGAAAGGTGGGAGGCAGGGCGGTAACCTAGCCCACGTGGCACTACTTCTCGCACTTTTTTCCAGCATTCTCTGGGGCAGCGCCGATTTTGAAGGCGGCCGGATGGCAAAGAAATTTCCTGCGATCGCCGTCACAGGAGCATCGCAGGCACTTGGACTTGTCGTGGGGATCGCAATTGTGCTTATTACTGGTGAATGGCGCGCTCCTGCCTTTGGCGCCCACGGTTATGTTTTTCCGGCTTTTATCGCCGGAGTGACTGGCTACCTTGGACTAGTGGCTCTCTATGCAGGGTTGGCAACCGGAAGAATGGGAGTTGTTTCACCAATAAGTTCGCTATGCGCAATTATTCCAGTGACGGTTGCTTTAATCGGTGGCGAACACCTCCCGGCGAGCACTGGAATAGGAATTGCAATTGCTCTAGTGGGAGCGTTCTGCGCGAGTGGTCCGGAAATATCACAGGGACTTCCATTTCGACCGGTACTTCTGGCAGTGGGAGCGGCCGTGGGGTTTGGCACGGCACTCACTTTTATGGCACGTGGCTCGGCTTCAAGTGCTCTCATGACTATGGTGATGATGCGCATAACAACACTTGCTATCTCAATCGGACTAGCTGCGAAGTACCGAGGTGTTGGGGGATTCACTAAGAGCGATCTTCCTCGGTTGATTTACATCGGTGCAGCAGATTTTTCGGCCAATGTTCTACTCGGAATCGCATCGACGAAAGGTTTAGTCTCCATAGTTATGGTTTTAGGTTCGCTATTTCCAATCATGACTGCAGTTCTCGCATATAGAATTTTGCATGAGAGATTGCACCGGATTCAGTACGCAGGGATTGTTCTAGCGATCGTCGGGGTAGCGATCATCTCGGCTTCGTAAAGGGAGCAGGTGCCATTAGTTGCATAGGTTGAGTGCAGGAATAGAAGATCGTGTCGTCTTCATTGTTCTGCTCCACCGCGTTGAAATACGAAAGAAGTTCGGCTAGATCAGTCCGATTCTCGCCTCCCGACATCGGAGTCACGCTTAGATCTAATCGTGAGATCAATCCCAGCGGAAGCAGTTGGTGAATCATTGCGACACCACCTTCAATGTAGATAGAGGGTCCGAACTCCTCCTTCGCTTTTCTAACTGCCTCGCTGGGGGAGAGATTCCACCAGTGTGCTTTGGGATTCTCGGCAACGATTTCAGGGTAAGTGTGAGAGAGCACGACCAGGGGTACCGGTGTGCGGCGATATCTTTCATGACGGGCTGTGTTGCCACCAATAATGATGACGTCACCCTGGCGCCGGGTGGCTAAGAAACGGGCGCGATCGGCCGGACTTGTCACCCCGTCTGAGCTCCCCAGGAATGATGTCGAACCGTCGGCGCCGATCACCAAAGTTGCGCGGACGTTCATGACCCCAAGATTAACTCTCCCAATCCCACATGTGTTGTCAGTGGGTGTCGCTACCGTTCACTTATGTTGATTGATTGCGATACCTGCCTCATGCGCGATATTGCCTGCTCTGATTGCGTGGTTTCCACCCTGCTTGCCACCCCTGGGGCGGATCTGCCAGAAGTGAGTCCGGCAACCGCCGCAGCCATCGAACTCCTCTCTTCGCGGGGAATTGTCCCTCCCATGCGCTTTCTGAGAGTGGTTCAAGGCTAATTCGCAGGTTTGACGCCTTTTCTGAGGTTGAGTCGGCTCCGACACCCCGTTAGCCTGACCAGATGAGTTTTCTTAAGACGGCTAGGGCAGCCCTTGCTCTAGCAGTTTTACCGCTCTCTTTGGGACTCGAATCCGCCCAAGCGGCCCAGTCCCTTTCATCAGTGCAGCGGCAAGTCACTGCTTTACAGCAGGATGCCGCCGCCTCGGCTGAAGGTGCCCAGACCGCCAAGGTTCAACTCGATCAACTGAAGCGGACCCTATCCGGGATACAGAAACAGGCGGCCATCCAAGGCGAAACGGTCAGTGAACTGCGCAAGAGCTTGGGCGTCATAGCGGTGGAGGAGTACAAGGCGGGCGGACTAAGCCAGGGTCTCCAACTTCTCTTCTCCTCGAATCCGACGCTCTACCTCTCGACAGCAGGATCCTTGGATGCAATCACCAGACGAAAGTCGCTGCAACTTCATAAATTCGCTGCTGCTCAGCAGCGTCTCAATGCCACAACAATTACCGTCAACGACAAAATGGCCCTTGTCCGTACAACGCAAGCGCGCTTAGTCGCCCAAACGGCCCTGGCGCAATCAAAGTTGAAAGAAGTGGGCAAAGTTCTTGCGAAATTGAAGAAGAGCGACCGTATACGTCTGGCCAAGTTGACTCAAAAGCGAAATGCCCAAGAACACAAGTCCTCACTGGCTTTCGCTAAGAGTACAAAGCGCGTGTCGGGGAGAGCGGGAATCGCACTCAAGTTTGCTTTGAAGCAGATTGGAGACCGATATGTTTTCGGTGCGGCAGGAATGGTCTATTGGGATTGTTCAGGTTTGACTATGCGTGCCTACCGAGCCGCGGGTGTTTCACTTCCTCATTCCGCAGCTGCACAGTCTCGTTATGGCAGGCGGGTTCCTTTCAATCAACTCAGACCCGGGGATCTCGTTTTCTTCGGTAGCCCAATTTCGCACAACGGGATGTATATCGGTGGTGGGAAGATGGTTGACGCACCACACACGGGGGCACGTGTACGCGTTGAGGCTTTTGGTTCGTATTTTGGCAGACTCCGACTGGTTGCGGCGCGCCGTTTCTAAATGAAGAAGATTCTTTTTGTCACCAATGATTTTGGCCCACGTGCTGGAGGAATTGAATCCTTCGTGATGGGTTTGATTGAGAATCTTCCGACGGGCTCTGTAATTGTTTATACCTCACGTCAAACTGGCACCTTTGAGTACGATCGATCGTGGCAGGAAGATCATGGTGTTGAAGTAATACGGGACCGAGCCAGGGTACTTCTTCCGACTCCACGGGTATCCCGCGCCGTTCAAAAAGTTGCCAGCCGAGCCAGCGTTGAAATTGTCTGCTTCGGGGCAGCCGCGCCACTTGGCCTGCTCGCCAAGGGACTTCGACGTACGGGAGTGAAGCGAATCGTCGCGATTACCCACGGCCACGAAGTGTGGTGGGCGAAGGTTTTTCCGTTCTCCCTCGCGATGCGCTGGATCGGCGCTTCGGTGGATGCTCTGACATACCTTGGGGAATTCACAAAGCGTGAAATCTCAAAAGCTCTCTCTGATCAAGCGCGCTCGGGTATGGTCCGGCTCGCGCCCGGAATTGATATCGAACATTTTTCTCCCGAACTTGGGGAGAGCCAGCTTCGGGCGGAACTCAATTTAGAAGGCAAGAAAGTCATAGTCAGTGTGGGCAGGCTGGTGAAGCGCAAAGGTCAGGATCGCTTGATAGAGGCATTGCCCTCCATTCGAGAAGCGATTCCAAATGCCCACCTTCTCTTTGTGGGTCAAGGTTCGTACGAAAAGTATTTGAAGAATCTAGTCCGTAAGAAAGGCGTATCGGAGGCCGTCACATTTGTGGGGCGAGTTCGCTTCGACGTCCTTCCCAAATATTTTCGAGTCGGAGATTTATTCGCCATGCCGAGTCGCTCACGCTTTGCCGGACTTGAGGTAGAGGGGCTGGGAATTGTTTACTTGGAGGCGAGTTCGTGTGGGATACCTGTGGTTGCCGGCGCTTCTGGTGGTGCACCGGATGCCGTTATTGAGGGAAAGACCGGGTACGTTGTCGATGGGCGCAATGTCGAAGAAATTTCCCAAGTGATCATCAATTTGCTTTCACATGAAGAGTTAAGAGTGGAGATGGGAAAGAACGGGCGCGAGTGGGTGCTCGCGCAATGGTCGTGGAAATCTTGGTCACAGCGTTTTGCAGAGATATTACGTCTTTAGAGTATTAGCCCATGTCTGATCGCCGTCACGACTGCTTCTGTTCGAGTAGAAGCGCCGAGCTTTCTATAGATCGATGACAGGTGCGTCTTGACGGTGGCTTCCGTCACAAATAATTCACTGGCGATCTTCGAAGATCTATGACCTTTTGGCAGAAGGGCAAGGACTTCAAATTCCCTCGAAGTCAATCCAAAGGTCTCATCCTTGTGGGCAATTGCGGAGCCCAGTCCTTTGGCAGAAAAAATAAGGGGGTTTGAGAGTGCATGCATTACCGCACTGATCACCTCCGAAAGTGGAGAGCTCTTAAGCACATAAGCACTTGCCCCGGCCTGCAAGGAAGCAAGAAGATGATTGTCATCATCATTAAGCGTGAGTACCACGATTCCAATTGTGCTGGAAACTTTCCTTGCCCAAGAGACCACTTCTAGCCCACTACCGTCGGGAAGATTCAAGTCAACCACGACGACATTTGGATTTTTATGAGCAATCTGCGCGATGGCTTCCTTTTTGGATGCTGCTTCACCGGCAATATCTAGGTTCGCATTCTCAAGTCCCGCACGCAATCCCTCTCGAACAACTTGATGATCGTCTACGAGGAGGACCGTGCCCCGTTTATTCTCCATTTTGTATCAATGCTGGGAATCAGAGGTAGGGACTCGTAGATGAATTTGAGTGCCTGAAGAAGTTGATTCAAAATCCAACTCGCCTTCGATAATCTTAGCTCGATCATGAATCCCTGAAAATCCATAATGATTTCCTCTCTCCGCCATGCCTCCGACACCGTTATCACGAATGAAGAGATCGGCGAAGCCGTTGGTGCAAACGAGGGTGATCCACACCGTCGATGCATAAGCGTGCGCCGAGATATTGCGGAGCACTTCGGTTGCTATCCGTACAATCTGCTCTGCGCGATCCGAGGTACCATGAGTAGGAAATAGATCCAGCGAATAATGGATCTCATGATTCGTGCATATTTGTTCTGCGGCGGATCTCAAGCGGTCAGCAAGACTTAAATCCCTTTCTTCTTTCAGCAGGTAGATTTCTTTCCGAACCTTCTCCACAAGTTCAGCGACAGTAAATCGCAAGGTCCGTAGTGATACTCGTGCTTCTGCATTGGGATCCTCCTGGGCGAGGAGAATATCTAGCGCATAGCCGATTCCAACCAAGTCTTGTGCGATTCCATCATGCAACTCCAGAGCAATGCGGTGTCGCTCCGTTATCGTCATTAATTGGCTTTACGCGTAAAGCGCTTCAATTTCGGCGGCAAACTCTTTTGCGACGACATTTCGTTTGATAGAGAGTTTCGCTGTGAGTTGTCCGCCAACTATTGTGAAATCCGTCGGCAAGATTGTGAACTTGCGGATGGACTCAGCTCGACTTACGGCTTTGTTTGCCTCATCAACGGCAGTCTGTACTACCGCGATGAGGTCTGGATCCTTTGCCAATTCAGCAATGCTTGTCCACTCCTTCTTATGAATTGCGACCCACGGCTTTAGGGAGTCAAGATCGAGGGTAATGAGGGCCGCAATATACGGCTTGTTGTCGCCAACGACCATACACTGGCTAACCAGTGGATGGGCACGAAGGCGGTCCTCTAGTACAGCAGGTGCCACGTTCTTCCCGCCTGAAGTCACAATTAGTTCTTTCTTCCGACCAACGATGTATAGATAGCCCTCATCATCTAGTTGGCCTAAATCGCCCGACTTAAACCATCCATCATTCGTAAATACTTCCCTATTTGCTTCCTCGTTTTGCCAATAACCTCGCATCACAATTGGACCTTTAATGAGAACTTCTCCGTCATCATCAATGCGAATTGAAGTGCCGGGGACTGGTTGACCGACGGACCCAACTCGATGGTGACCAGTTCGATTAAGAGTTGCGCCGGCTGTCGTCTCAGTCAGTCCATAACCTTCGAAAATGCGAATGCCAGCACCACGGTAGAAGTGGCCAAGTCGCTCACCGAGAGGAGCGCCACCGGAGATTGCCGCCGCCACTCTGCCGCCCATACCTGCTCTTATTTTTGAAAAAACGAGTTTGTCAAAGAGTTTATGTTTTAAGAGCAGAAGCGGCGGAATCTTTTTAGTATCCATAGCCTTGCTATAAGCGATGGCTACTGCTGCTGCTTTCCGGAAGATTGCACCTTTGCCACCGGCCTCGGCGTGGGCCTCTGAGCTATTGTAAATTTTTTCGAAAATTCGAGGAACGGCAAGGACGAATGTGGGTTTGAATGTCCCGAGGTCAATTGCTAATCGGGTTGCAGGATCGCCGCAATGCGCCATATGCAAACCCGCACTTATCGATCCGAGTTGGACCACGCGACCGAGGACGTGTGCAACCGGAAGAAAGAGCAAAGTCGAACCGTTTGGATTGAGGAATATGTCTGGTGCGGCTTGGACTACATTGCCGCACTCTGATAGAAAATTTGAGTGTGTGAGTTGCACGCCCTTTGGGCGACCCGTCGTACCAGAAGTGTAAATAAGGGACGCAAGGGTGTCAGGCACAAGTGCATTGCGACGACGGTCAATTTCGTCATCAGAAATGTTTGCACCAGTCTCGCTTAGGACGTGGAGCACGTCGTCAGTAATTGTCCACACATTTTTTGTATGGGCAGGAAGGACCGTTTCGACCAATTCTCGATGGGTGGGAGTTTCGACAATGATCGCTACACACCCTGAGTCGCTGAGAATCCATTCAATCTGTTCTGCAGACGAAGTTTCAAAAATGGGAACTACGCATCCGCCAGCAAACCAGATAGCGAAGTCCAGAATTGTCCATTCGTATCTGGTACGTGCCATGATCGCCACTCGATCACCAATTTGTACTCCACTCGCAACGAGTCCCTTTGCGGTAGCTCTTACTTCGGCTTCAAATTCGCGGGCAGTCACGCTCTGCCAGCCTTGTCCAAGCGGACGGGAGAGCATGATCCGTTCAGGTTCGAACCACGCTCGCTCGGCGACGAGGTTGGTGAGATTCCCAGCCGTGGCTGTAGGAACAAGAGCAGGTATGGTCACTTCATTCATGGCGCCTACGCTAGCGTGAGTCGGAGCGTAAAGGGAGAGGGGGTAGCCTAAGAACATGGCTGAGCGAACAAGCGGAAATATTTCCATCGATGCCCCTGTGGCGCATGTGCAAGAACTTCTATTCGAAATTGCTAATTACCCGTCCTGGTCCTCCGCGATCAAGGCGGTGGAGATTCTGGGCAGGGATGACGCTGGTCGGGTGAGTTCGGCCCTGCTCAAAATTGATGCTGGAATGCTCAAAGATCGAGTCACTCTCGATTACGACTGGAGTGGGGCGCCAAGTAAGTTGAGTTTCACGCTTTCGGATGCGGATCTCCTGACCGAGATGGAAGGGTCCTACACCCTGAAGGCTCTGGATGAAGAGGCAACTCAGGTGACTTATGAATTGCATGTTGACCTCTCTATGCCCGTTCCCGCGATGATGCGGCACAAGGCGGAGAAGGCAACGATTGACATGTCCCTGTCCCAACTCAAAGCATTTGCTGAGAAGTAATTGTCGTACTCGATAGGCGTTGACGTTGGCGGAACCAAGGTTCTGGGCGGAGTGGTTGACGAGTCTGGAAAAGTCCATGCTCACACCCGGAGGGATACTCCTCGACAAGGCGGCGCAGCGCTCACGCAGACAATTGCTGATGTGGCCCTTGAACTCCTGCAAGAGTTCGCGGAAGTAAAGTGTGTAGGAATATCCGCGGCCGGTTTTGTCTCATCTGATCGAAAAACCATGTTGGCTGCGCCAAATATTGCTGGGTGGAATGGCATCGACTTGGACGCCGAGTTGAGTGCACTCATCGGTTTACCGCTGGTAATTGAAAATGACGCAAACGCTGCTGCATGGGGTGAAGCGCGATTTGGTGCCGGAGTTAATGAAAACCACATCATGATGCTCACTATCGGCACGGGGATTGGCGGTGGCTTGGTTGTCAACGGAGAGCTATACCGAGGAGCCTTTGGAATTGCTGCGGAATTCGGCCACGTTCGAGTAGTGCCGGAAGGTCACCTCTGCGGTTGTGGCGCGCGGGGCTGCTTCGAGCAATATGCATCCGGAAATGCGCTGCTTCGTCATGCTCGCGAGGCCATTAATGCATCACCCGAAGTAGCGCGTAACTTACTCTCGCTCGGGGATGGAACCGTGGCGGGCTTGACCGGAAAACACATCACCGATGCTGCTCGCCTCGGAGATCCCGTGGCACTGGCTGCATTTAATACAACGGCGCAGTGGCTGGGGGCCGGAATCGCATCTTTATCTGTGGCCCTTGATCCCGCCTGCGTCATTATTGGTGGAGGTGTCATTGATGCCGGCGAACTACTCTTGACGCCTACGCGTGCGGCAGTGGAGAGGTACATGCCCTTTGCAGGCAAGCATCCTTCGCCTCGCATCATCGCGGCGCAATTGGGAAATGAAGCTGGCTTAGTTGGTGTCGCAGATTTGGCCAGGATTTAAGAGGATTTAGGAAAGCTTGTTTTGGTTCTTCCGAAGTTGCTTCTAAAGTTTTGCCCCGTCATCGTCATCAAAATAGTCCTGGAGACTGTAAAAGAAAAAAAGTAATCCACCAATGAAGGCCAGAATTCCGGGCCATGGTTCAATTCCAAATGGATCGAACCCAGTGATGGCGGCGGCAAAAGCATAAATTGGTCCAAGAATCATCGCGATGATCGCATTTTTCCTCATTGGATCCCTAATCGGTTCGAGTATCGGATCCGGATTTTCAAAATGCTCCTCATTTTCAACCGGAATTTGCCGATCGAGATCATCGAGGAAGTTAGCGGGAGTTGATTCATCAAGTGCCAGCCCAGCAACGATTGATGCGAATTCCGCATCGATCAACTCAGAATCGTCATCGGTTGCAATATCTGTTAACCAAAAACCTTGCGTTACCTCATTAATAAACAGTGAGGCTTCTTCAACGATCGTCGGGAAATCAGTCGAGGAATCCTCAAGTACAACCTCGCGAATGAAAGGGGAGGAGATGTTATTCGAAATTGTTATTGCATTTTCGGAGTAATCGAGTTCGGCTCTAGTCGAATACATCATGATAAGTGGTTGATCTACGAGGGGTAGACCTTGATCTACCGTTTTCCATATTTTCCGTAACCGTAGGTGATTGGTGGGAAGAGTGGGGTCAACGAGAATGAGTCCGTCGATCCCGTCGCCATGGATTTGGGCGAGCTTGAGTGCGATGGTGCTGGCGGCATCCAAACCAGTAATGAAGACCGTTGCGCATTTCTCTTTCAATTCCAGGAGTGAATTATTCGAGATTTCTAACCATTCACTCCATCGTTCAAAATTCAATTCTATCCACTCATGCGGGCTGTCGTTCGGCTCCGGCAATACCACATTGAGTCCGGAATTACGCAGGGCATCTGCCAACGCGATTGCAGTTGCTCTAGATGGTGGGGCCCCATTCAGGATGAGAACCCCTACTTCGCGTCTAATGAACTCCATATTCTCATCAGGTGGGTTCATTCTCACTTTCCCATAGTGTCATAGGGGGCTCAGACCCACTAAATTGGTCCTCTGGGGAATCGCCCTGTGCAATGAGCGCCGTTGGATTCGGCAATCAGGTTTGAAAGGAGACCAGGTGGTCAATCTGCCTTATGGGCTCTTGCGGGCATTTCTTACACCTTTCCTGATGCTCCTTTTCCGACCAAAGGTCAGTGGGCTTCGCAATGTTCCGGTAAACGGACCTGTGATCATGGCTTCGAATCATCTTTCGTTTAGCGATTCAATATTCATGCCCCTCGTCGTTCCACGCAAAGTCACGTTCTTGGCGAAGAGCGAATACTTCACAGCGCCTGGACCGAAGGGGCTACTTAAAAAATTAACTTTTATCGCACTTGGACAAGTGCCCGTCGATCGCTCGGGTGGGCGCAGGAGCGAAGCTGCTCTCATAACGGGTCTCGAACTCCTTTCAGAAGGCAAGTGTCTTGGCATTTATCCAGAAGGGACCCGCTCTCCCGACGGACGTCTTTACAAGGGACGCACCGGCATTGTCCGACTCGCACTTGAATCTGGTGCGCCAATCATTCCGGTGGCGATGTTTGATACCGAAAAGATTCAGCCAACTGGCAAGGTCATTCCGAAAATCATGCGGGTTAGGATGGCATTTGGAGAGCCAATTTTCTACACCGGCGACCCATCGGATCTAAAATTGCTCCGCGATTTGACGGATGACCTGATGAGGAAAATTCAGGATTTATCTGGACAAGAGTATGTCGACATCTACGCCACGCGTCGGAAGGCGGAAATCGAAGAAGAGGATTAGTCCTCTAAAGCTAGCCGTTCGACAAGGTAGTTGCAGGTAATGCAGGTCGGTCCAGGATCAGGTAGTGGACCTTCCAGAACATGTATGAAATCGGTGATGACCGATTCGAATTTCTCATGATCACGTGGGACTGGTACGTATTTTTGAGATACTCCAAAGGCAAACGAACTCGAATCAGTTCCAATCACTCTATTGGGGTTCCAGACGAGCAGCCCCATAGTTGCAACAGATGCCGCCTTACCGGCCGCCGGTCTTTCCATTGCGTACGCATAGGCCTCGAGTTGGGGGGAGTAGAACTCGCCAGAATCTCGCGCACTGTCGGAAACCTTGCAGTCGATAAGAGCAACGGTGCCGTCTTCGTTCTCGGCGACAAGATCGTACTTGCCTAGAATTCTCCAGCGCGACTCTTCGCCATTAACTAGTAGGGGTTTGCTTTTAACCCATTCGGCCAATTTGGTAATGCGCCCTGGCCGTAGGGACGGATCAATGTCGGTCATTGATGCTCCTCGAAATGCTTTCTCTTGCAGCGATGAGAAAGTACCGACCAGAGGAAAGGCACCGGGCAGGGTCACTTTGTGCCAGTACTTAATCCAGAGACAGCGTTTGCACGTCGAGAGGCCAAAAGTGAGGTCCGACGGGGAGATGTTCTCTCGGGCAGGCGTTGCTGGTTTTCTCATGTCGCCAATTATCCCTAATTGTGCCCAATTGCTCTGACAAATAGCCCTCGGTTGCCCCTAGTTGTCCTTTATTTGCCGAGTCGATATGACCATGCCGCCAGAGCGAGTACGGGAAGGGACGCCAAGGCGCAGAGCCACCCAAAGCTCAGCAATGCGATGACGATTCCAGCCATTACTCCGCCAACTGCCCCAGTCAGATTCATCATGAAATCCGATGCGCCTTGCGAAGATGCGCGCTCGTTATCCCCGACAGACTCTGAGAGAAGGGCCGACCCGGCTATGAGTGTGCACGACCATCCCAGGCCCAGTAGAAATAATCCAATACCAAGCGGAATCGTGCTATCCCCTGATGAATTACCTGAAATCAAGGCGGCGAGAAGCAGTATCACCAGTCCCATTTGGATCACTCGTTTTCTTCCAATTGTGTCGCTGAGATAGCCGACCAAGGGAGATAGAACGTACATCCCGGCAATATGCGTACTGATGACAATTCCAATGACCGAGAGCGTCACATTGACGTGTGCCATGTGGATGGGCGTCATCACCATGATGGTGACCATGGAGAGATGTCCTACTGCGATCGAAACCACCGCGAAGAGCGCCTGTGAATTCTCTCCGATCATTCGCAAAGTTGCCCTTGTTGAAAGCTGCACAGGGTTGACCGCACCACCTTGCGCCGTGATGTTTCGCGAGGTCAAATATGGATCGGGCCGGAGGAAATAAAAAATTATGAGTGAGGACACGGACAATGTCGCAATTGCCAGCAGATAAGGTCCAACGAGTCTCGGCAATCCAAATGCATGTGCAATTACTCCAGCCGGTTCCATGAGATTCGGACCTGATACTGCACCAACGGTGGATCCCCACACGACAATAGAGAGGGAGCGCGAACGAGATTCGGGAGAAGCGAGGTCTATTGCGGCGAATCGGGCTTGGTAACCTGCGGCCGATGCCGCCCCTAAAAGGAATGTTCCAAGGAGCAGAACCGAGATTATGCGGAATGTCCCACCAATTATTGCGAACCCGGCTCCTAGGACTCCAATCGTGTACCCAATAGATAAAGCGACTCTTCGACCTCCTCGCTCGGTCAATTTTGAAAGTGGGAGAGCCATGGCGGCCGCGCCGAGAACAGCACTGGTTTGAGCAAGTCCGGCGAGTGAATCTGAGTGAGTAACTGAGGAAACCAGCAACGAGCCTGCCGCCACAGTTCCGGCAACCCCTATACCGTTCAAAATCTGAGCGAAGGTCAAGACCTTGACGACACGTCCTTCCAATGCGACCTGTGTCATTTTGCTACGAGACCGAGTGGCTTATGGCAGAAATGATAACTAATGTTCCCAGCGCGATCATGACGATGCCGCCGGAGGTACGTAAGGTGATGAGGCGGGCAGTATCGGTTGCCAACCATTGCCTCGCCGTTCCCGCTAGCAATCCCCATGACCCGTCCGATACTAATGCCAGAAATGCAAAGAGGGCACCGAGTAATAGAAGTTGGGAAGTGACATGTCCACGTTCGCGATCGATGAATTGAGGCAAGACCGCGGCGAAGAAGACCAACGTCTTGGGATTGAGCACGCCTACCCAGAATCCGTCGCGCACAGATACGAAAGGATCCGGCTGGATACCGGTTTTCTGGGTCATATCTGCGGCATGCACTTTGCGATTCTGGATTGCATTAACTCCAAGATAGACCAGGTAGGCACCGCCGCCCCACTGAATGATTGAGTATGCAAGATCTGATCGTTGCAAAACCGGACCAAGTCCAAGTGCGACGAAAACCGAAAGTACGTAAGCCCCAGTAACATTTCCCAAGACGGTAAATACTGCAGTCCTGCGCCCCCAAGCAATAGCTCTTGCAATGACAAAGAGCACACTTGGACCGGGAGCGATAATGATAAGAATTGACGCTAAAAAATATTCCCAAATTCGCGTCGGTACGATCATTGCCACACCTTATCCTCTTGGACTCGCCTCGGGCAGATCATAAACGGCGATTAAAAGAAAGAGCACAATCGCCTTTTTTATGATCGGCCCACAGCTTGAGTAGCCAGCCGAAGAAACGAAGACAGGTCATGGAATTGAGATGAGGCGATTGTGCTC
>JBAQFB010000012.1:0-40601 GCA_049287065.1 Candidatus Nanopelagicaceae bacterium
TCCGTTGCGGGCGCGGGCGGCTTCGATTGCCGATGGAAGGACATTTACTTCGGTTCCAAGGCTGACCGTGTCAAAACGGGGAGGTGAAGCATGCAGCATGACGACATCTGGACGGTAGTGATCGCGATAGAGGACGGGAAGCAGGCTAAGGCGGGTGGGAATGTAATTAAGTCGCGGATGTCTGCGCATTCCGGCACCGACAAAAGCGGTCTCATAAGTCACGCCTTCGCGGTCGGGAATTCCCGGCTGGCCGTTGAGCATGTGCAGGCGAAATTCTGGGAGGCATTCATCAGCCAAGGCAAGGAGCGTTTTGGGTGTTGCAAAATTGCCGGAGGCGACAATTCGCGGATTGGGAGGAAGGGAGGCGAGGACATTTTTCAACTGTTCGACGCTCACCACTCGCATAAGTTGAGGATAGCACTGCGCAAACCTCATCCAGTTTGAATTTCGTGACGATGCCTTCGCCACCGAAGCGGCTGTGAGTTCCCTTACTAGCGCGTTATTAGCGTGGCGAAGTTAGTAAGAGTGTGAAAGCAAGAAAGAGGATCCCGGCCGCAGAGAATCCGGTCAGACCTCTGCGCACTCGTGGCCTTTCCAAGACAGCGGACGCTCGATCGATTGCGCTTATGAGAAAGGTGTACCAGAGAGTCGAAACTATGGCTTGGACGCATCCCAGGATGAATATTCCGAGACCGAGTGAGAATTCTTTTGGAACAAATTGCGGAATAAAAGCTACCGCGAAGACGGCGGCTTTTGCATTGGTGAGATTGGTAAAAAGTCCCAATCGAAAGGCGGGTCCAGTCTGCGTCTTGGCACTTTCGTTGTAATCGAATTTGCCGTATTCCTTCCTTAGCGCCCAGAGAGTTTGCGCACTTAGAAAAACCAGAAATGCCACGCCCGTGTATTTCAAAATATTGTAGGCCAATTGGGAGTGCGCGAAGACTTGTGACAACCCGATGGCGGAGGCGGTCCCCCAAAGTACCAACCCGCTGCTGTTTCCTATGACGGATGCGAAGCCCGCCCGCCTTCCTCCAACGATGCATTGACGCAGGACCATCGCAACACCTTGCCCAGGCACAATGGCAAGAAGAAGCGCGGTCAGTGCAAATGCAGGTAGGGCACCGAGAAGTTCGATCACCGATTAAATAAGGGGCGTTGATCTAGAGTGGAAAGAGTTGTGTCGCAAAACTCTTGCGATCTACAACGAGCATATGGTGGTTGGGAAGAGGCGTCCATCCATCCTGTGGCCAGCCGGTCGACGCGACGAGGACGCCATCCTTGTCTTTGCGGTAATTGAGCTCGTAATAATCATCGTTGCCAAAATCAGGTTTGCGCGCAGGATCGAATTCGCTCACCACGACAAAAATGTCTTCATTCATGATCATCGCGTTGATACTGGAGTAGTCGGCATGCTCTTTGACGGTCTCGACGGCTTTGCGCACACCCTCCACAAATCCATGATGCTTGATCATCGTCATCATCAGATAGAAGTACCGCTCGCTATCCGTCTCCCCCGTGATCAACCAGGAGAATGCGGGATCGATAAATGCGTCTACGGCGCTGGGTGGATTGATAGAACCGTTATGGATGAAGGTGTAATCCTCATAAACAAATGGATGCGAATTGTTCTCGCTTACAGGCAGGCCCTTGGTCGCCCAGCGAAGATGGAGCAGCCCCCCATCGGCCTTGGACGATGCAATCGCATTATCAAACTGCGAACTGGTGTGAGCCATCTCGGCGGCGCGAACTAGGTGAGCCTTCTCTTCATCATGATCGATTGTTGCCACTCCCCATCCGTCACAGTGAATGGAGGAGAGAGCGACGAAATCCGCAAAGTGCGAACCGGCAATTTCAGGAAAAGTGGTCTTTTCGTTGGAGACAAAACCCATAAGTCTGCACATATGGGCATCGTACATTGAGGGAGAACAACCCCGCCTTTTGAGCGTAAATTGTGGCGATTTCCTTTCTTGGCGCCCTTTTACTCTTGAGTAACCCCGGCATCCGCCCCGAGTGCTACCACCCAGTCAGTGAATTGGATGCATAAAAAGGATTTATGCAATACCGACACGAGAATAATTAACTTTCACAATTGTGAGACAAATTACAGCTCTTAAGCCACACTGTGCCTAGAAAGATAGGTCGGCTTCCCCTGGTCGATCCACTTCCGACGTGGTTCGAATGAACCATCGTTAAACGGCTCTAGGAGGATTATCTTGCCGAACACAACAGATGACGAGCGTCGCTTAGCCGAACTCGGATATAAACAGGAGCTCAATAGAAGTTGGAGCGGTTTCTCCAACTTCGCCATCTCCTTCTCAATCATTTCAATTCTTGCAGGCTGTTTCACAACCTTCGCACAGGGCTGGAATAACGGAGGACCGATTGCTATTTCAATCGGATGGCCGCTCATTTCAGCATTTATTTTGATTATCGGTTTGTGTATGTCCGAACTCGCCTCTGCTTACCCAACATCAGGCGGTATTTACTGGTGGGCATCCAAACTAGGTGGAGCGAAGGCTGGTTTCTACACTGGCTGGCTCAACTTGATTGGTCTCCTCGCCGTCACAGCTTCGGTCGGATACGGCGCGGCGTCCTTCCTCAACGTCCTTATCGGATCTATCTCAGCTGATTACGGCACATCCTTCATGGGAGGCGACTACCTCAAGCAGCAGTTCTTCTGGTTCGCGGTACTGATGATCTTCGTCACCGTTATCAATATCTTCGGTGGACACCTTCTCGCGATCATTAACAACGTATCAGTGTGGTGGCATGTGTTCGGCGCCGCGATCGTGGTCGGAATCTTGATTTTCATTCCAGAAAATCACCAAACACTCAAGTGGATGTACACGACCCAGATAAACAACTCGGGCTTCGGTGACGGTTCCTACTGGTTCTACGTACTGCCGCTGGGCTTCTTGCTTACCCAGTACACAATTACCGGTTTTGACGCTTCTGCTCACCTTTCCGAGGAGACACACGGAGCGCACATGGCCGCTGCAAGAGGAATCTGGCAGTCGATCTTCTACTCCGCAATCGGTGGCTACATCCTTCTGATGGCCTTCCTTTATGCGGCCGCGAATGTCGATGTCATCAACTCATTCGATCCTGCTGTCAACCCATACGGTGGCGGTTCGATTATTGCGCTTCTCTTTACTGCACTTGGTAACGGAGCAGCCTTCAAACTTATTATGATCATCACGACCGCGGGCCAAATCTTCTGCGTTGCTGCCTGTCTAACATCTTGCTCGCGCATGATGTTCGCGTTCTCACGCGACGGAGCTGTACCCGGAGGACGTCTGTGGAAGAAAGTGAACAAGCACCGCGTTCCTTTGAACGCAGTACTAGTGTCAGCACTCATTGGTGTCATCATCACTCTTCCAGCTCTCTACAAGAGCCCAACCGGTGCTCCTACTGCTTTCTATGCAGTTGTTTCGGTTGCGGTTATCGGTCTTTATCTCGCCTTCTTGATTCCTCTCTACCTTCGTTGGAAGATGGGCGACAAGTTCGTGGGTGGACAATGGACACTTGGCTCGAAGTACAAGTGGATGAACTTGGTTGCGGTTATTGAAATCGCGGTCATCAGCGTTTACTTCATCCTTCCGTTCACGCCTACTGGCGTACCAGGAAATGAGAACTTCACCTGGACTGCGGTCAACTACGCACCAATTCTTACCTTCGGAGTATTGATCATTCTCTGGATTTGGTGGCACATGTCAGTGAAGAAATGGTTCAAGGGTCCAGTTAGGACAATTGATCAAGCCTAATTAATAAGCACTAGCAGTAATTAGAAAGCCCGTCGCGAAAGCGGCGGGCTTTCTAATTAAGGTTCGAATGCATAAAAGTCAAAAACCAAAGCGGGGGTTGTCTTTTTATTGGAACCTGGAATACTAACCGACATGTCATCTCTCACAATTGAAACACTCAAAGAAGAAATTAAATCAGGCAAAATCGACACAGTGATTGTTGCCATGACCGATATGCAAGGACGATTGGTCGGCAAGCGAATCCATGGACAGCATTTCTTAGACGACACCCTCCATCACGGCACCGAAGGTTGCAATTATCTGCTCGCGGTCGACATGGACATGAATACTGTCGATGGTTATGACATGTCCTCATGGGAGCGCGGCTACAGCGACTTCGTTATGGCTCCGGATATGTCAACGCTGCGGCGGATTCCATGGCAAGAGGGCGCGGCGATGGTTCTCGCCGATGTGAAGTGGCTTGATGGGAATGATGTTGTTGCCTCGCCACGTCAGATTCTTCGCAAGCAGGTTGATGCTCTCGCTGCTGCCGGCATGAAGGCAATGGTTGGTACCGAACTCGAATTCGTACTCTTCAATAACACTTATGAAGACGCATGGAATAGGCACTACATCGATCTCACCCCTGCCAACCAGTACAATGTCGACTACTCCCTTTTGGGCGGAGCTCGCGTGGAACCACTTCTTCGCTCCATCCGCCTGAATATGGCCGGAGCAGGCATGATGGTTGAATCAGTCAAGGGCGAATGCAACTTTGGGCAACACGAGATTGCCTTCAGATATTCCGATGCACTCACCAACTGCGACAACCATGTAATTTACAAGAATGGCGCAAAAGAAATTTCTGCCGCCGCAGGATATGCCCTCACCTTTATGGCCAAGCCAAACTTGAAGGAGGGCAACTCCTCCCACATCCACTGCTCCTTCCGGGGACTGGATGACTCGATGGTGATGGCGGATGACTCGGATAAGGAACATGGACTCAGTGATGTGGGCCGCCAATTCATCGCAGGGCAGATCGCTCACATGCGCGAGATCTCCCTTCTCTTTGCACCAAATATCAATTCATATAAGCGCTATGTGCCAGGGTCCTTCGCACCAACCGCAATCCGCTGGGGTCGCGATAACCGCACCTGCGCCCTGCGTTTAGTTGGTCACGGGCAGAGCCTGCGTCTGGAAAACCGAGTGCCCGGCGGAGACGTCAACCCCTACTTGGCAGTCGCGGGAATGATCGCTGCTGGCCTGGATGGCATTAAGAACAAAATGAAGTTGGAAGACGCCTTTGCAGGAAATGCCTACGCATCCGACTCAAGTCGCGTCCCTGCCAGCATGTTGGAGGCGCAACTCCTCTGGGCCGGCAGTGAATGGGTCAAGGAATCATTCGGCAAGGAAGTTCAAGATCACTACACAAACTACGCTGAGGTTGAGTTGGCTGCTTATGGAAAAGCTGTCACCGACTGGGAGCTATTCCGCAACTTCGAAAGGTCTTAATTCGTGTCATATGACGTTATAAACCCCGCGACTGAAAAATTAGTCCGCACGATCGAACACCTCGATCTCGAAGGCACTGATGCCGTTATTGCTAAGGCCGCCAAGGCTTTTGAAACTTGGCGCCATGTCGCACCAGGAGACCGCGGAAAAATGCTCCGTCGTTTTGCCGATGTTGTGGCCGACCATAAGGAGGAGTTGGCTCAAATAGAGATCGACAACTCCGGTCACACTCGTGGCAACGCTCACTGGGAGGTCGATAACGTCGTCAATGTTTTGACGTATTACTCGGCTGCTCCCGAGCGACTTTTTGGGAGACAGATCCCGGTAGCCGGTGGCATTGATGTCACCTTCAAAGAACCACTCGGAGTTGTCGGCGTCATTGTTCCGTGGAACTTCCCGATGCCCATTGCTGGTTGGGGTTTCGCTCCAGCCCTGGCGGCGGGAAATACCGTCGTGCTCAAGCCTGCCGAGTACACACCACTGACTGCGATGCGCCTGGGTGAATTAGCACTTCTTGCTGGCCTACCTAATGGCGTCTTTAATGTGCTTCCTGGCAAGGGAAGCGTCATTGGCGCGCGCTTTGTGACTCATCCTGCAGTACGCAAGGTTGTCTTCACTGGATCCACCGAAGTGGGCAAAGGAATAATGGCGGGCTGTGCCGATCAGGTAAAGCGAGTCACCCTCGAACTCGGCGGCAAGAGCTCCAACATCATCTTTGCCGACGCGGATATCGTAAAAGCGGCTGCTAGTGCACCTGGTTCGGTCTTTGATAACGCGGGGCAAGATTGCTGCGCTCGCTCTCGCATTCTCGTCGAGGAAAGTGCCTTCGATACCTTCATGGAGCACTTTGAAACCGCGGTGAAGAATTTCCGAGTAGAGGATCCCAACCTTGGCACCGCCGAGATGGGTCCGCTGATTTCGCGCAAGCAGTTTGAATCAGTGCAGACATTCTTGAATGAGCCAGTTGCATTCAAAGGAAGCGCGCCAACTGGATCCGGTTATTGGATGGCACCAACTGTCTTACTTCCCAAGAACACTCAAGCCCGCTCATGGCGTGAGGAAGTCTTTGGGCCCGTCGTCTCTGTCATGAAATTCAAGGATGAGGCCGAAGGCATTGCAATGGCCAACGACAGTGAGTACGGCCTATCGGGATCGATCTGGACACGGGATGTCGGACGAGCGCTGCGCGTATCGCGTGGCATTGAAACTGGAAACCTCTCGGTCAATTCGCACTCCTCCGTCCGCTTCTGGACACCATTTGGTGGCTTTAAACAATCTGGGCTCGGGCGCGAGTTGGGACCAGACGCACTAGATTCATTTACCGAAGTTAAGAACGTCTTTATCTCCAATGACTAGTTCCAACGACTAATTACCATCCACATACTTCCAACCATGAGGAGCTCAAGAACATGACAGAACGTCTAGAAGGTCGCGTTGCCACAATCACCGGTGGCGGCAGCGGTATCGGTCTTGCAACTGCGAAGAGATTCGCCAGTGAAGGTGCAAAGGTCGTCATCGTGGATATGAACGCCGAGGCAGGCGAAGCCGCTGCCAAGGCAGTCGGAGGAATTTTCGTCAAGGCCAATGTCACCGAGACTGCTGATGTCGAGAACATGTACAAGGTTGCCTTTGACACCTACGGGCGCATTGACATTGCCTTCAACAATGCCGGCATCTCACCACCAGATGATGATTCAATCTTGACCACTGGTCTTGATGCCTGGGATCGTGTCAACCGCGTCAACCTCACCAGCGTTTTCCTCTGCTGCAAGTACGTAATTCCTTACATGCAGAAAGCTGGCAAAGGTTCGATCATTAATACCGCATCATTCGTTGCAACCATGGGTGCAGCAACATCGCAGATCGCATACACCGCTTCTAAGGGTGGCGTTCTATCTATGACTCGCGAACTCGGCGTGCAATTTGCACGGGAGGGCATCCGCGTGAATGCTCTCTCCCCCGGACCAGTCAACACACCATTGCTGATGGAGCTCTTCGCAAAGGATAAGGAACGCGCTGCTCGCAGGCTGGTTCATATCCCTATGGGACGCTTTGCTGATGCCACAGAAATTGCAGCAGCAGTTGCATTCTTGGCCAGCGATGACTCTTCATTCATCACCGCATCCAACTTCTTAGTGGATGGCGGAATCTCTGGAGCGTACGTCACACCGCTTGATGCCTAAATAACTAATCCACCCGCTGTACAGGCGTGCCTGACATTCATAGTTGCAAGGCTATGAATGTCAGTGCCCTCCGATATATTTACGAGTAATCAGAGGGAAAGGAGCGCGAGTGTTTCGGATACCTTCTTTTCGAGCCCGCAAGCAAGAAGCTCCATTTCTAGTTTCCCGTGCTTACAAAGGTGACGTTCATGTGTGCTCCATTTTGGCTTGGAACGGTGGCTTCGAATACATATTCCGCACTGGCACGAAGAATTGGAGTACCCTCTCGCCGTCCTTTGCAAGGAGAACATTGGATAGTGCGCTCCACACAGACAATCTCAAGCAACCCCAGTCGGCACGGGAATTCATGGAATTATCTCAATTTCCCGGAGGATCTTGGACATACTCTTCGCCGATCGGATATTCATCTTTGAATAATGCAATAGAAATTGAGAGAGCCGTCCTCGACGAGGCCTGGCAAATATCCAAGATTGATCGGATGTAATTGTGGGAATATCAAGACGGTACGGGGTTGAAGACCCAAATAAAATCTTGGACTATCAAGACTTGGTAGAAGCTATCATCGAAAGCATCCATTATGTCCACGAACACGATAGTGAATATCTTGGTTTGCGAATTCAACTACTACGCGAAGCGTTGGGCCTCGACCTAGGATCGAACGAGAATTCCAAGGAGAGAGTCAAACTTCTCGAACAAATTTGTAGCGAAAGTCGAGTCCTTGAGACGCATGCACTGAGTATTTTTGATGGCGTCGTGGAAGCTGATTTCAACCGACCCGAATTTCAGGCTTTTGCCGAAGTGCAAAAGTCATTGCAGGATGAAATCAATCAAGTAGCGGCCAGTTTAGAGTCGATAAATATGATTTTTATTGCCAATTTGCTTGAAGGTGCGCTTAAAGCAGAAGGCTTAGGGCGGACCGTGACAGTAAAAGAACTCACTGCCAGTGGGTTACCCATTAATGAACCGTTCACAGACCAACATGATTGGTAAGCATATGAAGCCACAGTTGTCCGAATCCCCCGCCCTTTCTTTGGCTCTTTCGATTTCCTCCTGTGCTGAAGTCTGCAAAGCTCTCCAAGATGGAAGTCACGACTGTCATGAAGTCGTAAATTGGCAAGCCGGCCAATGGGCGCCGAAGATCGATTCACTCGTTGGAAGTCCAATGCACAGACCAGAGGCATGGACCGGAGACCTTGAGCGAGCCCCAATAATCTTTCTGTCGAGTAATCCTAGTTTCGATGCGATGGAAAACTTTCCATCATGGGATACGAAATCTTGGAGTGACGAGGACATCTCGGATTTTGGAGCCAACCGCTTCTCAAATGACGCCGGACGTAGATTCGGTGCTACGGACGGACCCAGACTGGTTGATGCGGATAAGACCATCGGGAAAGATGGCAACTTATCGGGTCAAGTCAAACATTGGCGTTGGGTGAGGTCATTCGCAGCAATGGTTCTAAATAAACCGATTGCTGATACATCGGCAATTTCTGATTTCGTCATGACCGAATTGGTGCATTGCAAGTCCCCCCACGAAGAGGGCGTAATTCAAGCCATGGAAACATGCAAGGAGAAATGGTTAGACCAGATACTCAAGATTTCTCCTGCGCGACTCATCTTTGTTGCCGGGGCAAAAACGGGTATGGACTTCGCCAGAATGTATCCTGATGACCTTCCAGCCACATGGGGTAAATGGGCTAATGACAAGAACGGAAAAGGAAAAGGGTTTTGGCCCAAATCCGCTGAAGAGTTGAAGGCGGCAAAATCATCCGGAGCGTGGGATTTTGACCCCCATCAAAAACTGAACTCTCACAGTATGTCGATCGCAGGAATGAACCGCACCGTGATTTACATTTCTCGACCCAGCCCGGGCGGACCAATTTATGCTCCTTGGAATCATCCGGATTTGGTCGATCCTCTCCTCCTCGATTATTGGCGATCAAAAATAGGGTTTTGACCACATTTCCATTACTCACTTACAAGGTGCACTGAACTTCGTTCTAATAGTGAACCGCCACTATATTCTTAATCAACTACTATCACTGGCGCGCCTGCGATCCGATCAAGAAATTGATCGACAAGATCGTAGGCGCGTTTGTTTGAGGACGCTTCTTGGCGGCGCGTCTCCTCGCGAAGTGCTTCAACGCTCATTCCTTCACCTTCGACTTCTGCGCATCCGCCGTCCATCTCCAACCAGAGGCCCAGCACATGGCTATCAATTTCCGGGTGAAACTGAAGGGCTAAAGTCCGCCCGAAAGTGAAGGCCTGATTGGCTAATTTAGACTTGGCAATTTCAAGGGCACCAGGTGGAGTCGTCCAGCGATCCCAGTGATACTGAAACCAAGGTCCGGTTGAAATGAGAGTCGGGTCATTGCTCTCGACTTGGTACCAGCCCAATTCAGCCTGCGGTCCGCGGGCTACAGAACCGCCCAGAACACGCGCCATCAACTGTCCACCAAAACAGATTCCCAGAATCGGAATGCCGAAGTTATGTACCTGCTTCATTAATTTCAATTCGGGAAGAAGCCAATTACCAATCCGCTCGTCCTCCCACACTCCCCAGGGAGATCCCATGACGACGACGATGTCGAAGGAGAGAAGATCGGGCCAGATCACGTTGACATTGGGTTGATTGAAATGCGGTTCGGAGACGATATTGAATCGCGTGATCTCATAGCCGCGCTTTGAGAATTGCGCCCAGACCGGACCACCTTCACTCACATGGTCGTGCTCTATAAAGATGACTCGCTTATTTTCACTCACTTTTAGTACATGACCAATCCGCCGGAGATATTGAGATCATCACCGGTTATTCCGGCCGAACGATCACTGGCAAGGAAAAGAACTCCTTCTGCAATGTTCTCTGGTGAAACGAAATGTTGCATCGGGACCATTCCGATCATCTTTGCACGAGCCGCTTCATGGGAAATCTTCTCCATCTCTGCCACATTGTCGACCACTCCCTCAAGGCGCGGTCCGGCGACAAATCCCGGCGAGATGAGATTTACTCTGATTCCACGAGCGGCTACTTCCAAGGCAAGTGTGCGCATCAGTCCGACCAGCCCCAACTTCGAGGCCGCATAAGCACTTCGGTTTTTGAACGGGCGCTTTCCGGTAACTGATCCGATGAAAATGACCGACCCGCTTTCACGTTTGATCATCTCGGGGAGCACCGCCTGGGTGAGCAGGAATGGACCTTTGAGATTGGTATCAATCGTCGCATCCCAATCTTTCTCGGGTAACTCGGTCAGCGCCACCGGGTTGCCCGTGATTCCACTGTTGTTTACTAGAACATCTATTTTCCCGAAAGTTTCTAGAGTCTGCGAGACCGTGGCATTGACCGTAGCGCGATCGAGTAGATCCAAATGACAGATAAAAGGCGCAAGACCACCTGCGTTTGTGATCAGCCGCGCAGTCTCGTCTAGACCGGTCCGATCTCTACCGGCTAGAACCAATTGGGCGCCGACCTGGGCCAAACGCAGACTGATTACCCGGCCGATACCGCGACTTGCACCAGTTACGAGTGCAATTTTGCCTGCCAGTTCTTCCATGGTGATCCCGTCGCTAGAGCCAAAATACTAACTCAGTCGAATGGGCTCCTGGCCACGTGCGACCAACTTTTCAAAGTGAGCATCGCGCTTTTCAATAAACCGTGATGCTTCCGCTTCGGCTTTGCTGATAAATGCAGCGAGTTCGTCCCGAGCGGCATTTCCCGCACCGCTGAGGTCTTCGCGATCGAAAATATTCCAGGCGCGAAGCACTGGAGCCACTACCTCATCGATATGTTGCTTCTGGTCATAGATTCCAGCCAGGGCAATCTGCACTGCTTTTCGACCAAAACCTGGCATTCCGACACCTGGCATGGCGAAGTTGGTAACCACATCGGTGATAGCCCGCATCGCCGCATCTGGCTCAAGGTCGATCGCTTTGCCAAGTAGGTTGCGGTAGAAAATCATGTGCAGGTTCTCATCCAAGGAGACGCGTTGCAGCAAAGACTCAGCAATGGGGTCATTGGAAATCTTGCCGGTGTTGCGATGTGAAATACGGGTTGCTAATTCTTGGAATGAAACGTAGGCAACCGTATGGAGCATGTCGGAGTCGTAGGGAGTCTGGTATCCGAGTTGCATATGCGCCATACGAAGATCTTCGAGTTCGTACGGATCGACACCGCGCGTGGCCATCAAATAATCACGGATGACGATGGCGTGGCGGGCTTCCTCTGCCGTCCATCGCTCGAGCCAATTGCCCCATGCCCCGTCGCGGCCCATCGCAATGGCGATTTCGCTGTGGTAGCTAGGCAAATTGTCTTCGGTCATCAAATTCAGAACGAGTGAATCCTGGGCGATCACACTCAACCGTGAGTCTTTTGCTTCCCAGGCATCGCCATTGAGGGGCCCAGCAAAGGTCCTGCCTTCGCTCCACGGGACATATTCGTGTGGGTACCAGTTCTTCTGCACCGATAGGTGGCGATCTAACTCAACGGCAACCGTGGGCTCTAGATCGCGGATGAGGCGAATCTGGATTGCTGGATCAATGGAAGCCACGTAACAATGCTACGCGAGGGCTAGCACTCAGGGCTAATTAGGCCAGATCACTCGCGCGAGTCGCCGCACTCTGCGCGCGCCAGGCGGCAATTGCAGCGTGGTTTCCGCTCAGTAATATCTCGGGCACTGCGATATCCCGCCACACTTGCGGCTTTGTGTAATTGGGGTATTCGACAAAACCTTCTTGCGCGTGCGACTCCTCTACCAGCGAGTCTGGATTGCCGATGACGCCCGGCAGCAATCGCGTGATCGCTTCAATCATGACAAGTGCTGCAACCTCTCCTCCGCCGAGGACGTAATTACCAATACTTACTTCGCGCACCTTGATGCCTTGTGCAGCGAAAGACTCATTCGCGTAGTACTCGCCGACTCGTGCATCGATACCTTCATATCGGCCGCAAGCAAAAATAATGTGAGAAGAGGTCGCCAACTCTTGCGCCATTGCCTGATCGAAAACTTTTCCGGCAGGAGTCAAGATGATGAGATCGGAGTCGGGAGTCATTAATGGATCAAGTGCCGCTCCCCATACTTCTGCTTTCATCACCATTCCGGCGCCGCCACCGTAAGGAGTGTCGTCAACGCTGTGGTGATTGTCATCAGTGAAATCGCGGAGATCATGAATTGCAATATCGAGAATTCCACTCTCTTGCGCTTTTCCTATTAATGATAGCTGAAGGGGTGCAAAGTAATCTGGAAATATTGTGACGGCGTCGATATCCATTATTAGTTGCCCGACCCTTCCATTGCTACAGGGGGAATCACTGTCATCCGCTTTTTCACAATGTCCACGACCGGTACCAGTTGATGAACAAATGGAATAAGGACTTCGCCTTTTGAGGTATCAATCACCAGAAGATCCTGCCCTGGCAAATTGATCACGTCAGCCACCGTTCCGAACTCTTCGCCTGATTCGAGATATGCCTGGCAGCCGATGAGTTGGAGCACGTGGTAATCGTCCTCGACTTCGGATGGCGCGTTAATGTCGACATCGCTGTACATCAATGTGTCGCGGAGTTTTTCGATGCCGTTGCGATCGAGAATATTCTCAAAGCCGAGCAAGAGAATTCCGTTATGCCAACGATGCGAAGTAATGAGAAGTTCACCGTGCGCATCCGTCTGCACGCGAGCGCCGATGGCAAAACGGTCTTCCGGTTGATCAGTGCGAACCTCTACAGTCGCTTCACCATGAATTCCGTGAGCGCGACCAATTCGTCCCACCAGCAGACGCACGGTCTATCGACTTCTCTTTAGACCCGAATCGCCCATGGCTTATCGGCTTCTCTTTAGACCAGAATCGCCCATGGCTTATCGGCCTTCATCCGTCTCTACGAGATCGACACGAATTGAGCGACCCGCAAGAGCACTCACGACAGTGCGCAGGGCCTTTGCAGTACGGCCATTTCGACCAATGACTTTGCCTATATCTTCCGGATTGACGCGAACTTCTAGCGTACTTCCACGCCGATGTGTCTTCTCCGTGATGATGACATCCTCTGGATGGTCAACGATTCCCTTAACTAGATGTTCGAGGGCTTCATCAATCATTGTTATTCAGCAGCCTCTGTGATTTCGGCATTGACCTCAGGAGTAGTCGGTTCGACGACGGCTTCCATGAGTGCCTCAGTTGTTGGCTCTTGTGCAGGTGTCTCTTCGGCAACAACCGCAGGTGTCTCTTCGACTGCAGCTGCTACTGGAGAATTCTTGGCGGCAAGCTTCTCTTGCGCCTTCTTCTTCAGAGTTGTGGCGCCTTCTTTAGGCTCGTTCATCGCGCCTTTGACAGCGGCTTCGTAAGCAACGCTCTTGTGAACGCGCGGTGCTGCTACGCGCAGGGTGCCTTCAGTTCCTGGAAGTCCCTTGTGCTTCTGCCAGTCACCGGTGATCTTCAAGATTGCCTCTACAGCAGGTGTTGGAAGTGCGCCGACTCCTAGCCAATAGACAGCGCGCTCAGAGTTGACCTCGATGAACGATGGCTCTTGTCCTGGTGAGTAACGACCGATCTCTTCAATCGAGAGACCGTTGCGGGCTTTGCGTGAATCCGTAACGACGATTCGGTAGTACGGAGTGCGGATTTTGCCCATGCGCATAAGACGAATTTTTGTAGCCAAGTGGTTCTGCTCCTGTAAGTGTGTTTGCCGTTCAGGTTGTTCGCAGCGGGGTGCGCGTCCAACTTGTACAACTATCGAATAACGGATGTTTGGGGGTAGAGGGCCCCGAACAGGGTCCCAATCTTGCCATCTGGACGCCTAAAGGTGAAATCCCAGCCTGGCCCGCAAACCTCTCGAGCCTCCGTTTTGCTCGGTTTGGGGAGCCATTCCACTGAATTCGGCTCAATTACGCCTACGTTTACCCGCGCTCCTCTAGGGCACGCTTTGCCGGGTTTCCAGATTTAGATTTCTTGGGAGGTGGACTCTTCTTAATGGGACCGCCCATATTTGGAGCACCTTGGTACATCGCAGGAGGGAGACCTTGTGGCATACCTCCATTTCGCATCTGGCGCATCATCTTCTGTGCCTTGGTAAATCGGTCCACTAAGGAATTCACTTCCGAAACAGCACGTCCACTTCCGCGTGCAATCCGCGAGCGACGCGAGCCGTTGAGGACCTTGGGATCGCGGCGCTCCAGCGGAGTCATGGATTCCACGATTGCGCGGGTACGTACCATCTCCGATTCATCGAAATTGTCGATCTGCTTCTTCATCGCGCCAGCCCCTGGAAGCATGGCGAGCATCTTGGACATGGAGCCCATCTTCGACATTGCCGCGATCTGTTCGAGGAAGTCGTCGAAGGTGAAATCTTCACCGCTGGCGAATTTGGTCTCCAACTTCGCGGCGGATGCAGGATCAAATGCTTTCTTCGCCTGCTCTGCAAGGGTTGCCACATCGCCCATTCCGAGAATGCGCGAGGCCATCCGCTCCGGATAGAAGATGTCGAAATCGGTGAGTTTCTCACCAGTGGAGACGAACATAATCGGACGCTGCGTCAGTTGCGCGATCGAGAGTGCGGCGCCACCACGAGCATCACCATCGAGTTTGGTGAGGACTACTCCGTCAAAACCGACGCCATCCAAAAATGCCTGCGCGGTGCGGACTGCATCCTGTCCGATCATCGCATCGACAACAAAAAGGATTTCATCCGGATTGACCGCATCGCGAATCGCGGCAGCTTCCTTCATCAACGTTTCATCAACACCCAGGCGACCTGCGGTATCAACAATGACCATGTTATGTAACTTGGACTTGGCAAAGGCGACACCGTCTTTAGCAACTTTTACTGCGTTGCCGATTCCGTTGCCTGGTTCGGGAGCAAAAACCGGAACCCCAATACTTTCCCCAACAACTTGCAACTGCGTGACAGCGTTGGGCCGTTGTAAATCTGAGGCAACGAGAAGCGGTGTGTTTCCCTGGTCGGCGAAATATTTCGCGAGCTTTCCCGCCAGCGTTGTCTTACCCGCACCTTGTAGACCGGCGAGCATGATGACCGTTGGAGGTTGCTTGGAGAAACGGATGCGACGGGCTTCGTTTCCTAAGACCTCAACTAGCGTCTGATTGATAATCTCGAAAATCGCCTGGGCCTGGTTGCTTCCGGACTGAAGAGTTGGGAGGGCTTCCAGGGATCGCTGGCGGACGTTCTCGACAAATTCAGTGACGACGGGCAGGGCAACATCGGCTTCCAGCAGCGCCTGCCGGATTTCCACGCAGATGTTCTCGATATCGGAGGCCGAGATCTTTCCGCGCGAGCGCAGCGAGTTGAGCGAGGCGGAGAAACGCGAAGTCAGTGAATCAAACATAGAGGCAGAGCCTAACCCAGGCTCAGCCAAACTAAAGAAGTGCGGTTCTGAGCCGCTCTACGACCTCCTGGGCACGTTTTTCGCTGAGAGGCCCGGCCGCAATCTCTGTGATGTAGAGGGTGTCAATCGCTTCAGCGCCCAAGGTAGTGACAATTGCCGAGCGAATATCAACCCGGCAGCGGGTTACGGCGTCGCCTATTCGAAAAAGGAGTCCGGGTTGATCGTGGCTTCGCACTTCGATCACTGTGCACTCACTCGATGCACCCATGACGACTTGGACAACGGGCGGCGGAACAGGAATCGATGGCAGCTGGCTATACGCCTTCCCCCGCTCTTGAATTCGCTTCTCCAAATCTCCATACCCGGCTAAGGCGACCTGAATGTCACCGTGAATCTTCTCAGCCGTCGGAACCGGGGCGTTTGGATCCAGGGAGACAATCCACCTCATCACAGCGGAAGGCCCATGCGACATCGTGCGCGCAGACCGCACATCCAAGCGGGCAAGGTTGAGAACACCAGCAACAATGGAGAGAAGTCCAGGCCGGTCAGGAGAAATTACTTCCAGGGCATACTCATTTTCTTGAACTACAACTTCAACTCGAAGTGAGGCAACTTCGGCGAAAGCACGTTGCTCGGCCGTGAGTTCGGGTTGTGGTGCCACAGTCGTACCCGTCATTGCGGCGCGAGTCCGCCCAACTAAATCTGTGACAAGCCGCGCTTTCCAATTACTCCATGCCGCACTCCCTGTCGCTTCACCGTCTGCAATGCTCAACGCATGCAACAACTCAAGTGTTTGAAGATCGGGAATGCGAGCAAGAACCGAAATAATTGTGGCCGGATCATTGAGATCGCGCCGGGTTGCAGTTGCCGCGAGCAATAAATGTTGCTCGACCAAGACCTTCAAAGTTGCGACATCAGGTTCGCTAAAACCCATTCGTCTGGCAAGCGGTTCGATCAACCGCGCACCTCGGTGGGAATGGTCTTCCGTTTCCCCTTTTCCGATGTCATGGAATAGCGCTGCAATGAGCAGTAAATCTGGACGGTGTACATCCCGAGTAAGCGATGCGGCGTGGACGGCCGTTTCAACCATGTGTCGATCAACGGTATGACGATGCAGGAAGTTGCGTTGCGGAAGACTGCGCACTGCGCCCCACTCGGGCAACCAGGCCGAAATCAATCCTTCTTGGTCCAGCGCTTCCCAAACGTGAACCATTGCGCTGCCGGCTCCAATTAATGCGACCAGGTCTTCGCGTGCCTCCCGTGGCCATGGATGAGGAAGAACGCCAATCCCCTCCTTTAAACCCTGCGCCAATTGCATGCAGGATTCCATGGAGAGATGAATTCCGAGTTGGGCAGCTTTCGCTGCAGCGCGCAAGCCGAGCGTTGGATCATGTATCGAGATTGCATCAGGATCAATGATGAGTTCTTGATTGGCCACACTGATTCCACGTCCAACGCTGATGAATTTTGTCCGACGGGAGAAGAGCCCCTCTTTTGCCTTGTGGTCGAGGCGATGCCAGGTGGACTGCATCAAATAATCAACATCGCGCGCAGATTGAGCGACCTCTCCCATTAACTCATCCGCATCTGCAAAGCGAAGCGCTCGGGCAACTTTGTCCTGCTCCTGGAAAAGCAATCTGTCCCGGCCGCGATTACTCTGAATGTGAAGAGCCTCGCGAATATTGGACAGCGACGATTCGGCGTTGCCAACTCGCTCCAGAGGAATCTCGATCGCCCCAGATTTTGCAATAGCGCGCAGGGCGGTGATATCGCGCAGCCCACCACGGGCCTCTTTCACATCTGGTTCGAGAAGGTAAGCCAGTTCGCCACTTCGCTCATGACGTTCTGCCAGCAGAGCGCGCAATTCCATCAGGCGCCGTTTGGAATCTTTGCGCCAATCATAAAGGGCGTCCTGTTGCACTTTCGTCACTACATCTGAATCACCACAGATAAAGCGGATGTCCAGTAGTCCCATTGCGACTTTGAGATCGGCCTTTGCTGCATCTCGCGTCTGGCTCGGTGTGCGTACAGAGTGGTCAACGCTGCGCGGAAGTGCTGCATTCGAAGTAGTGCCATCCCAGATGGGATAAAGAAGTGCATTGACAAAAGCCAGCAATTCATCTTCAGAGTATTGGTCGTTGTGGAGAATCAGAATGTCTAAATCAGATCCGGGAGTTAACTCGCCGCGGCCGAAGCCACCGACCGCGGCGAGTGCTAACCCAGCAACTCCTCGATTTGCTTTCCCTTGCAGTTTCTCGGCGGCTGCAAAGAAAAGTTGGCTCAGTTCACGGTCGCTCTCGTTCGATCGTAATCTTCGCTCACGTGTTCCCAATTACTCCACCTCCTCGTTCCAAAATAGTGAAGTTGATAGGGAAACGAAATCGATTCTTGCCACAAGCTATTTAGTGGGAGGTATACCTAAATAGCTTAGATCGCATCCGGTCCACGCTCGCCCGTGCGTACCCGGACCACCTGATCAACCAGGGTTGACCAGACTTTTCCATCGCCGATGGATCCGGTAGAGGCTGCCTTCACAATGACGCCGATAACGGATTCGGCTTCAGAGTCGTCAACGAGAACTTCTAATCGGACTTTGGGAATGAGATCGACTGTGTATTCGGCGCCTCGATAAACCTCAGTATGTCCGCCCTGCCGGCCGAACCCACTTGCTTCCGAGACTGTCATGCCGGTGACTCCATGTGCTTGAAGGGCATTTTTTACCTCATCAAGTTTGAAGGGTTTAAGAATTGCGGTTATGAGTTTCATAGCATTGAACCTCCTCGTGATGAACTAGCCAATTCATAAGCTGTTTCTGCATGTTCGTTGAGATCAACGCCTTCGACTTCGGAGTCGCGACTTACGCGGAATCCAATTGTCTTTTCAATCGCAAACCCAATGATAAGAGTCATGATGAATGAATAGGCCAGCACAAAGAGTGCGCCGAAAGCCTGCTTGCCGAGGAGTGTTGCTCCGCCACCGTAGAAGAGTCCATCAATGCCAACTGAGTTGACGACAGATGTACCAAAGAATCCGATGGAGAGACATCCCCAGAGACCGCCGACCAAGTGCACGCCGACAACATCGAGTGAGTCATCGAACCCGAGCTTGTACTTCAAGCCCACCGCCGTTGCACATAATGCGCCCGCGATCAATCCGATGACCACTGCTGCCCAAGGAGCGACGAATGCACATGCGGGTGTGATGGCAACTAAGCCCGCAACTGCACCGGACGCCGCACCCAACGATGTGGGATGCCCATCACGCAACTTCTCAAGAAGAATCCAACCGAGGAGTCCCGCTGCGGTGGCAACTTGCGTGTTCATGAGGGCAAGACCGGCGATTCCATTGGCTGCCAGAGCGGATCCAGCGTTAAATCCAAACCAGCCAAACCAGAGCAGACCAGAACCAAGTAGGACAAGTGGAAGTGAGTGCGGACGCATTGCCTCTTTCTTCCAGCCCACCCGCTTTCCAAGAACCAATGCAAGTGCCAGGCCTGCCGCACCGGCGTTGATGTGCACGGCAGTTCCGCCCGCAAAGTCTTCGAGGCCCTTGGCTGCCAAGTAGCCAGTTCCCGTGATGGTGTCTCCGACTTTGTTACCGAAGAAAAATACCCAGTGTGCAACTGGGAAATACACAATAGTTGCCCAGAGTGTTACGAAGACTGCCCAACCAGTGAACTTGGTGCGGTCTGCGACTGCGCCAGAGATAAGCGCCGGGGTGATAATCGCAAACATCAACTGGAATGCTGCAAAAACTAAAACCGGGATCGGATAGACGCCGCCGTTATTGGTGAAATCATTGACGATGCCTCCCAGACCCGAGAAGGAGAAGGATCCATACCAAGGTGAATCACCTTGGTAGCCAAAGGCTAATTCGAATCCGTAAATTACCCAGAGGACGCTGACGATTCCGATAGTCACCATCGACATCATCATCATATTAAGAACGCTCTTCGTGCGGACCATTCCGCCGTAGAAGAGGGCGAGACCTGGAGTCATAAGCAGTACGAGGGCTGTACTGGCAAGCATCCAGGCGGTGTCACCAGAATTGAGGACTGTAGGGGCCATATTTTCACTTTCGTGAGATCTTCTCGCCGTTGAGGTGAGCCGAAATATGGCGGATAAGAGTTACGGCAATTCACTCCCCGCGTTTCCAGCGCGTCACATATTCGCGTTCTTTGTTACAAATCGGTTACGACTCCCGCTTGTCAGCCCCTAGAGCAGAGATTGGATATAGGCGACAGAGTCGAAGGGCGCGAAATCCTGCGCTGATTCACCAGTGCCCACCCACTTAATGGGAATTCCCAGGGTGCGCTCGATCACCAGTGCGATTCCCCCGGGGGCGCTTCCGTCCACCTTGGTCAAGATAATTCCGGTGAGATCGACGGCTTCTGCGAAAACCTTCGCTTGGGTTAGACCGTTCTGCCCGGTCGTCGCGTCAATCACAAGTAATACTTCGCCCACCGGCAAGACTTTTTCGACAACCCGTTTCACTTTACCGAGTTGATCCATTAGGTCATTTTTGGTGTGCATCCGACCGGCGGTATCAACGATCAAGTAATCCATATTCTTGGCAAGGCACTGCTGGGCGGCGTCGAAGGCAACTGACGCGGGATCTGCTTTCGCTTCCCCGCGAACCACTTCAATATCTAATCGCTCACCCCATGTCTGCAGTTGTTCGACCGCTGCGGCGCGGAAAGTGTCGGCTGCCGCCAGCATAACTTTCTGATCCTGCTGCGAAAGGGCGTGAGCCAACTTGGCGGTCGAAGTTGTTTTACCCGTGCCGTTGATTCCAACCACCAAAATTCCCGTAGGACCGGTAGGTGACTTCACCAACTCTCGTGACTTGTCGCAGAGGGATGAAGACAGAACCGCGATGATTGCATCTGCGGCACTTTCTGACTTTGCAGAGTGGGCGGCTTTCAAAACATCTCGTGCAATCTCCGGACCAAGATCGGCTTCCAGCAAGGCAGCCTCTAACTCCTGCCAGTCTTGCGCAGATGCATTGGGTTTCCCCGTGATCTTGGCAAGTATCTTGCCGAACAACCCCATCAGCAGGACCGTTTAGACGGATTGGGCGTCGCGCAGGCGTTGCGAAATAACTTCAGTCACACCATCTCGTCGCATCGTCACACCATAGAGTGCATCCGCGATTTCCATAGTGCGTTTCTGGTGGGTGATGATGATCAACTGTGAACTCTCGCGAAGTTCTTCAAAGATTGCCAAGAGCCGGCCTAGGTTGACGTCATCTAGAGCGGCCTCAACTTCATCGAGCACATAGAATGGACTTGGCCGTGACTTGAAGATCGCGACGAGAAGTGCAATGGCGGTCAGAGACTTCTCTCCACCAGATAGAAGTGAAAGTCGTTTGATGCGCTTTCCTGGTGGGCGGGCTTCAACATCGATACCGGAAGTTGTCAGGTCATCCGGATTGGTGAGAATCAACCGACCATCTCCACCAGGGAAGAGGCGGGCGAAAATATCTTCGAAGTGCCGCGCAGTGTCGTTAAAGGCATCCATGAAGATCTGCTGAACGCGCTCATCTACTTCCTTGATGATGTCGAGAAGATCCTTCCGGGTCCGCTTGAGGTCCTCTAATTGCTCAGCCAGATAGAGCAGGCGCTCTTCCAGCGCGCTGTACTCCTCCAGGGCGAGTGGATTGATCTTGCCCAGAAGAGCTAAATCACGCTCGGTTTTGGCCAGACGTCGCTCCTGTTGATCGCGACGATACGGAACAAGATCGCCCGCAACGACGCTTCCGTCGTCCAATTCGATAAAGGTGGGAACATCTCGCGCGGGGCTGTACTCACTGAGCAAGGTCGCAACATCAATTCCGAGTTCTTCCACCGCTTTGAATTCGAGGGCTTCGATGCGCATACGTTGCTCGGCACGCGCAATCTCATCGCGGTGAACGCTTGAGGTGAGTTGTTCGAGTTCGGATGCGAGTTCACGGGCTTGCGCGCGCACACTTAAAGTCTCACCCTCGCGAAGGGCGCGCACTTCCTCAAAATGGCCACGCTCGTTCGCCGCCTTCGCAATAGATCGTTCAATGTGGATGAGGGCTTCATAGGCAGATTCGGCAATTGCTTGCGAAACAATGGCACCGCGGGCGCGCGCACCACGTCGGATGAGCGCTTTTTCCGACGCTTCGCGTTCGGCAACCGCCGCGTCCTCCAATGCTTTTGCTCTTGCCGAAAGGGATGCGAGGCGTTCTTCACTGGTACGAACACTCAACCGCGCTTCGACCTCAGTGGTACGTGCGATAGAGACTTCGGCGCGAAGTTCTTCGGCAAGTGAGTGACTCGGTTGCTCGACTTCTCCGTGATGGTGCATCTGCTCCTGAGCGATAGCGAGTTCGCTCTCATCGCGAGATTTGGCAGCGCTAGCTTCGATAATTGCCGCGTTTAGCCGCTCAACTTCCGCGCTGGCAGACTTCGCATGCTGTCCTGCCACCGCCAATTGCTCAGTAATGGCCGCGATACGGGCATCAGATTCATTAAGTGCCGAAAGTGCCACATCAAATTCGCTCTGGCGTTCTGCGAGTTCGCTCGTTCCTGCCGAGATTTCAAAACGAAGACGCTGGCAAACATGGTTGATCTCGGAGACTTTCCCCGTGAGTTCTTCAATGAGTGCGTTGATTTCAATCAGGGATGAAGAAGATTTCGATCCACCACGAGCACGTGATTGAGTAAAAACATCACCATCGCGTGTGACAACTGTGAGGGTCGGATGAGAGGAAAGAATGGACTCGGCCGCCTTGGCGTCATCGGCAACAACCGTGGTGGCGAGCAACTCCTGTAGAAGAGGCTGGATCTGGCTGGAGCGCACATGCGAGGTGATCGCAATCAGTCCAGCTGGGATGGCGGAAGGATGCGCGTAAATATCTGGGCGCATGACGAGGAGATCGGCCTGGCCGAGATTCTCATTTCGAAGTGCGGAGAGGGCGAGTACTGCAGATGAGAGATCCTGGACGACAATCGCGTCTGCCAGAGTGCCCAGGGCTGCCGCGGCAGCGCCTTCCCACCCGGAATCAACCTCTAGTAGCGAGGCGATGCTGCCGAGAATTGCTACCCCGCGTGGGTCGCGAAGGAGTGCCACCGCGCCATCGCGGGATTGAGATGTGAGTTGCATGGCTTCCAACTTTGATTCCAAGGCATTTCGCTCACGGTCTGCGGCGCGCTCCTGATCGATGAGTGCGTCAAGTTTGGACTTGGTCTCGTTGAGCACCTTTTGGGCCGTTTCGAATTGCGAATCCAAACCAAGTTCGCGCGAATCAGCACCGGCGATTTCCAGTTCGTGGGTGGAGTATTCGCGTAGCGCGGACTCTGCGCGCATCTGCGCATCATCGCGTGCCTTCGTTAAACGGGAGATCTCCTCGGAAATTGCATCCAGTCGCGCCGCGAGAGATTTGATATGACCCTCTTGACGGGCAGTGCCTTCGCGTTGGTCAGCGACCGCACGTAGTGCAGCTGCAATGCGATCTTCCTCTGCCTTCAATTCGGCCTCACTGATGGTCAAGGACGCGGTTGCCTCCTGGAGAAGTTGACGCGATGTCTCGACGGATCTTCGAAGTTCGGATTCTTCAGTCCGAAGAAGTAATGCCTCGCGATCGAGAGTCTCGGGATCTCGTCCCGCACTTCGCGCGTCCTCACTCTCTTCCGATAAGAAGCGAGTCCGCTCCTGCGCCAAACTCTGCGTGCCACGGAATTTTTCACGGAGCGCATTGAGTTGGTAGTAAGTCTCTTGTGCTTGAACGAGTTTTGGATTATCAATGGCGGTCTGGGCGTCCAGTTCGGTCTCGCGCGCACGCGTACTCTCGAGATTTCCTTCCACGATTGCGCGGCGTTCGCGCAGGGCAGTCTCGTCGGCAACTTCCGCATTGAGGGTCTGCGTAAGTGAAATCAGATCGTCGGCAAGCAGGCGCAACTTTGCATCACGAAGATCGGCTTGAATCGTCGCAGCTTTCTTGGCGACTTCTGCTTGTTTGCCCAACGGGCGAAGTTGGCGACGAAGTTCGACAGTGAGATCTTGAATACGGGCGAGGTTGGCCTGCATAGATTCGAGTTTGCGAAGTGCTTTCTCTTTTCGCTTGCGATGCTTGAGAACACCGGCAGCTTCTTCAATAAATCCACGACGTTCCTCCGGGCTTGCCGAGAGTATTGCGTCCAATTGACCCTGTCCGACAATGACGTGCATCTCGCGACCAATTCCGCTATCGCTGAGAAGTTCTTGAATATCGAGAAGACGGGATGCATCTCCATTGATCTGATACTCGCTTGTGCCATTGCGGAAAAGGATGCGAGAAATAGTGACTTCTGTGTAATCAATCGCCAGTGCTCCATCAGTGTTATCGATGGTTACGGAGACCTCAGCCCGCCCGAGCGGGGCACGACCACTGGTTCCGGCGAAGATTACATCTTCCATCTTTCCGCCGCGTAGCGACTTGGCGCCTTGCTCACCCATGACCCAACTGAGCGCATCCACAACGTTGCTCTTGCCCGATCCGTTGGGACCGACCACGCAAGTGATCCCTGGTTCTAGACGCAGGGTCGTTGCGGAAGCAAAGGACTTAAAGCCCTTGAGCGTGATGCTCTTCAAATACACAGCGCAAACCTACCCTAGGGCTTACTCCTGCGTTGGCACGCTCAGCAATTCGTAGGCAATGCGAGCCGCAATCTGTTCGGCCTCGCGCTTGCTCTTTCCTTCACCTTGTGCGATCGCCTCGCCGCCGACCATGGCAAAGGCAGTAAAACTCTTGTCGTGATCCGGCCCAGTCTCAGTCACGAGATATTCAGGGGCACCTTTACCAGCGAGGGCAACTAGCTCTTGGAGAGCAGTCTTGCCATCGAGGCCCGCACCCTTATCAACGGCATTCACGAGAGTCTTTTCAATTAAACCAAGGACGATCTGCGCGGTCTTTTGGAAACCGCATTCAATATATATAGCACCGATGATCGCTTCGAATGCATCCGAAAGGAGGGAATTCTTGTCATTGCCGCCGGTGTTCTCTTCGCCTTTACCTAAGCGAATGTAAGCACCAAGATTTAAGGTGCGCGCAATATCTGCCAGCGCCCGCATATTGACCACGCCAGAGCGCAATGGTGATAATCGACTTTCATCAAGGTCGGGAAATCGACGGAACAATTCTTCTGTAACAATTACTCCAAGAACCGAGTCGCCTAAAAATTCAAGCCGCTCATTTGTTTCATTGAGTCCAGACTCATACGCGTGCGAGCGGTGGGTCAGTGCTAACTCGAGCAGTTGTGGGCTGATCTCCACGCCTAGTGCTTTAGTTAACGATGAGTACAGGTCAGACCTCGATTACCTGACGGCGATTGTATGTTCCACAAGTCGGGCATGCGGTGTGTTGCAATTTTGGTTGCTGGCACTGTGGGCAGTTTGAAAGGGCCGCTGCCGTGGTTTTCCACTGGCTACGACGGGAACGGGTCTTGGAGCGCGACATCTTCCGCTTTGGTACTGGCACTTTACGTTCCTCTTTCTAGAATTTCACAGACCTTGACACCCATTAATGACTTTTGCCACTTGAACGGCAGGGTGAATTACGTGGCTAAGTATCCCCTAAAGGGCTCATTTCTTGAAATCGGGCCCCTCTTGATCCAGTGGATCGATTGGCTCCTCCGGCAGAAGTCCCGCCAGTCCTGACCAACGGGCATCAACGACCCCATGACCGTGCTCAGCCGGCAGATTGGTCCATTTCACCCCACATTCAGGGCAGAGGCCCGCGCAATCCTCTTCGCAGAGGGGGTTGATGGGAAGGGAGAGGACGATGGCATCACGGATAGGCGCCTCGAGGTCGATGATGTCACCTTCCATCATCAGCTCTTCCTCGAGATCCAAGTCATCCTCCTCCTCGCGAGCGCGCTTGCGTTGGGCTTTGGTGTGAGCTTTGTCAGGCTCGTACCGGTAGAGCTCTTGGATTTTGCGCTCGATATCAAACTCAACGGGTTCAAGACAGCGCACGCACTCGCCATCGGCAATGGCCGAAAGTTGGGCGCTAACCAATACTCCTTGCGTGACCGATTCCAAGCGCATATCCACGTGGATTAATTCGCCCACCAGTACGGCAATGACATCTATTCCGATGCGATCAGGGGCCGGGATATCCAGGGAGTATTCCCTCATCTCCCCCGCCCGGCGTGGGAGATCATGGGCATTAAAACGGAAGACCTGCGGATCGCGTTTCATGAATTCGTTCCTGAGGGCTTATTCGGAAGCAAGTTGCGAGAGCACGTCGTTATCGCCGGCTCCCGCCAGACGTTCGCGTCCGCGTGAAACGGCGTCCATAGTCTTATTCAAAATAACTTCCAAAGTGGCAAGGCGAGAATCGATGTAATTCTCAACTTCTTGACGCTCGCGCTCTGCCATTGCACGTGCCTCGTCAAGAACGCGTTGAGATTCATCACGAGCAGCTTGCACGATTGCCGTCTGTTCGACCATCCGCGCAACTTCTTCACGGGCCATGGAAATCAATTGTTCGGCGCTATGTCGGCCCTCTTCAATAACCGCATCTCGCGTTGCCAGGAGATTCTGCGCAGTTGCGAAGTCCTGAGGCAGCATATTGCGAGCCTCATCGAGGACTTCTAAAAGATCGGCGCGATGCACGACGCATGAGGCGGAAAGGGGAACGCTTCGGGCTTCTTCCACCAATGTGATCGCGACACCAAGTTTCTCAATTGAATCCATTTTTCACTTCCCTGCCAATCGGTCTCGAAGTGCGTCCGCCACGTTGGCTGGAACCATTGCGGAGACATCACCGCCAAAATGGGCTAACTCTTTAACGAGAGAGGAGGATAAGAATGAATGGGTAGGTGAAGTCGCCATGAACATCGTATCCACGTGCCCGGCTTGGAAATTGGCTTGAGCCATCTGCAATTCATAGTCAAAATCTGTGACGGCTCGAAGACCCTTGACGATGACGGATACATCATTCTTCTTGCAGAAATCTACCGTCAATCCATACCAGGAATCGACGACAACATTGGGAAAAGACTTAGTGTTCTGGCGGATCATTTCCATCCGCTCCTCAACGCTGAACAGGCTGTGCTTGCTTCTGTTTTCAAAGACAGCCACGATCACACGATCAAAGTGGTTGCTGGCTCGCTCGATGATGTCGAGGTGTCCGTAGGTGATCGGATCGAAGGATCCAGGACATACAGCGCTCTTCACCCCGTAAACGCTAGCAATGATTGCGAGTCTTATCCATTCCGACCTAGGTGTTGCCTAACTGTACGCCAATTTGGCGTAGTAAATGAGCGCTTGCCCATACTTTCGTGACCGCAAAGGTTGGTATCCCTTAGGCCACTCGAGAGTTCCTGATTTCTCCGCGCGTTCGACTGCGACGATGGAGCCCTCGTTCAGAAAACCATCCACTCTCAAATTTACGAGATCCTTGTGAAGTTCTGCATCGGAGACGTCATATGGCGGGTCCACATAGACAATGTCGTAAGTCGTGGGTGGAATTGCTTCCAGAAATTTATGGACTGGCATTGGGTAAAGGTGAAAGGTTCCGGCAGTCTTACTTTTCAAGACCAACTCTGCATTTGTTGCAATTGTTTTGCATGCGCGCTCGTCCTTCTCGACTGCGTGCACAATTGTTGCTCCCCGTGAAAGTGCTTCGAGCCCCATAGCGCCTGACCCTGCAAAGAGATCGAGAAAATTGAGGTCGAAAAAATCTCCGAACTCAGAAAGCAAGGAAGAGAAGACGCCCTCTCTCGCGCGATCGGATGTGGGACGCGTTGCACCAGCAACGGATGAAAGTACCCGCCCTCTCGCGACTCCAGCAATAATCCTCATGAAACCATCCTACTTTTTACGCCTTGTCTATGTAATCAGCTTTCTCGTCAGCTTGCAGTATTTTCAACTCATGGGCGAGTGCCGGGTGAGAAAGGAGAGATGGCTCCGCATCAACGAGTTCCTGGGCATCATCTCGCGCATGGATAATGAGACCTTCATCCCTGAGCACACGCAACAATCGCAAATGCGAGCGCGTGCCCGATTGGCTGACTCCAAGCACGTCTCCCTCCCGCCTCTGCTCAAGGTCTATTCTGGAAAGTTCGAAACCATCTAGAGTGCGAGCAACGGCGTCGAGTCGAGTACGCGCCGCAGACTCTGGGACTGCGCCGGTGATCAGTAGGCAGAGTCCGGGGGAAGTCCCTCGACCCACTCGGCCACGTAATTGATGAAGTTGTGAGACTCCGAATCGATCGGCATCCATGATCACCATTACTGTCGCATTCGCAACATCTACGCCCACTTCAATGACTGTAGTTGAGACGAGCACATCAATCTTGCCCTCACTAAAAGCACGCATGGTTTCGTCTTTCACCTCCGTTGGGAGTTGCCCATGCAGGATCGCAAGTCGCAAGCCTGATAAAGCTCCTGAATGGAGCATCGGCGCTAATTCCTCAACGCAAGTTAATTCAGTGGATGTAGTTCCGAAGAGGAAATCCATATCCGCATCCGCAGATGCTGTGGAGTTAATGCGAGGTGCCACAATGTAGGCCTGGTGCCCTTTCCCAACTTCTTCGCGAATTCTGGCCCACGCGCGTTCAACAAAAGTCGGCTGCTCGAGTGCGGAAACGACATGGGTTGCAATGGGCTGGCGCCCTTGCGGTAATTCACGCAAGGTCGAAACATCCAGGTCACCGAATACCGTCATCGCCACTGTTCTTGGAATGGGCGTCGCAGTCATAACAAGTAAGTGCGGCGGAAATTGCGCCTTAACTTTGAGTGCGTCGCGCTGTTCAACGCCGAATCTATGTTGTTCATCGACAACAATTAATCCTAAATCTTTGAACTCCACCCTCTCACCCAGTAGGGCATGGGTCCCGATCACAATGCCCGCCGCACCGGATGAAGCAAGACTCAGTGCCTCTTTGCGCGCGGCAGCATTCTGAGAGCCGGTCAGTAACGTGATTTGCGTAGCGTTCTCTGAGCCTCCCAGCATCCCTTCTTGCGCCAGCGGACCAAGCAGAGTCCTAATCGTTCGATAATGCTGCTGGGCAAGAACCTCGGTCGGTGCAAGCAGGGCGGCTTGGCCGCCACTATCAACGACCGCCAGCATCGCTCGAATCGCCACAACGGTCTTGCCCGAACCGACTTCGCCCTGCAGCAAACGATGCATCGGATGCGGTTGCGCTAAATCAGCTTCAATTTCGGCAATCACGTGCTGCTGACCAAGCGTCAATTCAAAGGGAAGGCTCTTATCGAAAGCCTCCAGAATCCCTCCTAGTCGGGCGGGACGAGCAGTTGCGTTGAGTTGGCGAAGTTGGGCTCTCCGTACTACGAGCAAGAGCTGAAGAAGAAAAGCCTCATCGAAGGTGAGGCGTTCGCGGGCCAAATCGGCCTCTTCTAAGTTAGCGGGTTGGTGTACCGCAACCAGGGCCTCTTTGAGCGTCGGGTAGCGGTGCTTTATGCGAATTTGTTCGGGCAGGAAATCGGGCACGTCGTCCAGCGCATCGACTGCAAGTTTTAGACACTGAGCGATCTTCCAGGAAGGCATCTTCGCCGTCGCTGAATAGACCGGAAGATATCTACCAGCGAACTCTTCGACCGCGCTGTCCACATCACTGCCATCGGCAATCAATTCGTAGTCCGGGTGGGAGAGTTGACGCTTACCGTTGAAAATTCCCACCTTGCCCGCGAAGAGTCCCTGCCGTCCCACTCTAAGCTCACGTTCACGCCAAGCCTGGTTGAAGAATGTCAGCGAAAGTTTAGAAGTTCCATCGGTGACAACCACTTCAAGGATTGTTCCTTTACGACCGTGCAGAGGGCGCGCATTAGTACTAAAGACCTCTGCCAAAATAGTTACTTCATCTTCGGCTTTTAACTTTGAAATGTCGGTGAGTTCGCCTCGTACGGCATACCTACGTGGATAGTGCCGCAGCAGGTCAGCGACAGTGCGTGCTCCCAACCCCGATTCGAGCGCCCTGGCAGTTCGATCTCCCACCACATCGATGAGTTTGGTCTCCAGAGTGGCCATGGGGTCATTCTCCCCCATATTTGAGTACTAGCGGGTGAGTTGAAGAGTCTGCGTGCCACTTTCCCAGCCAGAATGAGTAATAACGATCAGTGTTCGTCCCAGCGAGAGTAGGCGATTTTCGATCCGAGTTGCCAGTTCTTGATCAAGATGTTCGGTCGGCTCATCCAGGACGAGAATCGGCGCGGGTGAGAGAAGAGCACGAGCGAGATTGAGTCTTTTGAGTTCTCCGCCAGAGAGTGCTCTGCCCATTTCGCCAAGAATTGTCTCGAGCCCACTTCCTAGTTCGACGAGTAACGTATCAAGTTCGACAAGAGTGAGAACTTCAATGAGTTGGGAATCTGTTGCCTGCGGAGAGGCAATCTTCAAATTCTCGCGCAGAGTTGTATTGAAAACATGCCCGCTCTGAATGGCTCCAGAGATATGCGATGAAAGATTGGAGATTGACCGCAATTCGCGACCATTAAGTAGAATCTCACCCTCATAATCGAGCAATCCAACGAGTGCGAGGGCTAGCGTAGACTTGCCGCTCCCGCTTCGGCCCCGAATGACAAGGCAGTCTCCAGTTTTCACGTGACAGGAAATTGGCTCCATAAATGCCTTTTCTCTGTCCCAGCTCACACGCACGTTTCGCAGAATCAAATCTTCAACCTGGGAATCTAATTTCAGCATTGCCAAAGCGTGGTGCCGTTCACTATTAATCAACGAATCCACCTCATGCCGGGCGAGGAGCAATTTCCCGGCCGTATATAGGTTTGGATACCAGGCAGTGATGGCTTCAAACATGACAAGCGGCAAGAACACCAGCATGGAAATCTGCACTGCCGGAACACCTTTGCCAGCGCTATACGCAATCAGCGTGAGTCCCACGATCGAAAAACCAATGAGGGCAGTGGAGAGAAATTGGTAAAGACGGGTTACTTTCAGGAGAGTGAGCTCCGCGCCAGAAATCTGTGATTCCAGATCCTTGGTCCTTCCAAGTCTCTCGCTCAAGTACCCATACAACTGCGCTTCAGCAATCCCGTGGGCAGCCTGCTCAATCGAGGATGCATATTCACTTTCCAGATCTTCAACCTTTCGAGCGATGATCTCAGATGATTTCTGCAACTGCCTAGGAAGCAAGAAGAGAAGGAGTAGGCAGGTGGGAACCGTGATCAAAATAGAGGCGGGATTTATCCAGAACCCAAGACACACTCCGGCCAGAAGTGAAATGAGAGCAGCAACGTGTGGCAATGTGATTCTCAATTGATATTCCTGTGATCGCTCCACATCATCGACAATTCTCTTTACGAGTTTGCCAGTACCAAAATCGCGTACGAGTGCAATTGGATTAGACGAGAAAGATTCGTAAAGTCGAACGCGGAGTTCGGTGAGTTGATCAAAAACCGTGCGATGGCTCGTCAGTCTCTCGAAATATCGAGCAACGGAGCGGGCGATACCGAAGAAACGAACCCCCACAATCGCCACGCCAAGCGTCATAATGGGTGGCTGGAAGGATGCGGTCGTAATCAACCATGCACTCGTGATGGTAAGACCGAGCCCGGCGATATAAGTGCTGGCGCCAAGTAGATAAGGGATTGCGCGCCTCATAGTGGGCGCCTGACTATCTCTCGTGTCCGTGCATTCCTATCATTTCTGGCGGGCAAGGAAAGATCATGGGTTATGCAGATGACTATCGCCCCATCTCTCTGAGCGCTACGAAGCAGATCCATCACAACTTTTGCACTCATGTCATCTAAATCTGCAGTTGGCTCATCCGCAACTATGACTATGGGGTTTCGAACTAAAGCTCTCGCCACCGCAATTCGCCGGATTTGTCCGCCAGATGCGGCGTGCGAACTTTCACCACCTCGTCCAATTCGTGTATCCAATCCCTGGGGCAAGTCCTGTAGAGACAAACCCGCGCGCAGCAACGCCGCGGTAATCTCACGGTCACTGATATTCGCATCAAGCAAGGTGAACTGATCTCGTACGCTGCCATTGGCCAATTGGGGATGCTGTGGGATCCAGCCGATGATCTTCTGCCACTCCCGCTGCATCTCGGGGGCGAGCTCGTAAAATCTGCCGGGCTGTTCAATGCCTATTGTCGAATTGAAGGTGACGCCAAGCAAATTGAGGGCAAAAGTTGTTTTACCGGCGCCTGACTCTCCAATCAGAAAGAGCATTTCTCCGCGTTCTATCTTGGTTGCCGGGATCACCATTGCTTCGACGGCACTACGAGGTAGCGACCAATCACTCCAAGATATTGATTGCAAATCTGCCAAATTAATCTTTCGTGAAACTGGCAAAGGGAGAAGGATTTCTTCCGAGTCAATCGCAGCCAGGTTCCGCAGTGCTTCGGTTCCATCTTGGGAGGCATGAAAAAGGGAGGCCGCGTTTCGTACCGGGAAATACACCTCTGGCGCAAGGAGCAGAATCAGCAGAGCCGAGCGAAAGTCAATCGAACCAGAGACGAGTCGCAACCCAATGGAAACCGCAACGACTGCGACCGAGATTGTGGCAACCAACTCCAACGCGAAAGCGGAGAGGAATGAGATCCGCAGAACTTTCATAGTCTCATTGGTGTAACGGTCGCCCATCTCTTCAATACGCCGACCTTGACTCTGTGTGCGACCAAAAATCTTCAGCGTGGCAAAACCACGCATCGAATCTTCAAAATACTTGGAGAGGGTTCCGAGGGTGCGCCATTTCTTATTGACGGCATCTGCCGAATACCGCCCTATAAGAGCACCGAATGCTGGTATCAGTGGCAAAGTCAGCAGGGCAATCAAACCGGCGAGGATGTCTTGCCTAAATATGGCGACCAAAACGGCCACCGGAATGACGGTGGCAAAGATCAGTTGGGGAACGAAGCGGCCGATATAGATATCGAGGCTGTTGAGACCTTTGATCATCACATTGCTTAGTTCGGAAACTGAGTTGAAATTGGCGATACGGGAAGTAGTTTCACTTCGCAATTCACCCTTGATGCGAATCGCCGCGGTGCTGCAGTAATAATCGAATCCCGCTTGAAAGAGAGCACGGATTAACCACAGACTCCCAAGCGCAAAAATGAAGGACGGAACCGACGAGCCATCGTGGATGATGCGAATGATGATCTCGGTTATCAAGTAGGCATTTGCCAGAACAATGGCAGACCACACTAGTGCGGCAACACCTATCAAAGGGACGAAACTGCGGCTACGCGATAGAAGTAGCCGCAGTTCTTCGGATTTCACAGGTGCAATGTATCGAGAACTCCTTGCTCTGGATGCGAGATCTGCGATGCACTCACGCGCTTTCTAAATACCCAGTAAGTCCACCCCTGATAGAGGAGAACAATCGGGGTCATAAGTACCGCGACAATTGTTATAACCTTCAGCGTGTAATCGGAGCTTGATGAATTGGTAATCGTGAGGTCGAATTGCGATCCCAATGAACTTGGCATGACACGCGGATAGAGCGCCGAAAAGAGTCCACTGATAAAAGTTGCAATAGCGAGCGAGGAGCAAATAAATGCCCACCCTTCCCGCACCTTAATATTGGCACCGATGGCGATTACCCAGAGAAGGGCAGTGGCGACCGAGAGGATAAGGAATTTGGCGTTCATGCTCTCGAGCATCAGATTGCTCCAAAGCAAGAACGCAACTGCAGCCACTGCCGCTACAAGTCCTATCTTCATGGCCAGGCCGTGTGCCCGCATGCGAATATCTCCTGCCGTCTTAAGGGCTAAGAAGTGCGCGCCATGGGTCAGGAATACAGTGAGAGTCACAACTCCCCCCAAAATTGCATATGGGTTGAGTAAATTGAAGAACCCGCCTACGTACTCAATTGAACCTGCTGCAGATCGTTCAAGTGGAACACCGCGCACGATGTTCGCAAAAGCGACTCCCCAGAGAAATGCTGGAATCGCGCTTCCGAGGAAGATTGCAATGTCCCAGCGTTTGCGCCATTGGGGCCTGCCGTACTTGCTCCGGTATTCAAAGGAAACCCCACGCACAATCAGCGCAACGAGGATGAGAAAGAGCGGGAGGTAGAACCCGCTAAACAAAGTCGCATACCACTCCGGAAAAGCCGCAAATGTCGCTCCACCTGCGACAAGTAACCAGACTTCATTTCCATCCCAGACTGGTCCAAGGGTGGTAAGCACAGCGCGCCGATCCGCCTCATTTTTCGAAACAAATGGGAGTAGAACACCAACCCCAAAATCAAAACCTTCGAGGACGAAGTACCCGATCCAGAGAACTGCAATTAGAAGAAACCATACCGTTTGAAATGTCATTTTATTTCTCCTCTGCTTCTTCCTAGTAGGACATCACTAGTGGGCGTTCATCGGATCCCCCGATGGTGGAAATGTCATAATCGACTTCGGCGCGTGGCCCGATCTGAACGGTCTTCAAGATCAATCCGACTTCGATGACGGCGAGAACACCATAAAGAAGAGTGAAAGCAATCATTGTGAAAAGCACCGCTCCGGCGGAAACCACCGTACTAACACCGTCAGCAGTTTTAATGAGGCCAAAAACCGCCCACGGCTGGCGGGCTGTCTCGGTGAAAATCCAACCGAACGAATTAGCCAACAATGGAATGAATGGAAGAGAGATCATCGCTGGAGCAAACCATCTGCCCCGCGGCAGCCGTCCCCTTCTCATCTGCCAGAGCGCAATAAGTGCAAAAAGTGCTCCAAGGAAACCGAATCCCATCATCAATCTAAATGACCAGTAGGCAAGGGGAATGTTCGGCTTGTAACTGCCGGGGCCGTACTGAGATTCATACCTTGCTTGGAGGTCATTGACACCCTCGACAACACCTTCGAAATCTCCCGTCGACAAGAAGGACAGGACTGAAGGGATATCAATCTGGAAAACAGAGCGCGAGCCATCGAGACTGCCGATAGTGAGTAACGAGAACGGCGCAGAAGCCGTTGTGTCATAGAGCGCCTCTGCCGCTGCCATCTTCATAGGTTGCTGTTCTGTCATAACTCGTGACGTGAGATCCCCAGAAATTCCAACGAATATGAAACTAATAATCATGGTTATAAGACCTAATTTGAGTGTTCCGCGCGACATCTCAACATCTTTTTTCTTAATGATCAGCCAGGCAGATATGCCGGCTATGAATGCGGCGCCAGTAAAGGCTGCAGATGGAATGGTATGGAAGAAGGTGACGAGTGCGGTTTTCTGAGTTAGGACATCAAAAATACTTGTGAGTTCGGCTCGACCCTTTTCCGGATTGAGCACATATCCAACGGGATGCTGCATCCAGGAGTTCGCTGCCAGAATGAAGTAGGCGGAGAAAATTGTGCCGCTGGCTGCCAGCCAAATTGAGGCAAGGTGGAGTTTCTTTGGCAACCTGTCCCAGCCGAAAATCCAAAGCCCAAGGAAAGTACTCTCTAGGAAGAATGCGAGTAACCCTTCAATGGCGAGAGGAGCTCCGAAAATATCTCCGACAAATCGACTGTAGGAAGACCAGTTCATTCCGAATTGAAATTCCTGGACAATCCCCGTCACCACACCAATGGCGAAGTTGATAAGGAAGAGTTTCCCGAAGAACTTAGTAGCCCGCAGGTACTTGAGTTTCTGGGTTCGAAACCAGGCCGTCTGTAGCCCGGCGACGAGGAAGGCCATCCCGATTGTGATCGGGACAAAGAGGAAGTGGTAGACCGTGGTTATTGCGAATTGCCAGCGGGCCAGATCAAGCGCGTTCATGCTTCTCTCCCTCAAAAACTCTCGTATAGATCTCGATGTGGTCCCATTCTCCGTGAAAATCACCGCGTTTTCTCAGATTTCGATTATGGCAACGCTCACGCGGAGGCTTCTACGCGTGAGTTTCCCAAGTGCTAACCCTCATTAATCTCCGATTCGCCTCATCTAGTGGGTAAGCGGTACCCTTACGCCCGTTCATGAGAGTTCGTTACCGGTTCAGGTCCAGAAATATGAGGGAGTACGACGATGGCTGCAAACTGCGATATCTGTGGCAAGGGTCCCAGTTTTGGCAATAACGTCTCGCACTCTGAGGTGAAGACCCGTCGCCGCTGGAATCCAAACATTCAGCGCGTTCGCACCCTCGTTGGTGGCACCTCCAAGCGTCAGAATGTCTGCACCTCCTGCCTCAAGGCTGGCAAAGTAAGCCGCTAATCTCTTATTTCCTCAGCTAGTTCTTCGACTAATTGAAGTGCGTGAAGCCCCGCGGGGTTCTTGAAACACCCACCAGTTCGATGCCAGATCCAGCAACCACCACACCTATCTCATATGCAGGCAAATCTATGCCGGTTGCAAGGAATGCGTGATCTTCCCCGCCTGCCCCAATCCAATCCCAAACATCGGCACCGACCGCATTGGCAAGCGCAGATAGATCCGCGAAGTCAGGATGTTGGGAGAGGAGAGACGCTTCAATCTGAAACCGCACCCGCGAGGCTTCTGCCATTTGCGCACCCTGGGTAAGCAGCCCATCACTCGTATCCGACATCGCGTGCGCACCCTTGAGTGCCACGGCATCTGCGTAGGGAACCAGCGGAGCTCGAAATTGTGCCAGGGCGCGCTCCACTGCCAGAGCCGGATGGACCGCACTTGCATTCACCTGGTTGGCAAGAAGGAAGAGTCCAGCTGCAGACCAGCCGGGCAGATTAGTGATCACAATTGCGTCACCGACACGTGCACCGGAGCGAAGGATGGGCTCTTTAACTTCACCGAAAGCGGTGATGGAAATCGTGACTGCCGGACCACGAACTATGTCGCCCCCGATGATTCGCACATCACACTTTTGCGCTTCCCTTTCAATACCGTGGGCCAATTCCTTGATCCATGTCATGCTCTCTTCGCCGGTCAGGGCGACCGCAACAACTAAGTGTTCGGGAGTCGCTCCCATCGAATAAATATCTGCCAAATTCGCCGCAGTTATTTTCATTCCGATTTCTTCCGCCGTGGCCCACTCGCGTCGAAAATGAACATTCTCAACGGCCATGTCAGTGGTAATTGCAATTCTGCTTGCCGGAGTTGAAACAACCGCAGCATCATCGCCAATACCGACGAGTACTCGAGAATCGGTATGAGTGAATATGGTTCTTAACTCTTCAATAACCTCAGTCTCGGTAAATTCCACCCCGTCAGCCTACGCTGAAAAAAGCCTCTGCCGCGGAGTTCAAAAATGCGGTACCGTCGCCTAGAAGATTGTTCGACGAAAGGTTGCCCCATGTCAGTACAGGCCTACATCTTGATCCAAACCGAGGTCGGAAAGGCAACAAGCGTCGCCCACGCCGTCTCCGCAATTTCTGGCGTCACACTTGCCGAAGGTGTCACGGGTCCATACGACGTCATCATGCGCGCCGAGGCACCCAGCATGGAAGAGTTCGGTCGCGTTATCTTGTCAAAGGTCCAAGCTGTTGCCGGGATTACCCGCACATTGACCTGTCCGGTAACTAGTTACTAATTACCCAGCACGCCGTTTTTGCGCGTAAGCGCGCCTTTGATCAATTCGTGAATTATTTGTGAATACGTCACGCCTCGCTCCGCCCAGAGAGTTGGGAATACCGAAGTCGGAGTAAACCCCGGCATCGTGTTCAGTTCGTTAATAACAACTTGTCCATCAGGTCGGTAAAAGAAATCTACCCGTGCAAGTCCGGAGCAACCAAGGGACGTAAAAGCTAGTGCCGCGAGGCGCTGGACTTCCGCAATCGCCTGTGCCGGAATATTGGCTGGAACCTGGGCACGTGTTCCGTCATCTAAATACTTGGCTTGGAAATCGTAGAATTCAAATCTTTCGTCAATAATTATTTCACCCGGCAATGATGTCTTAACTTCGCCATCAACTTCCAGGACTGCGCACTCAATCTCAATACCTGGCACCATCTCCTCAATCATGGCTTTGCGGTCAAAACTATGCGCTTCGTCAATTGCGGAGGAAAGCGCCGCAGCCGTTTTCACTTTGGTAGTGCCACGACTCGAACCACCACGGGCAGGTTTCACAAAAAGTGGATAGCTAAATCCTGAGAGCAAGGCCTCGCAAGCCGGGCGATTATCTCTCCATTGTTCGGTGGTAATCACAGTCCCTTCAGCGACCTTCATTCCATGCGCGCTAAAAACTGTCTTTGCAAAAGACTTATCCATTCCTGCCGCCGATGCCAGGACACCGCTTCCCACATATGGAATATTCGCGATTTCGCAGAACCCTTGAATCGTGCCGTCTTCTCCGTAAGGCCCATGCAACATCGGGAAAATCAGATCGAGATGAAGTGGCTTTCCGTTCGCCGAGAAGCCAGAAATATCTGTATTTACCTTCGCCCCATCTTCCGGAACGGTCGGGAGCACTCCATCCACAATTGCCAGTGGATACTCCGCTGGGATCAGAACCCAGCGTCCGGCGGTTCGAGTAATTCCAATAACAACCGGCTCATATTGTTCGCGGTCTATGGCGGCGAGAATTCCGCCGGTCGAGATGCAGGAAATTTCGTGCTCGCTACTGCGACCCCCGCAGAGAATTCCGACGACTATTTTGCTCATTTGATGAAATTCTCTGAATGGATACTGATCTCCATCAATCGCTCGAGAGCCTGCGCGGGTGAGATGACACCGGCAACCACATCTGCCACTGCTTCGATCACTGGTACCTCCACCCCCACCCGGTGAGCTAATTCAACAACTGCACCTGCAGAGGCTACGCCCTCCACGGTGCGTGGCTCATGCGCCATCGCGTACGCCATTGTCCCGCCGCGGCCCAACGCTTCGCCAAAAGCGCGGTTGCGTGAGAGCGGCGATGAACAGGAAGCGACGAGATCTCCCATGCCGGCCAGGCCTGCGGCACTTAGCGGATCTGCGCCATGGGCTGCGCCAAGACGGGCGACTTCGTTGAGACCGCGGGTGATCAACATAGCCTGGGTGTTCTCACCCAACTCCAGTCCAACTGCCATTCCCACGCCTAGCGCAATAACACTCTTCACCGCACCTGCTAGTTCGCACCCAGTGACATCCACGGATGTGTAAACGCGGTAGTAAGGGGTAGAGAAAAGATTTTGAATGTGGTGGGCCAACTCCTCCGTGGAGGCAGCAGCTACAGCCCCGGCGGGCTGGCGAAGTGCAAGTTCGCTGGAAAGATTTGGGCCCGTAATGATCGCAATATTTGCAGGTTTAACATTCAATACTTCTTCAATTACTTCGGTCATGCGCAAATGGGTCGAAATTTCAACTCCTTTGAGAGTACTTATGATTGTGGCATCTGATCCGATAGCAGTGCGCCACTCCTCCAACCGAGAGCGCAGACTCTGGACAGGAATAGCCAGAACATAAGTCTTCGAGTGGGCAAAAGCCTCGTTGATATCGTTGGTAGCACGCAGCAGCGCGGGCAAGATAATGCCGGGCAAGTAGCCCGTATTGGTGTGGAATTGGTTGATCTCCTGCACCACACTTTGATTGCGCCCCCAAAGCAGAACATTGTTGCCAGCATCTGTAAGTACTTGCGCCAGGGTGGTTCCCCAGGATCCGGCACCAATAACGGTTATCTGACTCATGCCTTCTTGACCTTCTTAAAGTTGCCGGTTCGAGGAAATCCTGCCGCACGTGAATCTAGTGGAATCTGCGGTGCACTCTCTCCGCGCATTTCTTCCAGCATCTTGGTGAGGGCTTTCATGATGAATCCGGTTGCCTCAATAAGTGATTGTTGGTCTTCGGCTTTTCCATACCATGGTGAGAGGTCCAGTGCTTTTCCAGCATGAAAGGTGACTGTCGTGCGGGGCCAGAAATGGACTCGCTTGCTATAAGGCGACAACACTTTCTGCGGACCCCAGGCAGCAACGGGTATGACTGGCGTCTGCGTGAGAATAGCCAATCGAGCAGCCCCGGTCTTGGCAACCATGGGCCACAGATTCTCATCTCTGGTCAACGTCCCTTCCGGATAAATGGCAATCAAATGACCCGCGCGCAGTGCCGCAATGGCACTGTCCAGGGCTCTACCCGCCTGCGCAGTCTCCCTGTCTACGGGGATATGACCGGCGGCGCGCAGAATTCGTCCGATGAGTGGGAGGTCAAAAACGGATCGCTTGCCAATAAAACGGGGCGCCCGGCCGTTGAGGTAGAGAAATTGCCCGAGGAATAGCACATCTGCATATGACATGTGATTGCTGACGACGATAGCTGGACCCGTCTGCGGAATATTTGCTTGGCCCTGCCAATCCCTTTTTGACAGGGCACTCATGATCGGAATGCAGATTCGTGCACAAAAGATGAAAGCGCGGTTGGTGCCTAGTGGATTGCCAACTGGGGGTGGGTACGTAATTCCGGGCACCATATAAGAGTACTGGTTCCTTTTCCTCTAAAAACAAGGGCGAGACCGCCTAATGGTCGGTCCCGCCCTCAATATCCTCAAATCGGAAATGAGAAATTACTTCTTTTTTGCAACCTTCTTAGCGGCTTTCTTAGGAGCCACTTTCTTCGCTGCTTTCTTAGGAGCTACTTTCTTAGCGGCTTTCTTAGGAGCCACTTTCTTCGCTGCCTTCTTGGCAGCCTTCTTAGGAGCTACTTTCTTAGCGGCTTTCTTTGGAGCAGCCTTCACAACAGGCTTTGCAACAACCTTTGGAGCTGGCTTTGGAGCTGGCTCAAGTTTGCGAGCGCCTGAAATAACTTCTTTCAAGCCCTTTGCTGGCAAGAAGCGTGGCTTCTTGCTTGCCTTTATCTGAATGGTCTCACCGGTAAATGGGTTACGACCCTTACGTGCCTTGCGGTCAACCTTCTTGAACTTGCCGAAGTCGTTGATCATTACGTCTTCGCCTTTTGCCAAGTTGCGGGTGATCGCGTCAAAAACGATATCAACAGCGTGTGCTGCTTCCTTCTTGCTGTCGTTGAAGTGTGGGGTCAACGAGGCAATGA